>JBAQWV010000061.1:0-116956 GCA_049299095.1 Anaerolineae bacterium | reverse complement strand
GCGTAGTCTTCCTCACCCCGATTAGCGATTGATAAATTAGGAGTGCCACCATGTTATACCACTTGATCTCACGATCTGAGTTTGAAGGTCATCCCAGCGACGAGCCGTACATTCCCGCCAGCCTCGCACACGAAGGCTTTATCCACCTGTCCGCCACCGCCGAACAAGTGACGTGGGTCGCCAACGCATTTTACCGCGTCACGCCCGATCTGGTGGCGCTTGTGCTGGACGAAACCCTGCTGGATGCGCCCGTGCAGTGGGATGCCACGCCCGATGGTCGCTTTCCCCACCTATATGGCCCACTGGAGCGCGCTGCCATCGTAGACATCGTACCCTTGCAGCGTCTGGCTGACGGCAATTACCGCTTTATTGCGCCATAAATCCGCAAAACGGATGCCACGCTACTTGACAGTCACCGCGAAGTTGGATAAACTCAGGCCGCGTTATGGAACGCACATAGTTATGAACCAACCGTTTGCTCACACTGCTTATCCTTGCTCCTGTCGTTAGCGGGAGCGCTGGCTGACGCCAGCGGCTCTCGCGTACTCGCGCGTGTGCGGTGAGGCTGTCAGCAAACGAAATCGGCAGACAAAAGCATAGTTTCAAGGCTGCGTTTGGACCAGTGTATCCCGCGCATCCTTGATCAACGATCACCAGCTTGACAGCTCATCGCATGGTTTTTTCCAGCGATGGGCTTTTTTTATGGTTTATGGATTGAAGGAGTTTGACTGAAATGATCAGGTCATACAGCATGGTAGATTACAGTGCGTTGCGTGTGAATCAAGCTGCTATCATCGGCTTGCTGGCGCTCGCCTTCGTGCTGAATCAGAGTTGGCTCGTTGTCTTCGTGGCCACGGTGATGTGGGTCGGCACGCTGATCCCGCAAGCCGGGCTGTTCAAGCTGCTCTATCAGCATGGCTTGAAGCCGCTCGGCCTGGTACGCGCCGCACCCAAACCAGACGATCCGCGTCCGCATCTCTTTGCTCAGGGCGTCGGTGCATTAGTGCTCACCCTCAGCAGCCTCGCGTTGCTGGGCGGGGTGCCGGTGGCGGGCTGGTTGCTAGCCGCTGTCGTTGTAGTTCTGGCCGCGGTCAACCTGTTTTTAGGCTTCTGCCTGGGTTGTTTCCTCTACTATCAACTGGCCCGCCGCGGCGTGCATCTGAATCTGCCCTGGTGGCAAGCGCCCGGCAACGTGTAACAGGAGGCTTGTGATGTTGGAACGAACCCTTTGGCTCGTTGCATTCAGCGCGGTACTGCTTGGCGGCTACCTGCTATGGACACGTTATTGGCAGCAACAAACGCGCACGCTGGCCTTGGCCGCCGTGCCCGCACAACTGGCTGGCCTGCCGCTGGCTGCCGGCCCGGCCATCCTCTATTTCACGACCGCCACCTGCGCGCAGTGTCGTTTACAGCAGACGCCCGCGCTGGCCCGTTTGCAGCAGACCCTTGATCCGTTGCAGGTCATCAAACTCGACGCGGTGGAACACAGCGCGCTGGCCGATTTTTATCACGTTATGACCGTCCCCACCACGATTGTACTGGACGCAACCCGCCGGCCCGTCGCCATCAATCATGGCGTGGCGACCACAGAACGCCTGCTGACACAACTGGAGCCGCTGACACGCTCCTGATTTTATCCTGACACAGGAAGGAAAGACCTCATGTCGCCTATTTACAACAACATCACCGAATTAGTGGGCCGCACCCCGTTGGTGCGCCTGAACCGTCTGGCGCAGGAAAACGGCACGGTGGCAGAAATCCTGCTGAAGCTGGAATTTTTCAACCCCGCCAGCAGCGTCAAGGATCGCATCGGCTTGGCGATGATCGAAGCGGCTGAAGCTGCCGGTCAACTCCACCCTGATACCATCATTCTGGAGCCTACCAGCGGCAACACCGGCATTGGGTTGGCGTTTGTCGCCGCAGCCAAGGGCTATCGCTGCACGCTGGTGATGCCGGAGACCATGAGCCTGGAGCGGCGCAAGTTGCTGCGTGCCTACGGCGCCGAACTGGTGCTGACCCCCGGCGCAGAGGGGATGCGCGGCGCGATCAACCGCGCCACGGAGATGGCCGCGGCTGATCCGCGCTATTTCATCCCGCAGCAGTTCGAAAACCCGGCCAACCCGGCGGTCCACCGCCAGACCACTGCGGAAGAAATCTGGAACGACACCGACGGCCAGGTGGACATTCTCATCGGTGGCGTGGGGACCGGCGGCACGATCACCGGCGTCGGTGAAGTAATCAAGGCGCGCAAGCCGGGCCTGCAGGTGATCGCCATCGAACCCGCGGACTCGCCGGTGTTGAGTGGCGGCCAGCCTGGCCCACATAAAATCCAGGGCATTGGCGCTGGTTTTGTACCTGCCGTGCTCAACCGCGCTGTGATTGACGAAGTGATCCGCGTCACCAACGACGACGCGATGGAAACGGCCCGTCGTGTCGGCCGCACCGAAGGCATCCTGGTGGGCATTTCGTCGGGCGCGGCGGTTTGGGCCGCGTTGCAGGTGGCAGCCCGTGCGGAAAACGCGGGCAAGCGCATTGTCGTGATTATTCCGTCCAACGGTGAGCGTTATCTCAGCACCGCGCTCTATGCCGACTTAAACTAAACATGCCGTGCGGGCCTGCTGGCCGTGCGCACGGCCGACAGGCCCGCGGCAGGAGAAGTCTATGTTTACCACGTTGCACAACGATATTCGCGTCATCTTCGACCGCGACCCCGCCGCGCGCAGTGTCCCTGAGGTGTTGCTCAACTACCCCGGCTTGCATGCCATCTGGCTGTACCGCCTGGCGCATGGGTTCTGGCAGCACGATTTGAAGCTGATAGGCCGCCTAATTTCTAGCTTTGCCCGCTGGCTGACCGGCATCGAAATCCATCCGGGCGCAAAGATCGGCCCCGGATTTTTTATTGACCACGGCATGGGCGTGGTGATTGGCGAAACCGCAGAGATCGGCGCAAATGTCACCCTCTATCACGGCGTCACGCTGGGCGGCGTGAGCTGGCAGAAGGGCAAGCGCCACCCCACGCTAGGCGATTCCGTCGTCGTGGGTGCAGGAGCCAAGGTGCTGGGGCCGATCACCGTGGGCGACCACACCCGCGTCGGTGCAAATTCGGTGGTGGTACGCGATACGCCCGCCCAGTCGGTGGTCGTGGGCGTGCCCGGACGCGTGCGCGACCGCGAGGACTTGCCACAGGTGGCGGACCCTGAGCGCGACCTGCAACACAACCTGCTGCCCGACGCCACCGCGGAGGCGCTGCGCGCGTTCGCCAATCGCATGATGGCACTGGAGGCCGAGATCACCGAACTGCGCGGCCTGCACGTCAACGGCAACGGTCATCTCAGCCCACCCCCTGAAGAGTGGACGCCAGATAAGTACTTGGGGCCATTTGGTATTTAGATGGGCACCAGCCAAGCGCGCGCGGTCTCTCAAAAGCCGGGGGATTCAGCCATTCTGAGCGGGGCGATTACCGAATCGCAGCGTAAATTCTGACAGGAATTGTGCAGTTCGCGATACGAGTGTCATTCCGAGGCCCGCCGGGGCCGAGGAATCCGTTGGTGAATGCACAGAAACAAGGATTTCTCGTCGTTTTACTCTTCGAAATGACATCCACTGCGTAAGCCCTATCTGAATTGCTGAGGGAGGCCTTCAGCAGCGACCCCTTGCGGCATAGGCCGGATCTTGCCACGAACTTTGGCAAAGCCCCGTCTGCTGCGCGGGCTGATTGTGTTGCCGGACGATTCGTGCTACAATAAAGCTGACAGGGCCTTGCAGCCTGACCTGCCCTCATGTGTTTTATGAGGTACGCCCTGCCAGTGTGTATTTTGAATGAGTGAACTGGCTGTGACTACACCAAAGATCAACCCCCAACTGAAAAAAACACTGCAAGTAAGCCACACCGAGGAGTTTTCCTTGCTGATGCAAGTGGACAAGGTCAATGCGGCCAGCGAGATCGCATTGATCGAACTGGGCATTATCATCCGCCATCGTCTGAAGCTGGTTTCCACCTACGCGGTCACTTGCACCGGTGCAGTCGCTTTGCAGGCGGCTACGCTGCCTTTTGTGTGCCGTGTCGAGGAAGATCGTCCCGTTTACACCCAGTCTTCATCCAGCATCAATCACCACACTCAACTGTGGTAACGCCAGCAATACCGTCCCGTTCAGTGGAGGCAGCATGAGCGATTCCTTTTTGGCGCGCGCCGCAGACACCGCCGCCCACCAGCCGATTCAAGTTATTGTCCAATATGCCAGCGTGGCAACGATGGAAGCCTTTAACAGCTCCCCGGCCGCGGCGGAAGTGAGCGTTTCCCTGGGGCGACGCTTTGGCTTGATTCCCGCGCAGGCTGTCACGGCCACGCCGGAAGCGCTGCTCAAGCTGGAGCAGAATCCCGCCGTAGTGCGCATCTGGGAAGATCGCCCGGTTTACGTGACGCTGGATGTCTCTGTGCCGCACATCCACGCGCCGCACCTGTGGGGCCTGGGCTTTGATGGCACGGGTATCAAGGTGGCGATTATTGACACCGGCATTGATCCAGAGCATCCGGATTTCGGCGACCGTATTGTGGAAACACACGACTTCACCGGCACCAAGCCCGGCGCTGTAGACGGCCACGGCCACGGTACACACGTTGCCAGCACCATTGCCGGCAGCGGCGAAGCTTCTGGCGGGCGGTTTATCGGCGTTGCACCGCAAGCGCACCTGCTGATCGCCAAAGTGCTGGATGACAACGGCAGCGGCATGACCAGCGATGTGATGGCTGGCGTAGATTGGGCGGTGCAGACGGGCGCGCAGGTGCTGAACCTGTCGCTCGGCTCCAACGGCCCCTGCGATGGCAGCGATCCACTCTCGGCCATCTGCGATGAGGCGGTGAATCAGGGCGTGGTGGTGTGTGTGGCTTCGGGCAATGCCGGCCCCGGCGCGAGTACTGTTGGCTCCCCTGGCTGTGCGCGCAACGTGATCACCATCGGCGCCACCAACGACACTGATCAAGTAACCACCTTCTCATCGCGCGGGCCAACCAGCGATGGTCGTGTTAAGCCGGATGTTTGCTTCCCCGGCTTCAATATCATTGCCGCGCGTGCCAAGGGCACCAGCATGGGCACAGCGTTGGATGGCTACTATACTTCGGCATCAGGCACCAGCATGGCCACACCACACGCTGCGGGTGTCGCAGCACAATTGCTGGAAGCTTTCCCAACCATCACCCCGGCCGAGATCAAGCAGCGCATGATGGCAACTGCGCTCAACCTCGGTGTGGACGCCAATACCCAGGGCGCGGGCCGCGGTGACGCCAAGGCCGCGTATGAGTACGTTCCCGTTACCCCAACACCAGAACCCACGCCAGAACCGACACCGCAACCGACGCCAACACCGGAACCAACACCGACGCCGACACCAGCGCCGGGGGGATGTTCACCCTTCGCCGGCGCATCGGTCGCCGGCGCGGGCGGGAGCCAGGCCTTTTGGTTGATTTTGGGGCTGGTCATCTTGATTTGTTTGTGTCTCGTCTGCATGGCCGCGGCGCTGTTCGCGGTTGGCTTGGGCGGCATGTAAACACATTCATCCAGGGCGATGCAACCGTGCCATGTGCATTCGTCCAGTTTAGCTGAAGGGTTTGTTATGGCTCGCTTCCAAACAACTGTTGAAACTATTGCAATTGCAGATGGCAAACGCCAGCCGCGTGCCTTGAACATGCGCGTAGTTGAGCCGGTCCCTTCGTCGCCGCAGGCGATTGCCAAGGGAAGTCTGTACGTACTGTTGGAGCTGGGTGGTGCTGGCACCGCCCAGCCCGCGCTCTACCGCTTGGTGCTGAACACCATCCAGGGCGTGTACTATGACGCGGCGGGTGGCATTACCGGCGGCATTACAGAGGCTATTTTAGCCGCGCATCGCGCGCTTATAGAACATAACGCACTACATCCAAAAGAAGCACAGCTTGGCGGCATCAGTTGTGCGGTACTGCGCGGGGAAGAGTTGTATCTCGGTGTGGGCGGCCCAGCCATGGTGCTGATCGGCGCGCCGGAACGCATTGATCAACTACCCGCGGAGCTGCACGAAGGCATTGTGCCGCTCGGTGGCAACGAGGCTCCCAGCATGGAGCTGTTCCGCACCAGCATCACTCCCGGCACGCGCATTGTGCAGCTTGCCAGCGAATGGGTGGCACGCGTGCCGATGGAACGGCTGGCCACAGCCGCAGCCTTGACCGATATTGCCGTATCCGGTGAATATCTGGAAACCATCGCGCCAGAGCGCGCGGCGCTTAGCGCCTTGCTAACGCGCGTTGATCAGGCGATTCCGGAACCTGCGCCTGTGCCGATGCCCGCGGCTGAACCGATGGTAAAAATTGAGGAGCCAGAGGATGAAGAACCGCTTGAGCAGGCTCCAGAACAGCACACCGCGATTCCTTTTGGTCCCCCCAGCTCTGTCGCCACCCAGCCTGCCGAGCCGCCCTTGCCGGTTGAGCCGTTAGTATGGGAAGGAAATGGCGAAGACGAGGACGCGCCGCGCAAAAAACGCCGTTGGTGGCTGTGGTTGCTGCTCGTGCCGCTGTTGCTGGCTTTGATCTTTGCGCTTGGCATGTGGTGGCAGCAACGGCAGTTGCAAGCCAGTTTCGATACTCTGATCAACGAAGCTCAAACCACGCTGCAAGCAACTGCGGATACCACCTTGCCTGCGGAGAAGGTGCGCCCGCAGTTGGCCGCGGCAAAAGAACAGGTTCAGGAGGCGTTGGCTCTATTTCCTGATGATGCCAACGGCAAGAATCTGGAAGTCAAAATTCAGGAACGTCTGGACGAGGTGAACCTGATTGTGCCGCTGTACAAGCTGGTGACACTGCAACCACTGGGCGGCGAAGGCAGCGATCCCAAGCAATTGATCGTCGATGGCAGCCGTGTGTTTATCGCTGATCCGGGCGTGCAGCGCGTTTTGCGCTATGGCCTCGACGAGGTCAGCGGTCTGATCCCAGAAACGTCCGGTGGCGTCTTGGCTGAACGCGGCCAAACGTTATCGGATGGGCAGTCGGTGGGTGACATTGTGGATATAGTCTGGGCCGCGGCAGGTGGTCAGCGTGCCAGCAGCAATTTATTGATTCTCGACAGCAATCGCAATATCATCGAAGTGGACCCTGCCACCGGATTGACGCCGCTGGCAGTGGGCGGCCGCGATCAGTGGGTTACGCCGCGCATCATGGAAAGCTATAACGGTAATCTGTACCTGCTTGACAGCGGCTCTGGCCGTATCCTGCGCTATCTGGCGACCGACGATGGCTATGCCGACGCGCCCGATGATTACCTGGCTGATGGCGCAACCCTGGACTTTTCACACGCGGTGGATATGGCGATTGACGGCAACGTCTGGATTTTGTATTCCGACGGCACGGTACAAACCTTTTTCCAGGGCACCCAGCAGGCATTTGTGCTGGAAACCCCTCCGAATGGTCCTATTACCGGCCCGCAGGCCATTTATACTGGCTCTGCCGCGGGCGCTGCCGAGTCGGTTTACATCGTGGACAGCACCAACAGTCGTATTGTCGAGTATGACAAGACCGGCAAATATCTGCGTCAATTCCGCCCATATGACAAGGCTGATCAGGAGATCCTGCGCGCCATGCGCGATCTGCAAGTAGACGACCTGAATGGTATCTTTTATCTGTTAACGAACAAGGGGCTGTACCGCACCGATCTGCCGAATTAGCCGTTGCTATGCCTGCTTATTGCCGCTGGATCGGAAACGGCCCGGCGGCTTTTTTATTTCGGCCCGATGTGCCCAAAGCAGGCAGATTTGTCAGCCGTTTGGCCCTATGTTAGAATCGAACTATGATGAATTCCCGCAAGAATGACCCAGCCGCTGCCCCCCGGCACTGGACGCGCAGCCAGCTGCTGACGATAATCCTGCTGGCCGCGTTTCTGCTGGCGTTTGGTTCCGCCTCACTGGTAATTTATCGCTGGGCGCGTACTACGGCAGCATTGCTGCCTTCGCTGGTTGACCTGAGCCTGCCAGAGATTGTTTTAACCGACGAAGGGGCTGTCGAGGCAACCCCAGTGGCAGCGCCTACTGTGCCGGCTTCACCTGCCGAGCAGACCAAGGCCGCGGAAACGGACGCGCAAGCAACACCTGTGCCGACCAGCAAGCGCGTGACTGTGCTGCTGCTGGGGGTGGATCAGCGCCCCGACGACCCTGAGCCGCTGTTGACCGATACGATGATTGTGTTGACGATTGATCCAGCGACGCGACGCGTGGGCATGATCTCGCTGCCGCGCGACCTGTTTGTGCCGATTGCCGATGTAGATTACAGCGGCAAAATCAACACCGCCTTTGCTATCGGGCAGAACACCCGCTATCCAGGCGGTGGCGGCGCACTGGCCAAAAAAACCGTCAGCGAATTCATCGGTTACCCGATTGATTACTACATCACAATGAATTTCAATGGGTTCATCCAGGCGGTGGACGCTATCGGCGGGATTGATGTGATTGTTTCCAAGACCATTCATGACGTGGAATATCCCACGATTGACTACGGTGTGGAAACCTTTCATCTCAACGCCGGGCCGCAGCACCTCGATGGCGAAACCGCGCTGAAATTTGTGCGCACACGCCACGGAGACAGCGACTTGCAGCGTGCCCAGCGTCAACAGCAAGCTTTGCTGGCGATCAAGGAAAAGCTGATCGAAGACAAGCTACTGACGCCTGTGCGCCTGCTTGAGCTGTTCCGGGTAGTGTCGAAATCGGTGACCGATGATATCCCCACCACCCAGCTTCCCGGCCTGCTGGCGCTGGCCAGCCAGGTGCAACTGGATAAGGTTGATCAACTGGTGATTGACGAACGTCACGGCACAGTAAACCCTGAAAGCAAATACGGCTGGATCCTCGTGCCCAATCGCGATAAAATCCGCCCAGCAGTAGACAAAGTCTTTAATGGCCGTACAGTGCGCACGGCAGCAGAAATCAAGGCGCTGGCCGAGCAACAAGCCCGACTGGAAGCAGCCCAGACCCGCCAGCAGGCCAGCAGCGACTATCAAGCACAGGCGGCTTCACAACGCAAGCAGTTGCAGGCCGAGGGCGCGCGCGTGGCATTGGTCAACGGCACTGGCGACAGCAATCTCACCACCCTCGCGGCAGACTGGCTGAAGCGGCAAGGCTATGACGTGGTGAGCGCCGAGGTGGCAGACCGCTCTGATTATCAGCGTTCGGAGTTGGTCACCTATCGCGCCAAGCCGGTAGCAAGTGCGGGTTTGGCGCGCATGTTTGCGATTCCCGACGGCAGTATCAGGGTGGAAAGTATGCCGCCCAACAGCCAGGTAGATTTGCGTCTGACCATTGGGCGCGATTTTTACCTGCTGGTATCGAATTAAGAGGATCAGAGAATGGTTTTTTAAGCTGCGAACAGGATCAGCCAGGCTCGCAGCTTTTTATTTACTCAAGGACGGTGACTTATGTACCAGCGTATCCTTGTTCCTTTGGACGGTTCCCCCTTTGCTGAGCAGGCACTGCCTCATGCCTTGCACGTTGCGGCCCCGGACACGGGCGAAATCCATCTGCTCTCCATTGCCCCGATGCTAGGCGACAACAGCATGGCCGTGGTGGATTTGTATCCTGTGTATGTTTACCGCGATTACCTGGTTGACCAAAGCGAGGAAGAGGCACGCATCACTGCGGACCTGACCACCTATCTCGATCAGGTTGGCGCGCAGGTACAGGCGGGCGGCTGTCAGGTGGTGACGGCGATTCGTTTCGGCCAGGCCGCAGACGAGATCATCACCTATGCAGCAGAAAACAACTGCGACCTGATTGCCATGTCCACCCACGGACGTTCCGGCATCGGACGCTGGGTGTACGGCAGCGTGGCCGACAAAGTGCTGCGCAGCGCCGCCGTGCCGGTGTTACTCGTACGTGCCACAGATAAGAGTTAGCAAGACTGGTTCAGATTGCACCAAGAAAGGGCGTTGGTGGCAGCCACCAACGCCCACCATCCAGTGCAGACCACTCACTGGCTAGTTTCCACATCCCATGACCACACAAACCTCATCCTGCCCTCATACCGCGCGCCCTCTGCCCGTGGCCGATTCCACAAGCGGCCTCGACATCCTTAAGGGGTTGCTCGCCGACCGCTCCCTGTTGACCGCGTTAACCTTGATGAACAAGTACGTCGGGTCAGCATTCAAAATCACCCTGCCTCGTTTCCAGCCCGCCGTCTTCATCGGCCCCGAATCGAACCGCCAAATTCTGGTGACAGAACGCCAAAACTTCCTCTGGCGGCCCGAAAGCGACCCCGTCACCAAGCTGCTGCGCCGCGGCGTGTTGGTAATTGACGGCGACTTCCACGACAAGGTGCGTGGATGGATGGATCCGCCCTTGCAACGCCGCCACGTTCTACCCCACATCCCCGCCTTTTGGCGGTCCACCGACGCCGTCGCCACCATCTGGCGCGACGGTGAAACGCGCGACATGCTGGTCGAGATGCGCAAGGTGGCGCTGCTCATCATCTTCGACACCCTGTTCGACGTTGATTTCCAGCCCGCCATGCAGCGCATGTGGGAACCGATCAAGGAACTGTTGGAATACATCTCGCCCGGCCCGTGGATTTTCTGGGCTGGTATGCCGCGGCCCAAATACCGCCACGCTAAGCGGGTGATGGACGAGTATCTGTACGACATGATCAAGCAGCGCCGCGCCGAGCTGGCCGCTGGTCGCGTACCGGCTGAACACAACCTGCTCGACCAGCTTGTTGCCCATTCCGGCATGGACGATGACCTGATCCGCGATCAATTACTGACCATGTTGATCGCCGGACACGACACCAGCACCGCACTACTGGCTTGGGTCTTTTACCTGTTCGGGATGCACCCGGACGCGTTGGCAGAGGCGCAACGCGAAGTGGATACCGTGCTGGGACAGCAGCAGGAGCCACCCAGCGCGGAACAAGTGCAGCAGCTCACCTATCTGGATTTGGTAATTAAGGAAACGCTGCGTTTATACCCACCGATCCATGTCGGCAACCGGCGCGCGGCTAAAGAGATCGAAGTACAGGGCTATTGCGTGCCCGAAAACACGCGCGTAATGTACTCGATCTACCTGGCACATCGCGACAAGGCACACTGGGACGATCCCGAAAGTTTTTGCCCAGCGCGTTTCGAGCGACAACGCGAAAGCAAGCAGCCGCCCTTTACCTACGTGCCCTTCGGCGGTGGCCCGCGCAACTGCATCGGCGCGGCCTTCGCCCAGGTGGAAGCCAAGGTGGTACTGGCGCGGCTGCTGCAAAGCTTTGACTTCAAGCTGTTGAACGGCGCACGCATCAAGCCGTACATGGGGGCCACGTTGGAGCCGCGCCCCGGTGTACGGATGCGGGTGCGCCGCCGGAGCTAATCATGCCAGCTTTGCACGATCTGCGGCGCAATGCCGCGCTTTCCTTTGCCGCGCTGCCGCTGAGCTGGTGGGCCGAACGCACCTATCAAGCGATGCCGCGGCTGGCTGCCAGCACGGCCACATCGCTGCCCTTCCTGTCCGTCATCATCCCCGCGCGCAACGAAGAACACAACCTGCCGCGGCTGCTCGCTTCCTTGCAGCATCTGCGTTATCCGGGGCCGCTAGAGATCATCGTGGTCAACGATGGTTCCACCGATCACACCGCCACGGTGGCCGCGGCCTATGGCGCGCGCGTCCTCACCCTCGATCACTTGCCAGCAGGCTGGGCAGGCAAGCCTCACGCGTGCGACGCGGGCGCGCGCGTGGCCGCGGGAGAGTGGCTGCTCTTCACCGATGCTGACACCATTCACACGCCCGACAGCGCCGCGCGCGCAGTGACGATGGCAATCACCCAGCGGCTAGACGGTTTGAGCTTATTTTTGCAGCAGGCCAGCAGCGGCTGGCTGGATCGGTTGGCGCTGACCGCGGCCTATGCGGGCCTGTTTGCCGGCGCCGAACCGCAAACGCGCCTCTTCAACGGGCAATACATCCTGCTGCACCGAGACGTGTATTGGCAGAGCGGCGGCCACGCTGCGGTGCGCGCTGAAGCACTGGAGGACCTGGCACTGGGGCAACACCTGCGCCGCAGCAGATATCGCGTGCCCGTGTACCGCGGCGAGGACGCGGCCACGGTGTACATGTATAGCGACACGCGGCAGCTTTGGGGCGGCATGAAGCGGCTGGGCGCGGAATCGCTGCGCTGGGGAGGGGTGCGCACTGCATGGACGGCATTGCTGGTGACCGCGCTGATGTCGCCGTTAGTGGTGTTGATCGGCGTCTGCACCGGCCAGTTGCGTCGGCGCTGGCTGCCGACCACCTGGGCCGCGGTGGCGTTGTCCATGTTGCCGTGGGCCAGACGATTTGGCGCGCGCGGCTGGGCCGTGGCAACGCCGCTAGGCGCGCTGCTGGTGCAAGCCGCGGCGGTGTGGGGCGTGATCAATCGCCTGCTGGGCCGCGGAGTTAGTTGGAAGGGGCGGCGCGTGTAACCGCGATCTGCGGCCAACCGTGAGCAGCCTCACAGTCACACAGCGCAAAATCCTGTTCACTGTCTACAAATTACGTACCCGCCTGCGCTTCGAAATCGCTGACTGACACCCAGCGTAAAACCCGTTCCAATCTGTTCACTGCTCATCCAACCGCTCATGACATACTTTGGCTTTCTTCTGCGCTTTCTCGGTGTGCCCATCGTGCTGCTGGGCTTGCTCACCTGGCTCGATCAGCGGCGCGGTCGTCAGTTCCCGCCCAACTTCCGCGCCTGGCCCTTCTGGGCCGCGATTGCGCTGCACATTGTGTTGGCCGTGACCTACACCACGCCCTGGGACAATTATCTGGTGGCGACACGTGTTTGGTATTACGATCCTGCCCTGGTGACCGGCATCGTGCTGGGATGGGTTCCCATCGAGGAATACACCTTTTTCGTGGTGCAAAGTATTATGACTGGCCTGTGGATCGGCGTTTTGCTGCGCTGGCTGCCCCTGCCCGCGCCGCCAGCGCCCTTGCAACCGCGCTGGCGCGTCTGGCCAGTGTTGATCCTGGGCATCCTGTGGGTCGCCAGCGTGGTAGTCTTCTTCTCCCGCTGGGCACCCGGCACCTATCTATCCATCCTGTTGGCCTGGGCGCTGCCACCGATCATGCTGCAAATTGGCTTTGGTGGCGACATCCTGCGTCGCTACGGTCGCCTGGTGCTGCTGGCAATTGCCGTGCCCACGCTGTACCTCAGTCTGGCCGACTATCTCGCTATCGGCTCCGGTACGTGGGAGATCAACCCGGCGCGCTCGCTGCACTGGCTGATCGGCGGCGTGTTGCCGCTGGAGGAAGTGATCTTTTTCTTCATCACCAATACCCTGCTGGCGCTTGGCATGGTGCTGATTCTGGCACGCGAAAGCCACCAACGTTTCGCTGAACTTCGCAGGGCGCTGCCCGGCTCGGTGACGGCTCCGTGAACGCGCTGATCTGGATGGCGCTGGCCTTCGTCATCGGCGCGTTGCCACTGAGTTTGTGGCTGGGCAGGCTGGCGCTCGGCGTGGACATCCGCGCGTATGGCGATGGCAACCCTGGCGCAGCCAACGTCTGGAAAGCGGGCGGGCCGCGTTGGGGGCTGACTGCGATATTGCTCGATGGCTTCAAGGGGCTGATACCGGTGGCGCTGGCGCAGTCAGCGGGGCATGTGACCGGCTGGATGCTGGCCGCGGTAGCCTGCGCGCCGATCCTGGGTCACGCCTTTTCGCCCTTTTTGCGCGGCCGCGGCGGCAAGGCGCTGGCAACGACTTTTGGTGTTTGGACAGCACTGGCTCCCTGGCAAGCGCCGGTGTTGCTGGGATTGACACTGGCCGCTGGCTTGAAGCTGTTGCATCGCGAGCTGTGGGCTGTGGCCGCGGGTATGGCGGTCTTGCTGACGTATCTGGGGTTTTTTGTGCGCGATCCCGCGCTGGTGACGGTTGGCCTGGTTAACACGGTAGTGCTGCTGGCGCGCTATGCCCAGCCACCCGTACCACAGACAGACAAGGAGCTTGGCTGATGGGCAAACGCGGTGAAGGCTGGTTTGTGTTGCAGATGATCCTGTTTGCGGTCATCTTGTTTGCGCCACAGGTCGTCTGCACGGCTTGCCCGGCCTGGCTGCGCGGGATTGGCATGGTGCTGCTGGTTGCTGGCGGCTTGCTGGGAACGTGGGGCTTGCTGGCGCTGGGCAGCAACCTGACGCCATACCCGCGGCCCATCGAGGGGGGCAGTCTTGTGACCAGCGGCCCGTACCGTTGGGTGCGGCATCCGATCTACGCCGGGCTGATTCTTGGCACGCTGGGGCTGGGCCTGCTGCGAGCCAACTGGATAGGCTTGGGCCTGGCAGTGCTGCTATTCCTGTTTTTTGATCTGAAATCGCGGCGCGAGGAAGCGTGGCTGCGCGAGGCATATGCCGATTATCCCGCGTACCAGCGCCGCGTGCGCAAGCTGATCCCCTGGGTGTATTGAGCCGCGATGCTGACCGCTGCGCTGGATCATATCGTCGTTACAGCGGGTTCACGAGCCGCCGGGGTCGCCCATATCGCTGATCTGCTGGGCGTCGCGCCGCAACAGGGTGGCGAGCATGCGCACATGGGGACACACAATGCCCTGCTGCGCCTCGGCGCAGCGTGCTACCTGGAGGTTATCGCGGCTAACCCGCACGCGCCCGCTCCTGGCCGCCCGCGCTGGTTCAGCCTGGATCAGCTTGATCCTTTGACCAGCCCACGCCTGGCCGGCTGGGTGGTGCGTACCTCTGACATCACCGCGAGCGCGGCTGGCTCGGCTCTGCCGCGCGGGCCAATCGAAACTATGACGCGCGACGCGTGGCGCTGGCAGATCACAATCCCGCGGGATGGTAGCCTGCTGCTAGACGGCGCGGCTCCGAGTTTGATCGAGTGGTCAACGTCTGTGCACCCAGCCGATGCACTGCCCGATGTCGGCTGCTCGCTGGTGATGCTGGAGATTCGTCACGCGCAGTATGACCTGTTGGCCGCCTGGCTGCATGAAATCGGTTTTGTCGGGCCGGTGACACTGGCCCCACCAGCCGCGGGCCAACCTGTTTTGCTGGCCCATATCCACACGCCGCACGGGGTTTGCACGTTGTGACCGGACGACAGCCCAAACCTGCGGAAGCCAGACATTTTACTTCTGCTGGGACTTACGCAGTTATCGAAAAGCCCTGCCGGTTTGTTGGCAGGGCTTTGGTTTCTCGGATAACCGCGCTTAGTGTGCGTGGCCGTGATCGAGTTCTTCTTCCGTGGCCGGGCGGATACCTGCGATGCGCACATGGAAGTAGAGCGTTTCACCAGCCAACGGATGATTGAAGTCCAGCATCACGCCGTCCTCACGGATTTCGTCTACGTAGACGGTGTATTGGTGACCAGCTTCGTCGTGCGCCTGCAAAGCCATGCCGACATTTAACTCCATGCCTTCAGGGAACGCGCCCGCGGGGAAGAACTGTAAGCCCTCAGGGTCTATTTCGCCGTAGCCATCCACAGCCTCGACTATAACATCTTTTTCCTCGCCGACGGCCATGCCGTACAGCTCGCGCTCCAGTCCGGCGATGATCTGGCCGGCCCCTTGCAGCAGCTTGAGCGGATCGCCTGCCTCGGACTGATCAATGATCTCGCCAGCCGCGGAGCGCAGTACGTAATCTATGTCAACGACCATGCCGTCCTGAATAGTGTTTTGAGTTGCCATTAAATGTGCCTTTCATAAAAAAGGCGCGGCCCAGAAGTGGGTAAGCCTGGGTCGCGCGCTTACTAACTCTGTTGTCCATGACTTGTCACAGCCTGTGTAGTATAACGTGCGGGGCGAATGGTGTCAAAGCAGGCGCGTGCTTTGTCAAGGCGCGGGCAATCGGCTACAATGCGGACAGTTACTTTGTGCAAGGAAAAACGAACGTTATGAATTCGACTCCGATGACTATTTATCTCGACGAAGACCGCCATTGGTGGTTCGCCAGCCGCACGCGCGCGATCCTCGGTTACATGGATCGCCATGTCGGCGCAGGCAAGCAAGACCGCCGCATTCTCGATGTGGGCTGCGGTGCAGGCAATATGATGCATCACCTGCGCCACTACGGCCAGGTGATGGGCGTAGATTTGTTTTCCAAGCCGCTGGAAGTGGCGCGCCAGCGTGGTTTTGACGTGGAAGAGGCCAGTGCCGACGATCTGCCGTTCGACAGCCAGAGCTTTGACGTGGTGACGCTACTTGATGTGGTGGAACATGTGCCGAACGAGCACGGTGTTTTCAACGAGTGTCGGCGCGTGCTGAAGCCGGGCGGCAAGCTGGTGGTGACAGTGCCTGCGCTGATGTGGCTGTGGAGCAACAATGACGTGATCAATGCACACCAGCGGCGCTACACGCGCGCAGAACTGAACGAAAAGCTGGAACGCCACGGCCTGCGTGTATTACAATCTTCCTATAACAATTTCTTCCTGTTTCCGCTGGCCGCTGGCATGATTTTGGCACGGCGCGGCCGATCCGAGCCGGAGCTGGCTTCGCCGCATTTCGACGACGACGCGTATCAGGTGGAGATGGAGCCTGCACCGCCGGGCCTGAATGGTGTGCTGGGCGGCGTTGGTAAGGTCGAAGCACAGTTGATGCAGCATGTGGCACTGCCTATCGGCACTTCGATCATCGCGATTGCCGAAAAACGCTAATTTGAGCTGGCTTCATTAATCAGCTATGCGCTTTTAGCCGGTTGGGCTGCTCTCAACCGGCTAAAAGCGGCCTTCTGTTAACGAGAATTTCGTTTCGATACATCCATTACCGGGGGTGTCCGCACCACGGACAGGACGAGCACAGGCGTTTGCTATTGTTGCTTGTTCGGGCTATAATTGCACAAACTTTGCTCGCACGTTGCGCACTGTGTGTCCCCCGCCTGTTTTTGCGCGCGTGATTTGATTTGTTTGCCAACTCGTCCGCACAATTCTATACTCAGGAGGTTGTCCCCTATGGCTTTGCCGATTCCCAGCATGGTGCTCAAGCAGATTTACACCTTCAACAGTCTGCGCAATACGGCCGATGGCGTGCGCTTTTCGCTGAAAAATCGCCTGAGCGATACCCGCATCACTGCTCTGCACAGCGTGAAATTCGACGGCGTTGCTGTGCCGCGTTCAGCGATTTCGATCATGCTCGACACCGGCGAGACCTACAAGCCGGATGATTTAGCCGAGCATCCGGTTGACTTTCCGCTGCGCAAGATGATGGATTTGATCTGCCGCATTGCGCCGCTATCAGAAGGCATGCACAAGCTGGAAGTGGGGTTTACGGCGGCTGGCTTCGGTAATTTAAACTTGAAGGTGGACAGCGCAGTCAGCAAGGAAGTCGAAAACACGATCAAAATCCCGCGCGACAATGGCGACAACTATAGCGAGGCGATTATTCAGGAACGACAGCGCTTTGTCGAGCAATTCGCGGGCAAAAAGCTGCAACACATCCCCCACTATTCCTTCGATCCTCACATTACCGCGGGCAATGTCGAAAACTTCAGCGGCGTCGCACAGATCCCGTTGGGCTTCGCCGGGCCGCTGACGATCAAGGGCGAATATGCTCAAGGCGATTTCATCATCCCAATGGCGACCACAGAAGGCACACTGGTGGCCTCGTACAACCGCGGCATGAAGATTTTGAACCTGTCCGGCGGTGTCGAAGTGACCGTGATCGGCGATGCCATGCAGCGCGCGCCGGTCTTCGTGTTCGACGATGCCCGCGCCGCGCGCAACTTCGTGCAGTGGATGTTCGACAACATAGATGAAGTTCGCGACCACGCCGAGTCAACATCCAGCGTAGCCAAGCTGTCTTACGTGGATCCATACCTGGCAGGCAAGTTCGCTTTCCTGCGCTTCAACTACACCACCGGCGATGCAGCCGGGCAGAACATGGTCGGTCGCGCTACCTTCGCGGCTTGTAGCTGGATTTTGGACAACTACGAAGGCGTGCGGCACTTCTATCTGGAGTCGAACCTGGCGACCGACAAGAAAGCCAGCCAGGTCAACGTCATGCACACGCGCGGCAAACGCGTCGTGGCCGAGGCCACCGTACCGCGCGATGTCTTGATCCAGCACATGCGCGTCAAGCCGGAGCAGCTTTTCTATCACTACAACGTGGCTAACATCGGTGCGGTGCTATCAGGGGCGAACAACAACGGCGCACATTCAGCCAACGGCATCACGGCGATGTTTATCGCCACTGGGCAAGACGTGGCGAACGTAGCCGAGTCGTCCGCGGGCATTCTGTACACGGAACTGACCCCCGACAACGATCTGTACATGGCGTTGACCATCCCCTCGCTGATCGTGGCGACCCACGGCGGCGGCACAAGCCTGGCGACGCAGCGCGAATGTTTGGACTTGCTGGGCTGCACAGGCCGCGGCACCGTGAAGAAGCTGGCAGAGATTGTGGCTGCGGTGGCGCTGGCCGGTGAAATCAGCCTGGCTTCGGCCATTTCCTCGTCGGACTGGGTATCCAGCCACGAGCGCTACGGACGAAATCGCTAGTATTGACTGAGAGCGGCTTGAGCAGGCTGTCGGCTTGAGCCGCTCCACTGAATGGATCGGGGAGCGGTTAAGTGGTTCAGTCTTGCGGTAGTCATTCCACACTGGTTGCCGTGGGCTTACATGAGTTGTTGGTCGCTGACAGGTGTGTTTTTTTGGGGCCTGGAAAGGAGACTGGCATGTCCACAATCGTCGTATCCAAATCATTGCCGTGGTGGCTTCCCCTCGTGCAAGGGGCGCTATCCATCCTGCTGGGCGCGCTCTTTTTGATGCGCCCTATCGCCACTTCAGCCACCGCGGTGTTGCTGCTGGGTGGCTATTGGTTCGTGATCGGTATCCTCGACGTGATCAGCCCGCTGTGGGATCGCAGCGCGTGGGGCTGGCGCATTCTGACCGGCATCGTCAGTATCATTGCCGGGGCCTTCATTCTGAACGCGTTTGCGGGTGGCACAGTTTACAGTGCGCTCGGTGCAACCACCGCGGTCGGTGTTGCCCTGGCGACCATAATTGGCGTTTTGGGCATCTTGTATGGCATTATGACGCTACTGGCTGCGTTTCGCGGCGCGGGCATTGCCACCGGCTTCCTCGGCGTCCTTACGCTGGTGATGGGCGTGCTGATTTTGCTCAATCCCACTTCCAGCGCGTTTCAACTGCCCTTTGTAATCGGCCTTTGGTTGATCGTGGGTGGCATTGCGCTGGTGGTGGCGGCCTTCCGCCTGCGCAGCCTGCTGTATTAACCTGAGTACACCCGGCCATTTACTGATTGTGATCGCAGGGAGTTGCGCCGGGGCAGCTCCCTTTTTTGTATCAGCCAAACTATGACAGAAACCCCACTCCCCCCGTCGCTTGAGCAAGAAATTGAACAAGGACGCCACCAACTGATCATCAACGCCAACTACGAGTTCTTCATTTTGACGTTGACCCTGCTCCAGGTCATCAATTCGGTATTGTGGCTACTTCTGCGCCATCGCCAGGAAGAGCAGGTCATTCTCCTGGTTTCCTTCTTCGTCAGCCTGATCCTGCTCGGTGACAGCATTTACCAACTGATGCGCACCCCCAAGCCGCTGCGACATCTATTGAATTTTTATGGTTGGATGTTATGGGTGGGTAGCTTGCCGCTGCCCTTCTTGGCCCTGCTGCGGCTGCTGCGCTATCGCCTGCTGGCAAAATGGCTGAAACGCCGCGATTGGCGCAACATGTTCGATGTCGCGATTGAGCGGCGTGCGGCTAGCGCCCTGCTGGCAACGTTACTGGCGGTGATTGTTGTCTTTGAAATCGCGGCCACCGTGATTCTGGAGATCGAAAGCGCCGCACCCAACGCCAACATTCACAACGCCAGCGACGCAGTCTGGTGGACGATTGTCACTGTGGCGACCGTTGGTTACGGCGACAAATACCCGGTAACTACGCCGGGCCGCGTGATTGGGGCATTTGTGATCGTGCTAGGCGTGGCCTTGTTCAGCGTTCTAACCGGTTTTCTTTCCCAGTGGTTCCTGCGCCCTCGCTCACGCCGTGGCAACACCGATCAAGCTGCTGAAATCGTGTTATCAGCGGATACCCGTGCGCTGCTCGCGCGGCTGGATCAACTGAACAGCGCGCAGCAGGCCCAGATCGAACAACTCTCCGACCGGCTGGCCGCGCTGGAGCAGCGATTACCCTCTCCGCCCACTGACCGCCCCTAAAACGCCAACCCCACAGCCAACAGCAAGCCAAATAGCAAGCTCAACCGCGCCGTGCCCGCCAGTGCCTGGTTCATCGTCGGTCCCTCGCTGGCGGTCATGATGACCTGTCGCAGCCGCAGCGCGCTGGGCAGCGTCAGCCAGGGTAGCAGCACCAGCAGGTGCAGCGGGGAAAAGCTGCCTTGCACCAGCCGCAGCAGCACAATACTCACCGGCACAGCGTACGCGCCCGCGAGCAGTGCAGTGTATTCCGCGCGCGTGCCCGTCACACCCAGCCGCACTGCCAGCGTGCGCTTGCCCACCTGCGCATCGGTTTCAATGTCGCGTAGATTGTTTACTACGAGAATAGCCGTAATCAGAAAGCCAGGGGGTAACGCGGCCAGCCACACCAGCGGCGTGGTCCGCAACGCCTGCACGTAATACGTCCCCACGACCGCGGCCAGTCCGAAAAAAATAAACACGAACAGATCGCCCAATCCGTTGGCAGCGAGGGGGAAGGGGCCGCCGCTGTATCCCACCGCAGCGATGATCGCAGTTACACCAATCGCCAGGATCGGCCAGCCGCCCATCGCGATCAGATACACACCGATCAACGCGGCGACCAGCAAGACCAGCAGCAAGCCGCCGCGCAGCTCATTCAGCGAGATAAGCCCGCTCAGCGCCACGCGTGTGGGGCCTTTGCGATCAGGCCGATCATAGCCCTTAACGAAATCGTAGTAATCGTTGGCCAGGTTGCTGGCGATCTGCAAAAGCAGCGCACCAGCCAGCGCGGCCAGCGCGGGCAGCAGTTTAAAGCTGCCGTCGCCTATCGCCAGTCCCGTTCCAACCAGTACCGGCCCCACCGCGGCGGGCAGCGTGCGGGGACGAATAGCCAGCCACCAGGCCTGGCCGCGCGTTAATTGGGTTGAAGATGAGGTCATACGATGCTTTCGTTGGTTACGAATTGCGGCTGGACGGTCCGCGTCTCTGCTTGAGGTTGTTAAACAGCCTCTGCAAGGTGGGTCGCGTGATAGTGCGTCAGCGCGGTTTGACTGATGTTTTCGATCATGCTGTTGAAAATCGGCCCGTGAATCGGGTACAGGCTATACCAATAGATCAGGCCGAGCAAGCCCTTGGGGGCAAAAAACGCCGTTTGCACCAGCAATGTGCGTCCGGGGCCGCGCGGCTTGGCCTCGAATTGCAGCCAGGCGCGGCCCGGCACTTTCATTTCTGCGCGCAGCCGCATCAAGCGGCCCGGCTCCACGACTTCGACACGCCAAAAATCTAAGGCGTCGCCCACGCGCAGGTCGTCCGGGGATCGGCGGCCGCGGCGAAAGCCGACACCGCCCACCACCAAATCCATAATGCCGCGCAACTGCCATGCCCAATTGAAACTGGGCCAGCCGCGCACGCCGCCGATGCCGGTGAAGGCGCGAAACACCTCTGCGGGCGGGGCTAGTACCAGCCGCTGTCGCCGCTCGAACATCATGCCATTTTCGACCGTGAATTTCACCGGCTCGTGATCGCCCTGCGACGTAAAAAGCGCATCGCTCCAGGCGGTTTCCAGATGACCGGCGTTCAGCCGCATCAGCGCGCGGCGCACCGCCGTGCGATAACTCATCAGCGGTATGTTGGGAAACAGGTGCTGGGCCGTGTCGTCGCGCACAATAACTTCGTTGTGCAAGCCTTCCAGCAGCGGCCGTGCCACCTCAACCGGGATGGGCGTCACCCATTGAATCCAGTACAGGGCCAGCCTGGTGGGCAGGATCGGGATCAGCCAGCGTTTCAGGCCGCGTTCACGTGCATATCCTAGCATCATTTCAGAATAGGGCAAGATTTCGGTCCCGCCGATTTCAATAATGCGGCCTGCGCTTTCTGGCACCTCCAGCGCCGCCACCAGATATTGCAGCACGTTGCGCATACTGATCGGCTGCACGCGCGTGGACACCGTATGCGGGCACAAAATGGCGGGCAGGCGCTCGGTCAGGTTGCGGATCATCTCGAACGACGCGCTGCCAGAGCCAACGATGACCGCGGCGCGAAATTCAGTGACCGGCACGCCTCCTTCGCGCAGGGCATCGCCCGTGGCCTGGCGCGAGCGCAGATGCCGCGAAAGCTCCGCGTTCGGGTCGCCCAGCCCGCCGAGATAGATCAGCCGCTGCACCCCGGCCGCGCGGGCCGCGTGGCTGAAATTGCGCGCGGCTTGTAGGTCGCGCTCGTTGAAATCAGCGCCCTCGCGCCCACCGTCGCGCAAACTGTGGATCAGATAATAGGCCGCGCTGACATCCTGCATGGCCGCGGCCAGCGTTTCCGGCTTCAGGGCATCTCCCTGCACGATTTCGACAGCGTGAGACCAGGGTCGTCCTTGCAAACGGCTGGGATCGCGGGCGAGCACGCGCACGCGATAACCGGCTTGTAACAGCCGTGAGGCCAGCCGCCCGCCGACATAGCCGGTCGCGCCGGTAACCAGGATGGGATGAGTGGTAGTCATACGAACCTTCCTTCTGACCGCTGCGGCGATGCTGTAAATGGGTCTCCCGAATGCGCGTATTGTCGCCGAATTTGGCTTTTGTGCAAGTGATGTGCGCATTTCGCGCTGTACTTGTGCTGTACTTTGACCGCTTGTCGGGCAGGGATTGGCTTGCCAGATGGTATAGACTACCACCTTGAAGACGCCTGACCCGTCTTATATCCGCGGATACGCACAGATCAGACAAAATCAACCGAATTTCAGGCAAACCCGTTCGCCAAAGTCTTTGACCGTGGGTGTGGCCTGTGTTACAATGCCGACATGAATTTTCTGACCATCGGCCATATCACCAAAGACCTGATGCCTGGCGGCTATGCGGTGGGCGGAACTGTCACGTATGCTTCGGTGACCGCGCTGCGGCTGGGCCGTCAGCCAGGTGTGTTGACGCGCATGAGTGCCGATCTGGCGCTGCCCGACGTGTACAACGACATCGAACTGTTCGCACTGCCTTCTGCCGAGTCATTGACTTTTGAAAACGTCTACACACCTGCGGGCCGCGTTCAAACCATTCATGCCTTTGCGGATCCCATCGGTGTGGCGGATGTACCGGACGCACTGCTTGAGCCAGCCCCGCCGATTGTGTTGCTGGGGCCGCTGGCAGGTGAACTGGACCCGCGCGTGGCCGAACTATTTCCCCAATCGCTGCTTGGTGTTGTGCCACAGGGCTGGATGCGCCGCTGGGACGCGCGCGGGCGGGTGTCGCATGTGCCGCTGACATGCAATGCCGAAGTGTTGCGCTATGCCGATGTGTTGGTGGTCAGCATTGAGGATGTCAACGGCGACGCTGATTTGGCGCGCTGCTATGCCGATCGGGTCAGGACGGTGGTGCTAACATACGGCCAGGAAGGCGCGGATGTCTATCACAACGGTGCGCTGATCCACGCCCAGCCGCGACCCGCGCGCCAGGTGGACCCGACTGGTGCGGGTGACATTTTCACCGCCGCCTTTTTGATTTATTTTCAGGAAACGGGCGATCCGGCACGGGCCGCGCGCTTTGCCAACGTCACCGCATCCTTTGGCGTTGAGGGGCTAAGCTATACCAGCGTGCCGAGCCGCGCCCAGGTTGAGGCCTATCTGGCCGGGCAGGAAAGGTAGCATGACGCGTGTCTATGCGGTTGTGAACCAGAAGGGCGGCGTTGGCAAGACCACGACCGCGGTGAATCTGGCCGCGTATCTGGCTGCCGCGGGCGACCGTGTGTTGCTGGTGGACTGCGACCCGCAGGCCAACGCGTCCAGCAGCGTCGGCGTCACCGTGGACGATCTGCCCTATTCGTTGTATGATGCGTTGATTGATCGCGTGCCGCTGGATCAGGTGATTGCCCTGACCGCGCATTTGCGGCTGGATTTAGCGCCTTCCTCGCCCAAGTTGGCCGGCGCGGATGTCGAAATGGTCAGCATGATCGCACGCGAGCGGCTGTTGCAGCGCATGTTAGAGCCGGTGCTGCCGCGCTACGATCATGTCCTGCTGGACTGCCCGCCCAGCCTGAGCTTGCTGACGGTCAATGCCCTGACCACCGCACAGAATGGCGTGATTATCCCGATTCAGTGCGAATATCTGGCGCTGGAAGGGCTGGGCCGCTTGACGCATACCATCAGCCTCGTGCGCGAGCATCTGAACCCGCAGCTGCGCATTTTCGGCATTGTGATGACAATGTTCGATGCGCGCACCAACCTGGCTGCTGATGTGGTGGCCGAGGTGAAACAGCATTTTCCACAGGAAGTCTTTAGCACGGTGATCCCGCGCAGCGTCCGGCTCAGCGAAGCGCCCAGCTACGGTTTGCCGATTTCTGCCTACGCGCCCACTTCACCCGGCGCGCTGGCCTATCAGGCGCTGGCGCAGGAAGTTTTGGCCCGCGAGCAAAGCCATTAGGTTTGGAGGTAAGTGTCATGTCAAGCATGCGACGTAGCGGCTTAGGAAAAGGATTGGGAGCGTTGATTCCGCCGGGAATGGAAAACGCGCCATCGGCTGTGCCCGCGTCTGGCGTGGCCGAAGTGCCGATTGAGCAGATTGCCCCCAATCCGCGGCAACCGCGCGACCGCATGGAGCCGGAGGCGCTGGCTGAGCTGGCCGAATCGATTCGCACGCATGGCTTGATCCAGCCGCTGGTGCTGACGCTGGCCCCCGCCGGTTCGCCGGTGGCGTACTATTTAATCGCGGGCGAGCGGCGCTGGCGCGCATCGCAACTGGCCGGGCTGAAGACCCTGCCAGCCATCGTTAAGGAAGTCTCGCCGCAGGGGATGCTGGAACTGGCGCTGGTGGAGAACGTACAGCGCGCAGACCTTAACCCGCTGGAAGAGGCCGCGGCCTACCATGCGTTGGTGGAAGAGTTTGGCTTGACGCAGGATGTGGTGGCTGCGCGCGTGGGTAAGAGCCGCGTGGCTGTAACCAACGCCATGCGCTTGCTGCGCCTGCCCGACCGCGCCAAGGAAGCGGTTATCGTGGGGCAGATTAAGGAAGGCCATGCGCGCGCGCTTCTGGGGCTGCCCAGTGACGATCTGATCGAGCAGGCGTTGACGTTGGTGGTGGAGAACGAATTGAGCGTGCGCCAGACAGAAGAGTTGGTGCGGCGCATGACGCAGGTGGCCGCGGAGCCGAAAGAGGAAGAGCCGGCTACGGAGGATGAGGTCAGCGCGGACACGCGCGAGCTGGAAGACTTGTTTCGCGATGCACTTGGCACCAAGGTGAGCCTCTATCGCAGCCGCCGCGGCGGGCGGCTAGTGATCCATTTTTACTCGGAAGAAGAGTTGGGTACAATTTTCGACACGATTGTGGGCAGCAACCGTTTTTAACACAACGATCAGCGCGAACCGAGGGAAACAACCGATTATGTCCATCACCGACCGCACGTATCGTTTTTATAATCAATCAGCCGGCTACCGGCGGCGTCTGGAAGGTGCGGGATGGCGACCAGAGTACGGCGCAGTCCTGGCGACGCTGAAACAATATCAGGTGGCGCAGGGTAGCGATGCGCTGGACTATGGCTGCGGCGTGGGTGATTTGACGGCGATTCTGGCGCGCACGGGCTATCGCGCGCTGGGAGCGGATATTTCGCTGCCCTTTGTGGAAAGTGCGCGCGAAAATTATCCCCAATATGCATTTGTCGCGTTGGACGGCGGTCCGCATACCCCCTTTGCCGATGGACAATTTTGGGCAGTAACCGCGGTGAATACCATCGAGCATGTGGCGACGCCCGCGCAAACCTTGCAAGAGTTGCACCGGATTCTGATGCCGGGCGGGATGTTGGTGATGACTTTTCCCAACCTGCTGTCGCCGTTGCGTCCGCTCAAACGCTTTGTGGCGCGACGCAAGCAGGCCAAATATGGCCCGGAAAGTGGCGAAACCGTGGGGGAATCGCTGGCCTTGATCGTGCGCAACCTGGGGATGCTGGCTGGGCGGCGCTTGAGCCAGCACGCTAACTTCGTGCTGCGTGAGCCGGACTTTGATAACGCCGAGCGGTATCGGTTGCTGGGGTACGGTGCGGACTATGACGCGGTGTGGTTGGCGAATCCGCTGGATGTTATGCTGCGTTTACGGGACTTAGGGATGCACATTCTGACGCTGCGCGGTATTCCGGGCGCGGCGGAGCGCTCCAGCGCGATTAACCGGCTGCGCCGCGTGCTGCCCGCCAGCATTACGTCTCCCATCTTGTTGGCGGCGCGCAAGACGTTTTAGGAAAAACCTGTTCCTGCGGCGTCCGGTCAAACGGACTTTTCGCTATTAGCTGGCCGGCAGGAGGGTTAGTTACAAAAGCCGCTTAAAACACAACGAAGGATTTTGTCTTACGACGCCGAATGATGAAACTTTCAAACGGCAAAAGGCGTCTGAAGTTTGCGAAAACGTTATCATTATGTTATGATCTTTTAATCACCGCCGCAGCCACCCAGGCTGCGGCGGTCTACTGCTACAAATCTGACAAAATTGACATCTTCTGACTGTTTGGAATTCATGTAATTTTAATTTTGTTATCGTATAGTTGCGACGCGCCTTCTTAACCTCCGAACAGTATGTTTCAGACAATTTTTGCCAACCATTGAGTTAGCAGTCTGAAGCAGGTAAGAGGGTCAGATTTTGTGGCAAAGGAGTAAATACCCCACATGAGACGCAAACATATAGCTGTTTCGTTGGTGGCGTTGGTGATTATGGCAATTTTCGCCACTTCGCTCGCCAACGCTGGTAATAGTGCGCAGGAATCGGTGCAGCCTGATGCAGCACCGACCGCCAACGCACCCGGTTTTTACCTGGTAGGTAGCAAGAGCCTGGAACCGGCTGAATTCAACCATTCCGGTGAAATGCAGTTCTTTGGTTGGTCAGAGCTACATACCGGGCCCAATTCCTTCAATTGGGATCACATTGATAACTATATCGCCACCCACTACCTGGCCGCCGGCCCTGGCCAGCCAGGTAAAAAGGCCGCGATTGCCATCACCCCCTACGATGGCCGCGCGGACGGCGGCGCGCTGCTGATGCCGGCCTGGGTACGGGCTACAGCCAATACCACGATCCCCGGCGTCCTGCGCGACGAGGTAAAGGATGGCACATTCGCCAGTGACCTGGACTATTGGGATGTGACTGGTCAGGTCGCAATCAGCACCGCCAGCCCGCATTCAGCCCCCAACGCGGCTCGCATTGGTGGACAAACTGTACCGTATGCCGGTACGGACTTGCTAGAGCAGTACCGCGTGCGCATTCCTTACGTCCTGTCGCAAGGCACATTCTCGTTCTGGTGGCGCTCCGAGGCGACTGGTAATACCGCTGATCCGGAAGATGTGCTGAAGGTGGAGATCTTAGATGGTGCGGACTTGGTGGTACAGGTTGCCAACGTGACCAGCATCGGCACGCGCGGTTGGCAACAGGTCACGCTGAACCTGGTTCCGTATGATGGGCACTATGCCACTATCCGCTTTTCGCTGCAAAACGATGGTGACAGCACCACCACCACCGTGTTCGTGGATGATGTGACGGCCAATATCTCGCCGATCCTGCCCAAGTACTGGGACCCGGCGTATCAGACCTTGTATGGTCAATTTGTGGCGGCTATGGGCGAGCGCTACAAAAACGATTCTCGTCTGGAATTCGTCGGCATCGGCACGGGCCAGTTCGGTGAAACGCGCGCCACGGGCGTGGAAGACCGTCCTGCTACCATCGCGGGCGGTTTGGCCGACTGGACAGCCTGGGTGACGACAGTTAACCAGATCACCGATATGTACCGCAATGCCTTCAGCACCAGCGGCACGCTGCGCAAGGTGTTGCTGTTGCAAAATGCTCCCTTCCAATACAATGTTGCGGAGCGCAAGTCGTTCTCTGAATACGCCGCCAATCGCGATGTTGGCTTGTCCTTCAATGGCTTGTACTACGACTGGAACGGAGCCGAGTCGGTGATTTATCCCAACTCAGGCAACTATTACGGTTTGGGCGCTTACGATCCCACGCTGCTGCATGGGGATCGGGTGGCCACTGCTTTCGAAACTTATAGCTATATGGTGGGCGATTCAGTGGGCCTCGGCATTGGTAGCAACAAAGCGGATGCCTTCTACTGGTCGGTACTGAACGGCCTGGACAAACACATTGATTACCTGCGCTTGTCGAACTACAGCGGCTGGTATCTGGGCACGAACGACACGCCGGTGACAGACTATACCAACATCATGCTGTGGGCCAAGCCGTATTTTGGTGCGAACCTTGATCCTCAAAGCACACGCTTCACGCCTTCCGTCTGGGTGGCGATGCGTGAACACATCACGCCGATCTGCTACTGGAGCCAGGGCGTCTGCGAGTTCAGCAGTAACTGGCCACCACTGGGCAACTATGAGTTCTGGCTGTATCAAAAGGACGATGCCCCTGGTGGCAAGACGATTCCAGAAACGCATCTGGAATGGGTGCCCACGTCTGCACAGGGCCTGCAGCGGCCTGCTTTGGGCCTTTGTCCATCCACGACTGCCGGGCCGGTGAATTATCCTTGTTACAGCAACGGCAACAACAGCAGCCTGCCCACCGCGCGCGAGTCGTATATGATTCGGCGCACCGACCAGACCACCAACAATTCGTTCGTCTATCTGGACATTGATCCGGGCTACATGTACGACGGCAACTACACCGCTGACATCAGCGTGCGTTACTGGGATCATGGCACCGACCAGTTCCAGCTTCAGTACGACTCGACCAGCGGCCCGAAATACGCCGTGGTCAAGGGAACAACAAACCCTGTTGTTACCAAGCAGAACTCTAACCAGTTCCGCACTGTGATTTTCCACGTTGAAGATGCACGCTTTGCGGATGGCCTGTCTGGTTCGACCGACTTTGCCATTGACTCGCGCAGCAGCGCGGGCGTAAAAGATGGCGATGAGTGGGTCCACTTTGTGGATGTGCGCCAGTACGATCCGGCTCAGCCGACAAACACGCCAACGCCCACGCGTACGGCGACCCCGTCACCGACGCCGACCAACACACCGACGCATACGCCGACGCACACCCCCACGGCTACACCGACCGCTACCGCGACACCCACTGCCACGCCGACGGTAACGCCGACGTCTACGCCAACGGTACGCGACTTTTACCTGCCGCTTTTAATCAGAAATAGCCAGTAAGGGCTTAGCTCAACGCCTGGCTGGCTGGATAAATAGCCAGCCAGGCGTTTTTCGTGTAGAATATCGCTCGCATTCGACTCCCGATCCGCCATTCTGTCAAATGGCAGATGAAGAAACTGTCATACGCATTCGACCATTTCTTCATCCAAAATTAATCTAGCCATGGTATCTTATGGCTAGAATGTCAGACTTGGGAGATTATTCGATGCTTGAAACACAAACACCTTTGGCCCATTGGTATCGCGATTCTTCCTTCTCGAAAAGCTTGCCGCGGACGCAGATTGACATGTTTGTCTATGAACGCATGAAGCGATTGTTCGACATCGTGCTGTCTGCCAGCCTGCTTTTGCTGCTCTTGCCTATCCTGCTGCTGATTGCTTTTGCAATCAAGCTGGATAGCCCTGGGCCTGTCTTGTTTGTGCAGCGTCGCACGGGCCGATATGGCCGCCCGTTTAACTTTTTTAAGTTCCGCTCCATGAGCTACAGCCCGCATCACGAAGAATTACATCGTGAATATGCGCGGCAGTACGCCAATGGGGGTATGCAAGCCACCGCCACCGAAGCGATTCACAAGCCGATTCACAGTGGCCTGGTGATTACCAGGGTCGGGAACGTGCTGCGTAAAACCAGCCTTGACGAGTTGCCGCAGCTTTGGAATATCTTGCGGGGTGATATGAGCTTCGTAGGCCCGCGCGCCTGGGCCGACTACGAACTGGAAAACTACAAGGACTGGCATTATCGCCGTCTCGAAGTGCTGCCTGGTTTGACGGGGCTGGCCCAGATTAACGGGCGCAGCGCACTGGCTTTCGATGAAATTATCCGCCTGGATATTGATTACATTGATCGCCGCTCCCTATGGCTTGATACCCAGATCATGTTCAAGACCGTTCCGGTGGTGTTAACTGGTAAAAACACCGGTTGAACCCAACGCGCCTGGTTTTCGTCACGTCGTTCCGGTAATTCCATCGGACAACATTGTTCGGGAGAAAATGGCCTCGCAAGTGTTTTGCCGAAGCGAGCCGTTTGTTATTTGTAGCCGCTACAGTTATCAAACTATAACCGCGTAGCGGCTGAATGAAGTTACCCCAGCCTGTACGGCCGTTTGATCTAATCAAGGTGATAGCAACCATGATCTCGAAACGTTTTATCCTCGTCTTGCTACTGATTGCGCTGTCGCTCTTCATTGCGCCCGTCCAATCCAGCAGCGCAAGCGCGCCCACCCTGGACGTGCCGCCCGGCTCTGCGCCCGGCTTTTACCTGGTCGGCAGCAAAAATTTAAACCCGGCTTCTTTTTATAATGCGGGCGATATGCAGTTCTTCTGGTGGCGTCCGCTGAATCCGGATGTCGGCGTCTACAACTGGTCTTCGATTGACAATTATCTGTCCACCCACGCTGTCAATGGCAAGAAAGTGGGCATTGCTATTGTGACAGCAGAAGGGCGGTATGGCGGCGGGAGTATGCCTTCTCCGGGCTTCGTGCGTGACAATGACGCGATCATGTACGATGGCGTCTCACTAGAAGAAGCCTACGACGGCGGCTTTGAGGGGGATTTGGCAGTGGGCTGGGACTTCAGCGGTCCTGTGTCTACCGTCAGCAATCCTGTACTCAGCGGCTCCAAGGCGGTGCGTGTCGGTGGAACTGTCAGCTCCACCGGTATCCTGCGTCAGTACACCCTGCGAATTCCGCCTTATCTGCGCGATGCCGAAATCAATTATTGGTGGCGGCTGGAAACCAGCGAAGCGGCTGGCAGCGCCGCCGATACCATGCGCGTCGAATTGCTGGAGAACGGTGCGGTCATTGCCACACTACAAAATGCCAACAGCAGCGCCGCGCGCAATGTCTGGCAGCGTTACGTAGTCAATCTGAATGCCTATTCTGACCGCAATGTCGAAGTGCGCATCACCGTCAACAACGACGCGACTTCGCCCTCTTCCTTCTACTTCGATGACATCTCACTGACCACGACCCCGATCCTGCTCAAGTTCTGGTCCACAGAATACCGCCAAGCCTATCAAACCTTCGTGCAGGCTTTAGGCGACCGCTACCGCAACGATTCGCGCGTTGAATTCATCGCCATCGGCGCGGGCCTGTGGGGCGAAACGCGCGCCACCGAGCCGGTGGACCGCCCGGCTTCGCAGGCCGCGGGCTTGACCTCCGAAATCTGGATCAATACCGTCAACAATTTCACCGATATGTACGTCAATGCCTTCTCGCAAGGCGGCATCCTGCAAAAGCGCCTCCTGCTGCAGATGGCTCCCTTCCAGATCGTTCCCCGTGAACGCAAAGAGTTTTCGATCTATGCCGCCGAGCACGGCGTCGGCCTGTCGTTCAACGGCCTGTACGCGGATTACAACAACGTTTTCATGTGCGGCGAAAGCCAGATTGACTACAACTGCGCAGGTTCCTACGACCAAATCGTGGCCTATAACAACCGCGTCCCCATCGCCTTTGAAAGTTACAGCTACATGCTGCCTTCTGTCACCGAATTTTTCTGGGGCATCCTGAGCGGCATGGACAAGAAAGTGGATTATCTGCGGCTTTCCGGCTACGATGGCTGGTATCTGGGCAGTGGCGACACACCGGTCACAGCCTACACCAGCTTGATGGGGTGGGCCAGCCAATGGATCGGCAAAGACCTGACCGATACCCCCTCGATCTGGGTCGCCATGCGCGAACACCGCAACCCCTTCCGCTACGGCAACACCAGCGCCATCGAATACACCAGCCGCTGGCCGCAGCTTGGCAATTACCAGTTTTGGCTCTATCAACGCGACGACATCGCCGGGGGTCAGACAGTACCGGAAACCAATCAGGCGACTGAAGGCGGCCAGCCAGTGGGGTTGGGCAACTGTCCCGACACACCCTGCTGGGCCAACGCGTACAATTCTGCGCTGCCCGCCAGCGCGCGCCAGGCTTGGGTTATTCGCCGCACCGACCAGACAAACGGTAATCCGTACATGTGGTTTTCAGCAGACGATGGTTATGTCTACGGCGCAGGCAACAACATTCAGGTCGAAGTAACCTATTGGGACCATGGCAACGACCGCTGGCAGTTGAAGTTCGACGACGGCACAGGCCAGCCCGCTGCGGTCGCACCGCAAGGCAGCGCCAATCCGTGGGTGCAAAAAACCAACACGAATACCTTCCTGACCGCCACCTTCGTCATGACCAGCACGATCATGAGCAACACCCTTACCGGCGGCGCGGACTTCGTACTGGACAGCCGGAGCGACATCGGCGTCAACGACGGCAACGAATGGGTTCACTTCGTCGAATTGAAGAAGATCGGCGGCCCAGATCCACTGCCCACGCCGACGTTCACGCCAACCGTGACGCCGACCACCGGCCCCACGCGCACCCCCACACCAACCTGGACCCCCTCACCGACGCGCACCAAGACCCCCACGCCCACACCCAACTGGACGAACACACCGACGCAAACCCCGACGGCCACGTCCACCAGTACACCGACCAACACGCCGACGGCGACAGAAACACCCACCGCCACCAGTACCCCCACCAGCACGCCAACGTTTACAGCGACGGCGACGCCCACGTCAACACCGACGGCGACGCCGACAGCCACACCAACGCGGCTGCCGTATGGCATTATCCAGGGCACGGTCTATCACGATGTCAATAAAAACGGCATCTATAATCCCCCCACGGATACCCCTCTGAGCGGCGGACGGGTGGAACTGTACAACCTGAGCAACCAGTTGATCGGTCTGCAAGTAACGGGTGCGAATGGTCAGTACATCTTCCTGAACCTAAACCCGAACCAGACATACCGCATCGTGGAAACCGCGCCCACCGGCTATGCCGCGGCTTCGCCCGCCGATCTGAACGTATATGCGCCGCTGGGCGAGCCGGTGATGGTTGACTTCGGCCATCGTCCCTATCTTTATTTCTACCTACCGGCTGTGCAGCGGCAGCCATAACGCCTGACGAACGCGTTCCAGCCCAATGCCTCGTCCCCCTGTTTCAGTCAGCAGCCGCTTTGTCGTCCCGGCAGGGCGGCTGTTTGTTTTCTCATTTCCGCCAGAATCGCCAGCCGCGGCCTTTGATGGTAAACTGCCCTTGCAGCCCGCAGGCTGCGTTCAGCACCATCCACAGGAGCCGTATGAGTCGCATCCACGCTACCGCAGACGTTTCGCCACAGGCACAGCTTGGTGAGGGCGTGCAAATTTGGCATCAGGCGCAGGTGCGCGAGGGCGCACGCATTGGTCGCAACTGCATCATCGGCAAAGGCGTGTACATTGATTTCGACGTGCAGATTGGCGACAACTGCAAGCTGCAAAACAGCGCCTTCGTCTATCACGGCGTCACACTAGCCGCTGGTGTTTTCGTCGGCCCCGGCGTCATTTTCACCAACGACCGTCTACCGCGCGCAATCAACCCCGACGGCTCGCTCAAGGGCAACGATGACTGGCAAGTCGGCGCAACTTTTGTAGACTACGGCGCATCCATTGGCGCAGGCAGCATCGTGTTGCCCGGCGTGACCATTGGCCGCTTTGCCATGACCGCAGCAGGCGCAGTGGTCACGCGCGACGTACCGCCGCACGGCCTCGTGGTGGGCAGCCCAGCGCGCCTGATCGGCTTTGTCTGTGCCTGCGGCCAGCGTTTGCGCGTGGCTGCGACCGCCACCGGCCAGCATGGTGTATGCCCACACTGTGGCAGTGAGTTCGATTTGGCGTAGAACAGGAGATTTTTTTGTGAAACGACCACTTCGTACCGGCGTGATCGGCGTCGGCAACATGGGCCAGCACCATGCCCGCATCTATGCCACCCTGCCCGGTAGCGAGCTGATCGGCATCGCTGATACCGACGGCGAACGTGCGGAGGAGATCGCCCGGCGCTACCAAGTGGCCGCCTTTACCGATTTCGAGGCGCTGCTGGCCGAAGTGGATGCCGTGAGCATCGCCGCGCCCACCACCCTGCACTATGCCATCGGCATGGCGTGTCTGGAACGCGGCGTGCATGTACTGTTGGAAAAGCCGCTGGCTGCTTCTGTCCCGCAGGCCAACGCGCTGGCCCAGCAAGCCGCACAGGCAGGGCTGGTGTTGCAAGTTGGCCACGTCGAGCGGTTCAACCCGACCTTTGTCGAACTCGCCAATGTGCTGGCCGAACACGAGATTCTGGCCGTGGACGCCCGCCGCCTCAGCCCCTTTGCCACGCGCGCCGCAGATGTCAGCGTAGTTTACGACCTGATGGTGCATGACCTCGATTTGATCCTGACGCTGGTGCGGTCGCCGCTGCAAGACACCAGCGCCACCGGCAATCGTATTCGCTCCGCCGAGCCGGATCACGCAATGGCCCTGCTCACCTTTGCCAGCGGCCAGGTTGCCAGCATTTCCGCCAGCAAAGTCACCCAGCACAAGGTGCGCCAGATGGCTGTCACCTGTGCCAGTGCCTACGTGGTGGCCGACTTTCTAACGCGCACCGTGATGGTGCATCGTCAGTCGTCCGCGGACTACTTTGCCAAGCGCGGCGAAGTATTGTACCGTCAGGAAGGGCTGATCGAGCAGGTCTATGTACCCCAGATTGAGCCACTCTACGCGGAATTGCAACATTTCCTCGCGTGTGTGCGCGAAGGCCGTCCCCCGCGCGTCGGCAGCACCGAGGCGATCCGTGTCATGCAGGTGGCCGACGAAATCGAAAACAAACTGCGCGACCATATCAACCATTATCACGCCGTCGTTTTGCCATGATCCCGCTCAAGCTCACCCTGCATAACTTCATTTGCTACCGCGACCCCGCGCCGCTGGATTTTACAGGGCTGCACCTGGCCTGCCTCTCCGGCAACAACGGCCACGGCAAGTCGGCCATCCTCGACGCGATCACCTGGGCGCTGTGGGGCCAGGCGCGCTCCAGTCAGGCAGACGATCTGATCCACCTCGGCCAGTCCGATATGGCGGTGGAACTGGAATTTGCCCTGGGGGGTGAGCGTTATCGCGTGCTGCGCAGCCGCGAACGGCGCGGGCGCACCGGCAAGAGCGATTTGCAGTTGCAGATTGCCCAGCCCGACGGCGACTGGCGCGCGATTACCGAACCAACCCTGCGCGACACCGAAAAGGCCATTGAAACCCTGTTGCGCATGGACTACGCCACCTTCATCAACTCCGCCTTTCTGGTGCAGGGCCGCGCCGACGAATTTACCATCAAACCGCCCGGCCAGCGTAAGCAAATTCTGGCGAATATCCTCGGCCTAACCCAGTATGACGCCTACGAGACCCGCGCCAAGGACCAGGCGCGCACAGAAAAACAATCCGCAGCGCTGCTGTCCAACCAGTTACAGGAAATTGACGCCGAGCTGGCGCGCGAACCCGCCTATCAGCAGGCATTGGAGCAGGCCCAAGCCCAACTTGACCAGTGGAGCGGGCAGTTGCGGGCCGCAGAGCAGGCACAACAGCAGTTGCGCAGCGAGCGTCAGGACTTGCAGGCCCAGCGCCGCATGTTGGACGATCTCGCCGGGCGGTTGCGGCAGACCCAGCAACAGGTGACCGAACTCAGCGCGCAGCTTCAGCGTGACGAAGAGCGACTGACCGCAGATCGTGCGCTGTTGGCCGAGCGCAACCCCATCGAGCAACAGTTTGCCGAGTTGCAACGCCTGCGGCAAACCGAGCAGAGCATGAATCGCCAGCTCATGCAGCAATCGGCGTGGCAGGCAGACCGCGCCGCGCTGGAAGGCCAGATCGCACGCGCCCGCCTGGAACTGGAAGCACAGCAGCGCGCCGCCGCCGAGCAACTGGCGCGCCTCGCCGATGAAGCCGAGCAACTAGCGACCTTCACCGCAGATTTGGACAGCGCCCGCGCCGAGTTGGCCCAGTTGCAGCAGCTTGAAGACCGTCAGGCCGCACAGCGTTTGACCATCCAGAGCTTGCGCGACGAGCTGGCCGCGTTGCAGGCTGACAACAAGCGGCTGCGCGAGGAGATGGACGACCTGCATGAGCGCATCGGCCTGCTTGAAAGCGCAGCGATTTGCCCGACCTGTCGCCAACCCCTCGGCGACGCCGAACGTACCCGCGTGCTGGATGATTATCGCCAGCAGGGCACGAGCCGGGGCGATCAATTCCGCGCCAACCAAACCCGCATCAACGAAATCGCCGAACAGGGCCGCGCAGCCGAGACCGCTCTGGCCGCCATTGACGACAGCCTACGCCAGCGCGCGCGCTGGCAGCGGGCCGAGGCACAGGCAGAACAGCGGGTGCTGGCCGCACAAACCGCCGCCGCGCAAGTGACACCCGCACAAAATCACACCGCCGGGCTGGAGCAACGCCTCGCCACCCGTGCCTACGCACAGGATGAACAAAGCGCGCTGGCTGTGCTGGAGCAGCACCTCGCCACGCTGGGCTACGACCGGGCCGCGCATGAGGCTCTCGGTGCGGCCATAGCCGGTCTCGCCGGCTGCGAACCGCGCCACAGTCAACTGCAACTGGCCATCAACCGCGCCGACGACCTGCACACCCGCATCGCCCAGGCACAGTCCATGCGCGCCACGCTGAATGAACGTTTGGCCGCAGACAACGAGCGCAGCGCCGAACTGACCGCGGCACTGGCACGGTTGGCCGAGGTGGAACGTTCACTGGCCCAGCAGGCGGGCGAAGTGACGCAACTGGAACGCAGCACCAATGAAGCGCGTCTGCGGTTGGCTGAAGCACGCCAGAAATTGAGTGCGTGCCGCGCCCAGGCTGCTCGCCGTGTGACACTGGGCGCAGAATTGCAGGCCACGCTGGAGCGGCAGGCATTATACGAGGAGTTGCAGCTTGCCTTCGGCAAGAAGGGCCTGCAAGCGATGATTATCGAGGCTGCCATCCCCGAACTGGAAGCTGAAGCCAACCAGTTGCTCAACCGCATGACTGACGGCCAAATGACGCTACGGCTGGAAACGCAACGGGAAACCAAGACCAGCCAGGAATTGCGCGAGACGCTGGACATCATTCTGAGCGATGAACTGGGCAGCCGTGATTACAGCATGTTCTCCGGCGGCGAAGCCTTCCGCGCCAATTTTGCCATTCGTATCGCGCTTAGCAAGCTGCTGGCGCGGCGCTCCGGCGCGGCCTTGCAAACGCTGATCGTGGACGAAGGCTTTGGCACACAGGATGCACAGGGTCGCGAACGGCTGGTGCAGGCCATTACCTCAATCCAGGATGACTTTGCCCGCATCCTCGTGATTACCCACATTGACGAGTTGAAAGACCTCTTCCCTGCGCGCATAGAGGTGGTGAAGACCGCCGAAGGCTCGCAGATCAGCGTAAATTGATATGACCGCTCGCGCCTATCACCTGCAAGAGTTGGAGATTGCCCGCTCGCCGGCTGACCCGCGCCGTGTGATGCCGGTCATTTTGCCGCGTCACCGGCGCATTTTAGACATCGGCGCGGGCGCGGGCCAAACATTGATCGCCAGCGAGCTGACCGCAGAGGTGCTGGCAGTCGGCGTGGATGTAGATCAGGCGGCGCTGCGGCTGGGGCGGGAGCTGACGCAACAGATAGCGTTCAGCGCGGCGCAGGCCGAAGCGTTGCCCTTTGCCGACGCCACCTTCGATCTGGTGCTGGCGCGCGTCAGTCTGCCGTGGACCAACCTGCCCGCGGCGGTGCAAGAGCTGGGGCGGGTGACACAGGCGGGGGGCGACGTGTGGTTGGTGCTGCATTCACTGCGCAAAACCATGCGCGATCTGGCAGATAATCTGCGCCGCGGGCAGGCCAAACATGCGCTGTACCGTTCCTACGTGCTGGCGAATGGCCTGACGTGGCATCTGACCGGCCATCTGGTGCGCAATCCGTTTAGCGCGCACGAACGTTACGAATCGTTCCAGACGGTGACGGCGATGCGCCGCGCGCTGGCCGCTGCGGGCTTTGTGGATTTGGTTGTGCAGCAAAACCCGCATTTTGTGATCACCGCGCGCAAGGCATGACGACACCAATGACCACTTCTGCCCGTTTGGCTGCCTTTTGGCAGCGTGATGGTCGCTACCTGGCGCTGGTTTTGCTCGTCACCGCGGGGATGTTTTATCTGTGGGGCAATGTCAACTGGCACATTCCCCCCGCGGATCGCTGGGACGGCTGGCACTATCGCCTGATCGCCGAGGCCGCGCCGCAGGTGTCGTCGGTAGCTGCCGCACCCTTTCGTTACCGCCTGTTGGGGACGTACACCGTCGGCCTGCTGTTCGATAACTACATTCGTGGCTTTTTCATCCTGAACTATCTGGGGCTAAGCGCGGTGATCGTGACGCTGTATGCCTTTCTGGTTTACGTTGGCATCCGGCGGTCGGTGGCAGCCTTTGCCACGATCCTGTTCACCATGAACACGCACCTCTTTGGCATCACCGCATGGCTGACCTTCCACACCAATGATTCGCTGGCGATGCTCTTTCTGCTGATCTCGCTGTGGGGGCTGATGCAGCGGCGCTATGGCGTGTACGCGGTGGCCGCGCTGCTGGGCGCGCTCAGCCGCGAGACGTGGGTGCTGATCCTGCCCACCGCGCTGGTCTTTTTGGCCGAGCGTAGACGCCTGCGCAGCGACGGGGGCCGCTTGTTGCTGGCGACGCTACCCGCGGTGGCCGCCACCCTGCTCGTGCGCACGCTCATGCGCGCGGACGTGGTCGGTAGCCTGGAGCCGTGGCAGGCCCTCGTGCGTTTCAGCCCGAAGCTGCTGGAATGGCAGTTCTGGGCACGGCAGTTCGCCAATTCGATCAAGCCACTCACCTTCCTGCCGCTGATCTTCCTACCGACCACGCTGCGCTGGGCGCGTGGCAATCTGTTCATGGTGACATTGATTTTCTTCACCTTCTTGAGCAGCTTGCTTGGCTCGGCTAATGAGCGGCTGATGGCCCCAGCGTTTATGGCTTTTTATTGGCTGCTGGCGCTGGTGATTCAGGAAAATATCTGGCCCAATCGTCTGCTGCTGGGGATGATTTTGTCTGCTTCCTTCGTGTCCACGCTGCATTATTGGTATGCCCGCTTTCCGCTGCCCAGCCGCGAGCTGACTATCGCGCTGGGCGGGGCGGCGTGGGTGGTGGTGACGGCGGCCGCGCTGTGGTTCCGCTGGCAACACGCCCGCCGTGCACCCGTCGCAGGCCCCTGACCATGCCCTTTCAGCCTTTTTCTCCCGTTACCAGCACCAACGTTGTGCTGACCTTCCACCGCGTGGAATCGGCGACTTGGTTTGCCGCGGCGTTGGAAACGGTCGGGCGTTTTTATCGCTTCGTGGACGCGGACGATCTGCACGCATTTTTGTACGCCGGGCGCAGACTGAATGGCGCGTGTCACGTTACCTTTGACGATGGTGACCGCACCTTTGCCGATGTGGCTCTGCCAGAGCTGACAAGGCGCAACATTCCGGCGTCGCTGTTCGTGGCCCCGGATGTGCTGACGGGCACGCGTGCCTACTGGTTTCAGGAGTTGCAGCATGTACGGCGGCACGTTGATGATGCAATGATCCGCCGCCAACTGGCCGTACAGCTAGGCCGCTCACCAGAGGCGTTGGCAGGTTACACTGTGGCCGCGCTGTTCAAAACCCTGCCGCTGACAGGCATGTGGCAGGCATTGGACGCACTGGAAGAGACGCACGGTTTGTCGCCCGCGCCCGCGTCCAATTTAACCCTGGCCGAGGTGGCCGCGCTGGATCAGCACCCGCTGGTGACGATAGGCGCACATTCATTGACTCATCCTGTGCTGGCGAACGAGACGAGCGACGAGGCTGCGCGGCAAATCGCGGGGTCAGTGGCGCAACTGGCCGCGCGGCTGGGCCGACCTGTGCGCACCTTTGCTTACCCCAACGGCGCGGCAGGGCTGGATTACAATCGCCGCGAACAGGCTTTGCTGCGCGCGGCGGGGGTGGAACTGGCTTTTACAACCGATGCGGGCTATGTGCGGCAACGCAGCGATCCGCTGGCGCTGCCGCGCGTGGGGTTTTCGGGCACGCCTGGCGAAACGCCCGTATGGATTGCAACGAAAGTACTGCTCGCGCCGTGGTGGGATCGTTTGCGGCGCAATGAAGAGAACAAACAACGGCGCGCGTTACGCAGCCGAATGTCGGAGCCGCTGCCATAGCCAGCCGCGGCCGGGGGCAAAGAGTGCCGTAAGCATGAAGAGCGCGGTGGACACCAACACGATGGCCGGGCCGGAAGCGATACTGACGTAATAGGAGATATACAAGCCGACCACACCAGAGGCCGCGCCGATAGCCGCGGCTAATACCATCATGTCGCGCAGGCGGCGAGTGAGCAGGTACGCGGTGGCCGCGGGGGTGACGAGCATCGCCAGCATCAGTGAGACGCCCACGGTTTGCAGCGAAACCACAATCGCCACAGCAATCAGCACCAGCAGCAGGTAGCGCAATGCCACGCTGGGCAAGCGCAAGGTTTCTGCCAGCACGGGGTCAAAGGAAATGACCAGAAATTCCTTGTAAAAGGCCACAATCGTGATGATAACAACCAGTCCCCAGCCCGCGGTCAAGGCCAGGTTGGCGTTGGTGACACCCAACACGTTGCCAAACAGAAAGTGGACCAGGTCTACGGTGTAGCTGCGCATGGTGGAGATGAGCGCGATGCCCAGCGCAAACATACCGGCGAAGACAATGCCGATGGCGGTGTCTTCGCGCACCTGCGCGCCGCGGCTGACTGCGCCAATGCCCAGTGCGGTCAGCACGGCCGCGGCCAGCGCCCACCAGAAAAGCGCGCCGCTCGCGCCGCCGTTGACGAGATAGCCTACGGCGACGCCGGGTAAAATCGCGTGCGACAGCGCGTCGCCGAAGAAAGCCATGCCGCGCAGCACCATGTAGGTGCCAACCAGTGCGCAGACAATGCCAACCATGATCGCAGCGGCCAAGCCGCGCACCATAAAGGGATAGGAGAGGGGTTCAAGAAGAAAGTGCATGGGTTGGTAGATTGGGGTAAGGCAGACAAAGGGGCGAATAGGGAGGCAGATTGATAGCTTGGTCGCCGATCCTTACGCCTGCTTATAAGTTGCAAATCAAGACTAGGAGTTACACAAAACTCCGATCAAGGAAAATTTGTCACGATCCAGCTTACTCGTGCCCATCACAGCAGGTGTCGCTGAGCGCGGCCATGCCGTCCGTTGTGTTGATGAGCCGCATGTGGCCGCCATACGCGGCCAACAGCTTGTCCGGTGTGAACACCGTGTCGGGGGGGCCAAAGCCAACCAAATGATGGTTGAGCAACATCACACGGTCGAAGCGTTCAGCCGCCAGGTTCAGATCGTGGGTGGCAATCATGACCGTCACGTGACGTTGACGTAGCTCACCCAGCACGCCGAAAATATCCTCCTGCGACCGCACATCCAGCCCGGTGAGCGGTTCATCCATCAACATCAACGCGGCTTCCTGCGCCAGCGCGCGCGCGATGAACACGCGCTGCTGCTGGCCGCCGGACAGCTCGCCGATCTGCCGCGATGCCAGATGGGCCATGCCGACCACCTCCAGGCATTGTTGCACATACTGCCAGTCTTGTTTGGCTGGGCGGCGAAACAGCCCCAGACGGCGGGTGCGGCCCATCATCACGACATCGGCTACGTTGACCGGGAACTGCCAGTCCACTTGGCTGCGCTGCGGCACATAGGCGATGCAGATGTGTCCACCGGGGCCGGAACCGTAAACCTCCACCTGCCCCGTGGTCGGTTGCAACACGCCTGCAATAATCTTGAACAGGGTGCTTTTGCCCGCACCATTCGGCCCAACCACCGCGACTTGTTCGCCAGTGGTGAGCGCAAACGACACATGATCCAATGCCGTATTGCCCTGATAGCGCAGGCTGACATCCTGCACTGCCACAATCGGCTGATCAAGGTGATGCGGATCGCGGTGGCCGATCAGGGAGGGGAGTTGACGTAAGGCTTCCATACTTGATTTATACTTTGAGTGGGTGGCTCTAGCGCAGGGCTTGCACAAAAGCGTTGACGTTGGTGCGCATCAAATCGAGATAAGTCGCGGCTGGGCCGTCGGCCCCAGTGAGCGATTCGGCATAAACGCGCACCAGTTGTGTGCCTGTGTCACTGGCAACACGACTAGCCAGACTGGTAGACACGGTCTGCCCGACAAAAATCGCCTTGACACCGAGATTGCGAATCGTGTCTTCGAGTGCCGCCACTTCCTGCACAGACGGTTCAGCCATCGTACTAAACCCGGGCAGCACCGCACCCGCCTGTGTAAAGCCGTAGCGACGGGCAAAGTAAGCAAACGTGGGGTGATCTGTCACGATGTTGCGATTGGCCGCAGGAACCAGGGCGACCTGTTCCTGAATCCACGCATCCAGCGCCTGAAGCTGCGTGGTGTATTGTTGAGCATTGGCTGCAAACTGGCCGGCTTGAGCGGGATCAAGCTGGCTTAGTTCGCTTGCGATGGCTTCCACCCAGATCATCACGTTGTTCGGATCGGTCCAGGTGTGCGGATCGCCGCTGGTGTGCGCGTGTTCTTCTTCGCTTTCAGCGTGTTCATCTGCTTCGTCGGCATGGGCTTCGTGGGTGATCAGCTCAATATCGTGGGAAACTTCGACCACCGGCGCTTTGGTGTTGGCGTTTTCCAGCAGCTTTGCCATAAATTCTTCCAGGCCCGCGCCGTTGATGAAGATCACATCGGCCTTGCTGATCGTGATCACGTCCTGCGGCGATGGGTCGAAGCTGTGCGGGTCTGCGCCCACCGGCAGCAGCACGGTGAGATCAATCGCGTCACCACCTACTTGCTTGACCACATCCCCTACGAGAGTGGTAGTTGCCACGACTTGCAGCCTGCCATCGCTGGCTGGTGCAGGGGGCGGCGTGCCGGCAGAGCAGCCTGCCAATAGCAAGATAACAAGGGTAATCAGGGGAAAGAAGATACGCATGGAATACCTTTTCTTATTGCGTACCGCGTATTACGTAAGTCAGAAGCGCATATGCTTCTTCGCTCACGCATTGCAGGCTTTAGCAGGATGCTAATCAAACGTTTTATGTGTGGCACTGCTCGCACAGGCCGTAAAACTCCAACAGGTGGCCGCGAATTTGGAAGTTGAGCCGCTCGGCCAATTCCTGCTCCAGTTGTTGCACCGGGCAATCGTCGAATTCGATCACCGTGCCGCAGTCCGAGCAGACGAGATGATGATGGCCGCCTTCGGCCAGCGTCAGGCAAACACCGCGTTCACCCAGGAAGATCGGACGGACGATGCCGAGGCTGGTCAGCAGTTCCAGCGTGCGGTAGACCGTGGCACGGCCAAGCGTGGGACAGATGGCCTGCGCGCGCGCCAGCACTTCGCCTGGGGTGAGATGGTCATGGCTGGCTTCCAGCACGTCCAGCACCGCGCGCCGCGGGGGTGTCAGCTTGAAGCCAGCATGTTGCAGTTGGTGGATAAAATGATCGTTCATAGGAGTTACAACACAATTGAGACGCAGTCTTAATGAGATTGTGTCTCAATTATCGCCAACTAATAGCGATTGTCAAATTCCTGTTGAGAGTGTAAACAAAAAGTTCGCACGCGGACGTGCGAACTGGATTATTTTACAGTGGTGCTAACGTGTACTTACTTCCCACATGGCATCCCACCGATGATGGGAATATCAATACGGTTGGCGTTGGAGGCCAGCTCGTAGCTGTGCGGCAACTCCAGCACAAACGCGCAGCCATCTTTGCTGCCACATGTGCCACAGGTGCGCACTGCGGCGCTTTCCTTTAGCTTGCCCTTGCGCACCCAATACTGCAACATCCCGTCGAGCGTTTCAGTGGAGATGCCCAGCTCGCGCGCAATCTGTGGCAGCGACAGCGGTGTTGTCGCGTTTTCAAAAATTGCCAGAACCTGGCGGAGGGTAGAAGGTTGGGACATGAGGTTTATCCAAAAATTACGTGTAAATTATGATCAGACGGCTGCAACGAGAATGCGTAACACGCAGATGGAAGTTGACTTCTCAGACTGCCAGGATGTTCGGCTATGAGTTATGCGTAAATCAGCCGCCCTACCTGAAACACCAGCACCGCGGCGGTCCAGGCGAGGGCCAGAGTAAAGCCGATCTGTGTCCACATCCAGCGCGCTCCGAACTCCTGGCGCATGGCCGACACAGCGACCATGCACGGTACGTAGAGCAGCACGAAGACACTGAACGCCACTGCGGCTATCTGTCCGGCGCGCGCTGACCCCGCAGACGCAGTGAAGGACTGCACCAGCGCGGCTTGCAGGCCGGTGGTGTCTTCCTCTTCCCCGGCATCGTCAAAGAAGGATACTTCCGGGAGGTTGACGAAGGGCAACAGATTGACCGTGCGCGGCACGATGTTGATGATTTCCTGCACGGTAAGCGCGACGGCTTTGGCGAAACCCACCCCGCTGGCAGCCAGCTCCGCGGGAAAGTCTACCGGTTCAGCGGGCGCGGCAGCTTCTTCTTCACCGACATAAATCTGGCTCATGGTGGCGATCACCACTTCTTTCGCCAGGAAGCCGGTCACCAGCGATCCCGCGGCCTGCCATGTACCAAAGCCCGCGGGCTTGAACACTGGGGCCAGCAAGCTGCTGGCGCGGCCAAACAGGCTGTCTTGCGGCGCTACCGCGTTGAAGCTGCCCGCACCAGCCCGTCCCGGAATAGCCACTAGCAGCCAAAGGACGATGGAAACCCCCATGATCACGGTGCCGGCCTTGCGCAAGAAGCCGCGCGTGCGCCGCCACATCTGACGCAGCACATCCTGGCTGCGCGGCAGGCGATAGGGTGGCAGTTCCATCACAAAAGGCGCGGGGGGCTGGCCGCGGTACACGGTGTGCTTGAAGCCAAAACCCACTACCAGCGCCACGGCAATGCCCAGCATGTACATCGCAAAGACCAGATTGCCCGCGGCTGCGCCGAAAAAGGCCGTGCCGATCATTACATACACCGGCAGCCGCGCGCCGCAGCTCATAAATGTCGCCAAAAAGCCGGTGAGCTTGCGATCTTTTTCGTTTTCCAGCGTGCGCGTGGCATATACCGCGGGCACCGTGCAGCCAAACCCCACGATCATCGGCAAAAAGCTCTTGCCGTGCAGCCCCATCCAGCGCATCACGCGATCCATCACAAAGGCCGCGCGCGCCATGTAGCCGGAATCTTCCAGCAACGCCAGCGCCAGATACAGGCACATCAAGACGGGGATGAAGACCACCACGCCGCCCACACCCGCGATAATACCGTCAGTGAGGAGCGCACTGAGCCAGCTATTTCCCAGCCCAAGCGCAGCCATCAAGGCCCCGGCCCAGGTGTACAGCGTGCCGTTGACAAAGCCATCAATCCAGTCGAGGAAAGGTGCGCTGACGTTGGCCGTAAACTGAAACACGATCCACATCATCAATAAAAAGATCGGCAGGCCCCAGATGCGATGCGTGACGATCTGGTCAATTTTGTCGGATTTGGTCAGGACGACCTGCGAAGGCCGCTTGAGCGCACCCTGGATCACCGCGCCGATGAAGCCGTAGCGCTGATCCACCACCAGCGTTTCTGCATCCTCACCGGTGGCTTCTTCAATGCGCTGCTGCGCAGCTTCAGCTTGTTGCAGCAAGGCATCGGCACCCCGTTCAGCCAGCGTCTCCTGCACTACCGGATCGTTTTCGAGCAGCTTGGTAGCCAGCCAGCGCGGGGTATAGCGTTGGCTGAGCGCCGGATCGGCCGCTATCTGCTGCTCCAGCGCGGCCAGCTCAACGGCCAGCGCGCGTTGCTGGGGCGCGGGCAAGGGCGGGGCCACCGGCTGGCGCAGCACCTGCCGAATGGCCTGCTTGAGCTGATCTACACCGACGCTGCGGTTACCGATGGTTTCCACCACCGGCACGCCCCCCAATCCCTGCGACAGGCGACGCACGTCAATGCTCAAACCGCGGCTGGACGCAGTGTCGGTCATGTTCAACACCACGATCACCGGCTTGCCCATTTCGAGCAACTGGGTGACGAGATAAAGATTGCGCTCCAGGTTCGAGGCGTCCACCACGGCGATCACCGCCGCGGGCTGCTCGTCCAGAATATAGTCGCGCGCGATGATCTCTTCCAGCGAATAGGCGGTCAGGCTGTAGGTGCCGGGCAGGTCAACGACAAGCACATCCTGCCCGTCAAGCTGCAAACGGCCCTCTTTCTTCTCAACCGTCTTGCCAGGCCAGTTGCCGACATGTTGGTGCGAGCCGGTCAGGGCGTTGAATAGCGTACTTTTGCCGACGTTTGGATTGCCAGCGAGTGCAATGGTGAAAGACATCCTGCTAGTCTCCGTTGACGACGACAGGGGCAGGCGTCACCAGCACATGCTGCGTCATACCGCGGCCCAGTGCCAACCGACCATCTTCCTTGACCGCTAGAATCAACGGCCCGGTCATCTCGTTTTTGACGATGTGGACGCGTGCGCCCAGGTTCAGCCCCAAATCCAGCAGGCGTTGGCGCAGCATCTGCCCGCCGTTGACCTGGGTGATGGTGACTGTTTGGCCTTGCGACGCCATGCTAAGTGGCATCGCCGGTGACGTTGGGTCAGGTTGCAGATGAATAGGTGTAATCATACGGGTAGGGTCACTTCGATTATCTGTGCTTCTGATTTGCGCAGGGTTAAGTGATAACCGCGCACCAGGTAGTCAATGGGGTCACCGAGAGGGGAGCGTTTCACTACCACAACCGGCGTGCCGCGGGTCAGGCCCATGTCCATCAGCCGATGGCGCAGCGCGCCCGCGCCACCCACCTTGTGGATGGTCGCCGACTGGCCGGGTTGAAGTTGATCGAGTGTGATTGTATCGTTGGTCACAGGGCCTCCATGTTGTTATGCCTAAACATAAAACAAGGTCTGGTATTTATAAGGCTTGGCTTATTGTATAGCATTCCACAAGGAAGTCAAATTTTGACAGTTATTTATGAGGAAATTATCAAAATCGTTGCGGTAGGGTGTGGCTTTTGGTTGATGTAGAGCTGGAGAATAGATACACCGTAAACAAAGGTGCTTCAAACGCCATTATGTAAAGCATTATACAACCTGACGGCGAATTTATGTGCTGGCTGGCGGCTATCATTATCTGACCACAACCATTGTTTGACCTTCTCGATCCCACCCGCTATAATCGGCTCACCCTGTCATGACTATTCTTGACCGTATCCAGGTTTTCGTCACCATCTTTTTGGGTATTTTTATTGAGGCCGCGCCATTTTTGCTGGCCGGTGCGCTGGTTTCCGGCTTTCTGGAAATCTTCTTGAGCCGCGAGACCCTGTTACGCCTTGCCCCGCGCCGCCCCGTCCTCGCTGCGCTGACGGGCGCATCCCTGGGACTGGTGTTCCCGGTGTGTGAATGTGGCGTTGTGCCAGTGACTCGTCGTCTGTACCAAAAGGGTCTACCGATGCCGGTCGGCATCGCCTTTCTACTCGCTGCGCCGGTCATCAACCCGGTGGTGATCCTGAGTACGCTATCTGCGTTTGGTTGGGGTCCGATCTTGTGGGGTCGTATTGGCTTCACCTTCCTGATTGCCTTTCTGATCGGCTTGATCTTCCAGCGCGCCACCCGCGCCGAGACGTTTACCCCCGCGCTGTTGCAGCACATGCAAGAGGCGGAAACCTGCGCGTTGCCTGACGCTGTGCAATCCTCCTGGCGCGCCCGTGTACCGCACGCGCTCGCGGCCGCTGGTGATGATTTCCTGGACATGGCGCGCTATTTGGTAATCGGCAGCCTGCTGGCCGCGGCCATGCAGACCATCGTGCCGCAAAGCGCGCTGCTGGCGATTGGCACCAACCCGGTCACCTCGGTGCTGGCCATGCTGCTGCTGGCTTTTGTGCTCTCCATCTGCTCCACAGTGGATGCGTTTGTCGCCCTGGCCTTTGTCGGTATGTTCACCCCCGCCTCCATCCTGGCCTTTTTAGTGTTCGGCCCAATGGTGGACATAAAAAGCACCTCGATGTTTCTGGGCGTCTTTCAACGCCGCAAGGTAGCCTATCTGGTGCTGTTGCCCGCGCTGATGGTGCTGTTGCTGGGCGTTTATCTGAACTTAAACAGTGGTGTATTGCGATGAAAAATGGCATCAAGGGTCTGGTTATGCTGGCGTTAGCTTACTTCTTCTTCAGCCGCATCACCAATGGAACCCTCTTTTTTTACATCAACAACCGCTTCGCCTGGCTGACCTTTCTGGCCGTCATCGGTTTCGTGCTGATTTCCATCGGCTACCTGCAACGCGCGGCACCGGTACAGGCTATGCTGCCGGGCGCGGCGGGCGCGGACGATCACGATCATGATCACGACCACGATCATGATCATCACCACGATCACGATCACACACTAACGCGGATGGGGCTGTTTCTGGTGCTGTTGCCGGTCATTCTGGGCACGTTTATCCCAGCCAAACCACTCGGTGCGGTTGCAGCCAGCAACCGTGAAATCAATGTGGGACGGCTTAGCTCGGCGCTGGCTCCCAGCAACAGCCAGATTGCCTCCTCCGCGCAGGCCAAAAACTTGCTTGACTGGCTCATGGCCTTCGACCGCGAGCCAAATCCTGCGACCTTTAGCGGCCAGCAGGCCGATCTGGTCGGCTTTGTCTACCGCGACAGCCGCTTTGCCGAAGACACCTTCATGCTCAGTCGCTTCATTGTCAGTTGTTGCGTGGCCGATGCCACACCGATCGGTCTGATCGTGCGCTGGCCCGATGCCCCCACCCTGGCCGATGATCAGTGGGTACAAGTGACAGGACGCTTCGAGCCGGGCGAGTTCGCCGGACAGTCCATGCCGGTGTTGGTGGCCGAGGAATTGCAACCGACGGACATGCCCAACCAGCCCTATCTCTTCCCCTGAGGGTCGCTGTAATGACTGTGTTTGATCGTTGGGTGATGGCGATTCTGGCCGGGCTGCTGCTGGCAACCGGTGTTGTCATCGCGCGCGGCGATCAGGTGGGGTTGCGCGTGTTGCGGGTCAGCCCAACAGACGGCGCGCAGGCTGTGCCCAGTCAGACGCGCATTCGGGTAACCTTTGATCAACCAGTGGATTTGTCGAGTGTTTTGCGCTCGCTGATCATCGAACCGCCGGTTGCGGGGACTGCGCAGTGGGAGGATGACACGTTGGTCTTTTATCCCAGCGAACCGTTCCAGCCGGACACCCGCTACACCGTCACGGTTCCTGCCGGCCTGAGCAGCCCACAAGGCCAGCGAATCAAACAGGCTTATCAATGGCAGTTCCAGACTGGTCATGCGCGCGTTGTCTATTTGCACACTGACCAAGCCGGCAAGCGTCAGTTGGCGCTACTTGACCCGACTGCAGAAGACGCCACACCGCGCCTCATAACCGAGGAAGTATCCGGCGTTTGGGACTACGCGCCCGCGCCCAACGGCCAGATGATTGCTTATGCTGCTGTGCGGGCTGACGGCGGCGCGGATTTATGGACAGTAACCCCGGCCACCGGCAAAGCCAGCCTGCTGCTGGCCTGCCAGCCAGACGCGTGCAGTGGCCCGGTTTGGATGCCGGACAGCGCGCGGTTGATCTACGAGCGCCGTGCGGTCAATGCGTTCACCAGCGGGCAGGGCCTGGCGCGCCTGTGGTGGCTGGATATTGCCACCGGCGAGACCGCGCCGGTCTTCGCGGATACGCAATGGCTGGGCTTTGGCGCGTCCGTCTCAGCCGATGGTCAGTGGTTGAGCCACGTAGCCCCCGAAAAGTTAGCTTTGGTTGTCTATAACTTACGCGATGGGCGCAGTCTGGAAATTCCCACCGAGATGGGCGAGGGAGGCTTATGGAACCCGCGCGAGAACTTGCTGCTGTACAGTGACATCGTGGAAACGCCGGAAGGCTTTTTCGCACACCTGTATCAGGTCAATGCCGAAAGCGGCAGCATTACCGATGTTACCGTGGATAACACTCGTGGCGACAGTTCGCCCGCGTGGTCGCCCGATGGCCGCCGCATTGCCATAGCGCGGCGCACACCCGAACAGCCGGCAGTCGCGCAGATTTTCATCCTCAATGCAGAGGGGAGCACCGAGCAGGCGTTGACCGGCGACGCGGCATTTCATCATAGCGCGTTGCGCTGGTCGCCCGATGGCCGTTTTCTCCTGTCACAACGGGTGGCCGTATCCGGTCTGGGCGAATCGCAAATTTGGCTGTACGATTTGTCTACCGGCGCGCCGCAACTGCTTGCGGCAGACGGCGCATGGCCGACCTGGCTACCGTAACCAGCCCGCGGCGGTTGAGTCTGTCGCAGGATCACCAATTCCAGAACGATAGACGAAGTTTCTCAATGATAGATGACCTGCTGCAAGAATTGGGATTTTCTCCGTCCAAATATGTAAAGGGACGATCCTCTATTGCCGATTTGTTCAAACCGGATAACCGTTGCGGTATTTACGTTCTTCATTTCGGAAATAGCGAGTTCTATGCCGGAAAGGCAACGGATATATCTCGACGATATATCCAGCATTGCATCGTTTACAAAGATATAGAGAGAATATCATTCAGAACCGTTGCTCGAGAAGATCTTGACCAAGTAGAAAGAAGGGTTATCTGGGAGTTAGAACAAAACGGCTTACTTTTGCGAAATGTCGTCTTTACCGCTATTCTAAGAGGGGAGACGGATTTCGACCTTGTTATGCCATTGGATGCACAAGCAGAATGGTTAAATTCCCCTCACATACATGATTTTCAGGGTGAGAGGCTTGAGGCCCCTGATCTTCGTCGCAAATTCAAGACACGATACGAAAAATTTTCTCGAGATAACTATGCCTATGATGTGACTGAAAGCCTGAAAGCGTATATAACGGCTGGTATTCCGGTTCCCCGACGAAGTGAAGTTGTCTTTTGGGCTTTATCATGTGGACCAAGAACCGGTGAAGTATTTTCTCGAAAATCCACTGGCGCTAATATATCCTTGGTCGGTTGGCAAAATCAAAAAGTGTATTCCCGCCTAAATGTGAACTGGCAGGAAGTTTTTACAGCATTTACTTACAACAAAGAGCTATGGTTTTCTCTTCATTTGGCCCGTTCACCATTAGAAAATGCTTTTGGCAAGAACTTTAGCCAGTTGTTTTGGAAATACCCCGGTATAGATCATACAGACCACAGATATGTCCCTGGTGGGCGGGATCAGACCAGCTTCGATATTCCCCTGGCTTCGTTAAGACCATTCTTGGGTGAGACAAGCGTCATTTCAGCCATAAGAACCCTCAATTTGCGCCTTATGAAAAAGGGCACTTGCGCTTTTGGCAGATTTCACTGCATGGATTTGGCAGATGTTGTCTTGCCAGAGCCTGCTGTGTAATCCAAAATCTTACCCGTGGGGATGTACCGCCAGGTATTGACGCAGAATATCCAGCAGTGGGCCAATCACTTCGTAGCTTTCCCAGCCGGCCGGCGCAGCCAACGCATAAATCGCCGCGCCGTATACGTAATCATCCACCATCAAGTGGCCGTCGTACCAAGCCAGTTGTTCGGCATAAAACCCCTCAACGGTGGTGCTCACCTGGCCCTGCTGCTGCCAGTATGCAGTGAAATCGCGCCAGCCCATCCCCTGCGGTCCGGGGTGGTTTTGCACAAATCCGTCCACGCCGGTTTCTGTGATCACCAACGGCACAGCCAGCCCGGCCGGTTGCAGGTAATCACGATACACCTTGCGGTAGCGCAACGTTAGCCAGCCCTCATCCCCCTCGTCGCTGCCTGGCTGAAGCTGATAAGTTCCCGTGCCAAAGCGCATGTCCGGGGCCGAATATTCGTGCAGTCCTAAAAAGCCGTTGTATTGCTGCACCGCGCGCAAAGCCGGAAAAAATTGCGGCCATAGCTCCAGGGGTGGTTGACCGGTGCTGAAGTTGCCCACGCACGAGCGCACGCCCGCAGCGGCCAGCAGGCGCGTGCGTTCCGCTTCAAAATCGGCCAAGCGTGCCATCTGCTCCGCGGTTTCAGCCACCGGCTCATTGTACGCTTCCCACGCGTCAATGTTCGCCAAACGTTTCGGCTCGGTGGCAATCGGCAAGAGCAAGTTAACAAATTGCTGCGCGGCCGCGACCGGGTCAAGCGTCTTTAAATCGGGCTGTTCCAGCGGCGCATAGCGGGCTATCACCAGCGTGCGCGGCGAGCGCTGTTTGATCTCCGCCACAAAGTTGGGGTCGTATTCCAATGTTTTGACCAGCGCCACGCCGCCCGTTGCCAGCAAATCAAACAGTGCGGGACTATTCCAGCCGACAAACAGACCAAGCTTGCTGGCTGGGCCGGGGGGGAATGGGGTCGCCGCCGGTGTGGGTGACGGAGTATCGGTCGCGGTGGGCGCAGTCGTCGCGGTGGCGGCTGGTGTCGCGGTGGCCGTTGGCGAGGGCGTCGCCGTGGCGGGCGGGGTGCGGGTGGGTGTTGGCAGCGGGGTCGCGGTAGGGCTGGTACAGGCTTGCGCGGCCAATGCTGCCGCGACGCTGGCCGACAGTAGGAGGAAATCGCGGCGGCTCAGCCGCGCGCGTGCGGCCTCATCGAACGGGTTAAATGATGTTTGAGTAGGTTCAGTCACACTGGAATTGTAGCACAGGGAGGCAATGCAGGCCAGCCCCGCCCAGCTACGTTCAAACCGTGGTTAGGTGCGTCTCATCGCCGCGCGGGTGCTGGCGGGGTCGTCGGTGAGAATCACGTCACAGCCGAGGCGTTTGTACCAGCCTACGCGGCGATCCGGGGTCGGGTCGAGTGGTGCGGCCAGCTCGCCACGCCGATGAACCCACGCGGGGTAGAAGGGATTGAGCAGCAGCCACGGCCAGAACAACCCATGCAACTGCACCCCGCGCGCGGGCCGCAGCCGCCCCATGCTGATCAGTCCGATTGGCATGTCCGGCGCGACCGCCTGAATGGCCTGCACACGCGCCAGCGAAAACGATAACACCACCGTGCGGTTTCGCACACCCGCGGCGGTAAGCTCTTCGACCAGCCTGCGCGCGATAGCCGGTTCCAAAAAACGGTCGGTTTTCAGCTCCAGCGCCAACGCTACGTCCTCTGGTAACAATGCTGTGGTTTCGGCCAGCGTTGGCACACGCTCCGCAGTAAACTCGGCGCGGCCATAAGATGCGCTTAACGCGCGTAGTTGCGCCAGTGTCATGCCCGCCACCGGCCCGCTGCCATTGGTGGTGCGATCTACAGTGGCATCGTGGATGCATACGAACACGCCGTCCGCAGTCAGGTGCAGGTCGGTTTCCAGCGCGTCTGCACCGTCAGCCAGCGCCTGACGAAACGCGGCCAGGGTGTTCTCTGGGCAGCGCACGCGGTTGCCGCGATGTGCCAGCACATAGGGCTTGGGTTTGCCGGGGATAACGAGGGTGGGCGTGGTCATAGCGTCTCCATCAGAAATTGATCAGAAATTGGTTGCAATCTTGCTGTGGCAAGCATTTATCTAGAGTATTTTACCAACGAGCTAAAAATAAGCATAATAAACGAACGCTTACAGACTGCAATGCTCAAAGTTTAGGCATGAAGGAGCCGGGTGATGACCAACGTGTTGCTTTTGCTGGCCGGGCTGGCCTTGTTGATCGTAGGCGCTGAGGCGCTGGTGCGCGGCGCTTCCAAAATCGCGGGTGCGTTGGGGATTCCGCCTTTGATTATCGGCCTGACCGTAGTTGCTTTTGGCACCAGTTCACCGGAGCTGGCAGTCAGTATGCAGGCTGCGCTCAGTGGTGGCGGTGACATTGCACTGGGCAACGTGATCGGTAGCAATATTTTTAACATTCTTTTTATCATTGGTTTGGCCGCAGTAATTACACCTCTGGTGGTCGCACAGCAATTGGTGCGGCTCGATGTGCCACTGGTGATCGGTTTGTCGCTGTTGGTTTTCGTGTTGGGCCTGGATGGCCGTTTGAACCGCGTGGAAGGGATCGTGTTGTTTTTGGGGTTGGTGAGCTATATCGTGTTTTCGATTCGCCAGGGGCGCAAGGAAACTGCGGCAGTTCAGCAGGAATACGCGGACGAGTTCGGTGGCGAGACGGCGCATACGCCTGCGCAGTGGGCGTTGAACGGCGCGTTGATTGTGGGTGGACTGGCGATGCTGGTGCTAGGCGCGGACTGGCTGGTAGACAGCGCAGCCAACATTGCCCGCAGCTTCGGCGTCAGCGATCTGATCATCGGTCTAACCATCATTGCCGCGGGCACGTCCGCGCCGGAAGTAGCAACTTCGGTGCTGGCTGCGCTGCGCGGCGAGCGCGACATCGCCGTAGGGAATGCCGTTGGCAGCAATTTATTTAATATTCTCGGTGTGTTGGGGTTGACCGCTGTGTTGACGAAGCAGGGCATTGCTGTGCCACAACCTGCGCTGGCTTTTGACCTGCCTGTGATGATCGCGGTGGCGTTTGCCATGCTGCCAATGGCTTTTACTGGCTACAAAATCAGCCGATGGGAGGGCGCTTTGTTTCTGGCGATGTATGTCGGTTACGTGCTGTTTCTGCTGCTGGATGCCACGCAGCACGATGCGTTGCCGTTGTACAGCAATCTGATGCTGCTCGGCGTGCTGCCATTGGTAGCCGTTACGCTGGGCATTCTGGTCGTGCGGGAAGTGCGTCAGAAGCGCCGAACAGCTTGATCATAAGCGCGCCCCCAAAATCTCCCTGATTATCTCTGCCCAAGCCAGCAGCGCCTCGTCTGCACCAAAACGCCCCACCAGTTGCAGCCCCAGCGGCAGGCCATTTGCCGCCAGCCCCGCGGGTAGCGTTAGTGCAGGCAGCCCGGCATGCGTCCACGGCAGGTTCAGTGCGGGGTCGCCTGTCGCCTGCAAGCCCAGCGGCGCGGGGCCGCGTGCGCTGGGACATACCCACCCATCCATGCCTGCGTCTGTCATCTGTGCATCCAGCTCGGCGCGCAGTGCCACACTATGCGCCCGTGCGGCTGCCAGCTCGGCCGCGGGTACTGTGCCGCCCAACTCGATGATCTCGCGCGTGCGGGGCCGGTACAGATCAGCGTAATGCGCATACGCCGCGGCGTGTTCCTGCGCGAATTCGGCAAAGACCAGTCGGCGATGCAACGTGTTGAGCGCGTCGATCTGCGCCAGCGCGGGCACCTCATGCACAATGACACCCGCGGCGCGCAGCCGCTCAATCTGCTGCCAAAAGGCAGCCAACGCGTCCGGCTCTGTCTGTTGCAAATACGGCCCAATGGGCACGCCCAGCACCGGCGGATGCGCCGCGACCGCGCTGGCTCGCCAGTTTGCACACAACACGGAGGCAGTCAGCGCCGCGCCTGCCAAATCCTGCGTAAAAAACCCCACCTGATCCAGCGTGCGGGAGAAGAAGACCAATCCCTGTGCGTCAACCCGTCCCAGGCTCGGTTTGAAACCCACGACGCCACAAAATGCAGCGGGACGGATCACCGAACCGATGGTTTGCGTTCCCAAAGCCAGAGGTGCCAGGCCCGCTGCCACCGCGGCAGCGGAACCGCTGCTGGAGCCGCCCGGTGTATGCGCCAAATTCCAGGGGTTGTGGGTCGGCCCTGGTTCGAAATAGGCGAATTCAGTGGTGACGGCTTTGCCCAGCACGAGTGCGCCCGCGGCCCGCAGCGCGATCACGCTGGCCGCTTCTGGCCCGGCGAACAGGGCAGGTGGTAGCGCGGCTCCTGCACGCGTGATAAAACCCTCCACATGAAAAATATCCTTGACTGCCACCAGCGCGCCGAAAAGCGCCGGACGCGCGGTTGTGACGGGGAAACGTGCCAGCAGCGCGTCCGCTTCCCCGTGCAGCCGCGGGCGGCGGTCTGCTTCCGGCAGCAGGGCCTGCACCAGCGGGTCTGTTTGTTCAATGCGGTCGCAAGTTTGGTCAATCCAGGCGTGTAAATCCAGCTCGCCGCGGCGCAAGGCAGCCACCGTCGCGGCCAGCGGGGCGGGATGGGTGAGGGGTGTGGTCATGAACGTGTCTCCTTGCACGGATGATGCCACGAAACGCGCGGCCACGCAAACCCCGTTCAATGGGTTGCGATCCGCGCCCTGGTGGATTACAATAGCGCGACCAACGCAGTGATTTTCTTTCATTGAGGGCACTATGGCTCGTAAAAACGCACAAACAGAATTCGCAGTAATCGGACTGGGTCGTTTCGGGGCCAGCCTTGCCCATGCGCTGGTGCAACGCGGCTACACAGTGCTGGCTATTGACCAAAACAAAGACTTGGTGCAGAGCCTGGCCGATGAACTGACGCAGGTGGTGGCGCTGGATGCCACCGACGAAGACGCGCTGCGCGCGGTGGACATTGCTTCGTTCGATGTGGTGGTGGTTGCCATCAGCTCTAGCCTGGAAAATAACCTGATGACCACGCTGGCACTGAAAACGTTGGGTGTCAAACGCATTATTTGCAAGGCGCTGACCCAAAAGCAGCGGGTGGCGTTGCTGGCCATTGGCGCGGACGAGGTGGTGCTGCCGGAGGAAGATTCGGCGCGGCGGCTGGCAGCCGCCTTGACCACTCCCTGGTACGTAGATCAAATTCCCTTCGGCGATAACTTTCGTATCTCCGAATTTCACACGCCACCCCGCTTTGTGGGCCACACACTGGATGAATTGAATCTGCGGCGCAGCTATAGCGTAACGGTGGTGGCGGTGGAACATCGCGGCGAAATGATTATTTCTCCCTCCGCGGATTACCGGCTGGCCGCAGACGATACACTGGCTATTCTCGGCAGCAACGAAAACCTCGACCGGCTGACAAGGGCCTTCTGATGCCGTCTCCTTTCCGCCGCCGCGGCTTGCTGCGTTTGACCTATGCCGCCCCCTCTGCTGTGCGCCTAGTGACAGGACTACTCGTGGTGATAGCGTTGGGTACGCTGGCCTTGCTGCTCCCCGGCATGGCCACCAGCGGGCGACTGCGTTTCGATCAAGCGTTGTTTATGGCGACATCGGCAGCCAGCGTCACCGGATTGTCAGTCATCACCCCGGCGCGCGACCTAACAGTGCTGGGCCAGGTGGTGCTGATGGTGCTGATGGAAATTGGCGGCGTGGGGTTCATGGTGCTGGCCGTGTTTGTTCTGCTGATACTGGGGCGCAAGATCATGCTGGCTGATCGGCTGGCCTTGCAGGATTCGCTCGGCTTGAGCGCCGTGCGCACAGTGGTGCAGATCGCGCTGCGCACGCTGGTCGTAGTGTTGATTATGCAGGGGCTTGGCGCGCTGGCGCTGGCTTGGCGCTGGACGCCGCTGCTTGGCGCGCCGCGTGCCTTGTGGTTTGGGCTGTTTCACGCAGTGTCGGCTTTCTGCAATGTCGGACTGGATTTGTTCGCGGGTATGCCCGGCTACAGCGGTATCCCCACCGATCCCGTCACGCTGGCAGTGCTGGCCGCGTTGATTGTCGCGGGTGGCCTCGGCATTCCGGTCTGGAGCGACCTTTTGTTTCATCGCGGACGCTGGAGCCTGCATACACGCGTGACACTAGCCATCACTGCGGCCTTGATCGTGGGTGGCGCGGCTGCGATCCTTGCCTCAGAGCATCTTGGGCATGGCGTTCTCACCACCACACAAGGCTACGACCAGTTCGACAAGGCGCTGTTTATCTCCATTTCGGCGCGCACGGGAGGATTTTCTTCGATTGTGGATCTGGGCAAGCTGAGTGAAGCCAGTACCTGGGTGATCACCGTGTTGATGTTCGTGGGGACAGCACCTGCATCTATGGGTGGTGGCATCACCACCGGTACGCTGGCGGTGCTGTTGCTAGCCACCTGGAGCTATCTGCGCGGCCTGTCGGACGTGCGCGTGGGAATGCGCAGCATCTCGCGCGAGACGATGCGCCGTGCACTGGCGGTACTGGTCATGGCCCTGACGTTGGTAATCAGCGCCACCTGGCTCTTGCTCATCAGCCAGCCCATTGCCGAGTCGGATGCCTTGTTCACGGTGGTGTCGGCCTTTGCCACCGCGGGCTTCAATACCGTTCCCCTGGAGAACTTTTCCCTCTTTGGTCAGTTCGTAGTAATCGTTGTGATGTTTTGGGGGCGCTTGGGCGCATTGACTATCGTGCTGGCTGTGGCTCGCCAATCGCCGCCGCAACCGGTCTCGTATCCCGAAGAAACGTTGTTGTTGGGGTAAGTTGTTTTTAACGTAGCCAGTGGTTAATCGCCCCAGAGTGTTGTCATGGCGTGCAGCGCCAGCACAGGGTATTCCATGCGTTGCGTGCCGTGCTGGGTGATCTGCTGTGCGGCATCCAGCAGGATTGTCACCTGATGGGCGGGCTGCCCTGTCAATGGCAACTGTAGGATCGCTGCGCTCAGTTGTTGTAACCCCTCGTCCAGTTCGTCGTGCGCCAGCATTTGCGCGCAGCTATCCAGCGCCGCGGCCGCGGCCTGGGCAGTGGCGCTGTCATCGTGCAGCAGCCGACGACGCACAGCCAGCGCAGCTTGCGCCAGCGCCGTGCCTGGCTCCTGATCTGCACTGCGCAGCAACGACACAAAATTGTTTTCGTCCCCCACCAGCCGTGCTACGTCGAGCGTCATTTCGCGGCGGGAACTACGGCTGGGGCTGATCGCCAGCACCTCCAGCAACCGTTCGGTCGCTTCCACCACCTGCATCCGCCCCAGTGCCGACGCATAGGCCAGTTGCATCCCCACGTCCAGCTCTAACGCGAAATGATCGAGCCAGTAGGGCACGCTTTCTTCGTCCTGCAACACGCCCAGCGCGCGGATGCTGTGCGCTTGCACCGAGCGGTAGCGGTCGGTCAGCATGGCCGCGCGCAGCGGAGCCAGCGCACGCGGGTCGCCGGTGCGCCCCAACGCCCAAGCCGCGGTTGAGCTGAGTGCAGGCTCTGGCCCGGTTAGCACTTCGGCCAGTGCATCAATCAAGCGCGGGTCAGGGCCGTGACGTGCCACGGCGATAATCGCTTCCATGCGCACGTTGAAGCGCGGGTCGTCCAGCGCGTGGAGCAACTCCTCCACCGTCAGCGGGCTTTTGGCAGTGCCCAGGCGCTCGGTCATGCGCACCGCCGCGTCTTCATCCTTGGCGAGATGAAAACGCACCACAGCTTCCAACGCCAGGAAGGGATTACCGCGCAGAAAAATCCCCGCAAAGCCGCCCATACCCACCAAGCTGTCGTCGCGGATGTTGCGCATTACAAGGATGCCCAGCAGCGGGAAAAGCATCGCCAGCAGGAAAAGCGGCGTATAGGCGTTGATGGGCAGGCCGATCAGCGAGCCGGAGAGGCCACGGCTGGATGTGAGCAGCCAGCCGCCCGCCAGTTGACCGAAGCCGCTGGTCAGCCCCAGCCAGGCCCAGTACAGCGCCAGGTAATCGTTGCGTTTTTCCGGCGGCACGATGCTGACGTACAGTAGCCGCGTGGCCCCCACTTGCCAGCCAACATCTGCAAAGCCTTGAAACGCGGACACAACGAGGGCAACAGTTAATGCTGTACCGGCATCGCTCGGCAGCAGCAGCCAGAAGATCGGGATCAGCGCACGGAAAGCCAGCCCGTAGAGCGTCACAGGTCGCCCGCCATAGCGATCTGCGGCCCAGCCCCAGAAATAGCTGGACACCAGCGAGCCAGCCATCACACCGGTTTGTAGCAGTACCACCTTGCTGGCGGGCAGCCCGATCTGATTTTGCATGTACAAGGGCAAAAACGAGGCAAGCGGCACGGTGGCAAGGGTGAACAGCCCCACGCCCGCCAGATAGCGCAGCATGTGGGGATCGCGCAGCGCGTCGGCGATGTTGCGCTTGGGTGCAGTTTCAACACTGGGCGCGCCGCCAGGGATGGGCACGGCCAGCAACACCGAGGCAAAGCCGGCAATCACCCCAACTGTTAGCAAGATCATGTAGCTGCTCAGCCCCGCGGCGCGGCCCAGTACCACGCTGGCAAGGGTGACGGCCAGAAAACCGGCGATGGTGGAGAAGAAGTTGTTGGAAGCGGTGTACTTGCCCCGTACCGAGTTGGGTACGTATTCCTGAATCCAGGGGAAGCTGGCGGTCACGCCGATGGTGCGGATCATGGCATAGACGAACACGACCGCGGCGATAAACGCCATCGCCACCGCGATGCCGAAACGGGCGACGATCAGCGGTGTCAGCAGCAAGAGCGCGGTAATGGCTGTGCGTGTGCCAAAAAAGGTCAGCCAGGTGCGTTTGTAGCCAAAGCGGGCAATGGCCGGAGCGAGGGGAATGGCCAGGATACCGGTGAAGGGGAGCAAGGAAAGCAGGAAGCCGATCTGGTTGTCATCCAGTCCCAGGGTGCTGAGAAACAGCACAAACACCGAGCCAAAAAAGGTCAATTGCAAGTAAACGGCTTGCGCGGCGTTGGAAGCAATGCTCCAGGGCAGAGCGCGCAACTTATCAACGGTGGTAGGCTCGCTGCTCATAGCCGCATTGTACTCCTGCACAGGGTGTTGCGCCAACTGTTGTGCTTACCCGCAGCATTGTTGCCAGACTGATCGCCAAAGGCTTCGTGTGACACGAAGCCCTAACAAGTAAAAAATTATTGCCTCTGTGTCTTGGGTGTCATCAATCCCAGCAACTGCCTAAGCCCTAATGAATTTTTATGATTTATATCATACGCTAAATCGTTTCCCTATGTTAAGATATCCCTATAAATTCGTGACAGAATTCTATAGGGGCGTTTAAACATAAACACCCTTCCCGTGTCGCTCGCTTCATCATTCATCATCCCTGTGAAACTGAGCATACCAAAAAGTCGGGCGGTTTATAGGTATCCGTACCTGCCCGATCTCACTATCTGCAAGCGCTTGACAAAAAAGGGCGCTATCCACTCACCGCGGTTGCCTTCCTTTGCGTCGGACAGTCCTCTTTGTGACAGGAAACAGGAGCTCACCTTATGAAAACATACCGCTATATCGCAATCCTAATACTACTAGCAGGCTTGTTGATCCTAGCCGCATGTACAAAATCCACCTCCACACCAACACCAGAACCAGAAGTTAAGTACGACGCGAGCTTTTTGCAGCTCTTTGCGGCTCTGCCGCAAGAAGCTACACCTACCGGCTATACCATCACCGAAGAAATCGTTGACCTGGGACGTATGCTCTACTACGAGCCGCGCCTGTCGGTCAACAACCAGATGAGCTGCAACACCTGCCATCCGCTCAACACCTATGGCATGGACGGTTTGCGCTTTTCCTTTGGCCATGCAGGCGATCCGGTTGGACGTAACTCGCCCACTTCCTACAATGCGGCCTTGCATGTAGCACAGTTCTGGGATGGCCGCGCCGCAGACGTCGAAGCCCAGGCCAAAGGCCCGATCCTGGCTGGCGGCGAAATGGGTATGCCCGATGCCGACACTGTCGTGGGTGCTATCAAGCAGATCCCCGGCTATCTGCCGTACTTTGAAGCAGCCTTCCCCGGTGAAGACGACCCGATCAACTATGACAATGTGGGCAAGGCAATCGGCGCTTTTGAGCGTCGCTTGATCACCCCCGGCCGCTTTGACAAGCTACTGCAGGGCGATGAGACTGCCTTCAACGAACAGGAGAAGCACGGTCTGGCCCTGTTTGTCAATACCGGTTGCGCTACATGCCACAACGGAGCCGCCTTGGGTGGCAGCATGTACGCCAAGTTGGGCGCGGCTGAAAGCTATGCCGGATCCGACTTGGGTCGTTTCAACGTGACTGGCAACGAAGCTGACAAGTTCGTCTTCAAGGTACCTTCGTTGCGCAACATTGCTCAGACTGGCCCCTACCTGCACGACGGCAGCATCCCAACGCTGGAAGATATGGTCAAGATCATGGCCCGCCATCAGTTGGGCAAGCAGTTAACAGCCAGCGAAGTGGACGACATCGTCACCTTCCTGCGTGCGTTGACCGGCGAAGTTCCAGCAGATTACATCGCCCGCCCTGAATTACCTGCCAGTTGATTGCCTGACAGCTTCTGCTAGAGTTTACCTAACACCCACCCACACCACTCCCGCGCAAAGGACCATCTGAGCGAGGGTGCGAAGTACATACTTTGCACCCTCGTTTTATTAATTCCGCACTTATATGCCCAGATTGGACAAAAACTTTGTACGAAATTTGATGCAGGCTACCGAAAAATCGCGCATCTGTCGCTATAATCAACGTGAATTTCGCCAACAGGAGTCCTAATCTTGCCATGAAACTTGTCAAACGCCTGCTATTGCTCCTGATCGTTCTGCTGCTGATTGCCGCGGTCGCTTTCACCTTCTGGGCCAACACGCCGCTCGGCCCCATGCCGGAAGCGCTAGCCGCGTTGCAGTCCGATGCAACAGTGCAGGTAACCACTGCGCCGTGGTTAGCCTTTCAGCCCGCGGCCGCGCCGCCTCAAACGGGGCTGATCTTCTACCCCGGTGGCCGCGTGGATCCCCGCTCTTATGCGCCCGCGGCGCGCGCGCTGGCCGCACAGGGCTATCAGGTCGTGATCGTGCCAATGCCCTTCAACCTGGCGGTGTTCGGCATCAACAAGGCCGCAGATGTGATGGCCGCGTACCCCTCCATTCATACCTGGGGCATTGCGGGTCATTCGCTGGGCGGCTCGATGGCCGCCAACTTTGCTGCCAATCATCCGCACGCGGTGCAGGGGCTGGCGTTGTGGGCCTCCTACCCAGCCAGCAGCGACGATCTATCAGCTACGGACCTGGCAGTTGTCTCCCTCTACGGTACACAGGACGGCATAGCCACGCCCGATGCCGTGTTAGCTGGGCGTCCCTTGTTGCCATCCAACACCGTCTGGGTTCCCATCGAAGGCGGCAACCATGCCCAGTTTGGTTGGTACGGCCCGCAATCCAACGCTGATAGCGCATCCATCACCCGCACAGCGCAGCAGCAGCAAGTGATCAGTGCGACCGCCGCCTGGCTGTCGGCCCTGCCTGTGCGCTAATCATTCATCATTCACCGAGTGCTTATGTCTTTCTCTGCCGTTTTATTCGATATGGATGGCCTGATGTTCGATACCGAACGCCTGACACACCGTGCCTGGACGCGCGCGATGACAGATTTCGGCCAGCCCGCCCCGCTTGACCTATTTTTGCGCTGCGTCGGCACCAGTGAAGCCGGCACCAACGCCATCCTCAGTGCGGCGTTGGGCGCGACGTTCCCCGTGGAGGCGCTACGCACGCGCGAACGCGCCTATGTGCGCGCGATCATTGCCGAGGAGGGATTGCCGGTCAAGCCTGGCCTGCTGACGTTGCTGACTGCACTGGAGGATTGGCATTGGCCGCGCGCGGTGGCCAGCTCCTCGCACCGTGCTACCATCGAACGTAACCTGGCCCGCGCCGACTTGACGCACCGTTTCCACACCTGGGCAGGCGGCGACGAAGTGGCGCAGGGCAAGCCCGCGCCCGATGTATTTTTGCTGGCCGCGCAACGCCTCGGCGTGCCGCCGCAAAGCTGTCTGGTGCTGGAAGATTCAGAAAATGGCGTGCGCGCAGCCTCTGCCGCGGGCTGCGCGGTGATCAACGTCCCCGATCTGAAGCCGTTGCCAGCGGATGCAGCCGCGCTGACTGTCGCGATCTTGCCCGATCTCGTGGCCGTGCGCGACTGGCTGGCGCAGTAAAACAACGAACGATGAATTCGAAAGTGGCGAGATTGTGCGCAGCGAGCCGTGTCACAAGCTGGCTACCCCCTGCAAGTGACTTGCCACTTCCGAATCCTGTTGACTGACTGGTGCTCCCCCTCATGATCAAGAAAAAGCTCCTCATCCTTTTAGCTGCGTTGCTGATATTGCTGCTCGTTGTTCCCTTTTTGATTCCGGTTCCCCCGCTCGAAAACACCGTGCCACCGGAAGAATTGGCCGACCCAGACAGCCGCTTCATTGAGATCAACGGCCTGACCGTGCATTACAAGCAGGCGGGCCGCGGTGACACCGCGTTGATCCTGCTGCACGGCTTTGCAGCCAGCACCTACACCTGGCGCGCAGTCATGCCCGCGCTGGCCGAGCAGTACCGCGTTGTCGCGTTTGACCGGCCCGCGTTCGGCCTGACCGAACGACCTCTGCCCGGCGCATTTCCCAACGGTGTCAATCCTTACACCGCAGAGGCACAAGCCGATCTGGTCATCGGTCTGATGGACGCGCTAGGCTTGGAGCGTGCGGTGCTGGTGGGCAATTCCGCGGGTGGCACAGTTGCTGCCTACACCGCGCTGCACGCGCCCGACCGCGTGCAGGCGCTCGTGCTGGTAGATGCAGCGATCTACAGCGGCGGTGGCGCGCCGGGCTTTGTGCGTCCTCTGCTCCAAACGCCGCAGATGCAACACCTCGGCCCGCTGCTGGCGCGCCTGATCCAGCGTGGAGGCTATCAGTTCGGCCAAAGCGCCTGGCACGATCCTGCCGGCTTCACTGACGCCATCTGGAGCGCGTATCAAAAGCCGCTGCGCGCCGAAAACTGGGACCGCGCCCTCTGGGAACTGACCGCGGCCAGCCGGCCCCTGCATCTGGACCAACAACTCACCGACCTGACGATGCCGGTACTGGTCATCACCGGCGATGATGACCGCATCGTTCCCACTGAGCAAAGCTTGCGACTGGCCACAGAAATTCCTGGCGCGCGGCTGGCTGTGATCCCTGCATGTGGGCATGTACCGCAGGAAGAATGTCCCACGGCCTGGCTGGAGGCCGTACGCGCCTTCCTAAACGAAAATCCATAAATACGCAGCTTTTAATCTTTTAATATCGAATTTTTCAGACACAAGCTGACCGCGCAGGGCCTGCTGCGGGGCGGAAGATGTTAAGCGGTGATTTTTTGGTCACCGCTTTTTGTTGCGCAGCATAATTTGACAAGCGCAGCATGTTAAATACAATACTGACTGACCGGTCGGTCAGCATCTTGTTACACGGAGTAGAATTATGATTGATAGCTTGATTGTTTCACCCGCTGTTCACACCTGGGTTGGTATTTTGGTCATCGCTGCCGCGGTAGTTGCAGCCGTTGTCACCGGCATGCAAGCGCGCAAGCGTCAGTCACCTGACAAAACCACGCATCTCGTCATGATCCTGGCCCAAGTCGCCTTAATGTTGCAAGTACTCGTGGGCATCAAGTTACTGGATCAGGGCCTGGGCGCGTTCCAACTGTTCATCCACTACGTCGGTGGCTTGGGCGCGTTCTTCTTTTTCTTGCTGTATTACTGGCTCCAGCCGAAAACCGCGCCCGCGCAGAGCCGGTTGGCCTTTATCTTGAGCTTTCTGGCGTTGCTCTTTGTGCTGCAAACCTTCTTTATCGGTCAAGCCTTCGTGAGCTGAACAGGAAGACTGCGCATGACTGAACTTTCGCCCACCGTTTCCCAACAAATCCTGCAAACTGCCACCCGGTTGTTCATCAGCAGCGGCTACCACGGCCTTGCGATGCGCGAGATCGCCGAAGCCGCGGGCGTTTCCAAAGCCGCGCTCTATTACCATTTCAAGGATAAAGAAGCGCTGTTTATGGCGATTCTGAATGGCGCGCTGGCGCAGTTGGATCAGGCCATCCAGCAGACCCGGCAGCTTCCGACCCTGCGCGGGCAAGTGACGCTCTTTACTGCCGCGATCTTTGAATGGCCACCAGAGCAGCGCGCAATTATCCGCCTGGCCAATCAGGAGATGGAGCACCTGAGCGAGCAAGGCGTGGCCGAGTTTGGCAAGCTGTATCATGCAAAGTTTATCGCGCCAGTACAGCAACTCTTGGCTGATGGTATCGCGCGCGGCGAGATGCAGCCGATGGAAGCTTCCACCGCCACCTGGCTGCTCTTGGGCATGATGTATCCGTTTTTGAATTCGCCACACGCCAACGACCCCGCGGCCAGCAAGGCCGTGGCGCAGGCAATTGTGACGACTTTTTTTGATGGATTAGGACGCACGCCGGCTGAACAGGGTTAGCATAGCCGCGGGCAAAACATTCTTGGTTTAGAAAGAAGTTTTTTATGACCACGTTAGACAATCGGACACGCAATCGGCTGTTATTAGTGCTTTTCGTGGGCGTGCTGATGGGCGCTTTGGATATTGCCATTGTCGGCCCGGCCTTGCCAGCCATTCGGGCCAGCTTTGGCATTGACGACCGCGGCTCAGCCTGGGTTTTCAGCGTCTACGTCCTGGCGAACCTGGTCGGCACGCCGCTGATGGCCAAACTGTCAGACCGCACCGGACGCCGCAGCATCTATATTCTGGATGTGGCGTTGTTCGCGTTGGGTTCGCTGATCGTGGCACTTTCGCCCACCTTCGCCGTGATGCTGCTGGGCCGAGCCATTCAGGGCCTCGGCGCGGGCGGTATCTTCCCCGTAGCGTCGGCAGTCATCGGCGACACCTTCCCGATGGAAAAGCGCGGCAGTGCGCTTGGTCTGATCGGCGCAGTTTTCGGCATCGCCTTTCTGGTCGGCCCCATTCTGGGGGGTGTGATCCTCGGTTTCCTGAACTGGCATTGGCTCTTCCTGATCAATCTACCGATTGCAGTAGTATTGATTTTGGCGGCCATGCGCCTGCTGCCCTCCACGCGCGCGCGTGAGCTGCGCCCCTTCGACTGGGCAGGTATGATCGTCATCACAGTGCTGCTCACTGCACTCTCGTATGGCATGAGCCAGCTCGACACCGACCATGTTGCTGCCAGCCTGCGCACGCCGCAGGTTTGGGGGTTCCTGCTGCTGGCTGCGGTATTACTGCCAGTGTTCATCTGGGTTGAGCGCCGCGCGGCCGACCCGGTTTTGCACCTCAGCCTTTTCTCCGGACGACAGATGGTATTGGTGAACCTTTTTGCCGCACTCTCTGGCCTGGCCGAAGCGACGCTGGTGTTTGTGCCGACAATGGCAGTGCTGGCCTTTGGCGTGAGTGAATCGAAAGCCAGCTACATGCTGCTGCCGTTGGTGCTGGTGATGGCAGTGGGGTCACCGCTGGCCGGACGAATGCTGGATCGGGCTGGTTCGCGCACGGTGGTGCTGCTGGGATCGGTGATTCTAGCGGTGGGTATGGCGATCATCGGCCTGATCACACCGACGTTGGCGGTGTTCTACATCGCTGGCGCGCTGGTTGGCATGGGGCTGTCCTGGCTGCTGGGTGCGCCGCTGCGCTACATCATGCTGAACGAGGCCCCGCGCTCACAGCGCGGCCCCGCGCAGGCGGCGTTGGCGCTGTCCACGCGGGTGGGGCAACTACTGGGCGCGGCGCTGGTCGGCGCAGTGGCTGCATCGGTCGGGGGTGTCCCTGGTTTTCAGCAGGCATTCCTGCTGATTGGCGTAATTTCGCTAATCTGTGCTATTCTTGCCCTCGGACTAAAAAGCCGTTCGGCGGAATTGGCGACTGTACAACGAAACGAGCAGGCTGAGGCGCGCGCCCACGGACACGCCGCCTAGCTGCGCTGGTCTTTCATACTGGCAAGACTTATGCAGAACGCTGATAATGACTTCCGGAATGACAGGAATTTATCCCGATGCATAAGTCCTAAATCAATTCTTTCAGGAGCAATGTATGTATAACTTTGTGTTGCTGTTACATTCCTTGGTGCGCTGGGCCGTCGTCATCTTCGGTCTAGTCGCTGTCGTGCGTGCGTTTATGGGGTGGTTTGGCAAGGGCCGCTGGGCCGCGCTGGATGATCGCCTGGGCATTGGGTTCACCTCCGCGCTCGATTTGAACGTTCTGTTCGGCCTGCTGCTCTACTTCCTGTTCAGCCCGATCACCACGGCCGCTTTGGGTGACTTTGGTGGCGCGATGGGCAATCCCGGCGTTCGCTTTTTCGCCGTAGAGCATATCCTGATGATGCTGGTGGCGATGGTCGTGGCGCACATCGGCCGCAGCCGCGCGCGCAAGGCCACCACCGATCTCGGCAAATTCAAGCAGACTGCCATTTTCTTTGGCGTTGCTCTGTTGTTGGTGCTGGCGGCTATTCCGTGGCCCTTTATGGCCGTTGGCGCGGGACGTGGCTGGTTCTAACCCCCAATGACCGTGCAAGACGCAAGTTTCACTGAAAGCAAGCCTTCCGCCGAATACGGCTTCAGTGCAGTGCGTTCTTTCAAACTCGGTTCGTTTCACATCGGTTCCTCCATGACCGATGTGCTGTTCAGCGGCATCTGGAACCGCGTAATGATCTCCGACCTGGGCATGGCTGCCTGGCCAGTCAGCTTGCTGCTGGCACTGCGCTACCTGCTGGCTCCGCTGGCAATGTGGGCAGGTCACCAGTCGGACACATATCCACTGTTCGGCAGCCGTCGCACGGCCTACATCTGGCTGGGGCGGCTGCTGATGCTGCTTGCGATGCCCGCTTTGCCGCTGTCGGTCGGGTTGATCGTACAAGGCAATGGCGGCCGCGGCTGGCTGCTGGCTGCGCTGGCGCTGCTGCTGTACGGCACCGGCCAATCCATCTCTGGCGCGCCCTTTCTGGCGTTAGTACACGACAGCGCACCCTATGCGCGCCGCGGCCAGGCAGTCAGCATCGTGCAATTCATGCTGGTTGTCAGTTTCGCCTTTATTCCAGCGATCTTCGCCCGCGTCATGCCCGCCTACGATCAGGCGCTGTTTTGGCGACTGGTTGGGGTCAGCATGGTGGGCGCAGCCCTCTTCTGGGGCGTGTCCATTCTGGGCGAGGAGCGGCGGGCGCAGCATCTCGGCACGCTGTCGCCGGTGCCAACGACCAAACTCGGCCCGCTGCGCACGACCCTGCGTGATCTCTGGGCCGACCCGCGCACGCGGCGCTATGCAGTCTTCTTGGGCATGTCAGCGTTCTTCGCCTTCATGCAGGATGCCGTGCTGGAGCCGTTTGGCGGCGACGTATTCGGGCTGTCTGCGGGTGAAACCACCCGTTTCAATGCCTATTGGGGCATGGGCGTGCTGCTGAGTATGATCATTACCTACGGCCTCACGCGCAAGCGGCGGCCCGATCAGCAGGTGAACACCACCGCCTGGGGCCTGCTGCTGCTGGGCCTGGGCGTGGCGCTGCTCAGCCTCGCCGCGTTTACCCGTGCACAGTCCCTAATCGTGCCAGTGCTGCTGTTCTTCGGCATCGGCTTCGGAGTCTTCACGGTGGGCGGCACCAGCTTGCTGATGGCCGTCAACAGCGCAGAAAAGGCGGCCAGCTATCTGGCGCTGTGGTCGGTAATCCAGTTGGTCAGCCGCGGGCTGGGCATCGCGGCGGGCGGCCTGCTGCGCGATCTGTTCCACAGTCTGAGTGGCGAAATCGCTGTGGCTTATGGTGCGGTGTTTATGGTGGAAGCGGTCGGTTTGGTGGCCTGCATTTGGCTGCTGCGCCGGGCGCGCATCGAGACTGTGCCGGTTGAGCCGTTGCCAGCAACCGTCGCTCTGCTGGATTGAGTTTCTTCAACCCCCTGTAAGCAGTTACAGGGGGTTTTTTTAGCCAAAAAACGCTAAAGGTGCGCTAGCTCATATTTGAAACGGGCCAGTTGTGGTATGCTTAACAGAAGCGCGCCAGACGGGTTGGACGCGCCGCTTCCACACATCCACATGCTGATCTCGGAGACATCATGACCGCATCGTTGATTGATGGTACTGCCATCGCTGCTGATATTCGCGCGACCATCAAAACGCGCGTCGAAGATTTGTATGCTGCCACGGGCCGCCGCCCCGGCCTGGCAACAGTATTGGTGGGCGACGATCCTGCTTCGCAGGCGTATGTGCGCATGAAGGGCAAAAACTGCGTCGAAGTGGGCATGGAAAGCTTTAGTTACAAGCTGCCCACCGATGCGACGCAAGTCGAAGTGGAAACACTCGTGCGCGAGTTGAACGATAATCCCGCGGTGAACGGCATTCTGGTTCAGTTGCCGCTGCCCAGGCACCTGAACGAAGAGGCGATCCTCAGTGTGATCAGCCTCGACAAGGATGTGGACGGCTTCCATCCGGTCAACATTGGCCGCCTGGTGATGAAGGGCCGCGAGCCGCTGTTCATTCCCTGCACGCCCAAGGGCTGCCTGGAATTGCTGCGGCGCACAGGCGTCAAGCTGGATGGCGCAAACGCGGTGGTGCTGGGCCGCAGCAATATCGTTGGGATGCCGGTGGCGGCTTTGCTGCTCCATGCCAACGCTACGGTGACCACCTGTCATTCGCGCAGCAAGGATTTGCCGGGCATCTGCCGCTCGGCGGACGTATTGGTGGCGGCTGTGGGCCGCGCCGAGATGGTGAAGGCAGATTGGATCAAGCCGGGCGCGGTGGTGATTGACGTGGGCGTGAACCGCGTGGATGACGCCACCCGCAAGAGCGGCTATCGTTTGGTCGGTGACGTGGCCTTTGACGAGGCCAAGGAAGTTGCCGGCGCGATCACACCAGTGCCAGGTGGCGTTGGCCCGATGACCATCGCCATGCTGTTGCAAAATACATTGGAAGGCTTTGAACGGACGATATAAGAAGGTAGACAAGGTGCTTTCCTTGCTTCCTTGTGTACTTGTGTAGCTGTTTACTTGCCTACTTCTCTTCTAAGGAGACCCTACTTATGCGCGATTTAACTCAGGAAATCGTTGAGCTGATCCGCCGCACGTCCACGGACTTGCCCGAGGATATGCAGAAGGCGTTGCGCGCGGCGCGCGAGCGCGAAGAGCCAGGCTCGGCTGCGCAGGGCGCGTTGGACACCATGCTGGTGAACCAGGATATGTCGCGTCGCCTGTCCCGTCCGATTTGCCAGGACACCGGCACGCCGATCTTCGAAGTGTCATATCCGGTGGGCATTTCCACGCGCCAGATGACCGCGCAGATCAAACAGGCGGTGCAGATTGCCACCGAGAAGTCTTATCTGCGGCCCAACGCGGTGGACAGTATCAGTGGCGAAAACAGCGGCAACAACACCGGCGTTGAATTCCCCACGATCTATTTCCACGAATGGGATGAGGACGCAGTGCATATTGCCTTGATGCTGAAGGGCGGCGGCTGCGAAAACGTAGGTGCACAGTATTCGTTGCCCAATGCACAGCTTAAGGCTGGCCGCGACCTCGAAGGCGTGCGCCGGGTGGCGCTGGATGCCGTCAACAAGGCGCAGGGCCAGGGCTGCGCGCCGGGCGTGCTGGGCATTGCCGTTGGCGGCGACCGCGGCGCATCCTATGCGTTCAGCAAACACCAGCTTTTCCGGCCACTGGGTGACCGCAACCCCGATCCTGAGCTGGCCGAGCTGGAAGAGACGATCAAGGACCAGGCCAACGAACTGGGCATCGGGCCGATGGGCTTCGGCGGCCAGACCACGGTGCTGGATGTGCAAATGGCGACCATGCACCGCCTGCCAGCCAGCTTCTTCGTGTCGGTCAGCTATATGTGCTGGGCCAACCGGCGGCGCAGTATGACCGTCCGTGGCGACGAAGTCACCTACGAATAGGAGATAGTCCATGATTCATAAACTGACTGTGCCGATTTCCGATGAAGCGATCTCGGCCTTGCACGTTGGCGATCAAGTGGAGCTATCGGGTGTGATCTTCACCGCCCGCGATGCTGCGCACAAGTATATGGTCGAAAACTTCATCAAGACCGGCGGCAACCCGCCCGCGTCGGAAGTCGAGCTGTACAATCTGCTGAAGGAAAAGCTGAACGGCAGCGTGATCTATCACTGCGGGCCGGTGGTGGCAAAAGAGGATGGCGAATGGCGCTTTGTAGCTGCCGGGCCGACCACCAGCATCCGAGAAGAAGTGTATCAAGATTACGTCATCGAACATTTCAACCTCAAGGCAGTGATCGGCAAGGGCGGCATGGGGCCGCGCACGCTAGCCGCGTGCAAAAAGTTCAAGGCCGTGTATCTGCACGCGGTTGGCGGCGCGGGAACATTGATCGCCGAACGCGTACAGCAGGTTGAAGGTGTGCACAAGCTGAAGGAATTTGGCGTGCCAGAGGCGTTTTGGCAGATCCGCGTCGAGGGATTCCCCGCGGTGGTAACGATGGACAGCCACGGCGTTTCCATCCACGAGGCTGTGGCTGCGCAGGCCGAAGCCAAGATGCAAGAGCTGGTTCCCGCTTAAAGCAGCTAGCGCATAAAAAAAACGCCCCGACCAGATTGGTTGGGGCGTTTTTTTTGTTACAGGCAGGCGTAACGCAGTGACCAAAGCAATCCCGCTAAAAACGCCCAGGCCCTTGGCTTTGGTCAGGGTGACGCGATGCTGTTTGCCAGTTCCGGTAGCGGATAGGCCAGCACGCGTGTGATCGCGTCGGCCAGTACTGGGTCAACCTCCAACTCGGCTGTGCCGGTCGCGTTCAGTAGATCGCAAGCCTGCGCCGCGGCTACGATGCGCTCAACGGCGGCATCCAACGTCAGTACGTCCGTATCCAGCGCCAGATCGAACCCCGCGGGATCGTCCCAGCGGCGATTGTAAAACATCTGTACGAACTTGCGGCGTTGCGCATCGCCTGCGGTCGCGTACGCTTCCGCCTCTGCCAGCGTCGCCAGCCCCGCACGCGCCTGGATGCGCGCCGCGCGCGTGGTCAGGCGCGCTTCCAGGCGCACATCCACGACATCGGCGTAATTGCCCAGCACCGCGAAGCCGCCGCGGCCCAGAATGACCATGCGCCCGCGCTGGGCCAGCCCTTCGATGATCTCATTCAGCATGGCGATTGTCATCAGATTGTCGTAGCTGAACAGATCAAGAACGCCCGGCGAACTGGCATACAAGTTTTCAAACTTTGTCATGCCGTACTGGCGAAAGATGCCTTCGATAGTGTTTTTGTCTGCAAAGCCATAACCAAGTGCCGCGGCGGTGCGGCGAGCGATCTCAGCGCCGCCTGCACCGACTTGGCTGGAAATCGTTATCACTGCCATTGGTCGCCTCCGCTGTCTGCGTCAGACCGCCTCGCTGCCGACGGCGTAATACATGATTGCTTCTTCGCTGGCTTCTGCCCGCGACAGTTCGTGCACAATCGTTCCTTCGCGCATCACCATGATCCGGTCGCTCATGCCCAGCACTTCCGGCAGCTCGGAGGAGATCATGATGATACCGACGCCTTGCTTTGTCAGGTCGGCCATAATCTGGTAAATCTCTGACTTGCTTCCCACATCAATGCCGCGCGTAGGTTCGTCCATGATGAAGATGCGCGTGCCCACGCTCAACCAGCGGGCCAAGATCACCTTTTGCTGATTGCCGCCGCTCATATTGACAACTAGAAACTGTGGGGTGGGCGTTTTGATGCTGAGCTGGCGGATCATCTCTTTGACAAGATTTTCCTCTTTACTCAGGTTGATGACGCCGCCGCGCGTGAGTTGCTTCAGGCCGGAAATCGTGGTGTTTACGATCACCGACAGCTTGAGCAGCAACCCTTGCCCTTTGCGGTCCTCCGTGACCAACGCCACACCGCGTTTGATGGCATCCTGCGGTGAACGGGGCTTGTACGGCTGGCCGTCAATGCGCATGTCGCCCTTGACGTAAGGATCGGCGCCGAAGATCGTGCGCATCAACTCTGTGCGGCCCGAACCAGTGATGCCCGCAAAGCCGATGATTTCGCCTGCGTGCAGTTTGAACGACACATCGTGCACCAGCTTGCTACGCGAAAGGTGGTTCACTTCTAGCAATGCCGGGCCTGGCTCGGCTGTGCGCTGTGGATACACATCTTGCAGGTCGCGGCCGATCATCAGGCGCACCAGATCGTCCATGCTCACATCGGCGACTTGTTTTGTATCTACGTACCGACCATCCTTCAGCACTGTCACCTCGTCCGCCAGCTCGAAGATTTCCTTCAGACGGTGCGAGATATAGATGATGCCGATACCGTTGCTTTGCAGGGTGCGCACCACGCGGAAGAGGTTTTCCAGGTCTTTTTCGCCCAACACTGCCGACGGCTCATCCATAATCAGGATGCGCGTCTTGCGGTTCAACGCCTTAGCGATTTCCACAAGCTGCTGTTCAGCTACGGAAAGCTGCGAAGTCGGCGTGTCCACTGACAAGCTGACGCCGAGGCCGTTCAAAATCTCGCCTGCACGCGTACGTGCGAGGCTCCAATCCACCAAACTACCCTTTTTAGGCAAGTGGCCGAGGAAGATGTTTTCGGCAATAGTCAGGTGCGGAGCCAGATTGAATTCCTGATAAATCGTCGAAATGCCCAATGCCTGCGCATCTTGCGGGCTTTTGATCTCTACAGGCTTGCCTTCAAAAAAGATTTGTCCCTCGTCCTTGCTATACGCGCCGGACAGGATTTTAATCAGCGTGGACTTGCCCGCGCCATTTTCACCCAGCAGCGCGTGTACCTGCCCTTCCCGCACCGTCAGGTTGACGCCTTGCAGCGCCTTTACGCCAGGAAAGGACTTGCCGATGCCCTTCATCTCCAATAGAACTTGACCGGGAGACTGATTCATAGCGGCGCTCCTTTCAGGCTACTTGTTGCGGTGCGAAAGCTGGTCAATGGACACCGCAGCAATCACCAGAATACCGGTAATCAAGACTTGATAGATCGATTCCACGCCCATCAACTGCAAGCCGTTGCGAAAAACGCCGACGATGAGCGCACCGATCAACGTCCCGATGATCGTGCCGCGGCCACCGAACAAACTCGTACCGCCCAGTACCACCGCGGTGATGCTTTCCAGGTTCGAGGTTTGCCCAGCCTGCGGATCACCCACACCCGTACGCGCTACCAGCAGCAGCGCGCCGATGCCATACGTCAGCGCCGCAATCGTATACACGCCGATCAGCACACGGTTGACATTGATACCGGCGAGGCGCGCGGCCTCTGGATTGTCGCCAACGGCATAGACAGACCGTCCAGCCGGTGTCGAGCGCAAGATAAACCAGGTAATCAAATAAAGCAGCAACATCAACACCGAGCCATAGGTGATCTGCGTCGAGCCGAGTTTGAAAGTGTTGCCAAAGAAAAGCAGCAGCGACGGCAGCCGGTTGATGGTTTCAGTGGTGTAAATGCGGGTCAGCGCAAACGCGATGTTGAGCGTACCCAGGGTCACAATAAACGCAGGCAAGCGAATGCCCGTGACCAGCGCGCCGTTAAGTGCACCAAATGCCACGGCTGCGCCGATGCCAATAAGAATCGCCAGTGCGGGCGGCACGCCATGTTTGGCGGCCAGGCTGGTCATCAATACGCCGCTCAGCGCCATCACCGAGCCGTTCGACAGGTCAATGCCTGAGGTGAGGATGACGAGAGTTTGACCAATCGCCAGCGTGCCGACCACCATCACTTGCTGCAAAATCAGCGAAAAATTAGCGCCAGTAAAGAACCGGTCTGTTTTAAAGGAGAAGAAAATGCTGGCCAGGATTAGCGCCGCCAGCGGCCCCATCACAGGTGAGCCACGCAGCACGCTGAGCAGCCCGGATCGTCGTTTGGTCGCCTGACTCACAACAGCGCTCATGAGTGTGTACCTCCAGATAAAGAACGGCGGTGAGGGAGCGCCTCACCGCCGTCAGACTGTGCTATTTCGTGCCCCAGCAGTTCGCCATGCCGTAGGTCGAGTCCTGGCTCTCGACACCCGTCTGCGGCTGATCGGTGATCAGCGTCACGCCGGTATCGGTGTAGCCGGACGGCTTGGCGCCGCCCTTGGCATAGCTGGCGACAGCTTCAACACCCAGCGAAGCCATCTTCAGCGGATATTGCTGCGACGTGGCAGCAATCTGGCCGTCCACGACGCCCTGCACGCCCTGGCAACCACCGTCCACCGACACGATGATGACATCCTTCTCCTTGCCGGCATTCTTCAGCGCGGTGTAAGCGCCAAAAGCTGCGGGTTCATTGATGGTGTACACCAAGTTGATGTCGGGGTTCTTGCTCAGGCAGTTCTCCATCGCGGTCTGGCCTTCAGTCTGGTCGCCATGCGTATCCTGGCTGCACACCACGACATCAGCGTTCACCAGGTCAGCGGAGGTCGGGTCAGCGCCAGAAATGACGCCGAAACCCTGCAAGAAGCCATTGTGGCGCTGCGCGCCAACAGTGATGCCTGGCTGTAAGTCGAGGGTGGCGATCACCGGCGTCTTGCCAGCCATCGCGGCCTTGGCCCATTCACCGATCAGCAAGCCAGCCTTGAAGTTATCGGTGGCAAAGAGCGCATCCGACGCATCCTGAGGATCGGTGGCGGTGTCCAGTGCGATCACAAGCACGCCCTGGGCACGGGCCTTTTCAATGGTGGGAACGATGGCCTTGGTGTCGCTGGGGGTGATCAGAATGCCCTTAGCGCCGGCATTGATCATATTCTCCATCGCGGTCACTTGACCTTCGTTGTCACCGTCTTTTGCGCCAGCGCCAGTCAGCAGCTTAACGCCCAATTCGCCGGCCTTAGCCTGCGCGCCTTCCTTCATCTTGACGAAGAAGGGGTTGGTTTCAGTCTTGGTGATCAGACCAACGACAATTTCGCCAGAAGTCTCAGCCGCAGGAGCAGCCGCTTCGGGCGCGGTGGTGGGAGCAGTGGTGCCGCCGCCACATGCGGCCAGCAACACAACGACGAAAGCCAAGAGAGCGATCCGTTTCAGCAACATGGTGTTCTTTCCTCCGAACAAAGATAAATAAGATGAGTTCAGGAGTACGTTCAACGCTTCTCGCTGCGCGCAACGCCTGAAGCTGGCGACCCGAAAATTTGGTAAGGCTACGCTACCGATGTGCAGCACACGAGGCACGAATAACCAGTTCAACGGCCAGGGGAGCCGGTGCCTCGATGGCTTCCCCTTTGATCATCTGCATCAACAGGTGCGCGGCTGTCTGGCCGAGCCGATACGTTGGCTGACGCACCACCGTCAGCGGTGGGCTGAACAGCGGAGCCCAGTCGTGGTCGTCGAAGCTGACCAGCGAGATGTCCTCAGGGCAGCGCAGACCGCAAGCTTTGAGCGCATACAATGTGCCAAGCGTCAGTTGATTGTTGGCAACAAAGATGGCCGAAGGGCGCTGCTCGCCGGCCAGCAGGTTCAGCAGGGCATCGTAGGCGCTGGGCATCAGCCGGTGACGCAAGGCCGGACGCACAGGCGACCCCGTTAATGCCGGATCAATGCCATAAAAGCGCGGATCCGCCTGCACGATCAAGGCTTCGTCCACGGGCACCCCCGCTTCATGTAACGCCCGGCGATAGCCATTCAGGCGCTCGATCTGCGTGCTGACAGCCTCGATGCCCATCAGATAGGCGATGCGTCGGTGGCCCAGCTCGACCAGGTAGCGGATCGCCTCATACGCGCCTTCTTCGTTGTTAACCGCCACCAGCGGCGCTTCGATGCCAGGGCTGCGGCGGTCGAGTTGTACAATGGGCATGTCTGCGGCAGCCAGCCCGGTCAACGTGTCGTTGGCAATACCGGTGGGCGTGATAATGACCCCGTCTACTTGTTGGGCAGCCAGCAAGTCAAGATAAGCGGTTTCGCGCTCGGGATCTTCGTCGGTGTTACAAAAAATCGTGTTGTAGCGATGGCTGCTAATCACATCCTCGACGCCGCGTGCCACCGCGGTGAAGAAGGGGTTGGTGATATCAGAAATAACGAGGCCGATTTTATGCGTGGAGTTGGTGACCAGGCCGCGGGCAATGGCATTGGGGCGGTAGTTGAGCGCGCCGATGGCGGCAAGCACCTTGCCGCGTGTTTCGTCGCTGACATAGCGTGTACCATTGATGACGTGGGAAACTGTCGCAATGGACACACCGGCACGACTGGCAACATCTTTGCTGCTTACTCTGGCCATCGCACACCATTCCGGAGAGGATGAAAAGCGAAAGGTTTATTCTATACGTAAGCGTTTACGTAAACGCTTACGTATAGAATAACACGAATTTAACAGGCTGTCAATACCCTGTTTACCCCCAATTTACAAAAAAGATAGTCAATCGTGAAGCACTTGTGCAGTGCAGCCGCCTTAGAGGTTCAACCCAAGACTGATCCCACCCGTAAACTGGCCTGAAGCTGGTTTAGCAACCCGTTCAAACAGGTTTTCGCAAGGTATCAGTCAACGATACCGCGCAGCCAGCAACCGCTCGGCGAAGTGTCGTCCGCGCGGCAGCCCATTGCGGGCCATGTCGCGCGCCACGCGCGCGACATCATACTCCACGCGATACTGCGCCACCTGCCAGCCCCCGCCTTGCCATGTCAATACACTGTACGCAGCCCGCGGGTCGCCGTCCATCGGCAACCCCACGCTGGACACATTCACCAGCAGCCGTCCCCGCCACAGGCGCACCGACGGCAGATGTACATGCCCAAACGCCAACACTTGAAACTGTGCATCCCCCACCACACCGTCTAAAGTGGCGTCATTCAGGCTCGGATCCAAGGCATCGTCCACGTTACGCGGGTTGGCATGAACCACCAACAATTCCTGGCCGGGCAGCGGCGCGACCTGATAGCTAAAAGGCATGCGCTGCAAAAAAGTCATGTCGGCTTGGCTCAACTTATCCAACATCCACGCCTGCTGGCGCGCGAAGCGGTCGGCATTCTTGTCCTGTGGCGCACCTTCGGCGGCATCACACAGCAAAAACTGGTCGCAGTTACCATAGACACACACGCCGCCACCGCTCTGCCCGGTTGGATCGTCGTTGCACAGCTCGCGCACGCGCACACAGACCTCCGCGGGACGCGGCCCGGCCCACGCCAGATCGCCCGCGCAGATCGTCAGATCATATGGCCCGTGACGCACACTGTCGGCCAGCACTGCTTCCAACGCCACTGCATTGCCGTGAATATCGGAAAAAAGTAAAATTCGCACTGTGCAATCTCGCCTGATTTGAGTACAATAAGGTTTACGCCGCCTGTGAGCGTATATTTATTATAACTGTGATTTGAGCTTTCACCAATGACCGACACGCATTCTGCCTTTCGCATTGCCACCAACGGCGCAGACTCGGCCCGTCCGCGCCCCGGGTTTCCCGCGCCGCCGCCCGCAGTTTCCCCTGCCCGCCGCCGGTTGCTCATCGTTTTTCTGGAAAACGGTGGCCAGGTGGGCGGCATTACCCTGCCGCCTGCGGTTTCCTTCACGCTGGATCGGGTTTCACAGGCCTATGCCAAAACAGTGGTGCGCTTGCAGGCGCATCGTCACTACGACCACATCATTATGTTGGAGGATGAGCAAGCTACCGCGGCCCATCTCTGGCGCGCACTACTCGACGCGGGCGATGCCACCGTAGACATCCTCATGCTGGTACACGGTCAAGTGGGCTATGCCTGCGGCTTTGGTGATCACCAGATCGGCGCAGACTTCTTCAACAGCCTGCGGAGCCTGCGTGCGGCGGGAGTGGCGCGCTTTCAGTTGCGTGCGGTCTATCAAATGAACTGCTACGGTATGAGCCTGGCCGAGGACTGGTTGTCCATCGGCGCGCAGGCGGTGAACGGATCGGTAGGCGTCAACTGGTTACCGGAGCCGAGCTTGAGCGTATTTTTGTACAACTGGCTGCACGGCCAGCCCTTCGATGTGGCGGTGGAACGTGGCTACCGCGCGGCCAGCCGCGTGCTGGGGCTGGTCTGGCGGCCACAACCCGTGCGCACAGGTTTTCGTCAACCGCATGACAAGATCGCTTCCAGCCACATGACTGTTTTTGGTGATGGCGGTCTGGTAAGCCGATAGCCTGATTTATGGATGGGTATGCTGCAATTAAAAAAGCCGGACACGTTGCGTGTCCGGCTTTTTTGTGTGTTACGTCCGTGCTAGGCGCGCTCGTTGACATCCATCGGCAGGATCACCGGAATGGGTGCCGCGGGCTGGCGCTCGAAACCGAGGCGCATCTCGCCCGCAGCGTCTGGATCCGGCTCGACGACCACCAGAATCGTGTCGCCCGCCTGATATTCGCCGCGCAGCAGGCGCTTGCTCAACGGCGATTCGACGAAGCGCTGCAAGGTGCGGCGCATCGGCCGCGCCCCGAACTGCGGATCGTAGCCCTTGTCCACCAACCAATCGCGCGCTTCATCGCTCAGAACGATACTCAGGTCGTTGTCGCGCAGCCGCTGGCTGATGTCCTGCAATTGCAGGCCGACGATCTGCCGCACATCTTCCTTGTTCAACGTGTGGAAGATGATCACCTCGTCAATGCGGTTCATAAATTCGGGCCGGAACGCCTCGCGCAAGCCGCTTTCGATCTGTTTGCGCAGCTTGCGATCCTCGGCGTCCAGTGTTTCGTCCTCACCGCCGATGCGGAAACCCAACGCGCCGCCTTGCTTGGCATACGCGGTGCCGATGTTGCTGGTCATGATGATCACCGAGTTGCGGAAGTCCACCGTGTGGCCCTGGCCGTCGGTCAGACGGCCGTCTTCGATGATCTGTAACAGCGTGTTCCATACTTCGGGGTGGGCCTTTTCTACTTCGTCGAACAGAATCACACGGTACGGACGCCGCCGCACTGCCTCGCTGAGCTGGCCGCCTTCGTCGTAGCCGACATAGCCGGGCGGTGCGCCCAGCAAGCGGCTGACAGTGTGACGCTCGCGATATTCGCTCATATCCACGCGCACCAGCGCCTCTTCGTCGTCGAACAGGAACTCCGCCAGCGCCTTGGCCAGCTCGGTCTTGCCGACGCCGCTGGTGCCAAGGAACAGGAAGGAGCCGATGGGCCGCCGCGGGTTTTTCAGGCCCGACCGCGAACGGCGCAGAGCATCGGCCAGCACGGCAATCGCCTCGCGCTGACCCAGCACGCGCTTTTCCAGCTCTTCTTCCATGCGCAGCAGCTTTTGTGCTTCCTCTTCCAGCAGACTGGTGACGGGCACACCCGTCCACGCGGCGACGACTTGGGCAATGTCCTCGGCGCTGACCACTTCGTCTAGCCCTTTTTCGCTGCGCCAGGCCGCGCGCGCCTGTTCGTAGTCTTGCTGCATCTTGATGCGCTCAACCTTGGTGCTGGCGGCACGCTCGTAGTCGCGCGCCGCCCAAGCCGCTTCTTCCTCGACAGTTAGCTTGTTGAGCTGGTCGCGCAGCGATTTTAGCTCTGTGGGCATGGTAAAAAGCGCCACACGCAGCTTGGCCGCGGCTTCGTCCAGCAAGTCAATCGCCTTGTCGGGCAGCTTGCGTTCGGTGACGTAACGGTGCGAAAGCTGCGCAGCTTCGACCAACGCCTGATCGTCAATCGTGACCTTGTGGTGCGCTTCGTAGCGGTCACGCACGCCGCGCAGGATGGCAATCGTGTCTTCCACTGATGGCTCGTCCACATAGATCGGGGCGAAGCGTCGCTCCAGCGCGGCATCTTTTTCGATGTGTTTGTGATATTCGTCAAGGGTGGTTGCGCCGACGCAGCGCAGTTCGCCGCGTGCCAGCGCAGGTTTCAGCATGTTGCTGGCATCCATTGCACCCGCGGCCGCGCCTGCGCCAACGACGGTGTGCAGTTCGTCAATAAACAACACGATTTCACCGTCGGAACGCTGGATTTCTTCGAGCACGCCCTTCAGCCGCTCTTCAAACTCACCGCGGAAGCGGGTTCCGGCGATCAACGCGCCCAGATCGAGCGCGACCACGCGTTTGCCCATCAGCGGTTCCGGCACGTCGTCCATCGCCACTTTCTGCGCCAGCCCTTCAACGATGGCGGTCTTGCCTACGCCTGCTTCGCCGATCAGCACCGGATTGTTCTTGGTGCGGCGGCTGAGCACCTGGATCACGCGCAGAATCTCCGCGTCGCGGCCAATCACGGGGTCAATCTTGCCTTCGCGCGCCAGTTGGGTCAGGTCGCGGCTATAGCGCTCCAGGATGCGGTACTTGCTCTCCGCAACAGGATCGGTGACACGCTGCCCGCCGCGCTGTTCTTCAATGGTGCTCAGCACGCGGTCGCGCGTGACGCCGTAATCCTTGAGCAAGTTGGCAGTCGGCGTGTTGCGTTCCGCGGCAATGCCCAGGAAGAGATGCTCGGTGGAGATGTATTCGTCCTTGAGCCGGCCTGCTTCCTCGTTGGCTAGGTCAATCACGCGCTTGAGGCGCGGGGTAATAAACACTTGGGCCATCGGGCCGCTGGCAGCCATGCTGCCGCTTTTCGGCGCTTGCTGCAAGTGCTGTTCCAGCATTGAGCGCACCACTTGGGTGGGAGCGTTCAGTTTGGCCAGAATTTGTGCCGCGTTGCCGTCTGGTTGTTCCAGCATCGCCAGAAACAGGTGCTCAGTATCCACCTGATTGTGCTGATAGCGTTGCAATATTTCGTAGGCCCGCATCGCTGCATCCTGGGCCCGTTCGGTAAACCGGTCAAATCGCATCATGTCTCAATCCTCAAATTCCTTTACGCAGTCAAACTAAATTTTTCGTCATGAACTCTACGTAGATCGCTGCCTATCCGTTACGCATTTACTCGGCGGCCTGCGCGGCCAGTTGCTCGAACAGGCTGCGCTCCTTGTCGTTTAGGTGTCTGGGCAGGCTAACCTGCACTTTCACCAGCAAATTGCCGCGCTTGCTGGTGTCACGCAGGTGCGGCATCCCTTGGCCGCGCAGCCGGAAAGTTTGGCCGGGCTGCGTGCCCGCAGGAATGTTCAGCGCGGCCTTGCCGGTGAGCGTTGGCACGCTGACCTCGCCGCCCAGCACTGCCGTGTAGAGCGGGGTGACCACTTCGGTTTGCAAATCCTGGTCCTTCACTTGAAAGACTGGATGCGGCTGCACCTGCACAACCAGGTAAAGATCGCCGGGCCGGCCACCTGCCGCGCCGGGGTAGCCCTCACCCGCTACGCGCACGCGCGAGCCGGTATGCACGCCCGCGGGGATCTTGACTTCCAACCGGCGGTCGTTGTCCATCAACAACATGCGCTGCGTGCCGCTGAACGCCTCTTCCAGCGTGATTTCCACTGGATGCTCGGCGTTTTGGCCGTTGACGGGCCGCGGCTGGCGCTGTGCTGTACGGCTGGTGAAGGGCGAGCCTGCGCCGCCGCCGTACTGCGCACCGCCCGCGCCGCCGAAGATGTTTTGGAAGAAGTCGGAGAAGCCGCCTTCGCCGAACAGGTCGTTCAGGTCGCCGTATTGCACATCCACGCGCGGGCCACCCGCGCCGCCGCCGGTGGTCCACTGGCTCCAGTCGAAACCGGAGGGGTCGCTGCCTGCGCTCTGATAGGCGTTCCAGTTGGCACCCAGCCGATCGTATTTCTGACGCTTGTCCTTGTCGCTCAGCACTTCGTAGGCTTCGTTCACCTCTTTGAAGCGCGATTCGGCGTCCTTGTTGTCAGGGTTGACGTCGGGGTGATACTGCCGGGCGAGCGCGCGATACGCTTTTTTGATTTCTTTTTCGTCGGCGTTTTTCTCAACGCCCAAAATTTTATAGTAGTCTTTGTATTCCATGAGCTTCCCGTGCAGTTTTATTGAAAATAGCTGTTATGGTTACGGTGATTCTAACATCACACCCAAGCCTTGTCAATGAAGTTAGGCAGGATTCGGCAAACTCTAGCTTAACTCTAACAGGGGAGGGCGGCAGATGAAAAGCTATTTTGCTTGACAGAAGCCTTGCAAAGGAATTCGGAAATGGCTCGATACGCGCTACCGCCGCGCGCGGGCCATTTCTATTTTCAAAAGGAGTTGCTACTTCCGAATTCTACACGAATCTCCTCCCCATCGCCGCCCGCCGATTGCTTGGCGCGGTCTTTGTGCGTGTGGTAGAATGCCCACACCATGCGCACCCTTTTAATCTACAACCCCAACGCCGGGCGCTCGCGTGCCCAGTTGCAAGTCCCCGATGCCGTGCTGGAATTTCATACCGCGGGCTGGCGGGTAGACCTGGTTGAAACCGACGGCCCCGATGCGGCTATGCACCTTGCGCGCGGCGCGGCTGAACAAGACTACGACGCAGTAATCATTGCCGGCGGCGATGGCAGCGTCAATCAGGCGGTCAACGGCCTGATGCAAGCGCGCGCGGCGGGGCTGCCCCTGCCTGCGCTCGGCATTTTACCCGCGGGTACCGCCAACGTGATGGCGCGCGATCTGGGACTGCCTGTGCCTCTGCCCGGCTTCGATACCCCCCGGCCCGTCCCCGTGCTGGACACCAGCGTGCAGGCCGCCGCCCGGCTGCTCACACAGTCGCGCGTCGCGCCGTTGGATGTCGGCCTGATCCGCAACGCCCACGGCGAACGCTATTTCGTCTGCTGGGCGGGCATCGGGCTGGACGCCGCGGTCACCGCCGATGTCATGGCGAATCCGCGGGCCAAGCGTCATCTAGGCCCGCTCTATTTCGTCACCAACTTCTTCATGCGATTACCCGGCATCCGCAACGCGCCGCATTACACCCTGCGCGTGGATGATCAAGTATGGCATGGCCGCGGCCTGCTGGCTGTAGCCAGCAATATCCAGCATTACGCGGTGGTGCTGGACATGGCCCCCACCGCACGGCTGGACGATGGCTTGCTGGACATCACCTTCTTCCACGGCATCACGCTGTGGAACGCCGGCACCACCATCGCCCGCCTGCTGGCCAGCCTGCATCCCGCCGACCCCAACGTGCATTATGCGCAGGCACAGCAATTGCATGTGGACGCGGCGCGCCCGCAGCCGGTGCATGTGGACGCCGAACCTTTTGGCATGACGCCGGTCGAGATCACGATTGTGCCGCGCGCCTTACCCATCCTTGCCCCGCCCACGCCTGAAGCCAAGCGCCTGTTGGCCGCACACCCCGGATAACCCATGCCCTATCCATACACTGTCGTCGAGCTGGCGACCGAGATCAAAACGCTACTGGAGAGCGCGTCAGCCCTGCGCAATGTCTGGCTACAAGGTGAGGTTAGCAATTTTGTGCGCGCCACCTCCGGGCATTGTTATTACAGTCTGAAAGACGACCGCGCGGTGATTTCCTGTGTAATGTGGCGGGCCGACGCTGCGCGGCTGGCGCGGCTGCCCCAAAACGGCGAACAGGTATTGGTACGCGGCTATGTGTCCTTCTACGAGGGGCAGGGCCGCGTACAATTCTACACCGATCTGCTGGAGCCAGCGGGCCGCGGGCGGTTGTATCAGGAATTCGAGGCGCTGCGTGATCGGCTGGCTGCGGAGGGACTGTTCGAAGCGGCCACCAAACGGCCCCTGCCCGCCTGGCCGCAGCGCATCGGCGTGGTAACTTCCGCGCGCGCGGCCGCGCTGCGCGACATCCTGCGCACGCTGGCCGCCCGCGATCCCCTGGTCGAAGTGCTGCTGGCTCCGGCTGCGGTGCAGGGCGCAGAAGCCCCGCCGCAACTGGTGGCCGCGCTGGCCTTGTTGAACAACTGGAGCGCCACTGTTGAGCCGCTGGATGTGATCCTGCTGGCGCGCGGTGGCGGCTCCATCGAGGAGCTTTGGGCGTTCAACGACGAACAGGTGGTGCGTGCGATTGTCGGCAGCGCAGTGCCGGTGGTAACGGGGATCGGTCACGAAACCGACTTCACTCTGGCCGACTTCGCGGCTGACCTGCGCGCGCCGACGCCGACCGGCGCGGCGTCAGTCGTGACGCCACATCGCCAGGAGTTACAGGCACAGGTAGCCGCCAGGCGCGACCGGCTGACACTGGCCCTGGCGCAACGGCTGACTGGCGAGCGGCAGCGGCTGATGCACAGACGTTCCCTGCTGCGCCGCGCGTCCCCGCACACGCAGATCGTGCGCCGCCGCCAGCAAACCGACGACCTCACGCTGCGTTTGCAACGCCAGATGCAGCATCGCCTGGCACTGCGTCGTGCCGCCTTGAACGGGTTACGGGCGCGCCTGACCAGCCTCGATCCGCGGGCCGTGCTGCAACGCGGCTATGCCATCGTGTCCCGCGCGGACACCGGTGAACTCGTTACGTCGGTGCAGGGGGTGGCGACCGGTGCGACTTTGCACGTCACCGTCAGCGATGGCGGATTCGATGTCACTGTAAACAACAGCAGAAAGGCTGAAAACGATGGATGAATTGACGTTCGAACAAGCATTTGCGCAGTTGGAACGCATCACGCGCGAGCTGGAAGGCGGCGAATTGTCGCTGGATGCGGCACTGGCGCGCTTCGAGGAGGGCGCACAACTAGCCGCGCGCTGTGACCAGTTGTTGAACGAAGCGGAGCTGCGCGTGCGGCAGATCGCGCCCGACGCCGCGGGCGGCTTGAACGCAACGCCATTTGACGATTGGCAAAGTGAGGCGGGCTAACGATGGCCGTGGAACACCATCAGCGCCGCGTTCGTAGCGAGATTTTAACTGCACGGCAAGGGTTGCTGGCCGGGCTGGTGGGCGGGGTGGCGCTGACCGTGGTGGCTAGTGGCTTATCGCTGGCCGCGGGCCGCGGGCTGTGGATGCCGGTGAACGCCGCGGCCAGCTTCTGGCTGGGTCTGCGCCCGGTTCCTGCCGGATGGGCTGGTTTTGGTAGTCTGCTGGGCGTGGCCGTGATCCTGCTAACCGCTGGCCTGCTGGGGGTTTTGTATGCCTCGGCGCAGGAACCTGTGGATACGCCCTCGCTGCTGCTGATCGCAGTGTATTACGGCTTTTCGACCTGGTTCGTCGCCAATTTCCTGCTGCTGTCGTGGCTGAATCCTGCTGTGCGGGCCGTGTGGCAGTCGTGGCCGGTGCTGCTCGGTCATTTGGTGTACGGCGCAACGCTGGGGATAAGGGCGGCAGCGCGCAATCCGTGGCACAAGCCAAAAACTTAACCAAAGTTTAACCGAAATTTCACCGAAACTTATATTGACAAGCGCTTCTTGCGGGTGCTATACTGCGGCTGTTCTGATATTTTTCGCTTCACAGCAGCACGCAGGAGAAGGATAATGTCTCTATTAAAGGCCCGAGACGTCGAAGTTGTAGAAGGCGAATGGGAATGCATGGATTGTGGATACATCGAAGAAGGCGCGTCGAATCGGCGCCCTAAGCGATGTCCCGAATGCAACGCCCCCGGCTCTGTGTTTGAATTCTTCGAGTACGAGGACGAAGATTGGTCCGAGGACGATGAACTCGAAGATTACGACGACTATGACGACGACTTGGAAGATGACTACGACTACGACGAAGATGACGACGAATAATCTGTCGCGTTAAGTCATCGCGCCAGGGCGCAGGCCCATTTGGGGGTGTAGATTCCTGGCCACAACAAAGCGGAAGCGCTGAGCGCTTCCGCTTTTTCTTTGGCTTGGTTCTCTTCAGCGATCAAGCTTTGGGCTTGCCGCGACGGCTGCGGCGTCCCAGTTTGGGTTCATCGCCGCCGGCGCTCAGCTTGTAGGGAAAATCTACTTCGGGGGGATCCAACGTGACCACCTGTAACAGACAGTCACAGCGGGGACAGAACAACATGCTGCCCACACTTGAATTGCGGGGAATGGGCAGATTGGTGTCGCACAACGGACATGTGGCTACATTCATTTCAGCCACTCCTGCATTCTTTTGATCCAACGAAAGGAATAAGTCAAACGGGTCATTCTTCTGTGTCCGGATCCACCAGCACGTAACCCTGGCCGCGCACAGCCTGAATATAATTTTTGAAGCCAGGTCCCAAGGTGCGGCGAAGCTGGACAATGTGGACTTTGATCAGATCGCGCTTGGTTTCGTCATCAGCGACTTCTGCGCCCCAAACCGCGCTCGCCAGATCGTGATGCGACACGACGACGTTGGCATTCAGGGCCAGATGACGCAAGAGGCGAAACTGGATGGGTGGCAGCTTGATCCAGCTTTCACCCATGCTGGCACGCATACGACCTTCGTGCAGGCGCATTTGCCCCACCTGGACCACCTGCGAAGAGCGGGTACGCTCGATGTGGCTGTTCAAGTGAACGATCAAATCCTGCAAACGCTGGCGTTCTTCACCCGCGCTGATTTGCTTGCTGTCAGCTGAGGTGAGAAAAATAAGCGGCAGCTTCAGCCCAGGTGCAAACGCCTCACCAAGCTGATCGTGACCTGTGCGCAGACAGCGCTGATCTAAGACAATTAGATCAGGAAACTGCGCCTCCAGTTGTAGAGGCAGTTCGCTCAAGCTCGACAAATAAGCGCCCTCTGCTCGTGCTTGCCCAAGGAGCGCCTTTATTTCTCGAAAGAAGCGGGGTTCAGTGTGAACCACCAAAACATGCATGGGTGGTTGGTCTCGCTAAGAGATGATGCCCGGACAGAGGAGTCACAAGCACGCGCATTGTAACCCCTTTTGTGCCCCTATGTCAATAATATCCCAAGTCCTGCCGCGCACCAGTAGTCTGACATTTCATCAACGCTATGCTATAATCGTGCCAGACTGACAGGGTTTAACTGTAACGAGAGACCGTATGACGACTGCTTCTTCACCCCGCTTTTCACCCTTGCGCCGCTTCCCTCGCTGGCTGCTGATCCTGGCAGCCATTTTATTATTGGCGGGAGGAGCGGTTGTTGCCGCCTTGTTGTTGCGTCAAACGCAATCGAGCGCGGCGGTTTGGCTGCGCATCAGCCCGGCCGCGGCTCCGCTTGATGAAACCACCGCTATTTTGATTACCAGCGGCGGCTGGCGCACGGGCGAAGGGGTGGCGGTGTGTGTGAAAGCTGGGTACGATCAAAGCTGCGATGAAGCCGCCGCGGTCAAGGTGGCCTCGGCCGATGCGCAGGGCTTCGTACAGACAACAATTGACGCGGGCGAAGTGCCTGCGGTAACTGAATCGACCTTCACGGTGTATGGTTTGCGCACCGGCCGCGAAGCCAGCCGCGCTTTCCGCGTCTTGAAGGAGCGCGGCGGTGCAGTGATCGCGACAGCGCCCACCAGGCCAGCTGCCGGTGACAAGCCCGCGCCCGGCGCTACGACAGACCAAGCGACGCCACTGGCTGGTCAGGGTTGGGACGCCGAATATTTCGCCAACACTGATCTGGCAGGCACGCCGCTCGTGACGCGCACCGAACCAGAGTTGAATTGGAACTGGGGCAGCAGCGGCCCCGATCCTGCATTGCCAACCGACGGCTTTTCCGCGCGCTGGCAGCGCAGCTTAACCTTCGCAGCCGGATCGTATCGCTTTCAACTTCAGGCCAACGGTGGTGTGCGGCTGCGCGTGGATGGTGCGCTGGTGATGGATCGCTGGCAGGATACAGGCGTCATGCAAAATGACCAGGCAACGGTCGGGCTGAGCGCAGGCGCTCATGTCATCGAGTTGGAATACATGGATCAAACCGGCGATGCGGCGGTAACCCTGCGCTGGGACGCGGTTGACAGCTTCGCCAACTGGCGCGGCGAATATTTCACCAATCCCGATTTGGCAGGGGAACCCGCTCTGGTGCGCGATGACCCCGACCCGACCGTAAACTGGGGCGATGCCAGCCCTGATCCGGCCATTCCAGCCGACAACTTTTCCGCGCGCTGGACGCGCACGATCCCCTTCGAGGCGGGTCAATACCAGTTTATTCTCACGGCAGACGATGGTGGACGCTTGTATTTGGACAACGATCTAATTATTGATGCCTGGCAGGGCAGCGCCGGGCAAACCCGTTCCATCGAACGCACCCTGAACGGTGGGTCACACAGTGTTCGGGTTGAGCTGCGTGATCTCGCTGGCCCTGCCAGCATTGCCGTCGGCTGGAGTCCCGTGATCGGCACAACGCCCGCTGCCGTGGCCGGAACCACAGCAACCCTGCCCGGTTCATCCATACCCTTGCCCACAGCGGCCATTCCGACAAGTACGCCCGTGCCTGGAGCCACACCGACCCCGACAGGTACGGCTACACCACTCGGCGCGGCCACACCAACGCCAACCGCAACGGCTACGGCAGTCGGCGCAGCCACAGCAACACCGATCAACGGCGCAAACACTACGGCCACCGCGGTGACAACGCAAACCACGGTGCCCGCAGGCAACACCGCGACGGCAGTTCCCGGGGCAGCCACCAACACCCCCACCCCAACGGCCACCGGCGTGGCTACCACTGCTCCAACAGTGGTTACCACCGTAACGCCGTCTGGTTCACGGCAGATCTTTCTGGAGATCAACCCCAGCGTCGGCGCGCCGGGCGCGCAGATCACCATCACCAGCGCCAACTGGTCGCCGGGCACGGTGGTACGGGTGGCGCTGGCTGAGTATGGCAAGCCTTATACGCAAGCGATGGATTTACCCGGTGTGAGCTTCACCACACCGCTGGACAGCTCGCAGAGCTGGTCTTTCCGCTTCACTTTCCCGAACGAAGCCCCCTGGTCTACGCAAGTGTACCCGGTGCAGGTGTTTGTACACAACGCAGGTTGGACAGAATGGGGGCAGGATATGTACGACGTTGAAGTTCCGTAACGTCGCATTGTCCGGCTCAATCTGGTTACAGACTGAGGGAACTTTGCGGCAGTTGCCAGACGTTTTTACAGCGACAGTAACTCGATTTCTTTACCTGACTGGATAACACACCCATGCAGGATTTCCTTCAGCTCGACAACTTACCGCAAAACCTGGCTTATTTGCTGTACAGCACCAACCAGCTTGAGACGATTCTTGATCTCTTGCTGGTGACGCTGACTTATTTTGCGATTCTCATTTTGATTCGCAGGTCACAGGCAGCTATCTTGCTGCGTGGGGTTCTGATCGTGGCCTTGGTGGCTGTTGCAGTTTCGGCGCTCTTCAAGTTACCCACGTTTTCCTTCATCCTCCGCACCGCCTTGCTGGCTTTTTTGATCGTTACCCCTCTGATCTTTCAACCCGAGCTGCGCCGCGGCCTCGAACGATTGGGCCGTAGCTTTGGCTTTCTGCAAATTCGCCCCACCGAGTTAGTACACCGGGTGGTGCCGACCCTGTTGCGCACCGTTAGTGACCTGTCCACCCAGCGCACCGGCGGCTTGATCGTGCTGGAAGGGGCCACCAGCTTGAGCGACGTGATCAATACCGGTGTTGCCCTCAATGCCCAAGTGTCATCTGAACTGCTGGAAGCGATCTTTCAGGATAAAGGCCCGCTGCACGATGGCGCGGTGATCATTCGCGAAGATCAAGTCGTGGCCGCGGCCGCCGTGCTGCCACTCAGCGAGTCGCCGCTGCCCGCTGGGATGCACCAGGGTACGCGCCACCGCGCAGCACTTGGTATCAGCGAAGCCAGCGACGCGCTTGCACTGATCGTTTCCGAGGAGACGGGCGGTATCTCCATCGCCTTATACGGTGAGCTGCGCCGCAACTTGGACGCCACCGATCTACGCGACTACCTGTACGGCTTTTACGACCCCTTGCAAAGCTCCACCAAAGGGCTGCGCGATCTGCTGTCGCGCGATTACTGGCGCGCTCAATCCAAACGCATTGAAAAGGGCGACCCGCGCACGCGCTTGATGCGCCTGGTAAGTTTATTTTCCTCCGCTTTATTGGCCTTGTTGCTGGCCGTTGCCACCTGGCTGGTCGTCGCCGAGCAGGTCAATCCACCTGAAACAGCCCGCATCGCTGATATTCCGCTGCGCACCACGGGGCTGGGCACGAATTTGGTACTCGTCAACCCACTGCCAACCAGTGTCGCTGCGGTGGTACAGGCCCCGCAAACCATCTTGACAGATCTATCAGCACAAAGTTTTCGCGCTACAGTAGATTTTACCGGCATGAGTGCGGATGTACACCGCGTGCCCGTGGTGATTCGCCCCGCCAATGAGCAGGTGCGTGTGGTCAGCATTGAGCCAGGCGCGCTCGATCTGGAACTACAAACGCGCGCATCGCGGCCGATGACCGTGACCTTGCTCATTCCAGACCGTGAAACCCTCCCCTTTTCCTATGAACTCAATGGCAATACTACCGTTTCACCAACGCAGGTAACGGTAACCGGGCCGCAGGAAATCGTTGATGCCGTTCAGCGAGCCGAAGTCAGTGTGCCATTGCGCAGCGCCCGCTCGACGATCCGCGAAGAGCCGACAGTAACCCTGCGCGATGCGGAAGGAGTTACGCTTAACGGCCTGACCACAGACCCGGCTAAGGTGTTAGTGACGATTCCGATCACGCAACGCTTCAACACGCGCGATGCCGCCGTACATGTGGTGATCACTGGCACAGTCGCCCCCGGCTACTGGATCAGCAACATCAATGTCGAACCGACCACCGTCACCTTGCTTGGTCCTCCCAGCACGCTAGAAACCATCAGCGGCTTTGTGGACACCGTGCCGGTAGACGTCACCAACGCGGCTGGCGACATCGTGCGCCGCATTCCCCTTGCGCCACCGGTGGGCGTCAGTGCGCTGAACGAGAGCGGCGTCGAGGAAGGCAGCGTCGAGGTACGCATCACCGTGGTGCCGCAGCTCGGCAACCTGCGCTTGACCCTGCCCATCGAAGTGACTGGCGGCCAGGCCACTGACACCATCAGCCAAAGCCCGGCCTTTGTTGACGTGCTGCTTTCCGGCCCGCTGCCAATCCTGAACCAGATCAACGCGGATCCAAAGCTGGTGCGGGTGCTGGTGGATGTCACCGATCTCGATGTCGGCTTGCATGACATGACACCCACGCTGGTTGTGCCTGACGGGTTGCGCTCCACCGTGGTTCCCAGCACCGTGCAAGTGCGCATCGAGCGCCCCACCCCCTGATCATGCGCATTCTGTTCGACGCTACCCCCCTGCAAACCGGCCACCGGACGCGCGGGGTGGGCACGTATACACGCGAACTGCTGCGTGCCCTGTTTACACTGGATCGGCGCAACACATACCGCTTGCTGGCCTATGCCGAGCCAGCCGACCAGGCCGCCCCCAGGGGGGTGCTGACGGCTGCCCTCGGCCCGTTGCCCGAAAACGTCGAAATCGTTACCCTGCCGCAGCCGCGGCTGGGCCGTTTGAGCGGTTTCGTCAGCCATCAACTGCTGCTGCCTGCGCTATTGGCGCGCCAGCCCGCCGATCTCTTCCACAGCCCCGGTTTTGTAGCCGCTTTCAGTGTGCCCGGCGTGCCGTGGTGGGCTGCGCACAAGCTGGTGGTCACGCTGCACGACTTCATCCCGCTGCGCGTGCCCGCTTTGTTCAACGACAAGGCGCTCAACCGCTGGTGGTACGCGCGGCAGATGCAAATTGCCCGTCGCGCCGACCGGCTGATCTGTGTCAGCGAGGCTACCCGACAGGATGCCTTGCAGGTGATGCACGCCAATCCAGCGCGCTGTGTTGTGGTGCATGAAGGGGTGGATCACGCGGTTTTTTTCCCCGCGGTGCAGCCCGCAGCGGAACCGCCCTTTATCCTGTTCGTGGGAGGCGCATTTGCCAACAAAAACCGACCCGTCGCGTTGGCTGCCTTTGCCGAATTCTGCGGCGCCCTGCCCGCTATGCCACATCGGCTGGTGCTAGTCGGCCAAGACGACGCCACCGACAACGAATTGCTGCGCCAGCATCCTGCCCTGGATCTGCGCCGCGTGCAGCGTCTGCGGCACGTCTCGCAGGACGAGTTGGCCCAGCTTTATCGTGATGCTGACCTGTTTCTCTTCCCCTCGACCTATGAAGGCTTTGGTCTGCCCGTGCTGGAGGCGATGGCCAGCGGCACACCGGTGATCACCAGCACAGTCAGTTCGCTGCCGGAAGTGGCTGGCGATGCTGCGCTGCTGGTGCATCCCCAGGACGTTAACCAACTCACCGCGGCAATGGTGCGCGTGGTCAGCGACCGCACGCTGCACACCCGCCTGCGCGCGGCGGGGCTGGCCCGTGCCCAGAAATTTACCTGGCAGCGCATGGCTGCGGCCACGCTGGCCGTCTACGAAGCCGTCGCGACCAACTGAACTGGCTGCCGAAGCTTTTGGTAGATCGTTGGCTTGGTGCTATACTCAAGACGTGCGCGCAGTATGCGCACGATTTTTAATTTTTGGGAGCAATCTGTTGTCATTTCTTGCTCTCCTCCATGCACTGGCCGCGCTGTTGTTAGCGGTGTATGGAGCGAACACTCTGATTTTGACGATTCTTTACCTGCGGCAACGTCGCCGCGTGCAGCCCACCCCGCCCCAACCGGCACACTGGCCCGATGTCACCATTCAGGCCCCGATTTTTAACGAATTGCATGTGGCCGACCGACTGATCGAGGCACTGGTCGCGCTCGATTACCCGCGCGCCCGCCTGCACATTCAGTTACTGGACGATTCAACTGACGAAACCACCGCGCTGGTGCAGGCCAGCGCCGAGCGCAGCCGCGGTCAGGGGTTGGATGTGCAGGTGCTGCACCGCACCGTGCGCCCCGGTTTCAAGGCGGGCGCACTCGCCGCGGCCATGCCGCAGGTGCAAGGCGACCTGATCGCCATTTTCGACGCTGATTTCGTGCCCGCGCCCGACTTTTTACGCCGCACTGTTCCGCATCTGCTGGCAAATCCGCAGCTTGGCTTCCTGCAAACGCGCTGGGCGCACCTGAACGCTGGATATTCGCCCTTGACGCAGGCGCAGGCGTTGGCACTGGACGGCCATTTCGTCGTCGAACAGACAGTACGGCAGCGCATGGGGTGGTTCTTCGGCTTCAACGGGACTGCGGGTCTGTGGCGCAGACAGTGCATCGAGGACGCGGGCGGTTGGCAAGCGGATACGCTGTGCGAAGATCTTGATTTGAGCTACCGGGCGCAACTGCGCGGCTGGCAGGGTCTATACTTGCCGGATGTCAGCGCCCCCGCAGAGATTCCGCCGCAGTTAGCCGCCTTCAAGCGCCAGCAAAGCCGCTGGGCCACCGGTTCGATCCAGGTGTTTCGCAAGCTGGCCTGGCCGGTAGCGCGCAGCTCGCGCCCCTGGGTGTCCAAGGTCGAAGGTCTGATCCACCTCGGCGCGTACTTCTGCCACCCACTGATGATCCTGCTGCTGCTGCTGACGTTGCCGATGTTGCTGCTCGATACTGCTGCTGCCGCTCCGCTGCGCTGGCTGCTGACTTATCTGAGCCTTGCCAGCGTTGGCCCGCCGCTGCTGTACGCAGTATCGCAGTGGGAGTTGTACCGCGGGCAGGGCTGGCTTCAGCGGCTGGCGGCATTGCCGTTGCTGGTGCTGGTGGGGACGGGGCTGGCCGCCAACAATACCGCCGCGGTGCTGCGCGGCTTGTCCAACCAGTCGGTGGACTTCCAGCGCACCCCCAAGTTTCGCGTTCAGGATCGCGGGGATGCCTGGGAGCAAACGCGCTACACATTGCCGCTCAATAGAATGTTGCTGGCCGAACTGGCACTGATGCTTTATGCGCTGGCGGCATTGTACGTGGCGTGGACGCAGGGACATTATTACGTTGCGCCGTTCATGCTGCAATACGCCGCGGGGTTTGCCACGATGATCGTGATTTCACTGCGCCAGAACTGGCAACGTCAGGCTGCACCGCGGCGCAAGTTGCACCCCGCACCGCAGACACCGGTCGCGCGCTAAGAAAACGGCCAGCAGTAGTCTTGAAACAAAAAAAGCCGCCTGGCAGTGTTGCCGGGCGGCTTTTGCATTTAGAGAAGAGATCGTTTGAAAAACAAGGAGAGTGCGGAAGTGGCGAATTGCCATTTCCGCACTCTGAACTTCAACACAGTTTCCCGGTAAAGCGACACTGACGTTTTCGTTACGCGGCCGGTGGGGTAGGCTTGTCAATGATTGAGATCGGCTTTTCGCTGCGCGGCAATACGAACGGCTCGTTGGGCGTTTCCGTTTGCATCACCAGCTCGCCGCGCAGATACGCGCCTTCATCCAACAGGAAGGATGTAACCTTGATGGTGCCCCAGGCGCGGCCACCCTCCAGCAGTTCCACGCGTTGCGCGTTGATTTCACCGTTGTACGAGCCGGAGATGGAGACCGTGCGCGCCTTGATATTCGCCATAACCTTGGCGCCGGGGCCGATAATCACGTTGCCCAGCGTTTCAATTTCGCCGGATTCCATTACGCCTTCGATGCGGATGCTGCCATCACAGCGCAACGTGCCGCTAAAGGTGACGCGCGGCCCCAGGCTTACGTCAATCAGATCGGGATCGGGGCGTCGTTCTTTGCTAAACATGCTCGGTTACCTTTCCATTGCCGTTGGCAAAGACCACCGGCTGGCTGCGCGCTTTGCTGATGGCTTCCTGTTCTTCTTCGGTGAGCGTGTACAGCGATTCCCAAGCCGCCAGCGGCTTGGCGTACACGCGCGTGCCCTCGCGGGCGTGCAGGCTGTTCACGATTGCGCCATTACCGTGATGATCTGCCAATACCAACACAAACGATTGATCGCCGCCGGTGTGACTGAACGGGTTATAGCGCACCAGGGCGAGATGCTGCAGAAAGGCGGTGCTGTCATGCTGCACGCGCTGGACAATTGCCAGTGCATCGCTGGCCTGTGTCCGCGCGGCTTGGACGTTTTCCAGATGGCTGTTCAGGACGGTTTCGAGGTTGCCGCCATTGGTACCGGCGGTCAGAGCAGTATAACGTTCCGTGAGGCTGCGCAGCTGGCGATGCTGCATGGTTCCCCAGATCAGCGCAGCAATGGCGGCGACAAGTGCCAGCGGCGCCAGATAAGGGGCATAAAGGTCAAGCCATGGATACAACAGGTGAATCTCCTTCAGAAATTGGCTTGTAATCAGCAAGATCAATGCTGGCCTGCCGGGCAAGGCGCAACAAGGGAGGCTCCACCGCGTCATGCGCCCGCTGCAACAGCGGGCTGATGGAGCGCCGCGTCCAGATGCGGTAAATCGTGTCGGCCAGCAGCGGCGCGATGGATTTGACCACGATCTTGGGATGCCGCTTTTCCAGCGGTATAGGCACGGTGTTAGTGACTACCAATTCTTTGATATAATCGTATTTATCGAGGCGTTCCAGCGCGCTGGGCAGCAACACCGGATGCGTCACAGCCAGATAGATTTCTGGTCGCGCACCGGCCTCGATTAAGCCGTCGAGTTGGGTCAGGATGCTACCGCCCGCGATCAAGTCGTCAATCACAATCGGTATTTTGTCCTTAATATCGCCCACCACATGGGTGGTGCGCACCGAATCGAAGCTTTCGCGGCGTTTGTGCATCAGGACCAACGGCAGTTGCAGCGTCTCGGCAAAGCGGCTGGCGACTTTGGTGCGTCCCACATCCGGCGACACGACCACAGCATTGCGAAATTTGGGGTCGCTCATGAAATGCGATGCCAGCACTTCGCGCGCAGACAGCGGGTCTACCGGAATATCGAAAAAGCCCTGCGTAGCTTCGGCATGAATATCTACATAGATCAAGCGGCTGGCTCCCAGCGTCTCAATCATGCGTGCCGCCACGCGCGCGCTGATCGCTTCCCGGCCCATCGCCATCCGTTCCTGGCGTCCATACGGGAAGTAGGGCACAACCAGGGTGATGCTATGCACCGAAGCCCGGCGAAAAGCGTCCAAGTACAGCAGCAACTCCATCAAATTATCGTTGACGGGCGCTCCGCACGGCTGAATAAAGAAAACATCGTCGCCGCGTACCAGTTCATTAATCTGAACGTGGATTTCGCTGTCGGGCAAGTGCGTTGTGGTGCAACTACCCAAATCCTGCTTGAGAATGGCGGCGATTTCGTCGGCCAGTGGCTTGTTAGCGCTGCCGCTGAACAAACGAAGTGGATATTCGGGCACGACATACCTCCTGAGTGGTGAGACAGATCGGCGCTAAAACTTCGTCGCGCTCGGAATTATATGTTATCATCCCCCCGTGGTCAATTCCATTTGGAGCCAAATCTATGTACGAAAAACTACTGATCGCAACTCACAATCAGGGCAAGGTGCAGGAATACCGTACCTTGCTGGCCGGGTTGCCTTTTGAGGTCACTTACCTGGACGCCGAAGGGATTACGGTTGAGGTAGAGGAAACCGGTGACACCTTCGAGGCCAATGCAATGCTGAAAGCGCAGGCTTATGCAGCGCTCAGCGGGTTGCTCACCTGGGCGGACGATTCTGGTCTGGAAGTGGATGCACTGAACGGCGCGCCGGGGGTCTATTCAGCACGCTATGGCGCACCCGTCGCACGCACAGATGCCGATCGCTACGCGCTGCTGCTCGATCAATTGAACGACACGCCGGAAACCGCGCGTAGCGCGCGGTTTCGATGCGTGGTCGCGCTGGCCTGGCCGGATGGCCGCGTGGTGACCACCAACGGGGCCTGCGAAGGGCGTATTAGTCGTGTGCCGCGCGGCGATTTCGGCTTCGGCTACGATCCTGTCTTTCTGGTCGCGGATTTCGATTATCTGCTGGCCATGGCCGAGCTATCACCAGACATCAAAAACCAGATCAGCCACCGCGCCCGCGCCGCCCAAGCCGCCAAAGAGGTGTTGGGCGGCAGAATGCAGGCAAACAAGTAGACAGGTCAGTGGATAGGGCGTCCTCATCCACTTGCCTCTTGTCTACTTGCCCCGTGCCTCTATTTCTTCCAAAAACGCGGTCACGGCTGTGGCGACCGCTTCCGGCGCTTCGAGTTGCGCCATGTGCCCGACGTTGGGCAACAAGACCAGCCGCGCGTTGGGCAAAGTCTGCACCAGCGACTCGCTGAACTTGGGCGGTGTCATTACATCCGCCGTGCCACACACCACCAGCGCCGGCGTGTCCAGCCGCGCGGTGTCCGCGCGCAGGTCAAAATGCTCGCACGCGTAAAAATCGCCGTGCAGCACCTCCGGGTCCACCTCCAGCAGGCGTTGATAGTACATGCGCTGCAACTGTTCCGACCCGTTCTGTGCGTGAACCCACTCGGTGATCAGCCGCGCGGTAGCGGGGAAGTCCGTGCGCACGCCGTCGAGGATGGCCGGAGCCACGCGCAGCCGAGCGGCCGTGCCAATCAGCGCCATGCCAGCTAGACGCTGCGGGAAGTGCAGCGCAAAATCCTGCACAATCGCGCCTCCCATCGAATGTCCCACCAACACCACGCGCGGCAGCTGCAGCGCCTGGCAAACGCCGTAGATCACATCGCGATACGCGGCGATGCTGTCCCGTCCGGGTGGCGCAGAATTGCCGTGGCCGGGTAAATCCAGCGCGTACACCGTCCAGTCAGGCAGACGGCGCAGCGCAGCCGGCCAGTGCATGTGCGTGCCCCCCGCGCCGTGGATCAGCAGCAAAGGCGATTTGCGTCCCGTCAAGTCGTTGGTGCTGGCGCGATAATAAATGCTTTGATCCGCCACAGAAACACGGGGCATATAACCTCCAAATGGTTTGGGTAAAGCGCGCGGACGCGGCTATAATGGCTGGACTATGCCAACTCTCTATCTTGTTCGTCACGCCAGTCCAGACTGGACCCGCACTGACATTCCCTATCACATTCCGCCCGGTCCGCCTTTGAGCGCGCAGGGCCTCATGGAAGCACGCGCATCCGCCCGGTTTTTGCACAAGGCCGGGGTGCGTCGCGTGTACAGCAGCCCGCTGGAACGTTGCCTGCATACCGCACGTCTCACCGCGGAGGCCGCAAATGCGCGGCTGGAAGTGCTGGACGGCCTGCGTGAATGGCAACCACAGGAAAGCCTCGCAGTGGTGCTGGCGCGTGCGTTGCCGGTGGTGCAAGAAGTCTGGCAGGGGCTGCTGGACGGTGCAGAGGGGCCGGTTGCCCTGTTTACGCACGGTGGGCCGATCATGGCACTGCTGGGTGCGCTCGGCATTGACGATGCCACCATGGAAACCTTGCGCGTCTACGACCACCGCAATCCCGTACCACCTGCCGGCATCTGGCAAATTAGCCCAGCGGAACCGGGTGACGAAAACGAGCTGGACTTGCGGTTGGTCTTTGTCCCGCCGACCGCGCCGACGATTTATTAGTCAACTGGCCAGCCCGCCTGACGCGCCTAATTCGTGTCAGGCGTCCACTGAAACGAGCGATACCGGCTGGGCGAGCTGGTAGCCAGCAAGCTGCCAGCTTGTCCTGTCACCGCGCTCACTCCGCGCGCCACCTGCACATTCCACAGGAAGCGGCTGAAGCGCCGGCCTTGCTGCTCCAGCCAGTCGGACGGGATGCGGTAGCTGGTGCCAACCGTGGTCGCGGTCAGTTCCTCTCGCACGCGGCCGTCGGGCACAATGCGCACCACATAGACCTCATCGGGGGCCAGCGTGCCGACAGACAGCCATTGCAGCAAAATCGTGCCGCCATCCAGACTTGCGCCGTCCAGCGGTGTCATCAGTTGCGGCGCAGCATGGGGCGGGCCAGGGGTGGCAGTGGGGGTGGGAACCAGTGTGGCGGCCGGGCCAGAGAAGGCTTGCACAGTCAGGGTAGCCGTCACTGTACCCACCGGTACAATCACTTGCTGACCGGGGCGAATGATCGAATCCGCGTTTTCAATGTCAGGGTCAAATGAGACAATTGCGTCAATGGATGTGCTAAACTGCTTGGCAATGCTCTCGATGGTGTCGCCCTCGCGCACCACCACCAGATAAATCGCGTTCTTGGGGGTTGCCGTGGGAGTGGCTGTGCCTGCGTCGGCGCTGCTGGTGTTGCTGGAAGGGATGATCAACCGTTGACCAACTTGTAACAAGTCACTGCTCAAGTCGTTATAGCTCAACAGTGCGCTGGCAGACACATCGTAGCGGCTGGCAATGCGCTCGACGGTGTCACCGCTCGCCACAAAATAAACGATGGGTGTGGCGGTTGGTTCTGGCGGCGCAGCAGTAGGCACGGGGGTATCGGTGGCCGCGGGCAGCGGGCCAACGGGGATGGTCAGCGTCTGATCTATCTGGATCAGATCGCTGCTCAGGCCGTTGAAGTTCATTAAATCCTGCACACTGATGCCATAGCGTTCGGCAATGCCCTCAATGGTGTCGCCACTCGTCACCGTATACGTGATCGGTGTAGGCGGTTCTGCGGGGATGGTCGGCGCGGTGGCGGTGATCGCCACGCTGCTGGTGATGGCTTGGCTGGCCGTAATTGACGCCGTGGCAGCTAAAGTCGGCGTGTCCGCGGGGGCGGAGGGAGCGACTGCGGCGCTGGTGGTTGGTGCGGGCTGGGCAGTCACTTCCGACGCATCGCTGCTGCGCGTCCACCAGAGATAGGTGATACCGAGGATCACGAGGATCAGCAGCGCCTCGCGCACAGGGAAAGAGATTTGTCGCTGCTCGCCGGCATGCAGGTCATAGCCACACATGAAGCAGGTTTCAGCTTTTTGCGCCACACGCTGCCCGCAGTTCGGGCAATAGCGCACCGGGCGCAGGTCGGGTGAAAGTTCAGAAGGGGTTGTCATACGCTCGTAAACTCGCAAATGGTAGTTCGTGAATTGATGATTTTGATCGAAACCACTCGTTCTGAGCAATGATGACCAAGTCACCGATCCTACCAGCCTATCATGTCACCTTGTCACCGCTTCCACAACAACCAAACCGTCAGCGCGAGGCTGACCAGCGAGAGCAGCAGGCTGGCAGTGCGCACCGGGGTAGTGCCGAAGCGGATAGCGATGTCGTGCTGGCCCGCGGGAACATCCACCGCGATCAGGCCATACGGCGGCTGCGTGCGATGCGGCACGCGCTGCCCGTCCAGTGTAGCATACCATCCTGGAAAATCATAGGTATAGAATTGCACTGTCGCAGGGCCATTTACATCCACCGATGCCCGCACCGCCGCACTGCCGACATGGGTCGTATGCACGCTGCCGTCGCCGCTGAGCAAAGCGGCTTTTTCCAGCGGCTGGCCACTTAAATACTGTGCCAACAGCGGCGTTTCGGTAAAAGTTGTCTGTGTGTCGGCCATGCGCCCGATCATATCGGGATATGCCATCTCGAAGCGCATGATCGAACCGACGCTCTCGTCGAGCGGTTCAATCAGTGTGTACTGCGGCAAGGTGAAGGGCAGGCTGCCCAGGACGATGACCAGCGCCAGCAGCCCAGCCAGCCCGACTGGGCTTTTGTCCTCTGCAGGCAATAAACTGGCGACCACCGCGCCACCCAAAATGGACAGCCCAAAGCTCGCCAGTCCCAGCAAGCGCCAAGGAAACTGGATCAGGGCCGCCGGGCCGAAGCCATCCCACAAGTGTACCGACGCGGGCGACATTAAAAAGAGCACCGCCAGCGTTGCCAACAGGAAGAAGAGCGTCAGCGCACGCTGCCCACCCTTGCGGCGCAGGCCAATGGCCGCGGCGACCAGTGCTAGCGCCACCCCGACCGTACCCAGTTGGAAGCTCATGCCGTCGTTCGGCCCGTTCAGATCGTCGGAATAGCCATAGCCCCAGAGCGGGTCAAGCCATTGGCTGGCGTAAACGAAGTGCCCGCGGTAGCCATAGCTGCCCTGCACCCACTGCTCCTCGGCGATAAACCGCTGTTCCAGCACCATTGGAAACAGGAAAAGGGCAGCCAGACCGACGGCCAAAAATCCGCCTGCGGCCACCCGCAGCGCTGTGCCGCGCGAGCGCGGCCACGGCTGCCACCGCACACTTTGCAGCAGGCGCAACAACAAAAAGGCCAGCAACAGCGGGGTAAACAGCAGGATCGTGCCGGTGTGAGTGAGCAGCAAGCCGGCATAGGCCAGCGCGGCCAGCGCCACCGAGCGCCAAGGCCGCGGCGTGTCGGCATCGAACAGCCGGTCGAAGGCCAGCAGCACCCACGGGAACCAGGCCATCGCACTGAATTCGGCCAGCGCCGCGCGCACATAGATCGTCAGCAGGTGATAGGGCGCATAGACATACAACAGCCCGCCGATCAGGGCAGCCGCACGCCCCGCCGATGTGCGACCAAACCAGCGTCGCAACAGAAAGTACATACCACAGCCGCCCCACAGGAACCCCACGGCCCAGGTCGCTTTCACTGCGGCCGTGAAGCCCAGCCCCAGCAAGTGAAAGAACTCACCCCCATAATAGGCCAATGGCGCGTAGATCAACCAGATGGGATAGCCATACCCCATCGCGTGATCAGGCCCCCAGCGCGGCCAGAGGATGCCGTCACGGATGCCTTTATCGAATTCGATAAGGAAAAAGACTGAATGGTCGGCGTCGTGCGCGTTGAAAAAGTAGCCGGGGCTGACCAGCGGCACCAACGCAAACACGGCCAGCACGAACAGCAGGATTAATTCGCGGTCGGGGTGAAAACGGTGTTTAAGCATAACTGTGAAGCGTGAAGAATGAAACAACCCGTTTGTTCTTCAGCTCTGGTTCAGACAGGCGGCGGCTACATCGTGCGCCACGGCGCGCCAGCGGCCCCAGTAGCCGCGTTCACCGGGGATTGCACGCAGGGTAGCGGCCACCGAGGGCAGCTCTGCCGCAGTGCAGCAGCTAAATTCAGCCACTTCGCCGTCCATCGGCGCACGCAGCTCGCCGCCGGTTGCGCGCAGGTGCAGCAAGCAGGAGGTAAAAGGGATCGGGATGTGATCAAAGTGCAGTGTGGTGTCCAGCACAGCCAGAAAACGCACCGGCGTCACCGCGAGGCCAGTCTCCTCCGCGGCCTCGCGCAGCGCCGCCGCCAGCACCGGCTCATCCGGCTGGATGCCGCCCGTCAACAGGCGAAAATGATCGGCGTCGTAATGCGCTTTGCGGTGCAGCAGGATGCGGCCATCGCCGCGTTCCAGAACCAGCACCACCTCGCCACGACGGTCCCGTGCGCGCAGAAAACGCGTCATGAACAGGTCATAGCCCATATCACAATCCACGCGTTGCCATACCGGCTCGCCCAATTGCTGCGCCAGCGCCTTGATTTCAGCTTCGTCCAGCATAACCGCTTTCTTCCTACCCGGCTCATCCGTTGGCAAGAGTTGCCAAAGCAGTTTAACCGGGCTATGATACGCAACGGCGCTATCATGCCACAAATTAGCTGATCTGGCTATTTACACCCATTCATGCAAACACCCTTTTTACGCGCCCTGGTGATTGAAGACGATCTCTCGTGGCAGCAAATTCTCAGCGAAATCTTGCAGGATCAAGGCTTTGCCGTGGACGTGGCCGCTACTCTGGACGCGGCCATTGCCGCCCTGCGCGCCGCGCCGCACCGGCTAGCCGTGGTGGATTTGTCGCTGGGTAAGATTGACCACCGCAACCAGGACGGCCTGCGCATTCTGGACGCATTGCGCCGTCATGATCCGGGTTGCGTGGCCTTGCTGCTCAGCGGCTACGCCACCGTCGAAATCGCCGTCAGTGCGCTGACCGAGCATGGCGCGTTCACCTGCCTGCGCAAGGAAACCTTCCGCCGCAGCGAATTCCGCGCAGTCTTGCAGCAGGCGTTGAGCAGCGCACCCGTGGACGCGCATAGCGCGGGCGTAGCTGCATCTGCGTCAACCGGCACACCTGCCCCCGCCGCGCCGCCTATACCGCTGGCTCAGCTCGATGTGGCGCAGGCCAACGGCTCGCTACGCCGCGCGCTGGTGGTCGAAGATGACGCTGGTTGGGCCAGCATCTTGGCTGAACTGCTGGTCGAGCAGGGGTTCATGGTGGATGATTGCCGCAGCTACGGTGAGGCGTTGGGCTTTCTGCGCCGTACATCCTATGCGCTGATGGTGGCGGATTTGTCGCTGGCTAACACATTGGCCCCGGACGACAACACCGACGGCCTGCGTCTGCTGGGCATCGCCAAAAAGGCGCAGTTTCCGGCGATTGTGGTCAGCGGCTCTGCACTGCCGACCGCGGTGGAGCAAGCGTATGACGACTACGACATCGTGGCTTTTCTGGAAAAGCGTGCATTTGATCGGGCTGCATTCCGCCGTGCGGTTGCCGAGGCTATGCGGCTGCCAGGGGGCACAGAAGGCGCGTTGACTGTCCGTGAGCAAGAAGTGCTTACTTTGCTAAAAAAGGGACTAACCAACAAAGAAATGGCTGATGTGCTGGTCATCTCCGACAACACTGTTAAGCGTCATCTGAAAGCTATTTTTAGCAAGCTGGATGTGAACACGCGTGCCGCCGCCGTCGCCAAAGCGATCCAGTTGGGCCTTGTCAGCCGCGAGGCGCGCGAGTAAGCGTTTACGTAATCATACCCTATGATCCAACTTGCAGTGCCTGTGAGCCTGTGGTATAGTAGTCAAGTCAGGCACTGTTGCCTCCATGCCTTGTTGGGCGTGGGGGTTTTTTTGTCCATCATCCCCCAATGACAAACCGCTAGGCCGCTATGCGTATTGCTATTGATACTCGCATCGCTTATTACACCGGCGCAGGGATCGGTCAATATACCGTTCATCTGGCCCAGGCTTTAGCGCGTCTTGCTCCGGCCAACCAATACATCCTGCTGCAAAGCCGCAAAGACCACCGCGTGCTGGTGGAAGGGGCCAATGTACAGACGCATAGCCTGTGGACACCGAGCCATCACCGCCTGGAGCAAGGGCTGCTGGCTGCGGAGTTTGCCGCGCGCCCGACGTTGCGCGGTTTGCGCGCAGAGGTGCTGCACAGCCCCGATTTCATTCCACCGCTGCGTGTCCATCGCTTCAAATCGGTGATTACCGTCCACGACCTGGCCTTTTTGCGTTGGCCACACTTCCTGACCGAAGATAGCGCCCGCTATTACGGCCAGATTGACGCGGCCATTGAGCGCGCCGATCACATTATCGCGGTCTCCGAAAGCACCAAAAACGACCTGGTCAAGCTGCTGGGTGCGCCGCGCAACAAGATTACGGTGGTCTACGAAGCGGCTGATCCGCTCTATCGTCCCCTGGCGCGCGAAGAAGCACTGGCTTCCATTCGCCACAAGTTCCCCCTGCCAGACGAATTTATCCTTTTCGTCAGTACGATTGAGCCGCGCAAGAACATTGAAACCCTGTTGAAGGCCTATCGTCGCCTGCGCGATACCTACAAAGTGACGACCGGGCTGGTGCTGGCTGGCTCGACCGGCTGGCTGGCCGACCAAATCTTTGACACAGTAGAACAGCTCGATCTGCGTCAGCATGTTACCTTCCTGGGCCGCGTCGAAAACGGCGATCTGGTCTATCTGTACAACCTGGCAAGCTGTCTGGCGCATCCCGCTTATTACGAAGGCTTCGGACTGACGCCGCTGGAAGCAATGGCCTGCGGGCTGCCCGTGGTGGTATCCAACGTGTCCAGCTTGCCGGAAGTGGTGGGCGACGCCGGGCTGTTGATTGACCCCAACAACGACGAGGAACTGGCTGTGGCGCTGCATCGCCTGCTGGACGACCAAGACCTGCGCGCCACGCTGCGCGCCAAGGGGCTGGCTCGCGCCCGCACCTTCTCGTGGGAGCGCGCCGCCGCCGAAACGCTGGCCGTGTACCGGCGCGCCGTGGCCGGACCGGAGGAATTGCCATGACCCGGCGTTTGCTCTTCCTGACGCCACAAGTGCCTTATCCCCCGCATCAAGGCACGACCATCCGCAACTACAACCTGATCGCCAACCTGGCCGAGCATTACGAAATTCATTTGCTCTGCTTCCAAAACAGCGACGACGATCCACCCGACAACTCGCCGCTGCCGCGCTATTGCTCGGTCATCGAGGCCGTCCCCATGCCCGCGCCACGCTCGTTGGTACGCCGTGCCTGGACCACACTGACCTCCGCTTCCCCAGATATGGGCTTGCGGCTGGCGTCCAGCACCTTTCAGGCGCGCCTCGGCATGTTGCTGGAACGGTATCGCTACGACGTGGTGCAGATCGAGGGGATCGAGATGGCCCCCTACGGCTTGTGGCTGCTGCAACACCCGTTATGGCGCAACGCACAGCAAAAAGATAACCTGCCCACCATCCCGATTGGCCGGCCGCGGCTGGTGTTCGACGATCACAACGCCGAGTTCGTGCTGCAACAACGCGCCTGGGAAACGGATCGCCACAAGCCGACCCGCTGGCATGCCGCACTCTATTCGCGCATCCAATGGAAAAAGCTGCGCCGCTACGAGCGCCAGATTTGCCAGCAAGCTGACCGCGTGATTGCCGTGTCCGATGCCGACCGCGCGGCTCTGCTGGAACTGGACCCGCGGCTGGATGTGACGGTGATCCCCAACGGCGTTGATCTGGATTACTACGGCACTTACCGCCGTGAAAACGATGCGCAAGCGCCTGACTACGGCCCCAACGCGTTGGTGTTTACCGGCAAGATGGATTTTCGCCCCAACATTGACGGCGTGACCTGGTTTGCCAACGACGTGTTGCCGCTGGTGCGCCGTGCCGTGCCCGACGCACAGTTTGTGATCGTCGGTAAGGAGCCGCACCCGCGCGTACAGGCGCTCACGCAGCAGCCCGGCGTCACTGTGGCCGGCTTCGTGCCCGACATTCGCGCCCACATCGCCGCAGCCGCGGTTTATGTCGCGCCGCTGCGCATGGGGGGCGGCACGCGGCTCAAGGTGCTGGAAGCAATGGCGATGCGCCGCGCGCTGGTTTCGACGCAGCTCGGCAGCGAAGGGTTTTCGTTGCAGGATGGCCGTGAAGTGCTCTTTGCCGACGACGCCGAGGCCTTTGCCCGTGCGGTGGTGGCCTTGCTCAACGATCCCGCGCGCCGTAAACAGATGGGCGCGGCCGCGCGGCAGTTCGTGGAACAACACTATGGCTGGCAGGCGATTGTGCCGCGGCTGGAAGCGGTATACCACGATCTCGGCGTCAACGGGTTCAGCACCGACGATTCAGCCCCGTCCAACACATAAATCCACCCGGTTTTTCGTTTCTATCTTTTCTCATGGATGAGATCACCCCGGCCGCGCAGCGGCACGCGTTGGCGCTCCAGCATCAGGCTGCACATACCGCCGCGCCCACCCGCAACGCGCGCCAACAAGTGCGGTTGCGCCTCTTGCGCGCCTGGGGACGCAGCTATCCCCGGCCCGCGGCCACCCACCCACCGCGTCGCATCCTTCTGATCCGCCCCGATCACCTCGGCGACCTACTTTTCACCACCCCGATGCTACATGTTTTGCGTCAGAGCTTGCCGGAGGCGCAGATCACTGCGCTGACTGGCCCGTGGGGGCAGGCTGTGCTGGCCAATACCCCCGATCTTGACGCGCTGCTCACCTGCCCATTTCCCGGCTTCACGCGCACGGCCCAAGATAACCCGCTTGCACCCTATCGCCTGTTGAGAGAGGAAGCGCGGCGGCTGGCTGGGCTGTCGTTCGATCTGGCGCTGATCCTGCGTTTCGATCACTGGTGGGGGGCGTGGCTGGCGGCGGCAGCAGGCATTCCGCAGCGTGTTGGCTATGCAGTGGCCGAAGTGCAGCCGTTTTTGACGCACGCCGTGCCCTATCGCGCCGGTCGGCACGAGGTTTTGCAAAATCTAGCGTTGGCGCTGGCCGCCACAGGGCGCACCCTGCCCGCTGCGGAAACCGACGCCCCACCGCTGCGTTTTGTGATCCCTGCTGCGGCTGAAGGTGCAGCCGCGCGCCTGCTGCCCGATGATGGGCGGCCCGTCGTGGCGCTGCACCCCGGCAGCGGTGCAGCGGTGAAGCGGTGGCGCACCGCGGGCTGGGTTGAGCTGGCAAACTGGCTCGTGCAGGCGCGCGGCGCACGCGTGGTGTTCACCGGCTCCACAGGCGAGGCCGCGCTGATCGAGCCGGTGCTGGCCGCGCTACCGGCCGGCACCGCACGCTCGCTGGCTGGTCAGACAGACCTCGACACGCTGGCTGCGCTCTATCGCCGCTGCGCGCTGGTAATCGGCCCGGACAGTGGCCCGCTGCACCTGGCGGTGGCCGTGGGCGCGCCCACGCTGCACCTGTATGGCCCGGTGGATCAACGCACGTTTGGCCCGTGGGGCAACCCGCAGCGTCACCGCGTGCTGGTTTCCGACTGGGCGTGTATTCCCTGCAATCGGTTGGACTGGCCCGCCGCGGCCTTGCCGGAACATGGCTGCGTGCGCGATATTGCCGCGTCGCAGGTGATTGCTGCCGCGGCCCGCCTGCTGGATGCTGTTTGATGGCGGAACTTAGGCGTGGTATAATGGCGTCTATACATAATGTCAACCAGCCTATGGAAGTGCTGGTTTATTACTGGTGTTAAGGAAACTCGTCATGCTTGTTGAACAAATTGATCAAGATTTGAAAGCGGCCATGCTGGCGCGCGATGAAGACCGCAAGCGCACCCTGCGCTCGGTAAAAACTGCATTTGCCAACGCACTGGTAGATAAACGCGCCAGCGAAGGCATCGGCGCAGCCCTGAGCGACGAAGAGGCGTTGAAGGTAATCGCCAAACAAGCCAGCCAGCGGCGCGATTCCATCGCGGAGTTCAGCAAAGCCGGCCGCAGCGATCTGGTCAAGATTGAAGAGGCCGAATTGGCCGTGCTGGAACAGTATTTACCCAAACAACTGGATTTGGCGGAGATGCAAGCTATTGTGCAGCAGGTCGTGACTGAAACGGGGGCTGCCAGCGCCAAAGATATGGGCCTGGTGATGCGCACAGCGATGGCGCGAATGCAGGGCCGCGCTGATGGTAAGCTGGTCAATCAACTGGTGCGCGAGGCGCTGGGCTAAGGCAAGCAGGTGATGACAGTGACTGCACGGGCAGGCAACGGCGAGAAGCGCACCACGCGCCGCGCACTCTGGCGCGCGCGCATAGTGATGCTCTTGTTTGGCGCGCTGTTTGTGTCGGCGACGGCCATCGCCCTGACGGTTGAATGGCCTACTACTGGCCTGCTGGCGCTACAGGTTGGGGAAGTCAGCGGAACAGATCTGCGGTCGCCGCGGCTGGTGGAATATATCAGCGATGTGTTGACCGAAGAGGCGCGCCAACAGGCAGAGCGTCGCGTCGCCGATATCTATGAACCGGTACGGCGGGTGCGCAGCGAGCAGTTGGCGCGCGCCCATGAAGTGATGACTTTTATTACCGACGTGCGCGCGGACACCAGCAAGACACTGGCAGAAAAGACGGATGAGCTGAGCCGCTTGCCAGATGTGCAACTGGAAGCTGCTGAATGGCAGAACCTGCTGGCGCTGGACGACGAAGCCTGGGAGCGGGTGGTGGTGGAAGTACCCAATGTCCTCGGTTTTGTGATGCTTGGTGAGATCAACGATAGCCAACTGGCCGCGGCGCGGCGGCGCGTTTCCTCGCTGGTGGACCTGGTGGACGAAAACGAGGCCCAAGCTGCCACGGTTTTAATCCGCGCCCTGACTAAACCCAACATGGCTTTCAACGAAGAGCGGACGCTGCAACAGCGCGCCGAAGCGCGTGCTGCCGTAGCGCCGCAGATTGAACGCTACGAGGAAGGCGAGATTATCGCCCGCGCGGGCGACATCATCACTGCGCGGCATATTGAAACGCTGGAAGCCCTGGGACTGAATCAGGTCGGCGGTGATCGCTGGCGTTGGGTGACGGCGTTCATTGTGGCGTGTGTCATGGCGCTCTTATTTGGTCTGTATCTTTACCGTCTCAACCCAGGCGAATTGGCTACGCCGCGGCTGACCGGCCTGTTGCTGGCCGCGCTGCTGATCTTTCTATTGCTTGCCAAGTTTATGATCACCGAGCGCATGATCGTGCCCTTTGTTTTTCCGCTGGCCGCGGCGACGATGCTGGTGGGGGTCTTGCTCAGTATGCCGATTGCCTTTCTGACAGCGGTCTATTTCGGCGTTGTCGCGGGCTACTTAAGCAACGGCGATGTTAATCTGGTCGTTTATCTCATGCTGGGCGGGCTGGTAGGGGTGCTGGTGTTGCGCAAGGGGGAACGCACCAGCGCGTATATCACCGCGGGCGCGGCAATCAGCGCGGTGAGCGTGGCCTTGCTGCTGGCTTTTCATCTGCCATTTCGCGATGTCAGTGCGTCGGAAGCGGTACAGCTTGTCGCTGCCGGCCTCGCCAACGGCGCTATTTCGGCCAGCCTGGCCTTGATCGGCTTTTATTTGCTGGGCGCGATCTTTGATATTGTCACCCCGTTGCGTCTGATGGAGTTAGCGCGGCCCAATCACCCGTTGATGCGGGAACTGGTAATGAAAGCGCCGGGGACGTACCACCACTCCCTGCTGGTGAGTAACATGGCCGAGCAGGCCGCCGAGGCCATCGGCGCGGAAGCCTTTTTAACGCGCGTCGGCGCCTATTATCACGATGTCGGCAAGCTCAACCGGCCCTATTTTTTCGTGGAAAACCGGATGCAAGGGATTGACCCACATAGCCAGCTCGATCCCTGGTCCAGCGCCAAGATCATCATCAGCCACGTTAAGGACGGCCTGGAAATTGCCCGACGGCAGAAATTGCCGCGCCGCGTGCAAGATTTCATCGCTGAACACCAGGGAACAGGGCTGGTGCGTACCTTCTACGCTGAGGCACAAAAGCAGGCTGACAAGACACCGGTGGATGAAGCCGCTTTTCGTTACCCCGGCCCGAAGCCGCGCACGCGCGAAACAGCCTTAGTGATGCTGGCGGATAGCTGCGAAAGCGCCGCGCGCGCGATGCGCCCCGGCACACAGGAAGAAATAGATCAACTGGTGCGCAAGATTATTAACCAGAAGATGTTGGAAGGCGAGCTGGCTGACAGCCCGCTGACGCTGGCCGACCTGGAAACCACGCGGCGCATCTTCGTACAGGCATTGCAAGGCGCGCACCATCCGCGCATCGTCTATCCGGAAATCAAGCCGCAAGCCGCAGCGACCGCAGCCAGCCCGGAAAACCAGGACTTTCTCAAACCAGAAGTGAAACCAAATGTTACAACTACCTCTTGAGCAGCCCGAAGCTGCTGCGATTGACCTGCAAATTGATGAAGCCTACGCCCCTCATGTCTCTGCCGAGCGCCTGCTGGCGGTTATTCTGGCCGCGCTGCACAGTGAAGATGCCGACGGCAAGGAACTGGCGTTGGTGATCTCCAACGATGCGCTGCTACACGAGCTGAACGCGGCTTACCGTGGCGTTGACGCGCCGACGGATGTGCTGTCTTTCCCCGCCCAGGAAGCCGCGGAAGAGACGAGCGCGTTTGTGACCGCACCGGAAGCGCTGAATTATCTGGGCGACATTGTGATTTCCTATCCCACCGCCGAGCGACAGGCCGTCGCGGCCGGGCATCCGGTGATGGACGAACTAAGCCTGCTGGCAGTGCATGGTGTGCTGCATTTGCTGGGCTACGACCACGCCACCGCGGAAGAAGAAGCGGATATGTGGGCGCGACAGGCGCGCGTGTTGGGCAGTTTCGCCGTATGAAAAGCCGGAATCGTTGGCATTCTTTCACCGCCGCGATCAACGGCGTGGCTTACACGGTACGCACGCAGCGCAACGCCTGGATAGAAGTAGCCGCGACCCTGGTGGTGGTCGCGGCTGGTATTGTGTGGCGTATTCGCCCGTTGGAATGGGCCGTTTTGGCGATCACCGTAGGGGTGATCCTGGCGCTGGAGGCGGTCAACAGCGCGGTCGAGGCGGTGGTGGATTTGGTTTCGCCCGACTATCACGATCTGGCGCGCATCGCCAAGGACTGCGCGGCCGGAGCGATGGTCTTTGCCGTTCTGGGAGCGTTGGGGGTGGCCGCGGCAATCTTTGGGCCGCCATTGCTGCGCACGCTGGCTGGCTGAAGCTGTGGGCGGCGCTGGCCGCGCGGCAGCGGGAAACGCGCAGGTGTCAGTGGTTTGGTCCAGGGCAATAATAGCGTCAGCGGCCATTCGCTGACCTGCCAGAGATCGTTGTCCACCGTGTGCGCCAGCACAAAGCTGCCTTCGGCGCAGCGCACGCGGAACAGGCGGTGCGCAGTGGACGACTTGCTTGTCCAGCATTTCTCCACCGTCATCACTTCGAAGCGGCGGCCGCGCCAACGGAATACGGCTGGGAAGTAGTCATGCGTGCGCGCCAGACAGTAAATTCGCTCGTTTTTGCTCAGTTTCATCGTCCAATTCCTTTCAATCCCAGGTGTTTTTGTCTGCTTCATCCAGCCAGTATTCCGCTTCACCCACCACTTTGTAGCGGCGGGACGGCTCCGCGGGAAAAAAAGCGCCCATCGGTTGGGCCAATGGTTGCGGCGCACGTCCGGTCACCAATCCCATACCGGGTGCAACCTGGCCCGGCGTCACGACATAAATCTGCGGCGCGGGCGCGCTCGGTTGATAATCATCGCGGCGATAGGGTGCTTCGGAGCGGTTCTTGCCACGGGTGGCCAGGGCAATGAACAAGCTGGTGGGGATGCTGGCGGCGACGCCAAACACTACCCCCACCATCACTGCCATCGCGTCGGTACTCATGCGTTGGCCGATGATAATTGCCAGGGTAATTAGCGCGGCCATCACGCTGACAGCCAGTAAACGTCGCATTGTCTTCACTCCTCGCCGATCTTACATCGTCAGTTCGGCAAACAGGTCAACCAGATTGCCATCGGGGTCTACAACGCCGGCGTAACGCTGGCCCCAAAACGCATCCCACGGCGCGCGGTGGCCATGATAACCCTGTGCCAGCACAGCCGCGTACAGGGCGTCCACTTCGTCCGGGCTGGCGCACTTGAAGGCAAGCGTCATGCGCTGGCCCACCGGCGACTGCCAGTTGGGGTCAAGGCTTTGCATCAATGCCTGGGAATCCCACGCCAGACGAAAACCACCCGGCAAAGTCACCTCGACATGGGCTTCATCATCCTGTCCTGCTGGGATTTCCAGCCCCAGCAAGCGATAAAACCGCAAGGAAGCCGCCATATTCTGTACTGTGATGCCAAGCAAATCAGGGTATGCCATGTTCGTGTCTCCTTGTGTGAGTTTGTTTCAACCAAGCGGCGCGGCATCGGTGGGCGGCAGCCCGCGGCTCAGGCTGTGTACGATGTTCAAAATCTCTTCGTCGCTGGCAAAAGCCGCTTGCAGGCGCACGGTGTCGCCCTTGGCGACCAGTAAAAAGTCGCCACGTCCCAACAGCTTTTCTGCGCCGGAACCAGCAATGCCTGCCGCGACCTTGGCATCTTCCGGGCTGGCAACCGAGCCAACCAGCCGCACCGGGAAGTTGGCCTTGAGCAACCCACTGATGATCTCAGCCGAGGGCTTTTGTGTGCAGGCCAGCAGGTGAATGTTGGCTTCGCGTCCACGCTGCGCCAGCCGCACCAGAGCATTTTCCACCGTTTTACCGCCTACGATCAATAGATCGGCCAGTTCGTCAATGCCAGCCACGATGGCCGGGCTGTTGATGCCTGCGGCGTCGCGGCGCTCCATCTCCTTGACCAGCCACGTGAGGGCCTTAAGCCCTTCTTCCGGGGTGGCGACAATCCGCCCGATCACATGCGGTAGGCCAGCCAGCGGGCCAAAGCCGCGGCCTTTGGGGTCAATCAACACCAGCCGCAGCGCATCCGGCGGATTATACAGGGCCAGCGACAACAACATCGTGCGGGCCAGGGCAGTCTTGCCGGAACCGGTGGTGCCAGCGATCAGCACATGCACGGTGTCGGGGCTGGTCAGCCGCAAGAGCAGCGGCGAACCGTCGTCGTCCAGCCCCAGCAGCGCCGTGATTGGCGGAGCTGCATCCACGCGCTGGCACAGAGGCAGCAAGCGCACCGAATCGGGCTGATCGCGCGGCACTTCGACCTGAATAGAACCTTGTTTGCGATAGACGCGGGCTGAACGCACGCCCAGCGTCATGGCAATTTCTTCGGACAGCTCGGCAACCCGGTTCACTTTGGTGCCGAGGGCTGTGGTGACTTGAAAGCGAATGAAGCGGGGGGTGATCGTTGCACCCCAAACGCGCCCAGCGACCCGGTGTGACGCCAAAACAGCTTCAATTCGATCAGATTGCATTTCCAGCTGCCGCCTGCGCATGAGTCCCATCCTGACTGCCGGTTAGGCCTGTGGGGCGGCGGGCCGCATCTAATCTTCCTTTCGTGCCACAGCTAATGAAATTTCTGGCCACCCAGATGTCTTAAAAATAATAGAACGTCTGTTCTGACAATATTATATCAGAACAGACGTTCGATGTCAAGCGCGGTTTTTAGTCAATTCGCGCGGCGGTGCGCCGGGCTGCACTCAAGCAGTAACGCCGTTGAGGCGCGTTACCCCGCTAAACCAACGTCCGCTCTCTTTGATGATGCGCTGCTGCGTCTTGTAGTCTACGTAAATCAGGCCAAAACGCTTGGTGTAGCCATATGCCCACTCGAAATTGTCCATCAGCGACCAGACGAAGTAGCCCTGCAGCGGGACGCCATCGGTGATCGCGCGCTGGGCCTGCACAAAATGCGCGTGCAGGTACGCTTGCCGACGCGGGTCGTGGACAGCGCCCTGCGCGTTGACGGCATCAGCAAAAGCCGCCCCGTTTTCTGTGATGTAGATGCGCGGCGGTGCGTAGTCGCGATGTATCCAGGTCAGCAGGTTGTACAACCCCTCCGGGTACACTTCCCAGCCCATCTCGGTGTATTCTGCCTGTGTGCGCACTTCACCGATCTCGAACAGCTCGCCGCGCTGCGCCTTGCAGATCGCACGCGTGTAGTAGTTCACGCCAAGGAAGTCGCCGGGGTGGTTGATGATCTTCATATCGTTGGCCTGTGGCTCTGGCATGTCCGCGCCAAAATACTCCACCATGTCTGCGGGATAATGGCCATGATACAGCGGCTCGATGAACCAGCGATTGTTGAAGCCATCGTGCCGTTGCGTGGCTGCCAGATCGGCTTCGCGGTCGCTGGCCGGGTAGCTGGGGGTGAAATTGAGTGTGATGCCAAGCTGCGCCTGTGCGCCCGCGTTGGCGCGCAGCGGCTCCAGTGCCAGCCCGTGCGACAGCAGCACATGGTGCGCCACCTGTAACGAGGTGCGCAGATTATGCAGGCCCGGCGCGTGGATGCCTTGCAAGTTGCCCAGAAACGCGATCACCCACGGTTCGTTGTGCGTAATCCAGCGTTGCACGCGGTCGCCCAGTCGCCGCGACACCAGATCAGCATAATCACTGAACCAGTACGCGACATCGCGGTTGGCCCAACCGCCCAAGTCCTGCAATGCTTGCGGCAAGTCCCAGTGGTACAGGGTGACAAAGGGCTGAATGCCCGCGGCCAGCAGGGCATCCACCAGCGTGTCGTAGAAGTCCAGGCCGGCCGCGTTCACCGTGCCGCGGCCGGTGGGCAGAATGCGCGGCCAGGCGATGGAGAAACGATAGGCCGCGATGCCCAGCTCGCGCATCAGCGCGATATCCTCGCGCCAGCGGTGATAGTGATCGCAGGCGATGTCGCCGTTGGTTGCGTCTTCGATCGTGCCGGGGGTGTGTGCGAAGCGATCCCAGATCGATTCGCCCTTGCCGTCGGCCTGCCAGGCTCCTTCGATCTGATAGCTGGCTGTGGCTGCGCCCCAAACGAAGTTGGGAGGAAAGAGGATGGGTGCCATAACAAAAGCTCCTTTGCGTTTACGCTCTGAGGTACATTGGGTAAGCTGTATTCTAAGCCCCCAGCGTGGCAGACACAAGTTTTTCGTTGCCTGCTACTTCCGCAGTCTGTGCCGATGAACAGAAAACGGCCCCCTGCGCGGTGCGCAGGAGGCCGTCTCGTCTGCTGACTACTTACTCATCACGGCTCATTGCTTGCGACGCACAGCATACGCCGCGCCGAGAGCAAAGGTGACCACCGTCGGCAGGGCTGCCAGCGGCAAGCCAGCCGGCAGGCTCTGCGCAGGAACCGCACTGATGCCCGCCAGCGTCACCGCGGTCGGCGGCGCAGCCGTGCACTTTAGATGCGGCTCATCAATCTGGGCATACCACCCCAGGCCATTGCCACCGGGGTAGTAGTAGTGCCAGCGCAGCATCAGGTTGCTCATGCCCGCATACGCACCCAGATCAATCGTCGGGAAGACACCCGGGGTGTTCTGGAACGCACCCTGGTCCGTCGTCCAGGTTTGCAGGTTCGACCACGTGCCGCCCGCATCGGTGGAGATGTCGAGGGTCAGGCGGTCAATGCCCGCATAGGCCTGGAAGTTCAGCAGGAAGCTGATCGTGGCATCGGAGTAGCCCACCAGGTCGAAGACCGGGGTGCGCAGCTCAGCGTCGAAGGGCTGCTCCACCAGCGTGCCGGGGCTCATGCAGGCGGCGTTGCCGGTGCTGCCGGTGTAGTTGCCAGCCTGACCACAGGCGGCCAGGTCGCCCCAGGTCGGGCCACCCATCACGTTGTTGATCACGCTCCAGCCCACCGGCGGCACACCCGCCTCGAAGTTCTCCTGCGGGTAGAGGCACGAGAAGCCATACACATCCACAAACGCCGTCGAAGTGGCCGTGGTCGGCGCACCCGCACCATCATGGGCAGTCCAGGTCGCCACGTTGACCGTCGGTGCATTCAGCACCGCCGAAGCCGTGACACCGAGGGTGACGGTGTTCACCGTTTCACCGGGGTTCAGAAGGTAAGCCGCGCCGTTGAAGATAGTGCCGAGCTGGTCATCCACCAGGTCATGGGTGGTGAAGGGCACGTCGCCCGTGTTGGTGACGGTGTAGCAGTAGTAGACCGTCGTGCCGGTTGGCACAGCGATGTTGCTGGTGGCTGCACAGACGCCGGGAACAGTCCCCACTGTCTTGGTCAGTGCCAGCGAAGGCGTCAGCGGCATGCTGACCGTCAGCGTGACCGGTACGACCACGAAGTCAGTCCCGTTGCCGGGTCCCATGTCGGGGTCGTCGCTGTGGACGCACAGGTTGCCGGTGTAGACGCCAGGAGCCAGACCCGTGGCATCGAAGCCGAGGCTGAGTGCGGCGGATGCGGCTGGAGCCAGCACGCCGTTGGCCGGGTTGAC
>JBAQWV010000060.1:0-28941 GCA_049299095.1 Anaerolineae bacterium | reverse complement strand
CATCTGGTTGTTAAGCTGTATTTGCCTCGCCCGGTCTTGTACTTCGATAGAGTGGTAAGAAGTTGAGAAGTTTCCGGCCGCATCATATTGACCAAAAACCCACACCGTCACCGCTTCGGCCCAGCGTTCCCAAGCGCGTACGCACCCTATACAGCTCTCGGCATAATCTGTCAGAGCAGTTCCGCTCCAGGCCATCGAGAACGGCTGGAGATGTGTTTGACCATAGCTTATGGTACCTACCCACATGCTGTTATGCCAATCTTTGACCAAAGGCAAGCTATCACTTATCTCAAAAGTTGTCAAAATCGCTGACATCCACCTGACGTCAACAAAAGCGATACCTGGCCGCTACGGCCCCCAATCTACCACGCGATCCGCGCTCCAATCATAGCGCAAAGCGATGCCCGCCAGCGCGTCTGCAGCAAAGGGCCGCTGATTGCTGCCATCGCTGTTCATCACCCAAAGCTGCCACGAACCGGCACGATCTGTCAGAAAGATCACCGATTGGCCGTCGCGACTGACCGCGGGAGCCACGTTGTTGGCTGCCTGCGCAGCGAGCGGGTCGGAGGTCGTCAGCGCGGCGGACTGGCTGCCATCGGCGCGCCAGCGCCAAATGTCCCAGTGGCTGCCCCCGCGGCGGGTACCGTAGAGCCATTGCCCATCCGGGCTGTAATTGGCTGGTCCCACGGGCGCGTTAGAAACCAGAATTTGCTGCGGCGGATCGTCGTTGCGGGTCTGAGCCAACGCCATAGTGTAGCCGTCCAGATAAAAAACGGTGCTGGCATTCGGCGTAAAGCGCGGCGATGTCGCGGTTTCGCTCGTGGGCAGATCTTTCCCCGTACCGGTAGCCAGATCAACCTGCACCAAACCGGTGTAACTGAGCGTGACTACGGGGAAATCGGCGATGCAAAACGAACCAAACGGCGTTGAAAGACAATCCCCACCGCCAAACTCGGCACGCATTTCGTCGTCGGTCAGACAGCCAAAAGGCGATTCTCGGCAGGTACGCGTGCGCGTGAGCTGTTCAAAGACAATGCTTTGACCGTCCACGGCCCAAGAAGGCGACCGCGGCTTGTTAGCTGTGAAGAGCTGGCGCGCGCCGCTGCCGTCCACATTGATCACCCACAGCCCACGCGGCTCGTCCCAGCGGGTAAACGCCACTTGCTGCCCGTTCGGGCTGAGCGCAGGATCGAAACCATAGGTCAAACGGCGCAACCCGCTGCCGTCGGCATTGATCAGATAGATCGAACCGCCGTTGCTCTCCTGAAAGACCAGCTTGCCGTGCAGGGCCGGCCCGGCAGGCGCAGCCAAAACGGCCGCGGGCACAGGCTGGGCAGGCTGTTCGGCAGCAGCAGAGGTCGAAGCCGCTGCGTCTACCGCGGCAGGCACAGGTTCAACGGGCGCGGCAGTGGCCGCGGGCGCAGCCGCCAGCGCGCTTTGTGCAATCCAGCCGTGTCCGCCGGGCGCGGTCGGGACGATCACTTCCAGCCAGTCGCCGCGCTCGTCCGTCACGGTCACACTCGCACCTGCAACCAGCCTCGCCACCACCGCGCTGCCCGCGTCAGACTGGCGATAAACGGACACATCCTGCATCACGCGTACGCTGCGCACAACAACGGGCGCGGGCGATACAGCCAGCACCGGTGTGGCCACAGATGCCGCAACGGTTGAAGAGATCGTGAAGGCCGGGCGCGGCAAGTCGGCGGATGCTGTCGGCGCGCTGCTGGCAGGGGTGGGGAGCGGCAGCGGCGCAGTGGTCGCGTTCTGCGGGAATACGCGACCACTCAATACAGCAATTACAATCGCTAACAGCAACACAAGGGCGATGCCTGCCCAAAACGAAACTGAACGTGTCATAATTTACTCGTAGCGCAGCGCCTCAATCGGATTGAGGCTGGCCGCGCGCGTGGCCGGGTAGATGCCGAAAAACAAGCCCACAATTAAAGAAAACCCGGTTGCCAGCAGCACGCTTTGCAGGGTGACATCCGCCACCAGGTTATCTTGCAGGTTGGAAATGGCAATCGCGCCTGCCCAGCCCAGGCCAATGCCAATCAGACCACCGATCATGGACAGCACCATCGCTTCGATCAAAAATTGCAGCAGGATATCCTGCCGCCGCGCGCCCACCGCCTTGCGGATGCCGATTTCGCGCGTGCGCTCGGTGACCGACACCAGCATGATGTTCATGATGCCGATGCCGCCGACCAGCAGGGAAATCGCCGCGATGGCGCCCAGAAACAGGGTGATGACGCCGGTAATCTGACCGAAGATGGCAACCAGATCGGCCTGGTTGATGACGGTGAAGTCATCTTCATCGCGAAACTGGACATTGTGACGCTGGCGCAGCAGCTCTTCAATCTGCACGCGCGCTTCATCCATCTTGTCTTCCGACACCACCTGCGTATAGATCACCGATAGCAGCGGCTCGCCGCGCGAATTACGATTGTCCGGTGTCAGCCGCTCCTGCATGGTGGTCATGGGGATGAAGATCAGGTTATCCTCGCTACCGAACGAGCCACCCCCCTTTTCTTCCATGACACCGATGACCTGGAAGGGGATGTCGTTGATCTTGATCGTTCGGCCAATCGCATATTCGTCCGCCTCAAACAATCGCTCGTAAGCACGCACGCCCAACACAGCCACCCGCATGCGTGAGGTGACATCCTGATCAGAGATAAAGCTGCCATCCGCCACCGGTGAATTACGCACATCAACATAGTCAGCAGTCACGCCGGAAATCTGTAAATTGGCGGTATTGCGCTGCTGCGTCACGCGTGCGGCGGTGTTGACTTCCGGCGCGGTTTTTACAACGTCCGGCACATTGAAGGGATCGCTGATCGCCTCAAGGTCGCTGCGGGTCAGAGAAGGCTGGTATGCATTCACACCTGGCGACATCGAGCTACTGTCATTAAGGTTGACCGGGATGACGAAGAGCAGGTTGGTGCCTGCACCCTGCAACTGATCGCGGATCAGATTTTCCACACCGCGCCCCACAGAGAGCAGCGTGATAACCGCACCGACACCGATGATGATGCCCAGCATGGTCAGAATGGAGCGCAGCTTGTTGGCTGACAGGCCGCGCAGCGCCACGCGCAGCGATTCAATCACACCCATAGCTTAACTTCCTTGCACCGCATCACCGCGGCGAGGCGCGCGGCGCTGGTTCAACACGGGCGCGTCCTCAACAATCCGCCCGTCCATCAAGCGGATCACGCGCTTGGTGTGTTCGGCAATGTCTGGCTCGTGCGTGACGAAGACCACCGTGATGCCGCTGTCTTCGTTCAACTCCTGAAAGATGCCCATAATCTCGGCGCCGGACCTGGAATCGAGGTTGCCGGTGGGTTCGTCCGCCAGAATAATGGCAGGATTGTTGATCAGTGCGCGGGCAATGGCGACACGCTGCTGCTGGCCGCCCGACAGCTCGTTGGGACGGTGATGCAGGCGCTCGCCGAGGCCCACGCGCTGCAACGCGGCCACCGCGCGGGCGCGGCGATCCTTGCCACCTGCATAGATCAGCGGCAGTTCCACGTTTTGCAGCGCGGTGGTGCGCGGCAACAGATTGAAGCTTTGGAAGACGAAGCCGATGCGGCGGCTGCGCACCGCGGCCAGCTTATCATCGCTCAGGCTGTTTACGTCAATGCCATCCAGCAGATATTGCCCGCTGGAGGCTTGGTCCAGACAGCCGATGATGTTCATCAAGGTGGACTTGCCGGAGCCTGATGGCCCCATGATCGAAACCATCTCGCCGGGGTAAACGGCCAGATTAGCACCGCGCAGCGCGTGCACCTCGACATCCCCCATGCGATAGACTTTCATAATATCGCGGATGCTGATAACCGGTTGCAGTGTATCACTCATGGTTAGTTGCCAAACATGGTGGAGCGCAGGCGATCCAGGCTGCTGCCGGAGCGAATTGCCAGCACATCGCCTGCGTTGACACCACTCACCACCTGGCTGTACTGCTCGTTGCGCGCACCCAACTGGACTTCGGTGCTGGTGGGGATGCCGTCCACAATCTTTTCCACATAAGTGCGCCCATTGCTACGGTCAATCTGCACGCTGCGGTTAGGGATCACCACGACATCCTTCAGTTCCTGTGTCACGATGCTGGCGGTGGCGCTCAAGCCGCTGCGCAGCGGCACATTGGCCTCGTCAATCACAACGCGCACGCGGTAAGACACGCCGCTGCTGCCGCTGACAGGTGTATCGGAGATATTGTCAATGTGGCCGTCCAGCGTGGCATCCGGCATCGCGTCCAGAGTCACGCGCACCGGTTGCCCTTCCGCCAGACTACTAATGTCAATTTCGTCCACGGTGATATTGATGTGGAACTGCGAAAGATCGGTAACGACCACAGCCGGGCGCGCAGCATTGGGTAGCTCGCCCGGGGTAATGTTCAGTTGTGTCACTACCCCGGCAATCGGACTGATTAGGGCGGTGTTTTCCCGCGTCAACTTGGCCTGCTGTACCGACAGTTCGGCCTGCGTTACCTGGGCTTCGGCCACAGCCAGATCACTCGAGCCTGGGCCGCGCTGCAACTTCGCCAAACTCGCCTGCGCCTGCGCGAGAGCCGCGCGCGCCTGCGCCACGGCAGCCTGCGACTGGACGATTTGAGCGTTCGCCGCCGCGAGTTGCGCCTCGGTGGCGGGTGCGGTGGTCACGCGGTAGTTCGCTTCCGCGGTTTCATAGTCAATGGTTGCCTGTTGCAACTGCACAGACTGTGGCAAGAGGCCGATTTCGGGGCGGGTGGCGACCTGGTCATAGGCGGCTTGCGCCTGATCACGCATGACGCGAGCGCGTTCCAGCGTAGAAGAGGCCGCACGTTTTTGATCTTCGCTGGGACCGGTTTGGAGGCTATTATAATTCGCCTGCGCGCTGGTCACCGCAGCCTGCGCGCTGGTGATATTCGCCTCTGCGCTGGCAACCGCGGCCTGCGCTGCCACAATGTCAGTGGCATCGACCGGGATCTTCAGACGCTCCAATTGTTCTTTGCTGATTCTCAAACCCGTCTCAGCCTGCGCCAACGCCAAATCAAGGTCTTCTGTCTCCAACCGCGCCAGGATTTGATCTGCGGTGACCGTTTCGCCGTCTTTGATCAGAACTTCCCTGACACGACCCGCTCCACGAAAGATCAATGACACCTCGCCTTCCGGCTCGATTGCGCCGGTGGCGCTAACGGTTGAAATCAGTGTTCCTTTATCCACCTTGATCGTTTCATAGTCTGGCGCAGGTGCAGCTTTGGTTTTGCTTATATACTGCGACCACCCCAGAGCAGCTGCCGCGATCAACTCTAAAATAACCAAAATGATTAAAACGCGTCGCATGGAACCTCTTTTCTGCAAGCAATCCGGCTACAGTCAAGGACTGGCCAGCGCATAAGTTGGAACCCTTCAAAGCTAAAAGCCAGCAAAAACCTTCTTTTCTTTACGTGTATCGTATCACTAATGTTACATCCGGTACGTTAGAGGCTTCACAATTGTCGTTTGTTACATGGCCTGCTAAACCAACCGTCCGAGCAGCGCCGCCGGCCCAACTCGCACCGCCAGATACAAGAGGGCGTATAGCAATGTCAAGCCCCAGGCACTGTGCTGCGGACGTACTGCTTTCACCAGTGCGTAGATCAGCACCAAATGCCACAGCCAGAATAAATCCACCTGGCTGGCAAGCAGCCAGAGCGGGTTGGCTTGGTCGGACAGGGTGTCACCAGTGGATACAAAATAACTCAGCCCTGGATTGACCATCAACACGCCGGTGATGAGATTCCACACGGCGCTAAAGAGGTCACGAAACGCAAAGGGCAACCACGTCCAACTCAACGCGGCCAGCAGGGGCGGAAAGCGTAATTCTGTTCCACCAATCGTCAGGCCAAAATAAATCATGGCTGCCCCAATCAACCAACTGAGCAGCAGGCCGATGGCGCTGGTCAGCGAGCCGATCAGCATCAACATTGACGGCGAGGAAAAGCGCGCCATCTGATCGCGCAGTTGCTGCTGCTGGGCCTGCGTCATGTCTTGCAACTGGCCTTGCATTGATTGCAGCGCGACTGCCTGTTGGCGCGCGGCCAGCACGCTCGCTTCATCTGCCGTCGCCCAGAGCATAAAAATCGTAGCCGCCAAGCAAAGCACCAACGGCAACAGCCATTTTCCGCGCGGATGCGCCAGCACGTTGGCTAACGTGGTGCGCGGGCGATCAATCACCCCTAAGAAGAGCAAGATCGAACGCGCTGACGTTGTCGTTTCATTCAAGGCACACCTTCCTCTCCAACGAGCGGGACAGCCAAAAGATCACCTAGAAAACGTTTCCACTCTATCGTCCACGCTTTACAGCACTTGTCAAGTCTGCGCGAACACTTGTCGAAAGTTGCACAAACGCCTTATTTATGGTATCATCTACGTATGTGACTTCACAAGTCGAGAACAAGCAATCATTGCTTTTACCTAGAAAAGAAACTGGCCAGGAGGCAAACCCATGGAGGACAAATCAGTCCCGGATATCGTCGTTGGGCGATTGCCAATTTATTTACGAGCGCTCACCTTCCTCAAAGCAGATAATCGCGAAATCACTTCGTCGCAGGAATTAGGTGACCGGCTGGGCATTAGCTCTGCACAGATTCGCAAAGATCTTTCACACTTTGGCGAATTCGGCAAGCAAGGAACCGGCTATGAAATCCGCTTCCTTGAAAACAATCTTAAGGAAATCCTCCACGTAGACCAAATGTGGGACGTGGTGCTGGTGGGTGCGGGCGACCTCGGTCACGCACTGGCCAGCTACAAAGGCTTTGCCGGCCGCGGGTTCCGTATCGCGGCCGTCTTTGACATGGATGCCGACAAAATCGGCACGGTGCTGACGAGCGGCCTCGAAATTGAGGACGTTGCCAACCTTTCCGAACGCGTCAAAGAGGCAAGTTGGAAGATCGGCATCATCGCTGTACCTGCTGAAACCGCTCAAACCGTCGCGAATACGTTGATCGAAGCGGGCGTCACTGCACTGCTGAACTATGCACCGATTTCGCTGATTGCCCCGTCCGGTATCCGCGTTGAGCAGATTGATCCGACCGTACATCTACAGCACCTCACCTACTATCTGGGTGAAGCACAATAACGTCGTCACAATCCACCTGTCGGCCTGCTGCCTGCCAGCGTCCGGCCCAGTTTGCAACGAAACATCTTACATGCGCCCTGAGACGCGACGCGTCTCAGGGCCATTTTTTCATAGCCAAGCCACCAGTCGGTAGCAGTTCTACTACCTGTTTATGATGTTTATCATGTACGGTTATAATAAGCCGCGATATAATCAAAACAGATCGCTGATACCAACCGGAAAAACAAAAAGGATCGCTGATGTTAGTACGTGACATTATGACCCAATCGGTCATCACCATTAGCCCAACCAGTTCAATCGGAACTGCCATTGATCTGATGCGCGAGCACGGCTTTCGCCGGCTGCCCGTCGTTGAAGACGATAAACTGATCGGCATCGTCACCGACCGCGACCTGCGACAGGCAACGAATTCGCCACTGGTCTTGCGCGAGCGCTGGTATAACGAATTTCTACTGGAAGCCATCAAAGTGCGCTCTTGCATGACCACCAACCCCTTCTCTGTTGAACCAACGACACCCGTGGCCGTTGCCGCGCAACTACTGCGCGAGCACAAGATCAGCGGCTTGCCCGTGGTAGAGGGTGAAGCCGTAGTGGGGATGGTCACGATCACCGACATGCTGGACTGCCTGGTGCATCTGCTCAGCAATGATACACCACCGGCCGCCTGATTTGATTTCCATCTGACAGACCAGATTGAATAATTGATGCGGCAGTGCTGCCGCAAAAACGCCACAAAGCCGTGGAGGTATTGGAATGGCACGAGGAACTGTTGTTATTGACACCAATCGCTGCAAAGGCTGTGAGTTGTGTACCACAGTTTGCCCGCAGCATGTGCTGAAGATGGCCGACTTTTTCAACACACGGGGATACCGACCAGCGGTGCTGGTGGATCCTGATGACCACTGCACCGGCTGTACCATCTGCGCCGTCATCTGCCCGGATGCGGTTCTCACCGTCTATCGCCTGCCAGCCAGCACGGGGCGGGCGGCTCAAACATCTGCCGCAATGGCAGCAGCCTAAGGGGAGGAACCGAACATGGCAAAAGACCTTTGGAAGGGTAACGAGGCTATCGCCGAAGCCGCCCTGCGTGCCGGCGTTGAAGCCTATTTTGGCTATCCGATCACCCCGCAAACCGAGCTGCTGGAATACATGGCGCGCGAAATGCCGAAATATCCCGGCCGCGTATTTTTGCAGGCTGAAAGCGAGCTGGCCGCGGTGAACATGGTCTACGGCGCGACCTGTGGTGGCGCGCGCACCATGAGTTCTTCCTCCAGCCCGGGGATCAGCTTGATGAGCGAGGGCCTCAGCTACATCGCCGGTACAGAAGTGCCCGCAGTGCTGGTGGACATTATGCGCGGTGGGCCGGGCTTGGGCAACATCCAGCCTAGCCAGAGCGACTATTTCCAGATGACCAAGTCGCTGGGCCACGGCGATTACCATGCACTAGTACTGGCCCCCTCCACCGTGCAGGAAGCCGTAGACATGACCTACGAGTCTTTCGAGCTGGCAGAAAAATATCGCACCGTGGTGGTGATTCTCGCAGACGGCGCAATCGGTCAGATGATGGAGCCGGTGGAGCTGCCGCCGTGGCGTGCAACAATGACTGAAGAAGCACGCGGGGACTGGGCGCTGCGCGGTGCGAAAGATCGCCCCAATCGCGTGCTCACCTCGCTGGACATGACGCCGGAAGGGCTGGAGCAAACCAATCTGCGCCTGCAAGCACGGCTGGCCCAGATCACGCGCGAGCAGGTACGTTGGGAAGAGGAAATGACCGAGGACGCTGATGTCTTGTTGGTGGCGTTCGGCACGATGGGCCGTATCTGCAAAACAGCCCTGCGCCACGCACGCCAGCAAGGCCAGAAAGTCGGCTTGCTGCGTCCAATTACGCTGTGGCCCTTCCCCAGCGAGCGGCTGCATAAACTGGCCGCGCAGGTGCAAAAGGTACTCGTCGTCGAGATGAACGCCGGCCAAATGCTGCTGGATGTGCAGGCCGCGGTCGCTGGCCGCGCGCCTGTCCACTTCTATGGACGCATGGGTGGCATGATCCCCCTGCCGGATGAAGTGAATGCGCAAATTGACAAGCTGCTGCCGGTCGGTGAGGCTGCGCCCAGCTTGAGAGCCAATGGTCGCCACGCTGACGGCGTGCCGATGGTACGGTAACGGAGGCCATCATGGATATCCTGCAACTTTCCGACATGCAAGTCGTTTATCAACGCCCCGATGCGCTGAATTTCAATTCCACCCACTATTGCCCCGGCTGCACGCACGGCTTGATCCATCGCCTGATTGCAGAAGTGATTGACGAACTGGGGATTCGCGAACGCACAATCTGCGTCGCGCCAGTCGGCTGTGCGGTGTTTGCCTACAATTACTTCAACGTAGACGGCTGTGAGGCCGCGCATGGCCGCGCGCCCGCGATGGCAACCGGTCTAAAGCGCATCCAACCGGACAAGGTCGTTTTTACCTATCAAGGGGACGGCGACCTGGCCGCGATTGGCACCAACGAGATCATTCACGCCGCGGGTCGTGGCGAAAACCTGACCGTGATCTTCGTCAACAACGCCACCTATGGCATGACCGGCGGCCAGATGGCCCCCACCTCGCTGGCGGGCCAGGTTACCACCTCCAGCCCGACCGGGCGCGATGTGGAAATGGTGGGAATGCCGATGCACGTCTCCGAGATGATCAGCACGATCTCCGGTGCGGTCTATGTGGTGCGCCGTTCGGTGCATAACGTGGCGAATATCAACAAGACCCGCGCCGCGATCAAGACAGCGTTTCAGGTACAGGAAGCCGGGCTGGGGCTGAGTATGGTCGAAATCCTCTCCTCTTGCCCGACCAACTGGCACATGTCGCCACCGGATGCTCTGCACTGGATCGAAAACGCCATGATGCCGGTGTACCCGCTCGGCGATTATAAGGTCACAGACGCGGTCATGCCGTTGACGAAGCGACGCTAGCCTTGTAACGAGTAACCCGTAACTCGTAACCCGGCATCGGTAGGTTTTCAGGCTCAACGATGTCCTTTCTGCGTTACGGGTCACGGGTTACGAATCACGTAAAGGACTTCCCATGCACGAAGAAATCATTATCTCAGGCTTTGGCGGTCAGGGTGCGCTATTTGCCGGTCAATTGCTAGCCTATGCCGGTATGGATCACGACAAGCACGTTACCTGGATCCCATCCTACGGCCCGGAGATGCGCGGCGGCACGGCCCACTGCACGGTGGTGATCTCGGATGAACCGGTTGGTTCGCCGATTGTGCGCAATCCGTCAGCGGTGATCGCCATGAACCTGCCATCGCTCGACAAATATGAATCAATGATCAAGCCGGGCGGCGTGCTGGTCTATAACAGCTCGCTGATTGAGCGTCCGGTAACGCGGCCAGACATTCACGTAGTGCCTGTGCCTGCCAATGATATTTCCATGACCGAAACCGCCGCAGCCATGCAGCAGGCCCAGGGCGACTCGCGGCTGTCCAACGTGGCGCTGCTGGGCGCGCTGGTGCAGGCCACTCATATCCTGCCGCTGGACTACATCGAAAGCGCACTGGCCGCGCACCTGCCCGCTCGTCACCGCCGCTGGCTGGAGCCGAACGGTCGCGCACTGCGCAGCGGAGCCGCCGTGGCCGATCAAGCCATGACGCCCGTGGCCAGTTGACAAGGAGAAGCAGATGACCACCCCGTGGAATCAACGCTATGCGTTACGCACCGAAGGCATGGGCAGTTCTGTCATTCGTGAGCTGCTCAAGCTGACCGAACAGCCCGACATTATTTCTTTTGCGGGTGGGCTGCCCGCGCCGGAGATGTTCCCGGTCGAGGAGTTTCGCCAGGCCTCGGAGAAGGTGCTGCACGAATTCGGCGCGAAAGCGCTGCAATATGGCACGACCGAGGGCTACATGCCGCTGCGCACGCTGATCGCCCAACACATGGGACGTTATGGCATCCAGGCCAGGGAAGACAATATCCTGATCACCTCCGGCTCGCAGCAGGCGCTGGATTTGATCGGACGCATTCTGATTAACCCGGGCGACAAGATTCTGACTGAAAATCCCACTTATCTGGGCGCGATGCAAGCCTGGAGTTCGTATCAGGCACGCTATGTCACCGTGCCGGTGGATCATGACGGAATGCGCACGGAATTTCTGGAAGAGGCGCTGCGGGCTGGCCCCAAGTTTATGTACATCCTCCCCAACTTCCAGAATCCTAGTGGCGTCTCGTTGTCGCTGGAGCGACGGATGCACCTGGTGCGCATGGCTGACGAATACGGCATTCCGCTCGTCGAGGACGATCCTTACGGTCAGTTGCGCTATTCCGGCGAGCATTTGCCGCCGCTGGTGGTGCTGGACAGCGATCACCTGGAAAGCCGCGCTGGTGATGGGCATGGCTATTTCGCCGGTAACGTGCTGTACACCAGCACCTTTAGCAAGACGCTGGCTCCTGGGCTGCGGCTGGGCTGGATCGTTGCGCCGGTGGATGTGATCAAGCGCTGCGTGCAGGCAAAGCAGGGCATGGACCTGCACACCAGCAGTTTTGTGCAGATGGTGGCCTACGAAGCCGCCAAGGACGGCTTCCTGGAACAGCATGTGCGCCGCATCCGCCAGGTGTATTCGCACCGCCGCGATGTGATGCTGGCTGCGATGGAAGCTTATTTCCCCGGCGAAGTACAGTGGACGCGGCCCGACGGCGGTCTATTCCTGTGGGCCTGGCTGCCGGAAGGCATGGACAGCGCCGACGTGCTGCAAACCGCGATCAACACCCACCGCGTGGCATTTGTGCCAGGCAATGCCTTTTTCCCCGACGGCAAAGGCCGCAACACCATGCGTCTGAACTTCTCCAACGCCACGCCGGAGATGATCGAAGAGGGTATTCGCCGCATGGGGCTGGTGCTGAAGGAGCAGATGGCAGCGAAACGGACAGGACAAGGCACAGAGGTCAAGGATCGCGTGCAGGCATAACGCGCGCGTCCCCCTTCCCAATACAAAAACTGCGTATTGCCGTACTGCGTAATCGAAAAGGGTTACGCAGGGGGCAGTACGCAGTTTTCGATTCGCCACAGGGCGTCCGCACGGACAAAACGCTATTGTCTGGAGACCGCAGGACGAGTTTGCAACTCGTCTTGTCGCTGCCGATTATGCGGCTGTGCGCGCTTCTGCCAGTTGCTCTTTGCGCACGCCGGCCATCATCAAGCCCAAATCCTGCACGTTGGTTTCCTTGCGTTCAACCACGCCCATGATCTGCCCTTCGTACAAGACGGCGATTCGGTCGCTGAGCGCCAGGATTTCATCCAGGTCCTCGGAAATCAGCAAAATGGCCGTGCCTTGCTGGCGCTGATCCAACAATCTTTGATGGATGTACTCGGTGGCGCCAATGTCCACGCCGCGCGTGGGTTGTGCGGCAATCAGAACCTTCGGGCCGTTGGAAATCTCGCGCGCGAGGATCACCTTTTGGATGTTGCCTCCAGACAGACTCTTAATCGGCGTGTCAATGCTGGGGGTTTTGACGCGGAACTCCTCAACGAGTTTCTGACTCTGTCGGGCAATCGCCTTAAAGTCGAGAAAGATACCCTTGCTGAACGGCCTACGCACATGATCCTGCAAAATGATGTTTTCAGCAATCGAGAAGTCCTGGATCACGCCATCGTGCATCCGTTCTTCGGGAATATAGCGCAGGCCAGCGGCGATGCGCTTGTCAATCCCCCATTTGGTGATCTCCTCGCCCATCAGGTAGACGCCCCCCTCGCGTACCTGCCGCAGTCCGGCGATCACCTCGGCCAGCGTGCGCTGTCCGTTGCCGCTGACACCCGCGATGCCGAGAATCTCGCCGCTGCGCAGTTGCTGGGTCAAATGAGTGAGCGCGCGCGTGCCGGTGACGCGATACGCTTCCACATCCTGCAACGCGAGCAACGGATCGCCAGCTTTCACCGGCGCGTGGTTTTGTTCCAGAACCACCTCGCGGCCCACCATCATGCGCGCCAGTTGTTCGCGCGTGATATTTTGATTGACCGTTGTACCCACGAGCGCGCCCGCGCGCAGCACGCTGATGCGGTCGCTGAGCGCCAGCACTTCGCGCAGCTTGTGGCTGATGAAAACCAAGCTGTGCCCGTCCTGCGTCATCTGGCGCAGAGTGACGAACAGCTCATCCACCTCTTGCGGCGTCAGCACCGCGGTCGGTTCGTCAAGGATTAGCAAGGCCGCGCCGCGATAGAGCGCTTTGATGATCTCCACGCGCTGGCGCACGCCCACAGGCAGGGACCACACCGGCGCTTTGGGGTCTACATGCAAGCCATAAGCCTTGGAAAGCTGCGTCACGCGGGCTTCCACCTTGTCCAGGTCGAGCAGGGGGCCGCGGCTGGATGGCAGCCCCAGCGCCACGTTTTCGGCCACGGTCAACGTATCCACCAACATGAAGTGTTGATGCACCATGCCAATGCCGACCTTGAGCGCATCGGTGGGGGTGTTGATGGTGACAGGCTGCCCGTTGACCAGGATTTCGCCCTCGTCCATGCGGTACAGGCCATATAAAATCTTCATCAACGTGGACTTGCCCGCGCCATTCTCGCCCAGCAACGCGTGTACTTCGCCCGCGCGCACATCGAAGTTGACGTGATCGCAGGCCACGACGCCGGGAAAACGCTTGACAACGCCGCGCATTTCCAACAGATCAATGCGCGGCAGGCCGGTCGGGAGCAGGTTGTCGGTCATGGGAAGCCTCATTTAAGAGTAGACAGGTACATAAGTAGACAAGTAGACAAGGAAAAAAGTATGTCAGGCAACCCCTTGTATACTTATTCCTTGTCTACTTATCTACCTGCCTTGCATTACGGCAACGGCTTGATCGAACCGTCTTCGATGCCCTTCATGGCAGCATCGGCTGCGGCCTTGGCATCAGCGGGAACGGTCACGCCCGCATTGTAGACGATCTTCAGGCCGCCATTAGCCAGCGTCAAGGTATAGGCCTTGCCGCCGTAGGTGCCGGCCTTGTTCAACGCGATCATATCCTTGATCGTGGGAACCCAATCGAACACTTGCGTGGCAACCACGCTGGCAGGGGCCAATGACGACTGATCGCTCTGTGTACCGAACCACAGCGCGCCCTTGTCCTTGGCTGCACCAATTGCGCCTACGACCTGCTGCGCGGAGCCGGTCAGAATATCCGCGCCCGCGGCGATATGTGTGTTGGCAGCTTCCGCGGCCAGCGCCGTATCACCGAAAGAACCGGTATAGCTGACGTTGACCTTGAGATCGGGCTTGGTCGCCAGCGCGCCAGCCTTGAAGCCGTCAATGTACAGTTTAGCGTCGCCAGCTTCCACCGGCCCGACCACGCCGACCACACCGGACTTGCTCATCAGTGCGGCCAACACGCCATTGACGTAGCCACCTTCCTGCGCATCCGCTTCATAGGCAAAAACGTTCTTCAGACCCTTGTCCGCACCGGTGTCAGTGGCGGTGCCCCAGGCAAAGCTGGTCTCAGGGAAGTCCTTGGCGACATCGAACAGCGAGTTTCCATACTGCGTGCCGTGGGCGATGATCAGGTTGTAGCCCTCGGTGGCATAGTCACGGATCGCTGCGGCGGCGTCTGCCACCTGGAACATGTTGTCAGAATAGGCGATTTCCATATTGGCTTCGCCCATTTCGGCCTGCACAGCCTTCAAGCCATCGTACATAGACTGGCCCCAGGCCAGGTCAGTGACGGGGCTGGGCAGCACAAAGGCCACACGAAAAACTTCGCCACTGGCCGCGGGGGCTTCGGCAGCAGGCGCTTCCGCCGCGGGAGCGGTCGTCGGCGTTGCGCTGGAGCAGCCAGCCAGAGCCAGGACTGCGATCAACAACAAGGCGAGCAGAGTTGCAAAGCGATGCATGGGGTTCTTCTCCTTACGGGAACAGATAAAAAAGATCAACCGCTGCGCTCGAATGGCTTGGTTAGCGCAGCTGGTTGGCGAACACGACCCGAAGCAAAGATCAGCACGATAATGGTTAGGACGTAGGGCAACATGACGGCCAAATCTGACGGGATATTGATGCCCTTGACCTGCACCCAGAGCTGAAATGCGTTGACGGTGGCAAAGAGCAGTGAGCCAAACAGCACGCCCAGCGGTCGCCAACCGCCAAAGTAGACCAACGCCACTGCAATAAAGCCGATGCCGTTGGTGATATTTTCCTGCCATACGTTGAGTTGGGCGATGCTGAGCGTGGCCCCCGCCAGGCCAGCCATCGCCGCGCCGAAGATCACCGCAAAGTAGCGCACGCGGTTGACCTGGATACCCAGCGAGTCAGCCGCTTCGGGGTTCTGTCCCACCGCGCGAATTTTCAGTCCCAACGTTGTTTTGCTCAACAACAGTGCGATCAGTGCCACCATGATGTAGGCCAGATAGACCATGATATTATGGTTAAAGAAGATTTCACCGATCACCGGAATCTTGCTCAGCACCGGAATGGGGAGCGGCTGAAAGCCGGTTACCCCTTCCACGGAGCCGATCATAATCCGAAACAACAGGCTGCTGAGGCCGAGGCCGAACAGATACAAGCCGATGCCGCTGATGCCTTGCTCTGCCTGGAAGGTGACGCTGATCACCGACATCAGCAAGCCCATCAGGATGCCGACAACGATTGCACCGCCGGCGCCCAGCCAAAGATTGCCCGTTTTGAAGACAATGTAGAAGGCGATAAACGACCCCATCAACATGATGCCGTCCACGCCTAGATCGAGTACGCCGGAGCGTTGCGCCACAGTTTCGCCCAGCGCGGCAAACAGATAGGGTGCAGCCAGACGAATGCCGCTGTACAGGATACCGATCAACACCGAACCTTGTAATAGATCACCGAACATGGTCGCCTCCTGTTCAACTGCCGCTTTGACTGGCTACCGCCAGCGGCGCGATGGGTTCGGACATGCTGGGGGTTTCCACTACGCGGCGGCGCGAGCGACGACGTACGAAGTAGTCGCTGGCGACCACGAACAGCACGATCAAGCCGTTGACGGCCACCACCAGCGAACTGGGAACCTGCACGGTGCGTTGCATCTTGTCTGCACCGACCAACAAGCCGCCGAAGATCGCCGATGCCGGAATTGCGCCGAGCGGATGTAGTTTACCGAACAGCGCGGCCACAATGCCGCTGAAGCCATAGCCGCCGGACATGCCCTCGATCATACGATGATGCACGCCGATCACTTCCACCGCGCCAGCCAGCCCGGCAAATGCGCCGCTCAGGATCAGTGCCAGGGCCATGTAACGGCGCACGGGGATGCCCGCGTAGCGCGCGGCGGAAGGGTTCAGCCCCACCGCGCGAATGCGATAACCGATGGTGGTGCGCCAGAGGAAGATGTAGACCAGCACGGCCAGCACAACCGCCAGAATCAGGCCTGTGTGCAGCAATGTGCGCGGCACGAGGCGGGTCAGCCAAACCTGATCGGGCAGAGTGGCGCTTTGGGGAACGTTGGTTCCTGCGGCGATCTGTTCCGGGTCGAGCATTGGGCCGCGCAGCAGGAAATTCATCAACTGCAACGCGATAGCGTTCAGCATGACAGTGGTAAGGATTTCGTTGACGCCGAAGCGTGCCTTGAGCAGACCGGCGATGCCGCCCCACAGTGCGCCCGCCACTGTACCAGCGGCCAGCGTTAGCAGCACCAGCAACAGGCCGGGCAGGGTGGGGAAAGCAAGCGCCACCGCGGTGGCTGCCAACGCGCCGACAATAATCTGTCCTTCGCCGCCGATGTTGATGACACCACCGCGGAATGCAATACAGATGCCCAGCGCCACCAGCAGCAGCGGTGTCGCCTTGGCGAGGGTCTGGGTGATGCCACTGACTGTACCGAAAGCGCCGCGAAACAGCGATCCGTACGCGGTGAACGGATTGACCCCCAGCACCAGCAGCAAGACTGCACCGAAAAGCAAGGCAAGCAAGGCAGCTATCACGGGCAACAAGGCATCGAATAAACGGCCTTTGCTCAACCAGCCGGGCGAACCTGAACGGCCTTTGGAGTTGCTCATGGCGGGAGTTCCTTTCGGGAATAGTGAGCAGTAGCTGACAACTAATTCACCAATCTACTTGCCTACTTCTTCCCTTTAACGATACCCTTCGCTGAAAATATCTATCATCAGCTTGGGATCGCCCAGCGGGTAGAGGATCGGGCAGGTGCAACCGTGGTCAATGTACTCGCGCACTTTGGCCTTGACTTCTTCTGGCGAGCCGCTGGCGGTACACATCTGCACCACGTCGTCGGGAACCAGGTGCATGGCGTTTTCGATCTCTTCATCGGTAGCGGGCCAGGTCAGCACCTGATGGATTTCGTCGAGCAGTTCCTGACTGACGCCGCTGGCCTTCATCAGGTGGGGTTGCTGGCCGAGATATTGCGTCATCATCTTGCGCGCGCCGTTCAGTGCCTTTTTGCGGTCGTAATCCACCGAACAGATCATCAACTGCGGACGGTCAATGTCGTCAATGCTGCGGCCGGCCAGCTTGGCCCCGCGCTCCAGTGCATCCATTGCCTCCAGGTTGTACTTGGGCGCAACAAGATAGTTCAGCACTGCGCCGTCAGCGATCTCGCCGGTCAGCTCCATCATCTTCATGCCGGTGGCGCCGATGTAGATCGGCACGTTGCGCGGCTCTTTGCGGCCATGCACCACGTCCAGCCGGATGCCGTCTACCTGATGGAACTCGCCGTGGAAAGTCACTTCTTGCAGTGTTAGCAATTGGCGTAACACCGTCACCGTCTCGCGCATCGCCAAGAGCGGCTTGCTGCGGTCAATACCCACTTTTTTAGCGAGCGGATCCCACCATGCACCGATGCCGCAGATCACGCGGTCGGGAGCCAGGTCGTCAAGGGTCAGGAAGGTCGCGGCCAGCAAGCCGATGTTGCGCGTCCAGTTGTTGATGACGCCACTCCCTACTTTGAGCTTCGTGGTGTGTGCAGCAAAGGCAGCCATCGGCACAATTGCATCGCGCACTAGGCGGCTTTCTGCCTGCCAGACGGCTTCAAATCCCTTGGCCTCGGCGTACTTCGCCAGTTCAATCCCTTCGGACAGCTCGTGAGCGTCCTGCAGGTACAGGGCCATACGATCTTGAGTCATTGAGGAACCTCCTTGAGGGGTAAAGAAAGAGGAAGAAGTCAACTGCTCTATTCGCGCTTGGGCTGGTAGTGCGAGTTGAAACGCGTAATGCGGATTTCGAGGAGTTCGGAAATGACTTGACTTTGCCACTTCCGAACTCCGTTTTTGACTTACCGATTTTGTGTTGCGACTGTTAATTGACCGGCGTCGGCAGCGGTTGGCCCTGCACACCAGCGATCAGATTCTCGGCGGCCATCAGCGCCATCTTCGTGCGAGTCGCAATGCTGGCGCTGGCAATGTGTGGCACGACAATGCAGTTTGGCATGTGTACCAACGGATGATCTGCGGGCAGCGGCTCCGGCTCGGTCACGTCGAGCGCAGCATAGCCGATCTCACCCGTGCGCAGAGCTTCCACCAGCGCGTTGTGATCCACCACAGGGCCGCGCGCGGCATTGATCAAAATCGCGGTGGATTTCATCTTGCGCAGCGCGGCGGCGTTGATCATGTGATGTGTCTTCGGCGTCAGGTTGACGTGTAAGGTGACGAAATCGGACTCGGCTAACAGCGTGTCCATGTCTACATAGGTCGCGCCAAACTCCTCGGCCACACCTGGGATCGGCTGCGCGTCGTAGTACAGAATACGCATCCCAAAGCCCATCGCGCGCCGCGCGACAGCCTGACCGATGCGCCCCATGCCGACAATGCCGATAGTCGCGCCGTACAAGTCCGGCCCCATCAGCAGCAACGGCCCCCATGTGACCCACTTGCCCTCGCGCACGTATTCCACACCTTCGACAATGCGCCGTGCGGCCGACATCAACAACGCCCAGGTGAAATCTGCGGTGGTTTCTGTCAGGACGCCCGGCGTGTTGCCAACAGGAATGCCGCGGCTGGTGCAGGCGGGCACGTCAATGTTATCAAAGCCGACAGCCATCTGGCTAACCACCTTGAGATTGGGAGCCGCGTCCAGCAGTTCGTTGTTGATACGCTCAGTAAGCAGGCAATAAATGCCGTCCTTGTCGGCCACTTTTTCGAGCAGCACCTCGCGCGGGATGGGCAAGTCGCTGTCCCACAGCTCCACATCGCACACTTCTGCCACACGGTCAATACCCTGCTGGGGAACGCGACGGGTAATCAGAACTTTTGGTTTCATGGTTGATCCTTATCGGGCTATGGATAGTCCTCACCCTAACGCTCTCTTGGGCAGAGGGGTCGGGGCGAGGAACGGGTTTATAATCGCTTCACTACGTCGTTGATGCGCTCCAGCGCCTTGCGCAGATTTTCTTCCGAGTTGGCGTAAGAGAAGCGCAAGAAACCCTCGCCGTACGCGCCGAAGCACGTACCCGACAGCGCGGCCACGCCCCCTTCGTACAGCAGCAGATCGGCCAGCTCCTGGCTGGTCTTGCCGGTGGCTTCAATGTTGGGGAACACGTAGAACGCGCCCTTCGGTGACAGGCAGCGGAAGCCGGGGATTTGGTTCAACCCATCCACGATCAGATCGCGGCGACGGCGGAAAGCAGCGACCATCGCTTCCACTGCGTCTTGTGGGCCTTCCAGCGCCTCGATGCCCGCATACTGCGAAAACGTTGCCGTACACGAGGTTGAATTGGTCACCAGTTTCGTGATATAGCGCGCCAGCTCAGCAGGCATTACACCGTAGCCCATGCGCCAGCCGGTCATCGCGTAGGTCTTGGAATAACCGTCGAGGATAATCGTTTGATCCGCCATGCCAGGCACGCTGGCGATGCTGGCGAATTCACCTTCGTACAAAATACGGCCATAGATTTCATCGGACAACACCGGAATGCCGCGCGCCATCGCCAGTTCAGCGACTTGTGCCAACTGTTCAGCGGTCAGCACGCCGCCAGTCGGGTTGGCGGGCGAGTTCAGGATGATCAGCCGCGTGCGGTCATTCACCAGCGACTTCAGTTCATCCACATCCAGGCCGAAGTCATTTTCCATGCGCAGCGGGATCGGCACGGCCTTCGCGCCGGCAAAATTGATCATCGATTCGTAGATCGGGAAGCCGGGATTGGGGTAAATCACCTCGTCACCGCTCTCGCACATCGCCAGCATCACGTAAAACATGATCGGCTTGCCGCCAGGGACGACCACCACCTGCTCTGGCTGCACGGGAATGCCACGGGTGCGCGCCACTTCATTGGCAATACTTTGGCGCAGCGGCAAAATGCCCGCGGCAGGCGTGTAGTGAGTCTGGCCGCTGTTGAGCGCCTTGACACCCGCGGCAATAATATTGGCCGGTGTATCAAAATCCGGCTCCCCAATCTCTAGGTGAATAATCTCCCGGCCCTGCGCTTCCAGCGCCTTGGCTTTTGCCAGGACTTCGAACGCGGTTTCCGTACCCAACCGTGACATACGCTTTGCTAGTTTCATAGGTGTGAAAACTCCTGAATAGGATTTTAGGAATTGGTAGACAAGTAAACAAGGACGAAGCGGTATTCAGTCTACAGTGTACAGGCTTCAGATCACCGCACTGCATACTGTATTACTGTTTATTTCTTACAGCCTGCCGGCGCGGCAGCGCCATCGGCAGCTTGGTGCGGCGGATGCCGTCGAACTGATAGAGCGCGTTCGCCACCGCGCCCGCCGTGGGGACCAGGCCGATTTCGCCAACGCCTTTCGCGCCATACGGCCCATGCGGATCGGCCACTTCCACGCCGATCACTTCCAGCTCTGGCATCTCCTTGGCCCGCAAGATGCCACATTGGCGCAGCCGTGTACTCTTGAAATAGCCACCTTCCATCGGCAAATCCTCGCTGATGGCGTAGCCCAGGCCCATGTGCAGCGAGCCTTCCAATTGACCCTCGAACAAGGTGGGATTGAAGATTTTGCCCGCGTCATGCGCGGCCACAATCTTTTCAATCTGCCCCTCATCATCCAAAATCACCAATTGAGTGGCGTAGCTGTAAGAATAATGAGTGATCGGCGTGTCAGTCACGGTGTCTGGCTTTAAGGCTGTAGTCCAGTCGCATTTCCAGAAGCCGTCATATTGCCGTCCCACCAACTCAGCCAGCGCGTGCTGCCGCAGGTCGAGTGCCAGCTTTTTGGCTGCGTCAATCGTGGCATTCCCCACCAGCGAGGTCGCGCGCGAGGCTGTGGTCATGCCCGCTTCCTGGCCGGACGCGGTATCCACATACACCTCAACGATGCGCGGATCGAGGCCGGTTTCTGTGCAGAGTGCTTGCAGCGCCACCGTATGCACCCCCTGGCCCATCTCGGTCCAGCCATGGTCAATGCGCACCCGGTCAGGGGCCAGCACGCTGACACGCACCAGCGAAAAGTCCGTGACCCCGTTGCCGATGCCGGTATTCTTGATGCCACAGGCCAGCCCGGCTGTTTTTGCCGCGTAAAACGCGTCTTTCACCGCTTCCAGCGTGGCGCGCAAGCCCGCGCCGCCCTCGATCACCTGGCCGGTGGCGGTCATGCGCCCCTCGGTGATGGCGTTGTTCCAACGGAACTGCCAGCGGTCAAAGCCACCCAGCTCGCAAAGCTGATCAATGAGGCTTTCAATGGCAAAGGCCGACTGGTTGACACCAAAGCCGCGCATCGCGCCACACGGCACGTTGTTGGTGTACGCGGCCACAGCCTCGATGTCCGCCGCAGGGACGTGGTAAGCGCCGGTGGCATGGCCCGCGGCCCGCTCCAGCACCTTCGCGCCCACGGACGCATACGCGCCTGTGTCGCCCATGATGCGCGTGTAAACGAAGGTCAACATACCGTCGGCATCGCAGCCTACTTCATAGTCCAGCCACATCGGATGCCGCTTGGGGTGCATCCGAATCGACTCATCGCGCGTCAGCTTGACTTTGACAGGCTTGCCCAGCGTGTAGGCCATCAACGCGGCGTGTCCCTGCACCGAAAGATCTTCCTTGCCGCCAAAACCGCCGCCGTTCGGCACAAGGATCACACGCACATCGTCATCCGCCAGCCCCAACAGCCGGGCAATCTGAATGCGGTCTTCGTATACGCCCTGGCTCTGCGAATAAACCTGTACCGCGAAGCCCTCGCCTGCGGGCAGCGCCACAGCCGCTTCCGGCTCCATATAGCCATGCTCGATACGCTGCGTTTCATAGCGTCCGCTGACGATGTGTGCGGACGCGGCGCGCGCGGCATTCATATCGCCGCGCTTGACAATGGTAGCGGCCAGCTTGTTGCCGTGTGGATGAAGCTGCGGCGCGTCGGGAGCCAGTGCGGCAAAAGGATCGGTCACCGGCTCCAGCACCTCGTACTCAACGACGATTTTCTCCACAGCAAGGCGCGCGGCCAGCGCGCTGTCTGCGACGACGCCCGCCAGCACATCCCCGACGTAGCGCGTGGTTTCGCCCTCGGCCACATACAGCGGCCAGTCCTGCGTAATCAGGCCGATGTACCGTTGTCCCGGCACATCCGCCGCGGTGAAGATGCGCACCACCCCGGCCACCTGCTCGGCGGCTGTGGTGTCAATGCGCAGCACGCGCGCCCGCGGGTGGTCGCTCCAACGCAGCGCAGCGTGCAGCAGCCCGTCGAAATGCAAGTCGTCCACATACGGACGTTGGCCCAACACGGTTTTGAAGGAATCGTACTTGGGCTGGCGGTCACCGACGCGTCCGGGCGAGGTGGGTTCGGGGATACCTTCCTCATTGCGGATCGCTTCAGCCGCGTATTCGATGGCATCCACGATCTTTTTATAGCCGGTGCAGCGGCACAGATGCGGGGTCAGCGCCTTTTCAATCTCGTCACGGCTGGGGTGTGGGGTATGATCCAACAGGCTGTTGGCTTGCATGACGATGCCGGGGATGCAAAAACCGCATTGGATGCCACCCTTGGCGACAAACGCATGGGCGTAAGTTTGTTGGCGAAACTCGCTAAGCCCCTCGGTGGTAAGGACATGACCACCGTTCACCTTCTTCATCGGCGTGACGCAAGAAAGCACGGCCTTGCCGTTCAGATCCACCGCGCAGCAGCCACAAGCAGCTTGTGGCGCGCAGCCATCTTTGGGAGAAATCAAGCCCTCCTGCTCGCGCAGGTAGGTGAGAAGAGGCAAGTCGGGGTCGCCATCGAATTGGCGGGTGTAACCGTTGAGGACAAATTGCATCGAGAACCTCCGGGGTTGAAGCGCAAGACGCTTGATCGGCCAGAGCAACTGCTACCGGCGTCCACAGCCAATGGTAAAGATTTCAGCGGCCCGCGCATCGAGCGCTACGATTGCGCCAAGCCAGCACCTCCTGCTGTGGCAGCCAGCCCTGGGGATAGAGGGACGAGGCCGGCCACAGCAGGAGCTTGCTTACCTGAGTAGGCCACCAGCGACGGAGGCGACAAGTCGCACGGTGTCAGATCAGGCAGGAGAAGTCAGCTAGATACCGGTGATACGAATACCGGCGTGCTTGATCTTGTGCCGAATGTTAATGCCGATCAAGACTGAGGTCAAACCTTCGGCAACGCTGGCATTCTGCAAGGGGCCAGCATCCACGCCGCGCATGCCCGCGGCCGCGCACAAATCGAGCACGATTTGCTTGTCTTCTTTATTATCGCCACATACCAGTACATCGCAATCCACCGCGTGGTCGGGATCGGCCAGGTGATGGGCGGAGATGTTTTGGAACGCAGCCACCACGCGTGCAGCCTCGCCGAGCTGCTGGCGCGCCTCTTCTGCGGCAGACAGGCCACTGGGTAAACGCCAGACACGCGCGGCCTTTTCGCCCAACGGCACAACCACAGTCAGCAGTAATTTACCAGCCAGCGCCGCTTCCAAACCGGCCAGAGTACGTTCCTGACCGCTATAAGGCACGGCCAGCACCGCGACATCAGCCTGCTGGGCGGCGCTCAGATTGTCCATACCGCTCAGCAACACACCGCTGGCATCGTTCAGCTTCGCCAGCAAGTCCGCGGCGACCTGTTGGCCCCGCTCCGCCTGGCGCGACCCGATGACCACATCGTGCCCGGCTTGCGCCCAACGCAGCCCCAGGCCGCTGCCTTCTGGCCCAGTGCCACCGAGAATTGCAATTATCATGGGGAGAGGCTCCTGTGGAGAGGTAGACACGGAGCAAGTAGACAAGTAGACAAGGTCTACGTCGTACACATCTGTCTACTTGTTTACCTGTCTACTTGTTTACTATGTTATAACAACCCAGCCCGCGCGTTAAACGCTTCGATCAGACGATCAATCTCGTTGACCTTAGGCGGGATGCTGGTCCAATAATTATCGTCGTACCACTGCGCCTGGATTTCCTCATAGGAACGGCCCTGTTGTTCGACCCAGGTGTAATACTTCAGGTTGTGGACGCGCTTGCGGTCAGGGTAGGACAGCTCCATCATGTTGGCGGTGTTCTCGCCGAGCAGGTAACGGTTGAAGGAAACAGCGGCTTCCACTGGACCAAACGCGCCTTCCTCTTCTTCCATCTCGTTAAGGCGGCTCTGGTACATATCCACCGAGTCTGTGGCGACGGTTGCCACCACATCCTGCTCGTTCATCTCGTACCACTTAGCCAGCTTGATGGCCGACAGCAGGTTGGCGATGCCAGAAATGCCCAGCAGTGGCAGTTGTGCCACCAGATCCGCAGACACCCCCTGCTGCACCAGGTATTCCTGGCCCGCGGGTTCGTTGAACAACCGCAGCAGCGACATGGGGGCAGCGTCATCAATGGCCGTGACCAGATCGGTATTCTTGACGTTGTGAATCCACGGCACATGCTTGTCACCGATGCCTTCGATGCGGTGCGCGCCGAAGCCGTTCAGCAGCAGCGTTGGGCATTGCAGCGCCTCGCTGGCAACAATTTTGCTGTAGGGATACTGCTTTTTCAGGTAGTCGCCGCTGGCAATCGTTCCGGCGGAACCGGTGGTGAACGCAGCGCCGCGGAAGCGGTCGTGCGGCCCCATTACATGCTGCAGCACTTCCTCGATGGCCGGGCCAGTCACTTCGTGGTGCCACAAATAGTTGCCGAACTCCTCGAACTGGTTGAAGATCATCAAATCCTGACCGGAGCGCCGCAATTCCCAAACCTTGTCAAAGATTTCTTTTACGTTGCTTTCCGAGCCGGGGGTCTTGATAACCTCACCCGCCACGCTAGCCAGCCATTGAAAGCGTTCCTTACTCATGCCTTCTGGCAGGATCGCAATGGAATCGCAGCCGAGCAGGTTCGAATCGTAGGCCCCGCCGCGGCAGTAGTTGCCGGTGGAGGGCCAAACAGCCTTCTGCACGGTGGGATCAAACTGACCGGTGACGAGCGTCGGCACGAGACAGCCAAAAGCGGCACCGACTTTGTGTGCGCCAGTCGGGAACCATTTACCCACCAGCATCACGATGCGCGCCTTAACGCCGGTCAACTCCGAGGGAAATTCGATGTAGTTGGCGCGATTGAAACCGCCCCCCTTGCTTACCGGCTCGTTGTGCCAGGTGATGCGGAACAGGTTGACGGGGTTCAAATCCCACAGACCCACATCACGCAACTGTACCTTGATCTTATCGGGGATCAGATCAGGGTTGCGCATCTGCTTAAAGGTGGGGATGATAATGTTGCGCTCGCGCGCCCGTTGCAACGAGCGTTCAAGGCGGTCTTCGTGAAGGGTGAGGTCAATCAGGTTGAAATTCATCGTCTGGTTTCCTTATGACCAGTAGCCAGTTTACAGTTTACAGGCTCTGGCTCTGAATACTGGTTACTTTCCGAGAACGCGCCGCAGGTCGGCCAAATCAGGCTCGACGCGATAGGGCTGGGGGCCGATCTGCCCCACAGCGGTCATGGCGCTTTTTACATCTTTCAGGCCGTTGCCGGTGTTGATCACAACAATGCGTTCGTCCGGGCTGACCAAGCCTTGTGCCGCGGCTTTGATCAAGCCCGCATAGCTGGCTGCGCCAGCAGGCTCCGCAAAAACACCGCAGCCGCGCGCCAATTCTGGGATCGCGGCTAAAATTTCGTCGTCGCTGACCACCACGTACGCGCCACCTGTTTCCACCACCGCGGCCATCGCCTTGATGCGGTCGCGCGGCAAGCCGGCGCTGATGCTGTCAGCCACGGTTTGGCTGTTGATCGGCGCTTTTTTAAGCACGTCCGCGCCGCGCAATCCTTCTTGCCATGCTTCGGCCATAAAGTTGCTGCCCGCAGCCTGCACGCCGTAGATGCGCGGCATCTGGTCAATCCAGCCCAAAGCCAGCAGGTCTTTCAGGCCCTTATGAACCCCGCCGATGATACAACCATCGCCCACACTGACGAAGATTGCATCGGGCGCTTCCCAGGTGGCAGGTGCGTGCTCGGCAGGGCGCAGCAGATGCGTCAACTGTTCGCAAATCTCGAAGCTGACCGTCTTTTTGCCCTCGGACATGTACGGATTGTAGCCGGTGTTGCGGTTGTACCAACCATACGCGTCCGCCGCCTGCATACACAGCTCGAACGCGTCGTCATACGTGCCGTGTACCAGCATCACCGTGGAGCCAAAGGTCAACAATTGGGCGATCTTGGCAGGTGGCGCGGCTTCTGGCACAAAAATCACATTAGGCTGCTGCACGCTGGCACAGAGACCACTAAGCGCAGCCGCAGCGTTGCCGGTGCTGGCTGTGGTAATTACCGCCGCGCCCAGGGCGCGCGCCTTTACCACAGCAATCGCGCTGGCGCGATCCTTGAACGAAGCCGTGGCCTGTCGTCCGTCGTCCTTGACCCACAGGTGGCGCAGGCCCAGCTTTTCTGCCAGTCGCGGAGCTGCGTACAGTGGCGTGCCACCGATGGCCAGCGGCGGCACAGGTGCGTCCGGCTCGATGGGCAGGAGCGGTTTGTAGCGCCAGAGCGAAGTATCAGGATTATGCGCCAGCATTTCCGGTCTGAAAGTCAGGCTAATCAGGCCGTAATCGTATTGCACATCCAAAATGCCTTCGTTACCGTGGTCAGGACAAACGTACTGAACCTTGTCCGGCGCGTATTCCTTGCCGCAAACGGTACATTTAAGGGAAGTGATGTGGTTCATAGCGGAGGTACACAAGGGAGAGGGAAGTAGACAAGTAGACAAGAGGTAGTAGACATGGATGAAATAAACCGGTCTTGCTTATCTCATCTCGTTTCATCCTTATTACCCTGTATACTTGTATACTTGTATACTTGTATACTTGTTTACTTGTATACTTCTTTCCTCATCTCTTTTTCTACTCATTCACAATCCACGTGCCGGTCTTGCCGGCGAGGGCGTCCACGATGTGGGCGGGGTCAGTGATCAACCCCATGCCGCCCGGGGTGGCTTCCAGAAAGTCAATGATCGCTTCAATCTTGGGGCCCATGCTGCCGGACAGAAAATGCCCATCGGCATAGTACTGCTTGGCTTCAGCCAGCGTGATGCGATCCAGCCATTTCTGATCGGGCTTATTGAAGTTCAAGGCCACCTTTTCCACCGCGGTAGAGATCAGCAAGAGGTCAACTTGCAGATCGGTCGCCAACAGCGCGCTGGCGCGGTCTTTATCAATCACGGCATAGACGCCGTGCAGGTCGCCGTTTTCGTCCTCAATGACCGGGATACCGCCGCCGCCGACACCCACGACAATAAACCCGGCATCAATTAGCATCTTGATGGCTGGGCGCTCGACGATGCGCAGCGGCAGGGGTGAGGCGATCATGCGCCGCCAGCCGCGGCCAGCATCTTCCCGCACCATCCAGCCTTCCTTCTCAAACTGGCGTGCCTTTTCCTCTGTGGTAAAACCGCCAATGCCCTTGGTGGGATTGGTGAAGCCCGGATCATTGCGATCTACGACAACCTGCGTGACTACGGCTGCCACCGAACGCTCAATGCCGCGCTGCCTGAACTCGTTGGTCAGTGCACGCGCGATCATATACCCAATCGCGCCCTGGGTGTCTGCACCGATCACGTCTAGCGGTGTTTGATGCACTTCGCCCGCAGCCAGTTCGTTGCGACGCAAGATAAACCCGACCTGCGGGCCGTTGCCGTGCGTGACGATCACGTTCCAGCCCTGTTCGATCATATCGGCGATGTGCTTGCAGGTCTGCTCAACCGCGCCCACCTGCGAAGCCACATCTTCGTGCTGCTTGTCCAAAATCAAGGCGTTGCCGCCCACCGCGACGACGGCGGTTTTAGGGAAGGAGTGTTGGGTCATATGGGTGCCTCGTGGAATAGGGAAGTAGGCAAGGAGGCAAGTAAACAAGTAGACAAGTAAACAAGTAGGCAAGGAAACAAGGTTGGTGGTGAGAGATCAGGTATTGGCCAGGTCTGCTAAAGAGGCAGGCTCCGATGTTATTCCATACGTTGCTGTTTCTTCAGCTATAAGACGATGGCCATAGTGCGCTTGACCTTGCTGCTGCTTCCAGATATAGGCAATAAAGCCGTTCAGTGCCCGTTCTGCATCTCGTCCTAGAGTATGAAGCCGAACAAAAGATGCATCGTCGAGATAACCCAGATCATGGGCAGTGATGAGATGGCTAATGGTTTCATTCAGCGAGCCACGGGCGATGTAGTAAAACCGCAGACTATCCAGATAATGATAGCGACCATAGGCCTCGGCGATATTTGCCATCACGCTTTTGGATGCACGGCGCATTTGCGCAACAAGATCATAGCGTTCCCTAACGGGAAACTTTTCGGCCTGTTGATGACACTCCTGCATGAGCATCCGCGCCAATTGCCAAACCTTCAAGTCCTCAAAGCCGCCGGTTGCTGCTTTTATCTGGCTGATATTATCTTTTGCCATTGTCACCCACCACCTCTCACTGCCGTTTCCTTGTATACCTGCTTCCTTGTGTACTTGTATACCTGTATACTTGCTTCCTTGTGTACTTGTGTACTTGTGTACCTGTATACTTG
>JBAQWV010000059.1:0-1586 GCA_049299095.1 Anaerolineae bacterium | reverse complement strand
TCTCTCGACGCTATCCCCCATCATTGCTTTCCAGCCGTCGCCGGTTATATCAGTCTCGTTGTAGGTAAAGTCTGTATTCATGCTGTCCCCTCTCAGTTCCTCTTGCTCATACTGCCGTACGTGGTCTATCATCCTGGCGCTCATCTGCGCGGCTTGGCTTTCTTTTTCCATGACGTTTTCGTAGATGGGGAGCTGCGCTTCAGCCAGCACGAGGTGAACGTTAACTGGTTTTGTTTGCCCGAATCGATAGGAGCGCCGAATACCCTGGTAAAACATCTCCCATGAATCGGACATGCCGACAAATACCTGATGGTGGCAGTTCTGAAAGTTCATCCCGAATCCGGCGATCTTGAGCTTGGTGATGAGGACGCGATATTGTCCGTCCTGAAACGCCTCCATCGCTGCCGCTTTGCTTTCCGGTGAATCGCTGCCGGTTACTTCGATAGCCTGATCGCCCAAGAGCCGGGCCATCGTCTCGCTCTCTCCATTCAGGCCGCACCACACGATCCATTGTTCGCTATTACTGTTTACCAGTCGCGCCGCTTCCTCGGCGCGGGCGTCTTGCGTTTCGCGCCGAACCTCAGACCGCTGGCCTAGCCCCTTCAGGCCGATGTTGAATAGCTGGCCTTGCGGCACGTATCCAGTATTCAAGAATACGGGATGGATGTTTAACGGCGGCAAGACGTAGCCATCGTTGTCGTATCCAAGATCGGACGGCTTACGAATGCTCATGCCCCATGAGGCCATCCAACGATAGAAATGATGCTCCCCGTGGCCCTTGAGTTGCCACTTGTCCGAGCTGTCGCCTGTGTTGACGAAAAACGTAGCCCTCATCTCCGCGCCGGTCATAACGCCAAGAAACTCAGCGTGGTTCCCAATCTCAGCAATATCGTTCGGCGCGGGCGTTGCTGTCGCTGCGAGCCGATACGGAGTACTGGCGAACATCGATGTCAGGAGTTGGCGCGTCTTGCCGTCTAATGCCTTGAGGATGCTGCTCTCATCGAGGACGACGCCCACAAAGTCGGCGGGGTCGAAGTGTTGCAACATCTCGTAATTCGTAATGATGATTGGGGCGTCAACATCCCCCCGGCTATACTGGATGTTTAGCCCTAGATGCTTGCCGGCCAGCGCGACCGTTTGCCTTGCGACACTCAGCGGCGCAACAATGATGACGCGCCCGCCGGTCTGCTCGGATACTTCCCGCGCCCATTCTGCCTCCATGAGCGTCTTGCCCAGGCCGGTATCCGCGAAAATAGCCGCGCGGCCCTTGCGTAGCGCCCAGCGCGTGATGTCGGCCTGGAATGGGAACAGGACATGCGACAGTCCGCGTGGCTCGAATCCAATTGATTCCGGTCGCAAAACCTTTGTCTTTAAAAACTCTGCGTAATCAGTCGTTCCGTTTATCATCTCGTGTACCTCTCTTTGCTTTGTGCTAAACTGCTTGTGGCGGCGAGTACCTCTCCCGCCCGGCGCTGTTGATGGCAGCGCCGTTATTTCTTGACTGCTACAGCCCCACCCCCAACGCCTCAGCGCACCGCCTGAGGTCGCCTAGCTCATGGCTGATAGTCGTCAACTCCAGGTAATCC
>JBAQWV010000058.1:0-1579 GCA_049299095.1 Anaerolineae bacterium | reverse complement strand
CATGCGTCGAGCGCCGTCCTGAGTTCGGCCACGTCGAGCGCGGCTACCTCATCATCCTGAAGCCGGGCCGCCAATCGTTCTAGCGCCCGGCTCGGCATACAGAAGCGGCATTGACACTTGTTCATGGTGCTGTCTCCTCTTGCGGCGCGGCGGCGGTTGCGGCTAGCGCATCCTCTAGCAACGCCACGGCCGCGCGTAGGCAGTCAATGCACAATTGAGCGCCGCTTTCTTGGTCGCCTAGATTGCCGATGTCAACGGTCATGGCAACGCGCCTATTGCACTCATAGCAGTATTCTCGGTCACTAACTTCGAGCCTCATGGTTGCTCCTGGGGTGGCGTGGGCGGCGTTGCGGCCTCTAGCGCCGCTACCCGCGCCTCTAGCGTTTCGAGCCTGTCTGTTACCTGTAGCAATAGCTCAAATATGCCGTCAATGGCCGCCTGGACGCGCGGGGGCGTGCCGTCGGGCGGCGCGTCGAATGCCTGTTCGTTGTAGCGGAGATACATAGTGCGTACCTGGGGCGCGGGCTAGGGTTGCGGCGGTTCGGGGGTCATCCCGGCGGCCACGTCACGCCCCGCGCTCGCCACGATAATGGTATCGCCATTGGACACATAGCCAGGAATCCAGATGAGAATACCAGGGCCACGGCGGGATTCCGTGACACTCCGAACGTCTATGGCCGGTTCGTTATCGGCCATTGCCACGGCCGTATTTACCACCAGTCGCACCGCCTCGACGGGTGGCAGACTTGGCGCGGCGGCGCTTGCGGTCTTCTTTTTGGGCTGCTGCTGTCTGAGTAATTCCGACATATCTACTCCCTCTTGCGTAACCTAGCGTGCCATCCTCTTTGCGATACGTGACGGTTTCCCCGGCGTCGTCTTTGACTTGCCACCGCCAACGCAAGCGGCCGTCGGAGTTCCATTCAAGCCGCCAACCCTTGCCAATCTCCGTAATCCTGGCGCTTTTGCCACGGTCGGCATTGTCCATTAAATCGTCGGAATCAGCATCATTTGCCACGGCTTTTGCCACGGGTGTTTTTGACGCCGCTACCTCTGAATTTGCCACGGTTTTTGCCACGGTTTTTGAGACGGCCAAAGCCGGGGGCAAATTGCCTTTTGCCCCCGGCGCTACTGACTGATTTGCCACCCCAACGGCGGCCCCTTCACGCATCCCCGCGCTCGCCCGCGCCGCCTCCAGGACGGCGGGCGCGACTAAGGGCGGCCGTCACCTTTCGGCCCAAGTGGCTTGGCGGCCGGCCCGTTGCCCTGCCCCTGCCCCGGCTCCGGCGCACGCTCTACCAGCGGGATAACCGACGGGTCGAATCGCGCCACGTCCTGAGTATTATGACCTAGTGCGCTGAGGGCGCGGGCGGTCAGTTGCGGCTCGGACGCCAGTAGGGCAATGAGGTCTTCGACGGCCATATTGCGGGCGGACGGGGCGGCTTGCGGCGCGTCCTGCCGGCCACGCTCCATGATGTCGGGGACGCCGTTGCCGTCTGCGTCGGAGCGGATGTCGGCCAGCAGTTCGCCGAACATGACACCGGACAATTCGTGACTGAGGGCCTTCTGCGCACCGATGCGA
>JBAQWV010000057.1:0-5482 GCA_049299095.1 Anaerolineae bacterium | reverse complement strand
CATCAGCACTGCCAGCTCCACGGGATCGGGCACCTGGCTGATGTCAGGATAGCAGGGCAGGCCAAGAATCTGCTCGGCGCGCGGGTTCACTGGATAGACGCGGCCTGCATAGCCGTGGCTGAAGCAGTTGCGCAGCACGCCGTGGCTCAGTTTTTGGGGGTCGGCGGAAGCACCAATCACTGCCACACCGGTTGGATTGAAGAAAGCGGAAAGCTGGGACATACACGACCTCCTTGTCGGATGCAATCGTGTATATCGTACCATAAAAACGCCCGATATGCCCATGATGAAGGTCATATCAGCCCCATGCATCTATGACTTACCTGTTCATTACAGCCTTGCAAGTGTACAAAACCCCGAAAACAGGGGGTTTGTAGCGTTTTCACTTGACCTGTAGGCAAAGGTTAGGTAAAATCTTTTTGTAATTCCTCTCTTTGATCCGTTCACAGTCCAAATCAACGGATTATTTCCCTGTTTTTGTGTCGCGTCGGCTTCGGTCGATTCTAAATAACGCAGAAATCCTTCTGCATAAAATTTACGGCCATGATAGCTTGCTGAAAGTCGTTAGGGTATTGCCAGCAAGCGGGTAAAGCAAAGGAGGCGGCTGCCAGTTGTTATATGTTTGGTATTTGCGGAATGTATGTACCCATTATGTACATCATTTAAACTCTGGATAACTCGAAGACTGACTTATGATTCATACGGGAAAGGAGTTTCACGATGCAACGCAAACCTCTCGTTTATCTGCTCGCTATCCTTGTGCTTCTTGCCATGCTGCTGCCAGCAGCCGCAGCCGCGCAGGAGGCTACTCCCTCACAAAGCCAGCCCGGTTCGTTTCAATTTGACTTAGCCAAGCCGCTGGGAGACGCCGCCAGTGGTAAAACAATGACAGAAGCGTCCTCAGTGGATGGTCTGGTTAGCATTGCTGGCATGAATATGTTTAGCGAAGTTGAACCGAACAATACCAGTGCAACCGCGACAGCTCTGCCGGGGAATAACACGGTGGCTGTGGGGAATGTCTATCCCAACGGCGATCTTGATTTCTTCTCCTTCACCGGCAGCGCAGGCGACCGTGTCTATGCAGCGACAATGACCAACTTCTCGGCCAGTGGCAGCACTGACAGCTTTCTCACCCTCTTTGCCAGTGATGGCACGACGGTGATTGAGTCTGATAACGACGACGGTAGCTTCAGTGCCACTGCATCAACCATCGCCGGGGCCACGCTCCCCAGTGCCGGCACCTACTACCTGCAAGTTCGACACAACTCGGCGACTTCCCAGCTTCGACCGTATTATCTGTATCTACGGGTACAGAGTGGTTCACCGACGCCTGAGAGCGAATCTAACGATACACCGGCTGCTGCCAATGCGCTGCCCGCCAACGGCTGGGTGAGTGGAGCGCGTGACCCGGCCGCGGCCACCGAGCAGGATTGGTTCAGCTTTACGGCCAATGCTGGCGATACCGTGTACCTGAGCCTGGACCTGGACCCTGAGCGCGACAATGTGCAATGGAACGGCCGCCTAGGCATCGCTCTGTTTGGCGATCTCAACAACCAGATTCTGGTGGTCAATGACGGCAGCACCGGCAGCGCCACTAACCCGCTCTCGGAAGCTATGTTCATGACGGTCAAGGACGCAGGGACCTACTATGCGTTCGTTGATTCGGCTACCGCAACGGTGGGCGGGCCGACAGCCACCTATCACCTGAGCGTAACGATCTACCCGGCAACCCCGGAAGGCATCAACTGCACGACCTACACCAGCACCGATGTGCCGGTAACCATTCCATCTGGCCCGGGCATGGTGCAATCCACCTTGACCGTGCCGGGCAACCCGGTGATTGCCGATATTGATGTCAGCATCCAATTGACGCACACCTTTATGGCGGACCTGGATGCTCACTTGATGTCACCAGCGGGCAACGACAACGGTCTGTTTACCGATGTGGGTAATACAACGGTAGGCGGAGAGTCGCAGATGAATGTCACCTGGGATGACGAGGCTGCCATCTCTCCCGGATTTACTGTGATGAAGGGGGTAAACTACAAGCCTGAGCTCAACTATCGTCTGTCGTGGTTCGATCACGAGCAGGCCGGTGGCACCTGGACGCTCAAGCTGTACGATGATGTCACCGGCGATGGTGGCGTACTGCAAAGCTGGAGCGTTACCATCTGCGAACCGCCACCGCCGCCGGTGTGCCCCGCTGGCTATGCGCCGGTCACGCTATACAGCAGTGATTTTGAAGCAGGTGATGACGGCTTTACCCACAGTGGCACGGAGGACGAATGGACCCGTGGCACGCCAACTGCCGCGCCCATCACCACCTGCAACAGCGGATCGAACTGCTGGAAGACGGACCTTGCGGGTACGTACAACCTCAGCAGCAATCAAGACCTTTTATCGCCTGCCATTGATCTCACAGGCATCTCAGGCCCCATCATTCTGAACTGGGCACAGCGTTATCAGATGGAAAGCGCCAGCTTTGACCATGCCTACGTCCAGGTGCAGCAGGCGGGCGGTGCCAATCCTACCAAGCTGTGGGAATGGCTGGACGCCACCATGACAAACTCGGTTGGCAATCCCAGCACTACCATCAATGAAAGTGCTGGCTGGGGCGAATGGTCGGCTGACATCAGCAGTTATGCCGGGCAAAGTATTGAGGCATTGTTCCATTTGGACAGCGATTCAAGCGTGCAGTTTGCTGGTCTGGCGATTGACGATGTATCGGTGACGGGCTGCAGGGCAGTTCCTTCCATCGTGATGACCAAAACGGTCGGCCTTGATCCCACCGTCTGCGCCACAGGCAATGACATTACCTCCACCTATGGCACGGAAGTAACCTACTGCTACGAGGTTGAGAACACAGGGCTGGTGACTGAAACCCTGCACAGTCTGGTGGACAGTGAACTGGGCAATATTCTTACCAACTTCCCATACACGTTGGCCCCCGGCGCGTCGGCGTTTATCACAACGTCCACACCGATCTATATGACCACGGTGAACACCGCCGTCTGGACCGCTTACAATATGGGAGCACAAGCTCCGACAGATGTCGTCACTGCCACTAGTACAGCTACAGTGACAATCCCGCTGGAAGCTGGTGTGGAAATCATCAAGACGCTGAATGGTCCCAATGCAGTCACGTTGCCGGGCGGTACGGGGACGATCAGCTACACGGTGGCATACAGTAACACCTCACCGAGCATGACCGACGAAGTGATGACCTTCGATGATATGGGCACGATCAGCACGGGCATTGTGTCCTGTTCGGTGCCGATCAGCGGTACCGTGGATGCAGGTAGCTCGGACAGCCAAATCGTGACTTGCGATGTAGACATTACACCAGCGTTGTGCGATCCGATCACCGCGGTTCTGACCAACACCGTGACAATCACAGCGACAACGATCCCTGATGATGATAGTATGACTACCAGCGCCACTGCGGCGGCTGTCACTATCACCGTTCCCGCATCCGATCCAAACAATCCGCAGTGTAATCCGATTGTCCCTGATCCTGGGATCGTGTTGACAAAGACGGTAGGGACAACGCCAGGAGTGTGTGCGACAACGAGCAAGGTGACCGTGCCGACCGGCACGACGGTGTACTACTGTTACCAGGTGGAGAACAGCGGCAACGTCACCATGACCGTTCACTCGCTGGTGGACGATCAACTCGGGACGCTGCTCACCAACTCCCCGTACGTCCTGCCCCCGGGTGCGGTCAGCGATCCCTTCATCGTCAACGCGTCCATTGACATCACCACCACCAACACCGCCACCTGGACGGCAGCCAGTGCACTCGGTGGCTATGTCTACGACGACGATGCGCCATACAACTACCTCGCCATCCAGACCAGCGGTGCAGCGTTGGCGCTCAGCGACGACGGCGAAGCCAATATCACCCTGCCCTTCCCCTTCACCTTCTTCGGCGTCACGTCGAGCAACCTGCGGGTGGGCAACAACGGCGGCATCCTCTTCAACGCCACCACGGGCGATGTCGGCGTCAGCAATGCCGCCCTGCCCGTGGCCTCACCTGGCTTCGCCATCCTCCCGTTCTGGGATGACATTGACAGCAACACCGGCAATGTCTACTGGCAGGTGCAGGGCACAGCCCCCAACCGCATGGCGATCATCGAGTGGTACAACCGCCCCCACTACCCCAACATCGGTGCGGCTACCTTCGAGGTGATCCTCTACGAAACCACCAACCAGATCAAGTTCCAGTATGCTGATGTAGACTTCGGCGATCCGTTCTACAACAACGGCGCTTCTGCCACCGTTGGCATCAACAAGGACGCCACCACAGCGGTGCAGGTGTCGTTCAACACAGCCGCCATCAGCGCCCAGCAGGCGATCCTCTTCACCCCGGCCACGGTCTACACGGCTTCCGACAGCAGCACTGCCGAAGTGAATGTGCTCTACCCGCAGATCTGGGTGGATCCCGAATACGTGGCGCTGAAGCTCTTCCCCAACGAGACCACCACCCGGCCCATGACCATCACCAATGTTGGCGATGCGCCGCTCACCTGGATGCTTGAGGAAGAGAACGTACCTGAGCCATCCACCACCGGAAATGCGGGCAACCCGCGCTTCGCTGCCGAGCGCCCCGATCCCTCCGACTTCAAGCCACAGGAAGCGGTGACTGCTGCACCACGCGGCAACTGGCAAGCGCCACAGGCTGTACTCTACGACAACGGCCCGCTGGTCACCCACCCCGGCGGTGGTGCGGGTGGTGCGGATGCCAGCGCCTTGCAAGACGCCCTCCTCGGCACCTTCGGCTTTGGTCACGCAGTCTCCTCCGGCTTCCGCGTAGCCGACGACTTCACCGTCCCTGCAGGCGGCTGGAATGTTGCCACAGTCACCTTCTTCGCCTACCAGACCGGCTCGACCACCACCTCCACGATGAATGCGGTCAACCTGCGCATCTGGGATGGCGTGCCCGGCCAGCCTGGCAGCACCGTCGTCTTCGGCGACACCACCACCAACCGCCTGGCATCCAGCACCTGGAGCAACGACTACCGCGTGCTGCAAAGCGCCCTGACCGGCAACACCCGTCCCATCATGGCGGATGTGGTGACGGTCAACACCATCCTGCCTGCTGGCACGTACTGGCTTGACTGGCAGACTGGCGGCACGCTGGCTTCCGGCCCGTGGGCGCCCCCGGTCAGCCTCCTCGGCCAGACTGGCAAGCCCGGCGCCAACGCCATGCAGTTCGATGGGGCCGCCTGGGTTCCGGTTGAGGACACCGGCCCGGCTGGTGCGGATGCCTTCCCGCAGGACTTCCCCTTCCTGATCGAAGGGATGCCGGCAGTGGCTGGCAACTGCCAATTGCCCTCTGACATCCCCTGGCTGACCGTCAACCCGGCCAACGGCGTGCTGGCTCCAGCCGCATCCGCCGCACTCAGCCTCGGCTTCGATGCCACGGGTCTGGCTCCTGGCGTCTACACCGGCAACCTGTGCGTCCACAGCGACGACCCCGACA
>JBAQWV010000056.1:0-4342 GCA_049299095.1 Anaerolineae bacterium | reverse complement strand
ACCGAAGCCTTGCCAATCAGACCGCTTCACCAGATACAGCACAAGCAGAGCCAGATAGCCCAGTAGGCCCCAGATGGCCACCGGCACACCCAGCAACTCGGCGTAGGGGCTGCTTTGCACCGCCTCGCAGTTGCCCAGCCCGGCGCAGAAAGGTTCGATCTTGAACAGCTTAATGTAAGTCAGGTAGCCGGCAATGCCGATGCCAGCGGCAATCAGCAATGCCTGTAAACGCTCCAGCCACGGACGACGTTCGTCCATCACAAGCTCCTATTGACCGAGCGCGGCATCAATCGCTGCCTTCACATCCACCAACGACGGATTCGCTACCTTCTGCCCATTGACAAAGAAAGTGGGGGTCGCGTTGACGAACAGGTTACGCCCTTCGTTGACATCGGCCTGGACTTGAGCAGCAAAGGTACGATTGCTCAGACAGCTATTGAATTTGCTGGTATTCAGGCCAAGCTCCTTGGCCATCGTTTCAAGACGAATCTGCGAAAAGGTATTGGTACCCTGCTTGCCCTGCTCCTGGAACAAATAATCGTGCATCTCCCAGAACTTGCCCTGATCCGCGGCACATTCCGCCGCGTTGGCCGCGTTGGTTGCGCTTGGCTCGTGCTGTGGCAGCGGGTAATGCTTGTACTCAAAGCGCACCTTGCCGGTTTTGACGTACTCTTCATCCAGCGTTGCTTCCGAACTAAGTGCAAAGCTCTTGCAGGCCGGGCATTCAAAATCAGAGAACTGCGTCACCACCACCTTGGCATCGGGGGAGCCTTTGGTCTTGCCTGAAACGAGTTCCGCGGGCAGAGAACTCGTCACTGGCGGGGTGGACACTTGCGACTGACTGCGGTTGTTGATCACGATCAACGCCACCATACCGATGGTCAAGAGTGCCGCAGCCACCAGCAACCAGATTAGGTTGCGCTGTTGCTTACGCTGCCGCGCAGATTGACGCGGTTTGGCCGAGTTCGCGGTCACCTGGCTCGTGGAGGGTTGAGCCGTTGTTCGCGGAATATTCGGCGTCTTAGCCTTCTTCTTGTTAGCCATACACTCCTCATCTCATGAAAAATATCCTTGCCAGTTGGCACGGCGAAATTATACCACAGCGCAAAGATACAGTTAAATCTCAAAAAGTAAGCGTACTCTCATGTTTGACAAAGGCTTTCTTTAGTGGTAGATGTAATCTGTTAACGCTATGGTACGCTCAACACCCAGTTCGCGCGGCGCTTTCCGCCCTTCATGGTTGGCCGTTGCCCCTCTACTTCCAGCGGCGCTCATTGTCATTGCCTTGTCGGCGGCCCTTTTGCCAGTCACCGTCGGCACGGTTCTGTTGCTGGCATTGGGCGCGGGCCTCGTTGTGTTGATCCAACCCTGGCTTGGCTTGCTGCTACTGGCTGCGCTCATCCCGTGGGCCAGCGTCCAACCCTTGCCGCTGGGCGGTGTCCCCCTGGACGCAGCCGACCTGCTGCTGATGCTGGTGGGCGCGGTCTGGCTCGCCCGCGGCGTTGTCGCCGGTGAAATTATCCTGCCGCAGACGCCTTTGCGCTGGCCGTTGACGCTTCTGCTGGGCGCGCTGCTGCTGGCCCTGATCGGCGCACAGTCCTACCGCGAGGGCCTGCCAGAGCTGTTCAAATGGGCCGAAGTGCTGGCATTGTATGTGCTGGTAATAGCGTTGCTACCGCGTCACCGCGTCGGCTGGCTGCTGGGCGCGCTGTTGCTGGGCGGCGTTTCACAAGCCTTGCTGGGCGTATATCAATTTGTGACGCAGACCGGCCCGGAGGCGTTCGTGCTGATGGGGCGTTTCATGCGCGCCTACGGCACGCTGCGCCAGCCCAACCCGTTCGCGGGCTATCTGGGCCTGCTCGCACCGCTGGCCCTCAGCCTGACCATCTGGGCATGGCAAACCCGTCAGCCGCAAGCACTGCGTCAGGCAGTAGCCGTAGCGGCCGGGCTGATCGTGCTGGGCATCCTGGTCAGTTGGAGCCGAGGGGCTTGGCTGGCTTTTGCCGCGGCGACGCTGGTGCTGCTACTCGTGTATGCACGGCGCAGCGCGATGCGAGTACTGATTGGGCTGGCTGTGGTTGCGGTGCTGCTAGCTGGCTTAAATGCGGTGGGCCTGCTGCCCGCGGCGGTGGTGCAACGGCTGGCCGATCTAAAAAACTATTTCGGCTGGATGGACATCACCCAGGTCGTCGTCACCGATGACAACTTCTCGGTGGTTGAACGGCTGGCCCATTGGCAAGCCGCGCTCGGCATGTGGCGTGACCATGTGTGGCTGGGCATCGGCCCCGGCAACTACAGCGTGCTCTACCCGATCTACCAGATCGGCAACTGGGACGATCCGCTGGGCCATGCACACAATATCTACCTGAACTTCGCCGCCGAGGCGGGTTTGGTCGGTTTGCTGGCCTATCTCGTTTTTTGGCTGGCAAGCCTTTGGCAAGCTGGGCGCGCGGCCTGGTCAAATGACAAGCTGGCCGTTGCCGTAGGCGCAGGCGTGTTGGGTGCATTGACGCACGCGACAATGCATAATCTCTTCGATAACCTGTGGGTGCAGCACATCTACCTGCTGCCCGCCCTGCTGCTGGGTATTCTGGCGGTGCTGGCTCCGTCGCCCGCCGACGCGCCCGGTCAATAAAAAAAATACGCGTTAGGCAGAATTCGGAAATGTTACCAAGGCAGCCGCTTTCGAATTCTGGCAAGCGAGCTGGAGTTCTATGTCAGAGTTGGTAAAACCCTTGTCAATTCCTCATCGAGTTATCCACAAGGCTTCAGCCGTTACCGGCATGAAACCGAAAGAAATCAGCCGTTTCCTTAAGTTCGCCATCGTCGGCGTGATTGGCATGATCGTTGACCTGAGCGTGCTGACCTTCACGCGCGAGGTGATCGGCCTGCCACTGTCCGCGGCAGTTGGTTGCGGCTTCATCGTCGCAGTCATCAGCAATTTCACCTGGAACCGGTTGTGGACATTTCCCGAAAGCCGCGAGCGTCCCATCGCCGCTCAGCTTGGACAGTTTACCATTATCAACTTGATCGGCCTCGGCCTGAACGAGCTGATCGTACTTGGCTTGCATCCGGTCTTCTCGCGGCTCTGGCAAGACCCGCCCGCCTATCTGGCGGCTAAAGTCATCGCCATTGGCGTGGTGCTGTTCTGGAACTACGGCGCAAACCGCGTTTGGACCTACAAGGGCATCCACTAGCCCTGCCCCGCGACAACGATCGTGCGCATTGTCATTGACTACACCCCCGCAGTCCATCAAGGAGCTGGCATCGGCAGGCATACGCGTGGCCTGGTGCAGGCGCTTGCGCCGCTGGCCACCGGCCACAACGTATCGTTGCTGGTCTTTGGTCGTGGCCCGCAGCCGATCCAGTCGCCGCCCTCGCTGCCGGTTCGAGTATCGCCCGTGCCCAACCGCTGGCTAACCATCGCCTGGCAGCGGTTGCAACTACCCCTGCCGGTGGAATGGCTAAGCGGCGCTACTGATCTCTACCACGCGTCCGACTTTGTGCTGCCGCCGCTGCGCCGTGCCCGCAGCGTGCTCACCGTCCACGACCTTAGTTTTCTGACCGTGCCGGAACACGCGGATGCCGGCCTGCGCCGCTATCTGAGCCGCGTCGTGCCGCGTTCGGTGGCCCGCGCCGACCGCATTCTGGCCGACAGCGTCAGCACGCGCAACGATCTGGTGCAATTGCTCGGCGTGGATCCGGCGCGCATCACGGTGGTTTATCCCGGCGTTGAGCCGCGCTTCCAGCCGCAACAGGATGCCGCCGTCATCGCCCGCGTCCGCGCGCGCTACAGCCTGGGTGAACAGCCGTTTATCCTCGGTGTTGGTACGCTGGAACCGCGCAAGAACTGGCCGGGCTTGATCCGCGCCTGGACGCGCCTGCGCGAGCATACCGGTCTGCCCCATCGCTTGGTGCTGGCAGGCGGCAAAGGCTGGCTGGCCGATGGCATTTTCGCAGCCGCTGCGGCCAGCCCCTACCGCGACGACATCGTTTTCACCGGTTTCGTGGACGACGCCGACCTGCCGGCGCTGTACAGTGCGGCTGCAACGTTTGCTTTCCCTTCGTGGTATGAAGGGTTTGGCATCCCCGTAGTCGAGGCGCTGGCCTGCGGCACACCGGTGGTATGTGCCAATAATTCATCGCTACCTGAGGCTGCGGGCAATGCCGCGCTGCTGGTAGCCGCGGACGATGAAACCGCGCTGGCAAGAGCCTTGCAACGGCTGTTGGAAGATCACACCTTGCGCGCCAAGCTGCGCACCGCCGGTTTCGCCCAGGCCGCCCGTTTCACCTGGACGGCGGCCGCGGCCACCCTGTGGGCCGCCTATGAGCAGACCTATGC
>JBAQWV010000055.1:0-5726 GCA_049299095.1 Anaerolineae bacterium | reverse complement strand
GTGGTCACCCTTGCTCTCGGCGCAGCGTATGCCGTGCGCCGCAAGCAGTGACCAGCGACGTGTGAGTAGTCGGTAAATGAAACGGCCTCCTGCACCATGCAGGGGGCCGTTTTCTATTCTCACCTTATGCTTTGCTGCTCGTCATAGTGCGCCGCTACGTCAAAGTCCTCGGCACCGCTTGGACAAGAAAGTTATGGAATGCCCTCAGTTGATCGTTGTGATCAGCGCAGCTTCTTCGCCTCCCAGCTTGCGTGCATGTCGAGATAGCGCAGCCAGGCGCGCAGGCGCAACGGGCCGAACTGATTGTGCAGCACTGCGACTTCTTGTGTCAACGGCGCGGCCAGTTGGCGCGTCAGCGCCACGGTTTCGTCGCGGGTCGCGGCAAACGCGGCTTGCAGCGCGGGCCAATCCGCGTCACGCGGAGGGCGATAGCTGTCGTATTCATCGCGCACCAGCGGCGCACCGAGTGCCACGCGCAGCCGGCTTTGTCCCCAGCGTTCGATGCCGACTATGTGACTAACCAAGCGGCGATTGGCGGGCGTATCTGCCGCAGAAGTCAATGTACGCTCCAGCTTGCGGCCCGACAAGGCCAGCCGCTCAGCGAGTTGTTCGGCGTTCAAGCTGTTGAAGGGGCGGGCTAAAAAGCGATTGGTAAGCGTGTTACGCCAATTCACCAGATACTTCATTTCTGCTCGGTCATCTGCAACGTCAGGCGCTTCATGTGGGCCAGGATCGCGCTGATACCTTTCATCCGTTGCAGGCTGATCACCTGCTGCAAGCCCATCGCGTTGAAAAAATCGGCGGGCACGCCCAAAACTTCGTCTGGCGTGGAGCCGTTCAATCCCTCAGCCATCAGTGCCGCATAGCCGCGCACGGTCGGCGCTTCCGGCGGCACGTCGAAGTAGAATTCCATACGGCCCGCATGGTGCTCCGCTGCCACGAACACCGGCGACATACATTCATGTACCTGATCCATCTCTGTGTGCCCAACCCAGCGTTCCGGCAGCGGGGGCAGGCTTTGAGCAAAATCGAGCAGCAAATCCAGCTTTTCGCGGCCCTCGGCGCTGGCAAATTCATCCACAATGGCTTGCAGGCGGGTTGGCAAAGTTGATACGGTCATACAGTTCCTCCTGTGGCTCAGTTGGTGCTTATTGTATGGGATGCCGCGCTGCTTGCCAAAAAAGCCGCTTGCCTTGCCGTTTTGAGCGTGCTATACTGCGGATAGCAACGCTGGTCGGGCAGTTTTTGCCGTGCCGCCAGCGCAAAACAACTAAAGTTCCCCAAGACAAGGACTTTTTCCATGACTGATCAAGCAATTGGTTATAGCCGCACCCAACACGAGGCCCATCTGCAGCGGCTGGGCGATTTCTTGCGCATTCCCAGCATCAGCACGCTGCCAGAAGCGCGCCCCGCGATTGACGCGGCCGCGCAGTGGTTGGCTGACTGGATGACCACCATCGGTCTGGAGCAGGTGGCGGTGATGCCGACCGCAGGCGCGCCAGTGGTCTACGGCCAATGGCTGGGGGCTGGGCCAGATGCACCCACCTTGCTCTTCTACGGCCATTACGACGTGCAGCCGGTGGACCCGGTGGAAGAGTGGCTGTCGCCGCCCTTTGAACCGACCGTGCGCGGCGGCGATCTCTTTGCGCGCGGTTCGTCCGACGACAAGGGTCAGGTGTATCTGGTGCTGGCCGCGATAGATGCGTATCTGCGCACCGAAGGCCGCCTGCCCCTCAACGTCAAGCTGATGATCGAAGGCGAAGAGGAAATCTCCAGCCCCAACCTTGCGCCCTGGACGGACGCCAACAAAGCCATGCTGGCCAGCGATGCCGTGCTGATCTGCGACTCGAACATCCTGTCGCCAGAGCAGCCGTTAATCAACCACGGCACGCGCGGCATGGCCTACATGCAGATCGAGGTGCAAGGCCCAGCCACCGACCTGCATTCGGGCGGCTTTGGCGGCGAGGTAGACAACCCCTTCAACGTGCTGGTGCGCATCCTGGCGCAGTTGCAGGACGCCGACACGCGGCGCATCCTGATCCCCGGCTTTTATGACCGCGTGCTGCCGGTAGATGCCGAGGAAAAGCGGCTGCTGGCGCAGTTGCCCGTGACCGACGCATCCATGAAGGCGCTGACGGGCGTGCCCGCGGTGGCAGGCGAAGCCGGTTTCACCGCGGCCGAGCGACTGAGCGTGCGCCCCACGCTGGATATTCACGGGATGCCGGGCGGCTTTACCGGCGAAGGCAAAAAGACGGTGATTCCAGCGCGCGCCGCAGCCAAGGTCAGTATGCGCCTGGTACCGAACCAGGACCCACAGGAAATCGCCACGCTCTTTGAGCGTTACGTCAAATCGCTGGCTCCCGACACGGTTAAGGTAACGGTGCGCACGCTGGGCCTGGCGCGCTGGTCATTGGTAGACCTGCACCATCCAGCCATTCAGGCGGCCGCGGGCGCGTACGAAGCAGGCTTCGGCGCGCGGCCGGTGTACATGCGCACCGGCGGCACGCTGCCGATTGTGGCCGAGTTCCAGGACATTCTGGGTGCGCCGGTGGTGATGATGGGCTTTGGCCTGCCGGATGACAACGCACACGCGCCGAACGAAAAGCTGGCACTGGACTGTTTCTACCGCGGCATCGAAACGGTCATTCATTATTTTGCGCTGCTGCCGCAGGCAATGCAGAAACCGTAGCCACCAGATTGCACAGACACGAAGAATTACAGCTTCGTGTCTGTGCAGGGTAAAAAGCTTTCACTACCAGAGTACCAAGAAAGGGTTAAGCCACGCTTGCAGGTGATCTGCTGAGTGTCTCGGTGGTTAACAAAAGGAGCAACGATGGCAAACCATGATCCGGCGCAAAAAGCCGTGCTTGACGATATGCTGCTGGGGCATCCCGCGGTGCGGGCGGGCAAGATGTTTGGCTATCCTGCGTACTACGTGGGCGCGAAACTGTGCATTTCGTTGTACGAAAACGGCGTGGGCTTGAAACTGCCAGAAACGACGGTTCAGCACCTGCTGGCGAGTGATCCCGCGGTCACGCCCTTTCAGCCGATGGGCCGCCGCCGGATGCGCGAATGGGTGCAGATCACCCTGGACAACGCCGAAGACTACCGACGCTACGACACGGTTTTCGACGAGGCGATTCGCTATCTGCTGGCGCAGCAATAACGCTCACGCTGCACTGGCAGCCACCGCGGCGAGTTCCGACAGGATCATCGCCGTCGCGCCCCACACTTGATGCGTCCCCACGCGAAAATAGGGTACGTTGATCGTTTTATCCAGCACCGTACGTTGTTCATAGCCTACAATGCTGGGATCGAGAAAGTGCCGAAGTGGTACCTCGATCAACTCCGCCACCTCGTCCGGCTGTGGCCTAAACGCCGGACGCTGTGACACATAAGCGACATGCGGCGACACACAGAAATTGCTGGGGGGAATGTATAGCGGGGTCAGATCGCCCAGCAGGTGCAGCCCCGCTTCGCAGACGCCAATCTCCTCGCACGCCTCGCGCACGGCCGTATGTGCGGTGGACAGATCATCGGGGTCTACGCTGCCGCCGGGGAAGCTGATCTGGCCGCGATGCGTGCCCAGCGTATCGGTGCGTCGCGTCAGCACCAGGTACAGTTCGCCTGTGGGGTCGCCGGGATATAACAGCACCAGCACCGCGCCCGCCCGCGGACGCAAGCCATCCTCCGGTGGATACAACGCACGCGTCAGGGGGGCCATGCGCCGCATTGCCTCAATGCCGGGCAGCGGCCTGTGCAAAGCAGCTTCCATTTGTTCAACTGTAATCACAAAATCGCCTCGTTCACAGGTTACGGCTCGCTGACCACCATACGCACATCCACAGCCAGCGCGCCTTGCCCCGCAGGATAGACGATCAGCGGATTGATGTCAATTTCCTGTAGGCGCGGCTGCGTCAGCGCCAACCGCGCCACGCGCTCGATCACCTCCACCACCACGTCCACATCCGCGGCTGGCTGGCCGCGCACGCCGCGCAGGAGCTTGCCTGCGTGCGTTTCATCGAGCAACGCGGCGGCTTCGGCGCGGCTGAATGGCGCCACGCGAAAGCCCACGTCTGCTAACAGCTCCACGTAGATGCCTCCCAGGCCGGCCATCACCAGTGGGCCAAACTGCGCGTCGCGGCGCATCCCCACGATCAATTCATGCCCGGCTGGCGCCATCTGGCTGATCAGTGCCCCCTCAATGGTCGCGGCCGGCTGGTGCGTGCGCACGCGTGCGAGCATCTCTGTGAACGCAGTCCGCACCGCTGCGGCATCTGCCACCCCCAGCACCACACCCCCCACCTCTGACTTGTGAAAGATGTCGGGGGAAACGATCTTGAGCGCGACCGGAAAGCCAATTTCGGCAGCCAGTTGCGCGGCTTCATCGGCTGTGCGTGCCAACACGGCCCGCGGCTGCGGAATACCATACGCGGCCAGCACGGGCCGCGCCTCCGCCTCACCCAGCAAGCCGTGAGAGGCTGGGGGTAATGTGTAAGTAGTGAGCTGAGTGGCTTCCGTGGCCTCTGCTGCACTCTGCCCAACCGTATCGTTGCCTGCGCCGGCGGCATAGTGCCACAGCGCGCCCAGCGCGCGTGCGGCCTGCTCCGGGAAGATGAAGGCGGCGATGTTGTGCGCATTCAGCACGCGGATCGGTTCCTGCACCACCTCGTCGCCCATGAAACAGGCCACCAGCGGCTTGCGGCGCGGCTGTGTTGCATCGGCCGCGGCGCAAATGGCTTCGGCCACGGCCACTGGGTTGACCAGCGCCTGCGGCACAAGGATCGGTAGCACCGCGTCAATGGTGTCGTCGGCCAGTAGCGCGGCCACTGCCTGCGCGTACTGCGCGGGTTCCGCGCCGCCGAGCATGTCCACCGGATTGGCGAGCTGAGCTTCAGGGTGGGTGAACTGCGCCAGGGTCGTGCGTGTTGCCGCGGGTGTGGGGGGCATGTGCAACCCAGCCAGCTCCAAGGCATCGGCGGCCAGGCTGGCCGGCCCGCCCGCGTTGGTGATTACAGCCACGCGCGGCCCGCGCGGCAAGGGGCCATAGGCCAGCGCCAGCGCATTGTTGAACAATTCCTCGACGGTATCCACGGGGATCACGCCGGCCTGTCGAAAAGCGGCATCGTACGCGGCCATTGCGCCCGCCAGACTGCCTGTGTGGGAGGAGACGGCACGCGTACCTGCGGCAGTGCGCCCGGCCTTGATGACGAGGATTGGCTTGGTGCGGGTGACACGGCGGGCCACCTCGATGAAGCGTTGACCGTCGCGGATTGCCTCGATGTAAGCGACGATCACGCGCGTGTGGGGATCGTCGGCCAGCTCTTCCAGCAGGTCCGTTTCGGTCACGTCTGCGGCGTTGCCTAGCGTGGCAAAACGGCTGAAACCGATACCCTTGCCCGCGGTCCATTCCAGAATGCCGCCACAAATCGCGCCCGACTGGCTGACAAAGGCGATGGGGCCGGGCTTGGGCATGGTGCGGATAAAGGTGCTGTTCAGGCCGGTATGGGCGTCGAGTGTGCCGACGCAGTTCGGGCCGATGATGCGCATGTTGTGGCGGTGTGCAATGGCAAGCAATTCCTGCTCCAACGCCGCGCCTTCGGTTCCTACCTCGCGAAACCCGCCGGAGATGACGATGGCGGCCTTGATGCCGCGCTGGCCACAGGCTTCCAGTACACCGGGGCACATGGCGGCTGGCACCATCAGCACTGCCAGCTCCACGGGAT
>JBAQWV010000054.1:0-38138 GCA_049299095.1 Anaerolineae bacterium | reverse complement strand
CGGTCGCTGCTGCTGCACCTGCCAGTGACGGCGTGACCGCCACGGTGCTGGGGATTGTGGCCGAGAAGACCGGCTATCCACAAGACATGCTCGATCTTGACCTCGACCTGGAAGCTGATCTGGGTGTGGACACGGTGAAGCAGGCGGAAACCTTCCAGGCGGTGCGCGAGGCTTTCGGCATCCCACAGCAAGAAGGCATCAGCCTGCGCGATTACCCGACGCTGCAAAGTGTGATCGGCTTTGTGTACACGATGCGACCGGATTTGACCGCCAGTCAGCCGGTTAGCACTACCCAGTCGCCGGCCGCCGTCGTTGCAGCGCCGATCGTTGCTGCTGCACCTGTCAGTGATGGCGTGACCGCCACGGTGCTGGGGATCGTGGCCGAAAAGACCGGCTATCCTGAGGATATGCTGGAACTCGACCTGGACCTGGAAGCTGACCTGGGTGTGGACACGGTGAAGCAGGCGGAAACCTTCATGGCGGTGCGCGAGGCTTTCGGCATCCCCGTGCAGGAGAACTTGAGCCTGCGCGATTACCCGACGCTGCAAAGTGTGATCGGCTTTGTGTATACGATGCGACCGGATTTGGCAGCCAGTCAGCCGGTCAGCACTACCCAGTCGCCGGTAACCGCCGTTGCAGCACCGGTTGCCCAGCCAGCTAGCCAGCCTGTCACTCCGACATACGTCAAGACCATCGGCACGCTGGAAGACGCAGACAAGATGCCGCGGCGTGTGCCGCAGCCAAGCCTGCGCCCTGCACTCGATCTGTGCAAGCCCACTGGTGTGACGCTCGACGGCGCTAGCCGCGTGGTCGTGATGTTGGATCGGGGCGGCGTTGGTAAGTCGCTAGTCAACCGGCTGGAGAAACTGGGCGCCACCGTCCTGACCCTGGAACCCGGTGTTGCCACCGACGCACTCGATGCCCAGCTAAAAGCCTGGTTGGTTGATGGCCCCATTCAGGGCGTGTACTGGCTGCCCGCGCTGGACGTGGAAGCTGCGCTGGAGGAGATGACCCTTGACGAGTGGCGCGAGAATAATCGCATCCGTGTCAAGAACCTCTACACGGCCATGCGTGCCCTCTACGACTCGGTACGCGGCCCCAACAGCTTCCTGGTTTCGGCCACGCGGCTGGGCGGCCTGCATGGCTACGGCCCCACGGGCGCGAGCGCGCCGATGGGCGGCGCGGTGGTGGGCTTCACCAAAGCCTATAACATGGAACAATCCATGCGCGACGAAGGCCGCGGCATCGTGGTCAAGGCGGTGGACTTTGAGCCTAGCCGCAAGACTGCGGAACCCGCAGACACCTTGATCGCTGAAACGCTGTCCGATCCGGGCATCGTGGAAGTAGGCTATCGCGACGGCCTGCGCTACACCGTGACGCTGGTGGAAAAACCGGCTCGCGACGGTCAGCCGGGCATGACGCTCGACAAGAATACCGTTTTCGTCGTCACCGGCGCGGCCGGCGGCATCACCAGCGCGATCACGACCGACTTGGCCGTTGCCAGTGGTGGCGTGTTCTACCTGCTGGACCTGGTGGCCTGCCCCGAACGTGACGACAAATACGTGCAGTTATTCCGCCAGGGTCGTGATGTGCTGAAAAACGCCCTGATCGCCGAAGCCAAAGCCTCCGGTGAGAAGGTCACGCCCAAGCAAATTGATGACAAGATGATGGGCATCGAACGCAACGAAGCCGCGCTGCGCGCGGTGGAGGCCGTGGAAGCGGCGGGCGGCGTGGCCCATTACTTCAGCCTGGACCTGCGCGATGGCGACAAGCTGGCCGCGGTGGTGGACGACATCCGTCAGCGTTACGGCAAGATTGACGTGCTGCTGCACGCCGGCGGCCTGCTGATTGACCGCGTCCTGCCCAACAAGGAGCCACACCAGTTTGCCCTGGTTTTCGATGTGAAAGCCGACGGCTTCTTTGGCTTGCTCAAGGCAGCCAAAGGCATGCCTATCGGCGCAACCGTCAGCTTCAGCTCGGTGGCCGGACGTTTTGGCAACAACGGTCAGAGCGACTACTCTTCGGCCAACGACTTGCTGTGCAAGATCAGCAGCAGTATGCGCACCTGGCGACCGGAAACGCGCGGCATCGCCATTGACTGGACAGCCTGGGGGCAGATCGGCATGGCCTCGCGCGGCTCGGTGCAGCAAATTCTCGAATCGCTCGGTGTGGATATGCTGCCACCGGAAAGCGGCGTGCCGACGATCCGTCGTGAGCTGACCTACGGTGGTACCAAGGGCGAGATCGTGGTGGCGGGACGGTTGGGCGCGTGGCTGTCGGAGAAAGATGTGACCGGCGGCGCCGATGTGGACAAAATCAACGCGGCGCTGGCCGCCCGCCGACCTGAGCTGCTGATGGTGGGCGAGGTCAAGGCGGTGAAGCTGTACGGCGGGATCGAGGCGGAAACCACCCTTGATCCGCGTGTCCAGCCTTTCCTGTTCGACCATGCACCAGACGCTGGCACGCCCTGGCTGCCTGGCGTAATGGCTACCGAGGCGTTGGCCGAGTTGGCGACGGTGCTGGCTCCCGGCTACCGTGTGGCGGCTGTGGAAAACGAGCAGATGATGGGCGCGTTCAAGTCCTTCCGCATGGAGCCGCGCACCCTCTATCTGAGTGCCACGATCAGCCCGTCCGCGAACGGCGACCTGATTGCCCACGCTACGCTGCGCTCGATGACCAAACCGGCCAAGGAAGGCTTGCCGGTGCAGGTGAAGGAACACTTTATCGCGGATGTGCGGTTGACTACCGCTCCGGCGGAGAAGCCCAGCGAGGATTTCCAGCGCCCGGACGCGGCCAGCTTGCCGATCACCGCGGCTGAAATTTATCAGAGCTTCTTCCACGGCCCCGCGTATCAGGTGATCGAGCGCGCGGGCGTGGCTGGCAACCAGTGTGTGGCGCTGATGGCTGACAACCTCGGCCCGAACACCGAGCCTGCCGATGTCGAGTCGCTGATGGCCCCGCGACTGGTGGAACTGTGCTTCCAGGCCGCGGCCTTGTGGCACGTCAAGACGCATGGCGCCATGGCGTTTCCGCTGGGCTTCGTCGCTGTGACAGCGTATCGGCAGCCTGCTGAAGCCGATGGCCGTCGCCTGACCGCTGTGGTAGAAACCACGGATGATGGCGACACCTTCGACTGTCAGGTGCTGGATGATGCCGGTAACGTCTTCGTGACGCTGCGCGGCTATAGCACGGTCGGCAGACCAGCATAACTTGGTGGATTGGCAGATTGGTAGACTGGTAGATGTTTCTCTAACCAGTCTACCAATCTACCAGTCTGTCTTTTTCCCACTCTACCTTCACTCATGATCCACTGGCTGCTGCAAACGGCGATGCAACACCCTGATCTGGCCCGCGGCGTGTGGCCGCAGGAGATGCTGGGTGCAGCCGAGCAGCAGCGAGTGGCTTTGTTTCGCACCGAGAAACGACAACGTGAATGGCTTCTGGGCCGCTGGACGGCCAAACAACTGGTACAGCAATATCTGGAACAGGAAACCGGCCAGCGCGCGCCGCTGGATGCCCTGGTAATTGCCCGTGAACCGGGCGGCGCGCCGGTGGTGGTGTTCGATGCTGAAGCCGTTCCGATGGATTTGCCCACGGGCGCGCGCTGGATCAGCGGGGCGTCGTTGCTGGGCAATGCCGAGCTGAAACCCGATCAGCCAGTGCCGGTGGTAAGCGGAATGCGCCTGCCGGTCAGCCTATCCATCAGCCACAGCGATGATACAGCACTTTGCGCGCTGTACGCGGCTGCGGATGGCAGTGAGCGCGCCGCTACCCATGCCCTGCTCAACGGCTTTCCCGCCAGTGGCGAGGTGCAGGTGGGCGTAGATATTGAGCAGATTGAAGCTCGCTCCGCGGGCTTCGCACAGGCTTATTTTACAGCCAAGGAATTGGGCCGGTTGGCGGAAACGCCCCAGGAAGAGCAAGCCCTGCTGGCGACAGCGATTTGGAGCGCCAAGGAAGCCGTGCTGAAGGCGCTGCACCTGGGGTTGGTGGTGGACACGCGGCGTATCAGTTGTCTGCCGGCAACCTCCAGCGCGGCCGCCGGTGGCTGGATGCTGATGCTGCTCCAGATGGATGCGGATTTGCTGCCGGAAGCGCAGCGGCGTACCAGTCAGTCCGTGGTGGCTCGACCCTGGAGCCTGCGCGGCTGGTGGCGCTATCATGGGCGATTCGTCCTGACGCTGGCCGCGCTGCATGTGGAAGTTGACACATAGCAGGTAGCAAGTAGTAGCAGGTGGCAGGTGGGTAAGTTTCTGGTTACTGCCCTGCCTATCCTGCCTGTGTACTTGTTTACTTGGGTACTGTATTCAGACAGGAGGATTATCACTTGACAGCCGAGATGGAAACTTATATTCAGAAGTTACGGGAACGCAAACAATTGGCTGCTGGTACAGTCAAGGATGCGGAAACGCAACATCGCAAGGGCCGCTTGACCGCGCGCGAACGCATTGAGTTGTTGTTCGATCCGGGCACGTTCAGTGAAATTGACACGCTCGTGCTGCCGCGCTTCGAAAATTATATGGGCGGTAAAAGCTCGCGCTATGGTGACGGCGTAATTACCGGCTTCGGTCAGGTCAATGGCCGTCACGTCTTTGTTGCCTCGCAGGATGCCAACGTGATGGGCGGCTCGCTGGGCGAGATGCACGCCAACAAGATCGTCAAGGCGATGCGCATGGCGCTGGCCTATGGCGCGCCGTTTATTGCCATCAACGATTCGGGTGGCGCGCGCATCCAGGAAGGCGTGGACAGTCTGGGCGGCTATGCGCGATTGTTCGATGCCAACTGCGAATCGTCGGGGGTTATCCCGCAGCTGTCAGTGATTATGGGGCCATGTGCGGGCGGCGCGGTGTACTCGCCTGCGCTGACCGATTTCGTCTTCATGACGGAAAATAGCTATATGTTCATCACTGGCCCGGATGTGGTGCGTGCGGTGATGCAAGAGGACGTGAGCCAGGAGCAACTGGGTGGCGGGCTGGTACACAGCCGTGAAAGCGGTGTCAGCCACTTCCTGTCACCGAATGACCAGGAATGTCTGGCACTGGTGCGTGAATTGCTCAGTTATCTACCCTCCAACAACCAGGACGATCCGCCCTATGTGCCGCCGCTGGACGATCCGCAGCGCCGCTGCCCGGAGCTGGAAGAGATTGTGCCAACCGACCCGTATCGCCCATACGATGTGCGTCAGGTTATCAGCAGCATTTTCGACGATGGGCGCTTCTTCGAGGTACATGCGCTATGGGCGGAGAACATGGTAGTGGGGTTCGCGCGCCTGAACGGTTACGTGGTGGGCATCGTGGCGAACCAGCCGCGCGTGCTGGCCGGTTGTATTGACATCAAGGCTTCCATCAAGGCGGCCCATTTTATTCGCACTTGCGACGCATTCAACATCCCGATTGTGACGCTGCAAGATGTGCCCGGCTTCCTGCCCGGCACATCGCAGGAATATAGCGGCATCATCCGCAACGGTGCGCGTATGATTTATGCTTACAGCGAGGCCACCGTGCCGAAGCTGATGATCATCCTGCGCAAGAGCTACGGCGGGGCCTATTGCGTGATGAGTAGCAAGGGGCTGCGTGGCGACTTGATTTATGCCTGGCCCAACGCTGAAATTGCTGTGATGGGTGCGGCCGGCGCGGTGAATATCCTCTTCCGCAAGGAAGTAGGCGCGGCTGCCGATCCTGAAGCCAAGCGCGTTGAGTTGGTGAACGACTACGAAGAGAAGTTTAATAATCCGTATGTCGCTGCGTCCCGCGGCCTGATTGACGATGTGATCGAGCCGCGCGACAGTCGCCGCGTGTTGATCCGTGCGTTGGAAGTAAGCCTGCTGAAGCGCGAGCGCCATGCACCCAAGAAGCACGGCCTTTCGCCGGCATAATGGCGGTAAACAAGTAGACAAGGAAAAAGTACACACGTAGACAAGGAAGAAGTAGGCGGGTAGGCAAGGAAAAGCAGAGACGTCAGTAAGACGGCTTCCTACCCCTTGTGTACATGTCTACCTGTCTACTTGTTTACCTGTCTGCTTTCCCAGATGAGGCAACTAATGTTCAAAAAAATCCTGATCGCCAATCGTGGCGAGATTGCCGTGCGTATCGTGCGCGAATGCCGCGATATGGGCATCGAGACGGTGGCGCTGTTCGACCCCACAGACCGCGATTCGCTGCACGTTCGCCTGGCGGATGAATGCGTTGAATTGCGCACCCCACGCGGGTACATGGATGGGGAGCAGATCATTAAAATCGCTCAGGAAACCGGCGCAGAAGCTATTCATCCTGGCTATGGGTTCTTGTCAGAGGAAGCTGAGTTTGTTCATGCCTGCGAGCAGGCTGGGATTGTCTTTATCGGCCCTTCCAGCACGACCATTGCCAAGCTGCGCCAGAAGATTGTCTTGCTGGAAGCTGCAGAAGCCGCGGGCTTTGCTACGCCTAAACATTCTGCCGCGATCTTTCGCCCGCATGAGCAGGAAGTTTACCGCGCTGAGGCCGAGAAGCTGGGCTTTCCCCTCTTGACCAAGGCGTGCAGCGGCGGTCGCGGGCGTGCCACGCGGCTGGTGCGCGATCCGAGCATGCTGGATCAAGCGGTGCAGCAGGCGGGCAACGAAGCGCGCATGGTGTATGGCAATGATAATTTGTATCTGGAACGCGCGATCCTGCCCGCCAACTATGTGGATGTGCAAATCCTGGCCGACAACTTCGGCAATATGGTGCATCTGGGTGAGCGTGATGGCTCGATTCAGCGCAACAATCAAAAGCTGTTGACGGAATCGCCTGCACCCGGCCTGACGCAGTCGTTGCGTTCCCGCCTGCATGACACCGCCTTGCAGCTGGCTCGGTTGTTTGATTGCAGCAATGCGGTGACGGTGGAATTCCTGCTGGATAACAACGGCAATTTCTACTTTACCGAGATCAAGGCGCGCATCACCGTGGAACATCCTGTGACCGAAATGGTCACGCGGCGCGACCTGGTGCGCGAGCAGATCGAAATTGCCGCGGGCAAGCGGCTGGGCATCACGCAGGACGAAGTGCGCCTGCGCGGGGCCGCCATTCAGTGCCGTATCAACGCTGAAGATCCGTGGAACCACTTTATGCCCAGCCCCGGCCTGTTGGAGCGTTTTCGCCTGCCTGCTGGCCCGCGCGTGCGCGTGGACACGTATGGCTACAGCGGCTGCCCTGTGCCGGTGCGCTATGATCCGATGCTGGCGAAATTGGTGGTTTGGGGCGAAGACCGCGAAGCCGCTGTGCTGCGCATGACACGCTGTTTGCAAGACTTTGTGATTACCGGTGTGCGCACGAACTTGCCGTTGTTCCAGCGGATTATGGCGGAACCGGATTTTCTGGATGGAACATATACTACCGAATTCATGCGGCGGCCTTTGTTGAATGGCAACCCCGATACGTCGGATGAGATGCTGCGTGATCTGGCGATTGCTGTGGCGATGGCGTATGCTACGCGCACGCAGGGGCGGGCAACTACCTTGCCGCAACGTTTTCAACAGGGATGGCATCGTGCCAGCCGCCAGTTGCCGGGCTAATCAAGGAGCTTGACATGATCAAAGTAAACGTAACGATTGACGGTAAGGAATTTGAGATTGATGTCATAGCTCCGGGCAGCGCGGCGCAATCAACGCCGGTGGTGTGCAACGGTGAAACGATTCAAGTAACCGTTCCAGCGATTACGGAATCAGAAGAAGTGGACTGGTTGATCGTTGATGGACGTCCGTATGAGGTGGCGATTGACCCGGCGTTGCGCTGGATCAAGGCCTACGACGGGATGCACCAGGTGGATGTGCATGACCGGCAGGCAGCGGTGGCGCGGCCTGTCAGCGCGGATGGCCGTGTGAAAGCGCCTATTCCGGGTTTGATCACGCATGTGCTGGTGCAGTCGGGTGACCTTGTGGAGGCCGGACAACCGATTATCATGCTGGAAGCGATGAAGATGGAGAATGAAATTCTGGCGCCGCGCTCTGGCAAGGTGATCAAGCTGAATGCGCTGGCTGGTAAGAGCGTTACGCTTAACGAGGAATTGATTGAAATTGGCTAAAGCTGCAAGCCTCACAGCAATTCATCCATTGGTTGTCTCCGACGGGCTGACCTTGCCCGTACCGGCAGCCGTCACTGATCTGTTACCACCCGTATGCCCGCTCTGTGGACGGACGGGAACTCTGATGATGGTTGGCAGTACGGAGTTTTGCGCGGCCTGCGGTTATGCGTCGGATGGGATCAGTGGGTGTACTTGATAAGGCGTGCAGCCCAGGCGTGACCTGGAACTGAAAAGAGCTTGCTTTGCATTGCAAAGCAAGCTCTTTTTCGTTGCGCTTGCTTGTCAGGCGTCGCCGCGGCGGTCTGACACCCTATCGCTGGCCGTCACAGCCATCAGCAGGCCCATCAGACCAAAGAACAGTACCATCAGTTTCGGGCTGGCCAGCGGCACGTCTACAAAGCCGTGGACGACAAAGACCAGCCAGCTGCCGGTCAGCGCCAGCGCCAGACTGCGCTGCACGTCTGCGATGTTGCTTGCCGCTCGTTTGATACCGGCTGCGCCTACACTGAACAGCCAGGCCAGCCACGCGACTAAGCCAAAGATGCCCATTTCGGCAGCCATTTGCAGATATGCGTTGTGAACGTGCCCCCAGTTCATGTCGCGGCTGATAATCAGCGTGGGGTAAAGGGTGTTGATGACTGCTTCTGGAGCGCCCATTCCGACACCGGTAAGGGGAAAGTCTTGAATAAGATAAAACGCTCGGCTCCAGAGTTCCTGTCGCCCAGACAACATGGAAAAGACATTGTTGCCAGTAAACAGCAGTGTCGCCAAGGTGTCATGGAAAATGAGTGCGGCGACTAAAATTAGGACACCGAGAGGAAGCCATAACCATAGCCAGCGACGATTTACCAACATAATGAGCAGGGGAATGCTGATGAGAACACCAAGCTGAGCGCCGCGCGATTGTGACAAATAGAGCAACAAAGCCAAAAGCAGGCTGAGCAACAGCGCCAGCAGCCGTTGAAGCCGATTGACGCCGTAAACAGTGAAGACCAGCGCGGGAACCAACGATAGCGCAACCAGGCTGCCGCTTAGATTAGGATTGAAACGCCCCGGACGCACCAACAACGTAGTTGACCTAGCTTGCAGTACAGATATATCAAGCCCCACCAGAGGCAATTGGCCCGGAAAGGTGGTGAAAGCAAGGACAGCCAGCGCCAGACCCGCGCCAGCCAGTAGCAGCAGCCAACCGCTGTGGCGCAGCCAGGGCTGATTGCGCTGGGCGGCAATTAGCCAGAATAAAGCCGCAGCGGCTACCAGCGCATAGCTGCGGTCAAGGGTGAGCGCGCGCTGCGGGCTGATCAGTATCCCCAGGGGCAAAAACAATAGCAGTAGTAAGAGCGGCCAATCAGCAGGTGTTGCACCAGTGAAGGAACGCCGTCGCAGGCCACGCGTGATGAAAAGCATTACCAGCAGGGCAATTGTAATCGGCGGTAGCCAGACAGGCAGAAAGCCGTTTAGTAAGAGGGTTAGTATAAGGATAAACAAAAGGCCAGTATGAAACCATGCTGGCCTTTGAGGCGATGCAAACCTATCCATAGTGCAACAAGATGCAGATTAAACTGCCGATTGTGACTTGGAGGTCGAAGGCCGGTTTTTGCGGCGACGAGGACGGAAGCCCCGATTGGACTTTTTGTCTTCTTCGTTTTCGTAGCGGCTGGCGTAGTAGTAGTAGGTGTTGTAGTAGTAGCCACTTTTGCGTTGTGCGAGTTTGTTCAACACAACGCCCAACTGCATCCCGCCTACGCTTTGCAGGCGTTCTGAAGCCTGCACGAGCAGGTCGGCGCGCGTCTTGCCCGTCCAGACAACCAACAAGGTTCCATCTACTTGACTTGCCAAGATCGAAGTGTCGGCTACGGCGAGAACGGGGGGGGTGTCAAACAGCACGATGTCGGCCTGTGACTTCAAGAATTCGATCATTTCGTGCATGCGCGCAGAGTTGAGCATTTCCGCCGGGTTGGGCGGAATTGGCCCGGTCGTCATCACGCGCAGGTTGGGAACATCGGTGTCCTGCAAGTAGACTTCGGGACTCCGTACTTTGTCTAACAAAGCCGTGCTGAGGCCCACGCTGTTGGGCAGCTTCAAAAGACGATGAATAGATGGGCGACGCAGGTCGGCATCTATCAGAATGACGCGTTTGTCAGCTTGTGCCATGACCACGGCCAGATTGGCGATTGTGGTACTTTTACCTTCGCCGGGTTGGGCGCTGGTGCAAGCCAAAGTAGTAAGCGTTTTGTCAAGCGATGAAAATTGCAGATTGGTACGCAGTACGCGATAAGCTTCGGCGCCGAGTGATTTTGGTGCGAGCCTGGCAACCAGACGCTCATTGGGTGAATCGCCTGTGAGGAGTACAACTGTGCCCAGCGTGGGGAGGCCGGTAAAGTCGCGAATCTGATCAGGTGTTTTGACGGTATCGTCAAGGTACTCGATCAAAAAGGCTATTGCTAATCCCAGTAATGCGCCCAGCACCAACGCCAAAACGCTATTGTTGATGACGCGCGGGCGGATCGGAGTGCTGGATGGCTGTGCAGGCGTGGTCAATACAATATTGTCGCTGGTTTGTGCTTCAGCCAGCCGCAGGTCTTCGAGGCTTTTGCTCAGATTGTTGTAGGTGGTCTGGTAACGAGTAGCCAGTCTTTCCAGACGGTCTCGTTCGTTGCGATTCTCCGGGGTATCAGCCAATTGATCAATGGTGATTTCCGTTTTCTCGAGGTCGTTTTCTGCCTTGGCTAGTTCAGACTGTACTTCCTGATAAGTATCAGCAAAGCGCTGCTGTTGTCGGGTGCGGTTCATCTGCATGAATACTTCAGGCAGAATGTTCGCTAGCTGGGCCGCCAATTGTGAATTACTGGATTCGACGGTGACTTGGACGAGCTGGGTGTCACGCACTGTGCTCGCGTTGACAGACAAGACATTAGAACGCCTCAGCTCTTTCAGCCCGCCTGGATAGCCTAAGGTGATAGCTGCTTGATCCAGTGTGGGCCAGTCTTGCAGCATGGAGGAATAGGTGCGAGCAACACGCTCGCTTGTCATAATATCAGCGTAATCAGCGCGTCCAGTCGTTGAGCGTGCTTGATTGATGAAAACGGTGGCTGTTGACGAGTAAATTGGCTGCTGTTGACGACTATAGAAATAGACAGTAACACCTGCCAAAATAGAAGACATGATGATTAGCAAGAGCCATTTTCGAATAATATTGAAATAACTGCGAATATCCATGAATTAGTTCTCTTGGAGACTTGATAGCGGATAGATATATTATTATAACATGCAATGGGCATTCAGCAAATGTACTCAGGGCCGGTGGCTAACTGTTGACATCTTTATGCCTGTGATGAGGTGAACAAGGTCTTGAGATGTTTGATCCTGAGCGTCTTGATGTTAGTGCTTTCATCAGGATAAAGTGCATTAAGCCAATCTGCTTCAGGATAAATGCTTCGCCAGATCAGGTAAACCGCATCTGCGGGACGATCAATCATTGTAAATTGAATTAAGAACCTTTTGAAACTATAGGAAGCCGTTTCTGCGCGCAATATGATCTTTTGCAACGCCAGTTTTTTTATGATCTGCTGCTGTAGGAGCGGCGGTTGTACATCCTGTATAACCATAGCTGGCACGGGGGTGGCAAAGAGCTGTCTTGCCAGATCGAGTACCGTCCATACGACCGTTTTCAAGCGCCAGGCTTGTGCCCGTTCAGCGACGAGCGACCAGTTGAGCGCACCAGAAACGGCGAGCAAATGGATATCCAGCAAGTTGCGTAAGGCAGGCGTTTGGAATTGATGGTTAATAGCCTGATGAACGCATAAATGGATCAATGTATCCTCTGGCGCTGTGGTGGAAAATGGTTGCTGGCCTAGCATGACGCTGCTTCGTCGCTGCCACATGGCGGCGTGGTCTACTCTGGTGGTGCGGCGGATCCATTCGCCGCGTATGACAGGCCACTGTAATTCAATGAGATGCACGGCAGCTTGCTGGTGATAGAGTTGCTGCTCCCCGCCCGTTAAGCGCACGAAGGACAAGGGCCGGTCTACATTCTTGCGGATAGTGTAACCGCTTTGTTGCAGTGCAGCAACGGCTGGTTCGAGCTGCTCCGGCTGAATCCACAGATCCAAGTCGCCACGAACTCGACAAGCGGGGTTGGGGTAAATGGTGCAGGCCAACGCACCACCTTTGACCCACAGGAAATCAATGTTTGCGCGGCTGAGCCTGCTCAGAAGTTGTTCGATTTCCCAGTCCGTTGCAGCAATCGCAACCGTTGTCTGCTGATAAAAATGATCCCACTGCAAGGCGATGGCGGGAGGCAATTGTTGGAGTAGATCGGATTGCTGGAAACAAAAATAGGCGAAAGGACTGATGCCCTGTTGCCCCAGCCAGCGCAGGTCATTGACTTCAAAGGTGTAAGTTTTCAGCCAGGCTTCCAGTAACTCCGTGTTTTTTGAAGCAAGCGCCAATAACAAACTGATGTGTTTTGATCTTACTTCAGATGCTGTTGACATGCTATCTTGCAATAAACCGTACAATTACTTGATTTAGGAGGATGACTTGGCTAGCACGGAGTTGGGTAACTCCGAGGATAGCGCAGCATAAGAGACGGGAGAAAATATTGTCTGTGTAACGGGATTCTCAGAAGAACTGGCAGCCGGTGTCTGGAATTCAGAAATTAGATGGCTTAATTGATCGCGAATGGCCGGTTCGTTTTCATTGGCTGCTGCTTGAATGAGTGCATCTACCGAGGTGTTCAAGTCAGCCGGAACCAGGCTGCTGGCATTGCTGGCAATGAAGATTTTTTCATGGGCTGTGCGCTGATAATCTTCGCCCTGAATAAACAGTTCTTCGTAAAGTTTTTCTCCGGGATTGAGGCCGGTAAAGACGATGTCAATATCCCGTCCTACTTCTAACCCGGACAGCCTGATCAAATCGCGCGCGAGATCAACAATACGCACTGGTTCACCCATGTCCAGCACGAAGGTTTCGCCGCCCTTGCCTAGCACCGCCGCTTGCAACACGAGCTGCACTGCCTCAGGAATGGTCATGAAAAAGCGCGTGATTTCCGGCGCAGTGACTGTTACCGGGCCGCCCGCTGCTATTTGTTGTTTGAAGGTCAGGACAACGCTGCCGCGGCTGCCCAGTACATTACCAAAGCGCACGGCCACAAAGGGACGACCGCTTTGGTGGGCCGCCTGATGGACGAGCAGCTCCGCTGCGCGCTTGCTGGCTCCCATGATACTGGTGGGGTTGACGGCTTTGTCAGTGGAAATCAGCACGAATCGCTCTACACCTGCGGCCAACGCCGCCTTGAGTACATTGCGTGTACCGAGGACGTTGTTCGTGATAGCCTCGCTGGGATTTTGCTCCATCAAGGGCAGATGCTTGTGCGCGGCCGCATGAAAAACGATCTGCGGCTGATGTTCCATAAAAACATTCTTGATACGCTCGGGAAAGCGAATATCTGCGATGACCGGCACAAGTTGAGGAAGATTTTGTTCTGTCTGACTGCCGGTATTGGCTACGCGTTTCAGATTGAACTTGCGTATAAGTTCTTGTTGAATTTCAAAAACGCTGTTTTCCCCATGTCCAACGATGACTAATTTGGCAGGCCGGCAGCGCAGAATTTGACGGCACATTTCGCTACCGATTGAGCCACCGCCACCGGTGACTAATACACACTTGCCTTGCAACAAAGCCTGTACCGCCGCGGTGTCCGTCAGTACGGCATCACGTCGCAGCAAGTCTTCGATTTCAACATTGCGCAGTTGACTGACGCTAACATTGCCTCCGAGCAATTCATACATACCTGGGATAATTTTAGTAGGAATGCCTGCCGCTTCACAAATCGTTAAGACTTCACGGATAGATTTGCCCGTCGCCGTCGGCATAGCAATGATTACCTGGTCAACTTTGTGTTTTTCGGCCAACCAAGGCAAAGCAGCACGGTCTCCCAATACGGGAAGTCCGCGAATGCGCGCGCCGTGCTTGTGCGGGTCATCATCAATGAAACCGATCGGTTCCAATCCAAGCTGGGGATTGAAATTCATTTCTTTTGCCATTAGTGCGCCAGCTTCGCCTGCCCCCACAATCAGCACTCGTTGCAGCATTGTCCCACGTCGGCCCCGCTGGCGGTAGACATCAGCTGTGCGGACACTAAAGCGCGTGGCACCCACCGCCAGGGTCACCAGCATGGCATCAATCAAAGGGATTGAGCGCGGCAGCCCACAGGCCGCGGGATAGGTGTTGCAGATTAAGGTAAGACTGCGTATCCCAAAGAAAATAGCCGCAATCAGCAAGGATGATACAATAACGGCCGATATAATTTGCATCATCTCGTCAATGCTGGCATAGCGCCAATAGCGACTATACAAACCAACCGCATAAAAGACAATCAATCGGATAATCAACGCTATCAGTGTGTACAGCAACAGGCCAGTAGTATTGTAATCAAAGGCGTTGCCACCATCTATTCGTAAAGCAAGGGCGATGGTTGGCGTAACGCATAAAATAAACGCGTCCAAAATCAAGAAATGCCGATTGCGTAAGCGTAATAAAAAATTAGAGTTCGAGAGCAGGTTTGATTTAATCATGTTTATGCGAAGAAAATTTTCTTTATCCGCTTAAGGTTTTGAAGGCTGATTCCACAATAGATACACTTACTTGCCTTGTTGACGCACGATATCAATCACTTGATCTTGCTCCGCCGTGCTTAAGGCAGTGCCGGATGGCAAGCACAAACCAGTATGGAATAAATTTTCTGCCACGGTGCCGCCCACTGCGTCACAGTCGCGGAAGATGGGTTGCATGTGCATGGGTTTCCATAAAGAGCGAGACTCGATGTCTGCGCGCTCCAAAGCCAGCCGCACATCTTCGCGATTCGCTCCAAATTGGTTGGGATGGCATGGTTCAAAAGCCGTGATTATGGTGGGTAAGTAGCTTTACAAATTGAACGAGTATAGATCCAGACATGGGCAAGCAAAATCGTCCTGGTTTGCCAGGGAGGAGTGCGTATTCAGTTGGAGGGTGTGAAGCTAGTTGGCTGGGTAGCCGAGTAGCTCAAGCCAGTCGTTGCAGCCTGGGTAGATGCCGGCGATCTGGTAAGGGCTTTGGCCCTGACGCTTGCCGCGTTGATAAGGGCGCATGTTGTGCCAGAGTACAAACAAATTGAGGTAGGCTTGCAAGGTTTGCGGGCTGCGGAAAGACTGGCGATCATTGAGGAAACTCTTGAGCAGTCCATTGATGCACTCGATGAGACTGCTGGTGCGGGTGCTGCTGTCAAGCAATTGCATCAAGCGGGCAGCCAGGCGCTGACGCACAGGGTCGTCGGCGACCAGCGAGTTCAGGGCGGCCTGGGCCTGGGCGGCTTGAAAGTGTAGTGCTTTATGGCCGTTGATGAGCGCCTGACGCAAACGCCAGTGGCGAGCCACGGTGCGCTCGAAGCGGATCTGTTGCTGTGGGTCAGCCAGGTGTTCGGCCAAGGCAGGGCGGAAGTCTGCGACAGCCGCATCCAGCCAGGTGAGCGCCGTAAGCAATTGATCCTGGTAATGGCGCAAGGTTCTGACAAAGCCCTGCACCTTGGAATGCTCAATGTTGGCCAGAGCGGCAAGGATGTGTTGCAACAGCCAGGTGGCGGTGGCCGGGTCGCGGAGTTCGCCTGAACGCCAGTCTACTAGCTCAAAGGCATCCGTCAGATGGTCCAGCCAGACCTCAAACGCATCGTGCTGTTCAATGGCTTGTGCTTCTTGCTCCACTGCCGGCAGGTAATGCTGCTCAAATAGGGTATCATTCCAGGATTTTTGCAGCCGCTTTTCAAACTGAACCACCTGTCCCATGGCTCGATAGGCCGCTTTTTCCAGGGATACCCTGATCCGACTGCCCTCGCGCTGCAAGTGCCAGACGTCTTTTTGTACCTCAACCTGCTCCATTTCCGCTAGTTGTTGCGACTTGGGGTAGAAGCGAGCCATGTCTTCTACTAATCCGGTGATGACTGCGCCACGTTCCTGTGCCATCAACAGCGCCAGTCCCCAAGTGTCTGCTTGGCGATCTGTACAAACCTGAGCGAACAGAATAGTGGTGCTGATCGGATCAACCACCAGCAGGATCGGATGATCCTGGAAGAAGGTCTCGTCCCGCAGCACCACCACTGACCCCAGAGCACTGGTGTCAATTTGGGCCAACTTCTCACCTGCAAGCCGCCCGGCTGACAAACGCAACTCGCTGATCCAACCAACACTTCGTTGCTCGTCAAATGCCTCACTCATGATGGCTTGCAGAGGCCGAATGGACACATTTCCGGGAAACGTCGCAGTCAACACCGTGCGAACCAGACGGTTGTTCGTCACTAAAACTGCATCTTCTCTCTTGCCATCTCCAAACACCCCAGGAAACGCCGCCGGTTGACTGGCTTTCATCAACCCTTCCTGCAAGCGCTTATGCAGCCCGTAAATACTCACCCGCGAGGTACCGAACACATCCGCTAACCATGTCACTATACCCCAGGGACGAGACCCACGAGGAATCGACATGACCGCTTCGATGAACAAAGCATCGGACCGACTGAGATGTGGCAGCTTCGGCGTCAAGCTGCATCGCCTGCCCCCTGGCAAGCTCTGATAGATGGGTTCTATCGGCACGGGCCAGGATATGGCCGTTGAAACAGTTTCAGTGTACAATGTCATGGGAAGGTGATCTCCTTTGGCAAATTAGTTGGTTAGTGTCCTGCTAATAATACCAAAGAATCACCTTCCTGTCTTATTCAATTGTAAAGGTACAAAGGTTCACCACTGAACCATGCCTAAATTTGTTTTAAAATTATCTGTTCTTACTTTTTATGCAGTGTACCAGAGGAGTAGTTATGTCGGCGGTTTCTTTACAAAACAATTCAAACTTACGCACCAAGCGCCTATGGGAAGATCCTGGGCTAACGGTGGAACGCAACTTGGTGGCGCATGCCCAGCAGTTCGGCCCGAATTCAGGTGGAGGTCCTTCGCCCAATTCGATGATCAGCCCTTTTGTGAACTCTACAACGATAGTTTGTGTGATAGATTTTTAGAGTGACCCCCGGCGCGAAGTCTAATCTTTAGTCCAGAGCTTGTTTTTGTGAGAGGCTGTATCCCGTCACGACGGGATTGATATGGACTGACCGGGTCATAGCCATCGAGATGTATGAATACCACTATCCGCATGGGATGGGGGTAGGAGGCGGGCGTCCGAATTAAGCAACTGATAAACAGTAGAACTTACCAGTTCGTAATACAGGTGTCATTCCTCGGCCCACCAGGACCGAGGAAGCCCCTGACGAATATACGGAAACGAAGATTTCTCGTCGTTTTTACCTGTCGAAATGACATCAACTGCGTAAGTCCTAACGTTTACATCGGATAGTTATTCATGTTAAGGAGCTATTGTGATGACTATTTCTTTACAGGACGATCTCAATCTTAGTGGGAAGCGCCTATGGGAAGATCCTGGGCTAACGGTGGAACGCAGCTTGGTGGCGCGTGCCCAGCAGTTCGGTCCGAATTCAGGGGGAGCTGATAGTTCTTCTCCCAATTCGATGATTAGTCCTTTTGTGCAGTCGGCTGCACCGCCAGCGTGTACAACACCATAATAAACACATCATCAGACAAATAGGGCGAACCGATGAACCAACTCATCAAATCTAAGCTTGGGTGCATCGGTATGAGCCAGCACCACTCGCTTTGGCGTGCTATGCTGGCGGGCATTTTGCTGCTTGCACAGGCGCTTCAGCCTTCCTTCGCGCGCGCTCAGTCTACATCCCCCTGGTCGGTCACCTTCGATGTGCAAACGCCGGCCTATACGTTAAGCGCCGACAGCGTGCAGGTCGCCGGGTACGAAGTCAACCTCGTTCCCGGCGCGCCTGTCCTGCCTGTTTGGAGCACGGTGATCGAACTGCCCTCCACCGGTGACTATCAAGTGACCTATCAGTCACTTGGCTCCCAAACACTGCCGCAACAGATTGCCTTGGCCGCGGCCAGCGTGCCCGATACGATTACATTTCAGGCCGATCAAACTGGCGCCGAGTTAGCAGAGCTTCCTTCAGTTGCGCCGGTCGTAGATAAACCAGATCCTGCCATTTATGCCGTTAATGCCCTGTATCCTGCTTCGCTGGCCATCGCGGGCGAAGTGCAATGGCAGCGCGGGCAGCGCCTGCTACCGCTGCGCGTATTTCCTTTTCAATATAACCCCGTAACCCATCAGCTGCAATATCACCCACATATTTCGGTCAAAGTGACGACAATCCCGGGCGAAGCCAGGCAGCAGCCCATCCCCGCTGTGTCAACGCATAACCCTGCCGCCAGTACTGCAGGCGCGCTTCGTATCCGCACTGGGTCAGCGGGCATGTTCCGCCTGACTTATGCTGACTTGCAAACAGCCGGCGTAGACTTGGCCCAGGTCAACCCGGCCACCTTTGCCATGTCATACCTGGGACAACCCATCGCCATCGAAGTCGTTGGGGAAGAGGACGGTCATTTTGATTCCGGCGATCTGGTTGTTTTTTACGCGCAGCGCTACGTTGGACGCTATGGCGCGCAAAATACCTACTGGCTGACGTATGGCGGCGCGGCGGGGCTGCGCATGGATGCCCGCACAGTCACGCCCACCGGCTCGGAACCGGTGGTTACCACCATCACCCAAACTGTTCGCATTGAGCGTAATTCAACCTATTATCCTTCCTACCAGCCACCCCAGGATGCCGATCACTGGTTTGATGATGCCCTGAGCGTAGACCAGGCTACAGGGGTTTCATCCGTTACGCGCAACTACACCCTGCCGTTGGACGATCCTCTTTCCACGGGCACGGTCCAGATCCACGCGGCGCTACATGGTGGTGCGGACCGTCCGGCCAATCCCGATAAGTCGGTTGCCTTGTATTTGAACGGGCATTTGGCTACGACTCACCAGTGGGAAGGGAAAACGTATACAGAATTTGATGTTTCTGCGCCTGCTGAATGGCTGGCTGGCTCCAATCAAATCAGCCTTGTTGCCGCGCTTGATCAACTTCCAGGGATTCAGTTCTATCTGGTTTCTCCCGATTGGCTAGAGGTAGCCTATCCTGCCTTGGCCCAGGCCGAAGGGGACAAGCTCTTCATGGAAGGGGTGGCTGAAGGCGCCAACAAGATCGTTGCTTCGGGCTTTACCACCTCCGACATCTCTGTTTACGACTTGCGCAACCCCAATCAGCCTGTGCGCATCATGTCGAAAGCGACTGTGCCGGAAACTGTGGCTTACACCCTCAGCTTCTGGGATGCAAACCTGCCTGATCCCGCCTATTATTTGAGCAGCTATGCGGCTCTGCTGGCTCCGGCCGCCATTCAGCCTGACACGCCGTCTAGCTGGCAAAACCCGAACCACACCGCCGATTATATTGCGATTGTCCATTCCTCGCTTTGGAGTGCCATTGATCCCTTGCTGGCCCATCGCGCCAATGAAGGCATGACCGTAGCCAAAGTAGATGTGCAGGACATCTATGATGAGTGGAGCTATGGACGCCTTGATCCAGAAGCTATTCGCAGCTTTCTGAGTTATGCCTACCATAACTGGAACGCCGGAGGCGAACCGCCCCGCTATGTCGTGTTGGTCGGTGACGGCACCAACGACCCTCTCAACGTGATTCCCAATGCTGTTGCCAACTTGATTCCGCCCTATCACGCCTATGTGGATCCCTGGCTGGGCGAGATTCCGGTTGATAACCGTTACGTCAGCGTGGATGGCCCGGATGACAATGTGCCTGATATGGTCATTGGACGTATCTCGGCTTTAACACCAGACCAGGTCACCAATGTGGTGAACAAGGTGATTGCCTACGAGACGACCGCTCCTGCCGGTGATTGGCAGCGGCGGGTTGTTTTCGTTGCCGACAACAATAGCGATCCGGCTGGTCAATTCCATGTACTCAGCGACGATATTCGCAACAACTGGTTGCCTTCAGGCTATGACGCAAGTACGATTTATTATAAAGCAGGCAGCTACACCACCGCAGCCGCCATGCGCACGGCTATTAAAACAGCCATTAACAATGACGCGCTGATGGTGCAGTGGTTCGGACATGGCAACGTGATCCGCTGGGGATCAGTGGACATGTTCAACAACACCGATGTTGACGCTTTAGCGGCCAATGACACTTGGCCGGTTATTGTGGCGTATACCTGTCTGAACGCCTATTTCCACTACTCTTATCCAGCCTACCCATCGTTCGGCGAAGTTTTAGTGCGTGCCTCGCAGCGCGGGGCCGTAGCCGCCATTGGCGGTGCAGGCTATGAGTTGGGATCATCCCTTTCTCTGTTCAATCGGGGGATAGCTGACGCAGTTTTCCAGCAACGCACTGAACGAGCTGGCGATGCTTTCTATTCGGCCAAGCAATATTACTTCGCCAATGCTACCAGCTTCCTGGATGTGATTGACTCAATTACCTACTTTGGCGACCCAGCTTTGAAGCTGCGCTTGCCAGAGTCGCCCCTTAGTGCCTCTGACTTGACCTTCGACCTCACGGCCAGCCGCGACTGGGCGCCATCTGGAATGCCCATTTCGGTAACAGCCCATCTGACCAACACGGGCCTGCTGGACACAGGTGCAACCTTCACCATCAATATGCCAACCGGGCTGACTGCGCCCACGCAATTGATGGCCACCGCTCCCACTGTAACCTACAACGCAGGCGCGCAGCAAGTGCTGTGGGACACCAGCATCGCGCCTGAAGCTGCCGAGCAGGCTTCCTTTACCACATCGCTCACATCAGCCCAGGCTGTCTGTAGCACCATAACCGTCACTGGTCAGGTCATTGATGACTTGAACGTTACCACCAATATGACGGCGACCCTCAACCTGGTTGTGCCCGATGTAGACTGCGACAGCGATGTAGACATTCTCGACATTCAGCAGATTACGGCGCGTTGGGGCGCCAACGTGGGCGACGCAACCTATCACCCCCGTTACGATCTTGATGGCGATGACACGATCAGCGTCCAGGACATCATCGCTGACGCGTCGCACTGGTCAGCAGCGCAGTGACAGTAGTTTTCCATAATTCTTGTGACAGCAACTTGTTGTAAGAATTATGGAAAGCTTCGTCCTGAATCAGCTTTTGAAAAAGGCTGTTGCATGTGGTGGTTGTACATAGTACAAACGAAGCGTTTGTACTATGTTTTGACTTGGTGAAACGAGAGGAGATTTTCTTATGTCTACAAGTTCCTTGCGCGTGAATAAGTTTCTTTTTATCGGTTTAGTATTCTGCTTGCTTTTAGGTTTCACTACATCGCAGGCACACGCCCAGTTGTCTATACCTGTCAACGAAAACTTTGATGGTATAGGCACTTCAGCTACGGCGAGCTTGCCTGCTAACTGGAGGGTTGATAAACAGACTAGTGCCAGAGTGCTGGGGCCTTGGGCCAGTGCAGGAGCAGCTACTGAGCGTACTGGCGGTAATAGTATGTCTACCTCTGCAGGAAACGGGATCTATAATTACGGAGCAGGCGATGCTGCTTCCGCAACAGACCGTGCGATTGGCTGGCTATCCTCCAGTACAGCCACAAAAAGCGGTAACTTGTATGCTTATATTCAGAATACCACTGCAAATCCCCTTACCAGTGTGAATATTTCCTACAAGGTAGAAAAATATCGCAATGGATTAAACGCTGCGGGGTTTTCTATTCAAATGTATGTATCTACCGATGGAAGTACCTGGACTTCAGCAGGCTCAAATTTCCTGACTACGTTTTCTGGTGATGCCGATAATACTGGATTCGCTTCGGCTCCTGGCGCGACCGTCACCGTGTCCAATCAGGCATTGGCTTTGGGGATTTCGCCCCTGGGCGTATCTGATCAAACTCTACGTCTGCCAACGGCTGTCGCTCCTAGCGGAACTTTCTACCTTGCTTGGAACTATTCGGTTACTTCTGGAACCACCACATCTAATGCTCAAGCCTTAGGGATTGATGATTTTACTTTGAGCGTTCCCCTCGCCGTCACCTTGTCCAGCTTCGAGGCCGAGCAGCAGGGCAGTGCGGTGCAGGTAACGTGGGAAACCGCCACTGAGCAAAGCAACCGCGGCTTCAACCTCTATCGCAGCGCCACCCCCGACGCGCCCGCACAGCAACTAAACAGCACGCTGATCCCTTCGCAGGCGCAAGGCAGCATGAGCGGCTTCATCTACACCTGGACCGACAGCGATGGCCTTGTAGATGGCGAATCTGTCTACTACTGGGTGGAAGATGTGGATGTGAACGGAGCCACCACCCTGCACGGGCCGGTCAGCGTCACCTACGTTGCACCCACCGCCGTCACCCTCAACCAACTGCGCGCTCAGGCTGGTTCCGGCAACGTCGCCTTGTGGGTTCTACCCGCGGCCCTGCTGGCTGTCGGCGGGCTGGCGGTGTGGCGACGACGTTCCGCATCCCTGCGCTAAGCCTGCTCATTCTCCCAATAAAAAACTGGCTCGGCCATACGGCTGAGCCAGTTTTTTGTTTATCACCGATTAGGCTTCAAACGGTTCAAAGCGCGCCTGGAAAAAGCGCAGATATTTCGGCTCGTACACCAAACGCAACCCGCGCGCCGCGTTACGTGCATCGTAAACGGCCTTCACCGCCTCCGCAGTCACGTCCATATGCGCCTGCGTATACACACGGCGCGGAATCGTCAAGCGCGTCAACTCCAGCTTGGGATAGTAATGGTCGCCAGTTTTGGGGTCACGGCCCGCGCTGACAATGCCGCGCTCCATCGAGCGAATACCCGAATCCAGATACAAGGCCGCGGCCAGCGTTTGCGCAGGGAAGCGATCCTGTGGCAAATGAGGATAGAAGCGCTTTGCGTCAAGGAAAATCGCGTGGCCGCCCACGGGTTGCACCATCGGCACACCCCAGTCCGTCAGCAGTTCGCCCAGATAGCGCACCTGCCCCACGCGCGAGCGCACATGCTCATCTTGCACCGATTCGACGATGCCGATTGCCATTGCCTCAAGGTCGCGGCCAGCCAAGCCACCATAGGTATGCAACCCCTCAAAAATCACCACCTGGTTGCGTAGCTCCTCAAACAAATCCCAGTCGTTGACCGCCAACCAGCCGCCGATGTTGACCAGGCTGTCCTTTTTCGCGCTGATCCAGGCGCCGTCGGTGTAGTCACAGAACTCACGCAAAATCTGGGCAATGCTGCGATCGGCATAGCCTTCTTCGCGCTCCTGAATAAACAGCGCATTCTCAACCATGCGTGTCGCATCCAGATAGATCTTGATGCCGTAGCGGTCGCACAGCGCGCGCAGCTCGCGCACATTCGCCATACTCACCGGCTGGCCGCCCGCCATGTTCACCGTGCCTGCCAAGCTGATATAGGCGATTTTGTCTGCCCCCACGCGATCAATCAGCGCCTGCACCTTGTCCAGGTCAATATTGCCCTTGAACGGATGCAGGTTAGTAGAGTCGTGCGCTTCGTCAATGATCACATCCACGAAGGTCGCGCCAGCCAGCTCCTGGTGCAGGCGCGTGGTGGTGAAATACATGTTGCCCGCCACCCATTGGCCCGGCTGGATCGCGCTGCGCGACAGCAAATGTTCTGCACCGCGGCCCTGATGGGTGGGGACGATATAGCGATAGCCATAGTAGGTCTGGATCGCTTCTTCGAGGTGATAGAAGTTGCGGCTGCCTGCGTAGGCTTCATCGCCGAGCATCATACCGGCCCACTGGCGGTCACTCATGGCACTGGTGCCGCTGTCGGTCAGTAGGTCAATGTAAACATCCTCGGAACGCAGCAAAAAGGTGTTGTAGCCAGCTTCAGCCAGCGCCTTTTGCCGTCCCTCGCGGCTGATGACGTTGAGCGGTTCGACCATCTTGATCTTCCACGGTTCGGCCCAGGATCGGCGGCCAAACTGTTGACCCATCGTTTGCGGATTTTGAGTGGGCATAGGGCATTGTCTCCTTTGACAAAAGTATGGGGATTGCGATGTCGAAGGCCAGTAAGGTAGGCTGGAAAATTCGTAGATTGGTAAATTGGGGAATCGCACAACTGGTGGTTGCAAGCTTGCTTATCCCAGCCATACCAATCTGCCGCTGCACCAACCTGCCAACCATCTCCGACCCGCTAAGTCTACCATTGTTTCGTTCGGGAGGGGAATCCGAGGATGAAGATCAACGAAAGCTGCTTTTGGCCATCCCCAACAGGGGATGGCATTCGGGTGGTTTTTGTTTCACGCCGTCTGTGCGCGGGTAAACAGATGATCCCCCCGCCGCTTCGCCCGCAACCTGTGCCGGTCTTTTTTGTGCGGTAACTTTGACAGGTATTGTAACCTATGCTAAGCTATAAATGGTCGTCAGTCCTTCTTAGTAGAGGGATGGTTCAATAGTGGGCTGGTTTAGCTTGCATGGCGGGTCGAAACGTCCAAAGCGGATTAGCATGTCGCCATCTTTTGTCGTCTTAGTGGAGCAGAGAAGCCTCAATACTTTTGTCGCCCTGACAGTTCTTCGCAAACTGTTTTTCTCAAAAGACCTTTTTTGGAGGTGGAATATGTGACGCTTTCTTTGCAGCATGTCACTGTGGGTGGGAATTTGTCTAAACTATTTGTGCGTTTTAAAACAGAAGGAGGGTTAGTGGTATGTACCGTCATAAGATGGCAAGAGTCTTGGTGATTCTGATGGCCATGATCTTGTTTGTCATACTGGCAGCCAGCGCGCTGGCTGATACAATCGGTGTCAACTTTGAAAGTTACACCATCGGCAATATCAACGGGCAGGATGGTTGGTCAAAGATCGGGCCATTTGACGCTGTCGTGGTGGATGCAACACCTTACGGCTACGCATATTTTGGCAGCCAGAGTTTGCGTATTTCCAATGCAGTCACCAGTGGCAGCTTTAGCGATCAAACCTTTTCGAAACCCACGGTCAACGAGGCGGGCGAAACCAGCGCGGCCAACGGCGGGATGTCCGGCGGCACGCGTCAACCTGTCTTCATGGCATCGTGGGATTTTGCCTCTACGGTGCCGGGCGCGGAGCAACCGGGGCTTGCCATCACCGCCAGCCCAGATCGCGGCGATGGCGCGCGCATGAGTTGGATTCAGATGGTGGACACGCCGACCGGTCTTGGTGTCAACTTCTACGATTATGACACGACCAACGGCGGCACATGCAACGATCTGGTGAATTTTGAGTACTACTCGCTCGTGAATGATCTTGATCGCACGATTCCCCACAGCATCCGCGTTACGATTCAGTTTGTGGATGGCATCAACAATGACATTCTAAAGTTGTATGTGGATAACGTATTGCTTCACACCGGCACGACCTGGGAAGATTACTTCCACAACTGCGAATCAGCACCAAGTTCTAGAACCGTCGATTCCGTTCTATTCCGCTCATCGGGCACGTCTGCACCGGCCACCTCCGGCAATGGCTTCCTGATTGACAATTTCACGACGGCAAGCTGCGCCGGGCTGGTGACCAATGTGGACACTAATGAAGCTTTCTGCTCCATTCAGGCCGCGATTGATGACGCGGACACGCTCAACGGTCATACTCTCGACATCAGCGCCGGCACCTACGTCGAGCGCGTGACGGTCAACAAGTCGCTCACCCTGCATGGCGCGGGTGTGGGCAGCGATCCGGCAACGGACACGATTTTGGATGGCACAACATTGGGTGCAGGCGCGTCGGGCATTCAGGTGCTGGCGGGGATCACCGACGTGACCATTGAAGACCTCACCGTGCAGAACTACGTGCTGAACTCCTCCAACTATGCAGGTATCTCCGCGGCGGGCAACAATAACAACTTCACGGCGCAGCGGCTGTGGGTGAAGAACAACACGGCGGGCCGCGGTGGCCTGTATCTGAACGGCCCGGTGGACACGGTGTTGATTGATCAGGTGACCGCACACAACAATCAGGGCCGCGGCATCGTGATCTGGAACGGCTTCAAGCAGCACATTACCATCACCAACAACGATGTGCAAAACAACATTTGCTGTGGCATCGAGTTGCAGGACGGCACGGCTTCGGGCGTGACCGTGACCGGCAACACCGTACAGAACAACGCGGACAGCGGCATGGCCTTCATCGGCTTGACCTCTGGCGCAGGGCCGAATCTGATCGCCAACAACACCCTGACCGACAACGGGCGTTTTGGCATGGAGATCAAGCTGCCGAACGGCACAGGGCTGACATCGGGCGACGGCAGCATCGTCGTCGAGAACAACACCGTCAGCCGGACCGCTACACCCGCGACCGAATTGCGCGACCTGGCTGGCATCGCGGTCTATCGCCGCGGCTGGCTGGCGGGCAACGCCAACATTCCGACCGGCGTCATCGTGCGCAACAACACGGTCAGCGGTTATCAACAACCTTCGACCAGTGACGGCTTCGGCATCGTGGTCGAGGGTATGAAGATGACCGTCAGCGGCAACACGCTGAACACCAACGACGTGGGCGTGCAGGTGCAGGCGGGTCATTTGCCTTACACAGCCAACACCAACACCGACGGCGACCAGAGCAATCTGGCCGATCAATACTTTGGCCGCGGCAACACCCCGACCGGCTGCGGCGCGACCCTCACAGGTAATACCTTCTCCGGTAATACGACGGACACGCGCACGGTGGGGCCGGCGGGCGGTGGATCGGTGACGAACATCAACACTAGCGAAACCTTCTGCTCCATCCAGGCCGCGGTGGATGACAGCGACACAGTGAATGGGCATACCATTGACATCAGCGCGGGCACGTTCGTGGAACAGGTGGAAGTGACCAAAGAACTCACGCTCAAGGGCGCGGGTGTCAGCACGATCATTCAGTCGCCTGCAACGTTGACGAAGTTCTTCCAGGTCGCCGGTGGCCCCAAGAACTATCCGATCGTCTATGTCCACGGTGTCAGTGCGGTGACGATCCAGGACTTGGTGGTGGATGGCGCGGGCAAGGGTAACGCCAACTACCGTTTCCAGGGCATCGGCTATCATAACGCGGGCGGCGTCATCAGTAACGTCGAGATCAAGGATGTACGCGACACACCGTTCAGTGGCTCGCAGCATGGCGTTGCGCTGTACGCGTACAACGAGGACGCTGCCGCGCGTACGCTCGAAGTGAAGGACAGCACCATTCACGATTATCAAAAGAATGGTGTCACGTTGGGTGGCCCCGGATTGACCGTAAATGTACATGACAGCACAGTCACTGGTTACGGTCCAACCACCGTCACCGCGCAGAATGGCATTCAGGTTAGCTATGGCGCAACGGGAACGGTCGGCCCGAATAACCAAGTGTCCGGCGTGTCATACACGCCAAGCAATTGGGTTGCCTCCGGCGTACTCATCTATGACGCGGATGTCACCGTGACCACCAACACCGTGACGAATGCGCAGGTGGGTATCTATCTCTATGAAGGCAGCGCCACCATCGAGGATAACACCGTGACCGCGTCAGAGGCGGGCGTCGGCACGACGACCTTCTCCGGTATCACGGTGGTGGACCCGCCCGGCCGCCTGCCCAGCCCGTATCTGGAGGAGGGGAGCGGACACGCCCAAGCCGCTGTCGCACCGCAAGTCGTGGATACCGTGACCGTCTCCGGCAACACCATCACCGGCAGCTGCACGCCGAATGCGTATGGCCTGGAGGCGTATGCAAACTACTACGGCGCAAATGACACAGCCCTGACGGTGACCAACAATACGCTGGCCAATTGGGGCTATGGTGTTGTTCTGATGCGCTGCACGGGGGGCACTTGTTCCGCTGGCACCTTAACTTCGACGCAGATTACCGATAACACGATCACAAATGCTTGCGAGTACGGCATGTACATTGAGGACCTGGCGCAGGCGTTCACGCTACAAGACAACACAGTCAGCCTGTCGCAGCAACTCACGGCTGCGCCCGCGCCGACGGTCGGCATCTTCCTGGGCGATCTGAGCGGCCCCGTCCCAACCATCCAGGCCAATGATGTGAGCGGCGGGTTCTACGGCTACCTACTGCATAATGTCAACACCGCTGGCCCGGCGACCGTGACTGGCGGGACGGTGACTGGCGTAATGCAGGGCGTGGCCGTAGTCAACAGTCTCGATAACACGAACTTCTTCCCCACCAGCTTCGCGGTGGATGGCGTGACGATCTCCGGTTTCGCAGGTAACTACCCCGTTGCGCCGCCGATCAACTTCCATGCGGGCGTATATGTGTTCACGGGCGGCAGCAGTGCGGCGGCCAATGTGACCGGCACGCTCACCAACCTGAATATCGAGGGCACGGGCAAGATCAGCCCGGACAGCGCCGCACTCTACTTCGGTGACTTCAGCACCGCGGCCGGGCCGATGCAAACGATGACCGTCAGCGACAGCACGCTCAGCAACAACCTGAACCGCGGCGTGTTTGCCCGCGGCGCCCATGCCACGGTGCTGGTGGAAGACAGCGTGCTGACCAATAACGGCGCCGACCCATACACCACCGGCGGCAACGATGGTTATGCTGTGATCGCACGCAACGGCGCAGCTGTCACGGTGCAGAACAACACCATCACCAACCCGGCCACGCAGACCAGCGGCGTTTCGTATGCCTTCCACGCATCGGTGACGGGCAGCAGCCTGCTGGTGCGCGGCAACCAGGTCAGCAATGGCAACATCTTCCAGTTGACTAGTGGCACCAACACACTGGCCTACGCCAACAACATCACCGGTTTCACCAATGCCAACCTGCCCGGTAGTGGCACGGTCAATGCGCGGCATAACTGGTGGGGCACCTATGGCAGCGCGCCGACGGGCGTAGACACAGATAGCTGGGACTATCGCCTTGGCGCGGTGGTGGGAAGCTGGGGCTTGGGCACACTGGGCGGCGCTTCGTTGACCAGCGCGGGTGGCACGGGTGAGGGCGTGATCGTCAGTCACGGCCGCGGGCTGGCCAATGTCCCGTTTGGCAAGGGTTCCGATCCGGCAGCCAGCGACATGTGTTCCGACTACTATGACTTCTTCGTTATCAATGCCAGCGGCAACTGGACCGTCAGCGTGCCGACAGATGCCGGGTCTCAATGTGATCCAACGCGCGCAACCAAGAATCTGTATCACTTCGCGTTGACCAATACCACGATGCCCGATGCGATCTGCGTCAGCAATCTTTGCTGGTTATTGCCAGCGCCGGTAACGCTGAATGGTTCAAACCTGGAAAGCACGCTTGATGCGGCCACCATGCTGCTGGGCACGCCCTTTGCGGCGGGTAATACCACCCCCACGGGCGCTCCGTTGACGGTGATGCTGGCAGGATTTGAGGCCACGCAGCAGGACAATATCATCCGACTTGTCTGGGAAACCGCCACCGAGCTGGACAATCGCGGCTTCAACCTGTATCGCGGCACCTCGGCAGAAGGCTGGGACCGGCAACTGAACACAACGTTGATCCCGTCGCAGGCACAAGGCAGCCCCGGTGGCTTTGTCTATGCGTGGGACGACCAAGCCGATTTGGTAAATAATCAGACCTATGTGTACTGGTTACAGGATGTATCGGTGGGTGGCGTTGCCACGCTGCACGGGCCGGTCACTGTAACCTTCAGCACACCGACGGCCGTCACGCTCAAGAGCTTGCAGACGCATCCCGCGGCAAGCGCGCTGCCGACTGTCGGTGCGTTCGCCTTGCTAGCCGCAGGGCTGGCTATGGCTGCACTGCGGCGTCGCGCATAACCCCTGGTACGTCTCGTTTTCAACTGGCTCAGCCGCACTGGCTGGGCCAGTTTTTATGACCCGACTTTCGGACGCGCACGCTACCCAGCATGCGCTACCCGTGGCGAAATCCGGTTTGCAGGGGGATGGTTTTTCTTCATAGTAAGCCCCCTCGCAGATTGCGGGCGCGCAGTTTGCTATACTAAAAAAGCAAGCACAAACAACCCCAAAGAGGTAACCCGTGACAGATCAAATGACAAAACGCGAAACAGCCACCCTGGGCGGCGGCTGTTTTTGGTGTCTCGAAGCTGTATTTGACACGCTGCAAGGCGTGGAAAATGTGGTCTCCGGCTATTCTGGCGGCCACACCACCAACCCCGACTATTATGACGTCTGTTCTGGCAAAACCGGTCATGCCGAGGTAGTGCAGGTAACGTTCGATCCAAATGCAATCTCTTTCCACGACCTGCTGGAGGTGTTCTTCGCGCTGCACGATCCCACCACGCTGAACCGTCAGGGCGCGGATGTGGGCACACAGTACCGCTCGGCGATCTTTTATCATTCGCCAGAGCAGCAGGCCACGGCTCAAGCCGTGATTGAAGCATTGACTGCGGAGCGCATTTTCAGTCAACCGATCGTGACCGAAGTGATCCCCTTCGACAAGTTTTATCCCGCGGAAAATTATCACCAGGAGTACTTCGCCAATAATCCGCAGCAGCCCTACTGCCGGGTTGTAGTCTCCCCCAAGGTTGCCAAAATGCGCCAGAAGTTTGCCAACCGACAGAAGGTTTAAGAGCCTGCTTGACGGCTGGTGTAGAGAATTCGGGAGTGGTTCATGACGGCCACTTCCGAATTCTTTATGTGGTTTTGCTTAACTATCTTCCCCTGCGACCGCCGCAGCCAAAATCGCTTCCAGCACGCCCCCCGCGATTGCCAGCGACTTCTCCGAGATAGTGAAACAATACCGGCGTTCCGCGCGCGCGTCCAGATCACCGATCTTCATGCCGTGCAGCACCGGCACGGACGGATGGACGATGCCGCGCAGCACGCCATTAAACGGCGCTGTCAATGGCACGCCATCCACGTGCGCGAAAACCTCCCCTTCGGTCAGTGTATCACCAATCGCGGCGCGGCACTGCACGAAGCCGTCCGCGGGCGCACGCAAGACGCGCGCACCACGGTAGCCACCCACTTCGCCCGGCGTCTTGGTATCCGGCTCGGCAGAGCCACGCCAGATCGTCCGCCCCAGATCATGCCCGCGGTTGGTCTCGATGACAACATGGCAATCCTGTCCGGCGGTGAAGCCGGGGCCAAGCGCCACCACCAGCGGCGCATCCTGCCGCGCGGTGCCGGTATTCACTTTCGCCATAATCGCATCCACCACCACAGGCGGAGCCAGCTCGCTGCGGTAGGTTGCAGCAGGATCAATCAACACCGGGATCACCCGCTGCGCCAGCATGAGACGCGCGGCCGCGGCGCTGTCAGCCAGCCGCGCAGTCACCCCCTCCACGGTGGTTTCCCCCGCAAAAACTGCTTCAGCAAAGGCAACGGTGCGGCGCACCACCGTGGGCCGCACCGTTTCCGTCATGACCACGGGGAAGCCACCGCGGTGCAGACGCCAGGCTACCCCCGTAGCAAGATCGCCTGCACCGCGGATCAATACCAGCGGAGCGTTCAACCAGGGCGACAAGATAGGTTTCACGCTGCGCTGCTTCGTATGCCACGCCAGACACGTTCAGGCGTTAACGGGATTTCATCGAACCAGACACCGGTGGCATCGTGGACCGCCGCGACAATGGCGGCGGCGGTGGGGATCAGCGGCATTTCGCCCATCCCGCGTGCACCCAGTGGGCCTTGCGGGTCGGGAATTTGCAGAATAACCGGCTTTACCTGCGCCACATCTACCACCGTTGGGATCAAATAGGTGCTGAGCTGGTCGGTCAGAATGCGTCCGTCGCGCTGAACAAAGTTTTCGTGCGTGGTCCAGCCGACTGACTGTGCCACTGCGCCCTCGATCTGGCCCTCAACCTGTTGCGGGTTGATGGCTGTGCCGACATCGTTGACCGAGACGATGCGCAGCACACGCACATGCCCAGTGGCGGGATCCACCTCGACTTCGGCAGACTGCGCACAGTAGCCATAGGTGATGTTGGGATCGCTGGCCCCGGTGTCGTGGTCGTAAGGGGTGGTGGTGCGCGGCACGAATTCGAAGTGGGCCACCGCGGGACGATCTTCATCCTGCCAGCGCGCCAAGGCCAGCTCGGCCGCGCCCTTGACCGCGTTACCCGCCATGAAGGTCATCCGGCTGGCCGAGACGCTGCCGCTATTTTCAGTTTCCGCGGTGTCCTGGGTGATCAGCTCGACCTGCGCCAGCGGGATACCCAGCGTTTCTGCAGCGACCTGGGCGATCACGGTGTGCGTGCCCTGCCCCACTTCTGCGGCTGCGTGGCGCACCACGGCCCGCTCAATCTCATCACCACCGTACAGTTCCACAGTGGCATTGCACACATCGCGGAAGCCGAGGCTGAAACCGACGTTTTTAAAGCAGCAGGCCATCCCCACACCGTGCAAGCGTTTGGATGTGGACGCGTCGAACGAGGTTTGAAATGCAGGTGCATCGGCCGACTGTGCCTGATCGCTCTGTGTCATCTCGGCGGCCAACTGCTGCAAGACGGGGGTAATCGTGACGCTGGCAGGCACGACGCTGGCGGTGGCCTGGATCGAGCCTTCATGCCAGACGTTGCGCAGGCGCAGTTCCAGCGGGTCCATGGCTAAGGCTTCGGCCAGCTTATTCATCTGCATTTCGGCGATGAAGTGACCCTGTGGGCCGCCAAAGCCACGAAACGCGCCGCTGGGCACGTTGTTGGTGTAGACGGTGCGCCCATTCACCCACTGGTTGGGACATTCATACGGCCCCAGCGAGGCGAGCAGTGCGTTGCCCAGTACCTTGGTCGAAGTGTAGGCATAGGCTCCGGCGTCGAAGCTAAAGTCAATCTGCTGGGCCACGAGCTTGCCGTCGCTCGTGGCACCCCAGCGCGCGTGCGCGAGCATGGGATGGCGCTTGTGGTGGCCGATGATCGACTCGCGACGCGACCAGACGGTCTTGATGCTGCGGCCAGCCAGCTTGCCTTGCTGATGGAGCCGCCAGGCAGCCAGTGCCAGCACAATCTGCACGGACATGTCTTCACGACCACCAAATGCGCCGCCGATGGCGGGATAGCGCACGACGACCTGTTCGTGCGGCAGCCCCAGCGCGTCGGCGATCTGCTGGCGATCCTTGTGTGCCCACTGACCGGCCACTTCGACCACGATGCGGCCCTGGTCGTCCACATAGCTGACGCCTGCTTCCGGCTGTAAATATGCGTGTTCCTGCGCGCCGGTGCGATAGGTGTTTTCTACGATGATATCGGCCTCGGCAAAGGCCGCGTTCACGTCGCCGCGTCGGATGTGGTATTCGAGCAGGATATTGTTGCCGTGGTAGGCATGCACCAGTGGGCTGTCCGGCTGGCGTGCGGCTTCGATGTCGGTGACGATGGGCAAATCTTCCCAGTCTACGCGGATCAAGGGCAGCGCGGCCGCGGCTTGCGCTTCGGTTTCGGCCACCACCACCGCGATCTGATCACCGACAAAGCGCGCGATGTCGGCATCGGGCATGCCTGCGGGCGCGCCAGGGCCGCACAACACTGGCTGATCGGGTACATTCAGGCCGTAGATGTTATTGGGTACGTCGGCTGCGGTGAACACGCCCAGGACGCCGGGCGCGGCTGTGGCCTGGGTGATGTCAATGGCACGGACGCGCGCGTGCGGACGTTCGGCAAACAGGGTTTTCATCCATAACATACCGGGGCGTTCGATGTCGCCGGGGTACAAGGCCGCGCCGGTGACTTTGTCACGCGCGTCAAGACGGGAAAGAGAGCTACCAACAGCACGCATAGGGGAACCTCATAACAGGAGGTAGATTGGTAAATTAGGAATTGGCAACCAAGCTACCCGTTTACTGATTTACTGACCGACCTTTTCAATCGCGGCAATCACTTTGGCATAACCAGTGCAGCGGCACAGGTTGCCTGACAGCGCGGTTTGGATGTCGCTGACGGTGGGATGAGGACGTTCTGCGAGCAGCAGTGCGCCGGCCATCAGCAGGCCGGGCGTGCAATAGCCGCACTGCACTGCACCTTCAGCCACGAAAGCGGCCTGCAACGGGTGCAGCCCGTCTGCGCCGCTCTGCGCGGCGAGTCCTTCCACTGTGACTACATCGCTGCCGCTGGCGCGTTCTGCGGGGACAAGGCACGACATGACCGCCTTGCCATCCAGCCATACGGTACACGCGCCACATTCGCCTTCGCCGCAGCCTTCCTTGACGCCGGTCATGTGACCGTCTTCGCGCAGGGCATCCAGCAGGGTTTTGCCCGCGGCATGGGGCAGGGTGACTGGCTGGCTGTTCAGTGTCAAGGTCACCGCTGCGCCGTGCGTAGACGGCCGTTTGTGCGGTTTTTGGGGTGTAGGCTGTTGCTGGCGCAGCAGAACCGGCTGGGCCGGCCAAGCTTTGCGCTCTGTGCCTGCGGCAAGTTGCTGCAACGCGCGCTCTACCATGATCCCGACCATCGCGCGCCGGTATTCACCGCTGGCGCGCACGTCGTCAATCGGATGGGTGGAGTTCATGGCGCGCTGCGCAGCCGCGGCGATGGTTGTCTGGTTCAGTTCTTCGCCCAGCAGACAGGCTTCAGCTTCCACCGAGCGCACGATGGTCGGCGCGACAGACCCTAGCGTGATACGCGCGCTTGTGATGCGCGAGGGGGCGTCGGTGGCAGGGGGAATGTTGAAGTCGAGGACTACCGCCAGACTGACTAGCGAAATCGCCTGCGCGCGTCGCAAGCCCAGTTTGATATACGTGCCGCGGGAAAATTTTGTGAGGGCGCGCAGGTGAATGGCTGTCAGCATTTCGTCGGGCTGCATGGCGGTGCGCCGCACGCCCAGAAAGAATTGACTGAACGGCAGGCGCCGACTGCCGCGCGCCGCGCTGGTCAGCGTGACCGCGGCGTCGAGTGCCCATAGAGGGGCAATGGTGTCATTGGCGGGGCTGGCTGTGACAAGGTTGCCGGCAATGGTGCCGCGGTTACGGATTTGTGGAGCGCCGACTTCCCAACATGCCTGTACCAGCGGAAAGGCTCGCTCAACCAGGAGGGGTGAGGAAATGACATCGTTGTGGGTGACGAGTGGCCCCAGGGTGATTTCGTCGGGGCCGGTCAGCTCAATGCGGTCAAGATCGGGGACGCTGGAAATGTCAATCAGGATGTGCTGATGACGCACGCCGCGATCCAGCTCGATCAGTAAATCGGTGCCACCGGCAATCAGGCGCGCCTGATCGCCGTGCTGGCCCAGTAAGTCCAGCGTTTCTGACGTCGTTGTCGGTTGATAATAGGTTTGCCACATGGTTTGCTCAATGCTAGATCATCTGCACCGGGTCGCCCAAATGAACAACACCGCCTTGCACGACCCGCGCCATCACGCCTACGCGATCAATGACTGCGTCCGGCATCCGCACATCCAGTGCAGTTAGCTTGTAGCAGGGTTCGCGCAAACGCGTCACTTCGATCACAACATCGTGACCGATGCGGAACTGGCAGCCGCGCGGCTGTGTTGAAATATCAGCGCCGATGAAGATTAAATTTTCGCCCAGGATGCCCGGATCAGTGGGGTAGCCTTCGGATGACAGCACATCCAGCATTTCCTGATCCATGATGTTGAGGTTGCGACGGGGATGACCGCCTTTGCGGTCGCCTGCAATACCAAAATCAGCTATCAACAGCGCCTCGTGCAGGGATTTGCGGTTGTAGGAGCCGGGTTGCGGGCTGTAAACGATACTGGCTAGCGTGCCGGACATGGCGAACTTCTCCTGAACGAACTGGGGACGACCAACGCCATGAGCATACCCGATTCTGGATTTTCTGTCAAACGGTTTTGGCCTTGAATGGCGTGCGAAAAACTGATCGGCCTCCGACGGCACTCCTCCCCAGCCATTAGGCGCGATCAGTTGACCTGCTTACGCGGGTTTAGTCGCTGGCTTGGGGCCATGTGGCACGAAGATACTGCGATTGCGCACTCCGTTCAGCGTGTGTACGGCTGTGATTAGCCACAGGGCCAGCAGGGCCAGCAGCGCCAGCAAGCCGACCCAACGGAAGAACGCATACGGCAGAGCTTGATATAGCACACCGCTGGCAACGGTAAACGCGCCGACGGGAAAGACGAACGCCCACCAGCTCAAGGCAAAGGGCAAACCGGTCACGCGACGGGTTTGCCAGGTGACGAGAAGGCTCAGCAGCGCCCAGAAAAGGGCAAAGCCCCACAAGGCTACTCCCGCAACCAACGCCAGCGTGTTCAACGTGTCTGTCGTGGTCTGGCTAAAAGCCAGCACCTTCTGCGCCGGGGTGACCAGACGCAGGCCTATGATCGTCAAAATGGAGGTCGGCGCCAGGCCGACCCAGAGGGTGGCCGTCAGATGCGCCGGTGGCGCAGCAAAGAAGATATAGCGCCCGAAAACCAGGCTCATAATAAAGATGAATAGCAGGCTGCCGATCCCCAGGAAGATCAAGCTCCCTACAAGGTTCACTTGCCCCCACGGCGTGCCGGCAAAATGGCCCATCAAGCTGCTTCCCAAGACGGGAACGAGCAGGGCTGAGACGGGTGGGATCAACCAGCCCAGCGTTGCGCTGTCCCATTTTACTTCGGGCTGATGAAAGAACGTGTTCAGAATCGCCAGCGCAAACAGCACAATGCCCGCGGCTCCGATTACCCACAGCCCCTGCAAAATGGCCCAGTTCGTGTTTTCTGAAATGAAGGGCAACCGCGTCTTGTCGAGGGCCAAGCCGATTACCAGCAATGAAATCGGCATGGTGGGGAAAAAGGCGGCAGAAACAGGATTGTTGAAATCACGGCGCACCGCAGCCGGATAGCGCATCCAACGCAACAACCAGGGGACAATCAGCACGGCAAACAGGCTGAGGGCCAGTACCAAAAAGATTAGCTGTAAGCTGGCAGCAAAGGGCACGAACTGGCGCAACGAGAAAATCGCCACCACGATTACGGCGGTTCCCATCACAGAAGCAAACCAGCCAGGCGCAAAATTCTCGACGATGTTCGGGGCGGCGTGCGTGTGTTTCGACATCAAAAAGCTCCTGAGCAAGGATCAAAGAAAAGACCAGTTGCGTTAACCGGGGACATGACCACCATGCGCACCACAAGACACTTTGATATGGATGCTTGCACCGGCAGCAGGTTACATGTATCAGGGGCAATTGGCCGGGCGGACGCGCCGCGAGGCAACCGTGGACACGAGTGACGTTCCCCTCTTTTACGTTAAAATCGAACGATCTTGTTTTGCGCTAGACTGAATCTCTCCATGTCCACAATAAACTCTGTGCGCTGGTTCCTGCTGCTTATCAGCTTGCTGGCTCTGCTGGCTTTAACTGGCTGTGGGCCACGGCGACGCCGACTAAAACGGTCACACTGCCGCCAACGGCGACACCCACAGTCACCCCCGCGTCACTTCGCACACGATTTTTCCTATGTGATGACCTCCCGCCGCACTTACTAAACCCGCGGTGCTGCGCAGTGCAAACAGCGGCAGGTTAACGACCTGCCGCTGTTTGTTTTTTCCTTGCCATTGCCCTACAACGCACGCATCCGGTTGTTTTTCGGAGCATGTTCCAGCTCGACCAGGCCCAACGCCTCCATGAGCGGCGGCACATACACGCCAAAGCGCCCGCGCAGACCCTTTTTCAGGCCGTACCAGCCGCCAATGGGATTATCGGGCGAACGGCCCCAGGCTTCGACCGTGCCTTCCTTGGCGGGCTTTTGCTCGTCGGCACCGCCCAACTCGACCCAGTCACCCCGCTCCTTCAGCATGGTGTATAGGTCGTCCACGCAGCGCGCGTCGTACAACAGCACGGTCTTGCCCACTGTGCAAACGATCACACGTTGGCCATCCTTTTCGTCCATGTGCATAGTGTACTCGGCGGTGCCGGGGGGCGTGGTTAGTTGCCAGGGATTGTCCTTTGTGCGATTTAAGTCTGCCATTCTGCTCTCCTTTTCAAAAACTCTTGAGGTGTTTAACTCAACCGCGTTGAATACCCGGCTGTGCAGGACCAGGTATTGGCGCGAACTGGCACTGACAGGATAAAAACGCCCTGCCACGGTTCGTAGATGCGCCATTCAGTCATGTGGGCCTGGCAGACACGGAACGCGCAGATTACGCGCGCTGAACGGTTGTGGCGAAACGCGGAACGGGCACCGCCGCCACCGAGGCCGACAACAAGACCAGCGTTATCCAAACGATGTACGCCAAGAGCAGATGGATGATCTGCATCCACACCGGCGCGAGCAAAAAGACGTTGGCAAAACCCGCCAGCAGTTGCATAATGACGGCCACCATCAAAATATCCGTAAGACGGCTGATCTGTGGCGTGGTTTCCTGGCCGCGCAATGCACGAGC
>JBAQWV010000053.1:0-19884 GCA_049299095.1 Anaerolineae bacterium | reverse complement strand
GCTGTACAAGGACGCCGATGCCGACCAGCACGATCAAGGCAATGCTGCCAAAGCCATCGGGCAACTCGACTAGTTGCTGCAACGCCAACAAGATAATTTGTGCGCCCAGCAGCGAAGAAAGCACAATCATGCCCAGATCGAACAGGCGTGATAACAGCGTCATACCGGCCAGACCGCCGACCACGAACGCACCCAGCGTCAACAGGGTGTTATCGGTGGCCGCCAGCCCAAAACTAATAAGTAGCCAGCCAAAGGCGATGCCACCCGCGACAAAACCGACCACGTTCAGCAGTACTTGCTTGCCCAACAGGGTGATCAGGCCGAAAACCGCGGCCAGCGCCCAGGGAACCAGCGTCGTGATGTCGGGTGACAGCCCAGCCAGCAGGCCCTGGTTCAGGTACAAACCGAGCGCAAAGCCTGCGCCCGCGGCCAGCAGCCAGGTCAGGCGTTTGCCCAGCAGCAGCAAAGCCGCGCCCAGTGCCAGTTGAATGAGAATGAAAGTAGACATAGCCAATCCTTGACTTATGGTGAGTGAGGGTTAGTTAGCCTCGAACTGGCGCAATTCCAGCTCGTACTGGCGTGCAGCCACCGTGCCCAGCGGCGCGGGCCAGTGGCCTGTCAGCGCCTGCACGATGCGCCCCACATGCACATGGCTGTTTTCGATGAACAGGGTGTAGCGATCCTGGCGCTTGCCCGCCGCGGCTGTGCCCGCCACGTACAACCCGGGTACATCGGTTTCCATCGTGGCCGAATTATAGCGCGGCGTTTGACCGGGGCCGTCCAGTGTCACGCCTGCCTGCTCGAATAGGGTCATATCTGCCTCGAAGCCGGTGAGCAGCAGGACAAAATCGGTCGGCTGGCGAATTACCTGGCCTGTGGGATGGCCGGCAGCGTCCAGCTTTGCCAGCAGCACAGAATCGCGCGTGATTTCCAGCGGCAGCGTGGAGGGGTGGAAGCCAATCGTGCCCAGCTCAATCTGTGCCAGCAGGTCGGGCAGAATCCAGTGCTTGATGCGCTGTTCATCGAACTGAGCGCGACGGTAGCTAAGTGTCACCTGCGCGCCCGCGCGCCAGGTGCGCAGCGCCGCCTCCGCCGCGGAGTTGCGTCCGCCCACGATTAGCAGGCGACGGCGGAAGTAGGGATGGACGTCGTGGAAATAATGGCTGACGTGCGGCAGCTCTTCGCCGGGAATATGCAGCCGGTTGGGGCCGTGCATGTCGCCGGTTGCCAGTACCACGGTGCGGGCAAAGTAGCGCCGCGGGCCATCCTGGCGCTCGGTGAGCAGGAAAAAACCGGCCTCGGCGCGCTGGAGCTGCGTCACACGCTCGTAGGTGTTGATGGGCAGATCAAATTGCTCAACGATGCCGCGCAGGTAGGCCAAATACTCTTCGCCGGTAACGCGCTGCTGGGTAGTGCTGGGGATCGGTACACCCGCGATCTCGATGCGCTCGCTGGTGCTGAAGAAAAGCGTGTCGCGTGGCCACCACGAAATCGTGTGCCCGATCTGTTGCGCTTCCAGGTGGATGTACTCCACCCCCGCGCGGCGCAGGCAGACCGCCAGCTCCAGGCCGATTGGCCCCGCGCCGATGAGAATGAGGTCGGTGTTGGTTAGGGGAAGGGGATCGTTCATAGGATTGTCGTGGATGGTTTGAATGGATGCCAGTATACAACAAAGCACGCCGCGGGTGAAGTCGCGGCACGCGCGTGTGCAGCCTCCTTGTCGTCACTCACGCGTCGCGCCATCCTTCCACATGCAGCCACTGCGCGCCCCAAGTATCCTGCTGCCAGCGCCCTTGCAGGATCACGGCCTGCCACGCGGGCGGTTTTGCCAGCCCTTTCACTTCCAACGCCAGCGCCAGCGTGCGCCCATCGCTCAGATAAAAGCCTGCGCCACCTGTCCAGCCGGGCAGGCGATAGCCGGCTACCTCTACGGCGCGGCCCGGCAGTGCAGCCAGTGCATTCATCGCCAGCAGCGAGGCCGGCAAAGGCCGCGCCAGCGCCTCCAGCGGGGTCACGCTCATCGGCCAACCCAAAATCTGCTGTTCCCACGCCAGCCGCTGCGCCGCACTCTCCGCGGGGATGGGATCAGAGGCCAGCGCCGCGCGCGGAAAGTCGAATGCAAGCTGCTGCGCGCTGCCGGCGCGGCGAATCTCGCGCAGCTCCGCCAGCAGGCTGGCCCGGTTCTCGCCCAGCCCGTCCAGCGCGCCACATTGCACCAGATGCGTGATCTCCTTGTCCTGCAATGCCACGCGGCTGAGTAGGTCGCGCAGGCCAGCGAACGGTCCTGCCCCTCGCGCGGCGACAATCGCCTCCACCGCCGCGCGGCGCAGATCGCGCACTTGCCCCAGCCCCATCCATAACGTCGCCAGACCACTGCCATCTTTGCGCCGTCGCCCCAACGTGAACTTGCGCGCACTGTGGTTGACATGCGGCGGCAACACGCGCATTCCTAGCCGCCGCGCCTCGGCGATATAGATCGCGGGATGGTGAAACCCGCCCCAGCCGGCCAGCCGTGCGGTGAAAAAGGCCGCGGGAAAGTGCGTTTTCAAGTAGGCCGAGCGGTAGCTGACCTCAGCGTAAGCGGTGGCGTGCCCTTGATTGAAGCCATAGCCAGCGAACGGCTCCACCTGTTCCCACAGGGTGCGCGCCTGCTGGGCGGTGAAGGCCGGGCCGGCGGGGGCAGGGCGCATACAGCCCGCCATAAAGGCCGCGGCCATCGCTTCCATCTCCTGCCGCCCAAAATGGCTCATGCCGCGGCGGAGAAAGTCTGCCTGCTGCCAGCTCAGCCCGGCGATTTCCACAGCCAGGCGCAGAATTTGCTCCTGAAAGATCAGCACCCCTTTGGTGCGGCCCAAAATCGGCTCCAGCGCGGGATGCAGGTAATGCACCGGTTCGTCCCCGCGATACCGGCGCACAAAAGCCCGCGCCATGCCGCCCAGCGCGGGGCCAGGCTTGAAAAACGCGTTGGCGGTGGCTAAATCCTGTACGCTGCGGGCGCGCAGCTGGCGCAGGGTGCGCTGCGCGCCGGTCGATTCGCACTGAAAGACGCCAATAGTTTCAGCGCGCGCCAGCAGGTCGCCGGTGGCCGCGTCATCAAGGGGCGTCGCGTCGAGGTGAAAGGCAGGGTCTACGCGCTGACGCACCAGCGCGGCCGCGTCGGCCAGCACCGTCAGCGCGCGAATTCCCAGCAAATCCAGCTTGGGCAGGCCGATAGCCTCCACGTCGTTGTGGTCGTACTGGGTAATCAAAAACCCCTTGATGGTCCACTGCACCGGCACGATGTCGGTGAGCGGGCCAGGAGTGATTATCACACCACCGGGGTGCACGCTCATGTGGTCGGGCTGGCCCACGAGTTGCGCGGCGTCGGCCAGCACATGGCGCAGCCGCGCGTCGGGCATTTCCATGATTACGTCGGTCAGCGTGCGTTCGGAACGGCGGCTGGGGTCAGGATGCCAGCCGGACGGGAGCAGCTTGAGCAGCCGCTGCGTTTCCGCGTCGCTCAGGCCGTGCGCCTTGGCCGTGGCGCGCACCGCGGACTTGGGGCGCATGGTGTTGATTGTGGCAACCAGCGCCACTTGCGCCTCTCCATAGCGTTTACGCACATAGTCCAGCACCTGATCGCGGCGATTGCTGCAAAAGTCCAGGTCAATATCGGGCGGGTTGGCGCGTGCGGGGTTGAGGAAACGCTCGAACAGCAGGTCATGGGCAATTGGATCCACCGTGGTGATGCCCGCGCAGTACGCGGCTAGCGAATTGGCAACGCTGCCGCGCGTGCTGACGGGGACGGCATGTTGCCGCGCATAACGCACGATGTCAGCCACGATCAGGAACAACGGGCTGAAGCCATGCTGGGCGATGGTGTCCAGTTCATGCTGCAAGCGGCGCACAATGGCTGCATCCGGCGCGGGGCCGTAGCGTTCAGTGAGACCCGCCGCGGTGAGCGCGGCCAGCGCACTGGCTGGTGTTTCATGGGCAGGCAGGGCCAGGCTGGGCCAGATCGGGCGGCCATCGGGCAGCGCGGGGCCGCACTGCGCGGTGATATTGCTGATGCTAGCCAGCGCGGCCGGGAAGTCGGCAAAATGCTCGGCAAGCTGCGCCGGGCTGAGCCAGTGCAGTTGCACGCTGGAGTCGCCGTGGTTGGGCAGCGCGGCGGCAGGCAGCTCTGGCAGGCGGCAATTTTCGCGGATCGCGGCCAGCAGGCGCAGCTTGGGCAGGTCTTGCGGCTCCAGTAAGTAGACCGGTTGCACCGCGACATGGGCCAGTCCCAGGCGGTCGGCCAGGGTGATGATCTCGCGCGCGACCGCGCTGTCTGTGGCGCGATGCAGCTCCAGCGTGAGATAGGCGCGCTGGTCGAAGAGACCCGCCAACCGGCCTGCGTAGCGCGCCGCACCCGCTCGATCTCCGGCACGCAGGCGTCGGTCTATCCAGCCTTGTCGCCCACCGTCCAAACAGATCAGCCCGGCGCTGTCGGCCTTGAGCGCAGCCCAGGTTATCCCGGCCGCACTCGCTGCGGCGCGGTCAGGTCGTGCTTGCAGCGTGGAGGAGAGGCGGCAGAGCGAACGGTAGCCCGCGGGATTAGTGGCGAGCAAAGTCAGCAGGCCCGGCCCGCGGTCATCGTGCAGGTGCGTGGCGTCCAGCGGTTCGACGCGCAGGGTCATGCCAATGATCGGTGCGATGCCGGCGGCTGCACAGGCTTTGCGGAACGCGACCGCGCCGTACAGGACGCTGTCGTCGGTGAGCGCGAGATGCGTCATGCCTTGCGCGGCCGCGCGCTGTACGAGATCAGGCAGCGCGGCGGTGCCGCCCAGCAAGGTAAACTGGGAATGGACGCGGAGGTGGGTTAGGGGGGGGATGGTCACGGGGAGATTGTACCACGCGCGGGCGGGTAGGCAAGTAGGGCGGAGCTGGTGTGGCATTTGACGAACGGGGGGCGCGGCTTTATACTGCCTCGCCTGAACGCTGTTTGTGTTGATGATTTTACGGAAGGAATGACGATGTCTAGACAATCCATCTCTGCGATGAAATTTAGTGGTTTGTACCCACTTTACGTCCAAAAGGCGGAGCGTAAAAACCGCACGAAGGATGAAGTAGACCAGATCATTTGCTGGTTGACTGGTTATGATGAGGCGGGACTGCAAGAACAACTCGCACAGGGACATGATCTCGAAACCTTTTTCGCGCAGGCACCTGCCATGAATCCCAATCGTGCACTGATCAAAGGGGTTGTGTGCGGGGTCCGTGTGGAAGAGATCGAAGATCCGTTGATGCAAAAAATACGCTATTTGGACAAGCTGATTGATGAACTCGCCAAAGGCAGGGCGATGGAGAAGATTTTGCGGCAATGAATTGTATAGGTTGCGTAAATTCAAAGTCTTTGCGACAGAACGTAGCCGTTAAAACCACAGCAAACGCAGGCTCCCGCGAGCCTGCGTTTTTAAATGAGCGTTTTTTGCTGGAGGGAGCACAGCCCGCGCGTGTTCGCTCACCGCTTGACAGTCGCCGTGAGCCGCGTATAATGCGTAGTAGTTTGTAACTGGATTACTAAGGTGATTGCATGGACTTGCAAAATAAACTAACCGAACTCGGCTTCACTGAATACGAGGCAAGAGTATACCTCGCGCTGCTGGATGACGCGCCCGCCACTGGCTATCAGATCAGCAAGCAGGCTGGTGTGCCGCGCTCAATGGTTTACGAGGCGCTGGGACGGCTGAAGGGCCGCGGCGCGGTGCTGGAAACCCCCGACGAGCGCGCCACTCTGTATCGGCCTGTTTCGCCAGATGTGTTGCTGGACAACCATCAGGCCGCACAGCAGCAGTTGGTGGATGAACTGCGCGCCGGGCTGGCGGGTTTATATCGCAGTCACGATGAAGACCGGGTTTGGACGATTCGCGGGCGTGCCATGCTGCTCTCGTACGCGCGCGAGCTGATCCGGCAGGCGGGTCGCGAGGTGTACCTGGCGCTGGATGATCCCGAACTCGCCGCGCTGCACGCGGAACTGGCCGCGGCGCATGGCAGGGGGGTCGAAGTTAGCGCGGTGTTAACCGGTGCGGCGACGCTGGACTTCGGTCAAACGGTGCATCATCCGCCATTGGAAAGTCAACTGCACGAGCTGGCTGGCATGTTGCTGTTGGTGGTGGACGGTCGGGAAGTGCTGGTGGCCGCGGAGCCAGACGCGCGTGAGATGACTGCTACCGTGACGCGCAATCGCAATCTGGTGTTGATCGCGCGTCAATTCGTATGGATGGAACTGTTCGCCCAGCGCATCTTTGCCCGCATGGGTGCGGATTTGCTGGTGCGGCTGGACCCGGCTGATCGCCTGGTGTTTGAAAGTCAGATGTAAAGCGCAGACCTTGGAAGTCGTAAGGGACTTGCAAAATTTAGAATTCGGATATGGTGAATTCTATTTCCGAATCTTTCCTCCTGGAAAGGATATTAGGTATGAGTACCGGTTTAAGCAACACAATCATCGCCTCTATTGTCACGGTGCTGGCGTGCGGGTTGGGCGGTCTGCCCTTTGTGTTCATCAAAGAATTCCCTGACAAATGGGCGCGGGCTGGCTGGGCCGCGGCGGGCGGGCTGATGCTGGCCGCTTCTTTGTTCAACTTGATTATGCCCGGTGTGGCCGATGCGGGCATCAACCCCGTGGCGGTGGGCATTTTGCTGGGCGCACTGACGATGGGCGCAACCGCGATTTGGTTGGGCGACAAGGATATTGAGTTCAGCGGGCTGAACGGCGCAGACTCGCGGCGTGCGCTGCTGGTGTTGCTGACGCTTACCATCCATAGCTTTCCCGAAGGCGTCGCCATCGGTGTAGCCTTCGGTTCTGGTCAGGCTGGGTTGGGGCTGGTGATGATGATCGCCATCGCCATTCATAACATTCCTGAAGGGCTGGCGGTATCTTTGCCGCTGCGCGCACAGGGCGTCAGTGGCTGGAAATGTGTCGGCTGGGCGATTTTTTCCAGCTTGCCGCAATTGATCGCGGCTGTGCCTGCTTATCTGGCCGTGCAGGCATTTCGTCCCCTACTCCCCTATGCTTTTGGCTTTGCCGCAGGCGCGATGATTTTCCTGGTTTTGCAGGAAATGATCCCCGAAAGTCGTGCAACTGAGCAGCAGCGCCTTGCCAGTGCTACGGCAGGCATGGCGGGCTTTTTGTTCATGATGTTGCTGCAAAATATTATGGCGATTTAGAGAAAAAGTTTGCAGAGTGGGACTTACGCAGTTCGCAGTGACACCAACTGCGTAAGTCCTGTAGGTTTTGCTACCTCACTCGTTCCCCTGCCTACTTATCCGATCAACTCCGCAGCGATTTTGCCAGAGGCGAGCACGCCCGGCAGGCCCGCGCCGGGATGTGTGCCGGCACCGACGAAGTAGAGGTTGGCGAAGTCTTCGCTGCGGTTATGGGGGCGGAACCAGGCGGATTGCCATAGCACCGGCTGCACCGAAAAGGCCGAGCCAAGATAGCTGTTTAGTCGGTTCTGGAAGTGTAGGGGATCAATGTGCTTTTCCACCACGATGTTAGCTTCCAGGTCGGGGAGGTAGTTGCGTTCAAGAAAGCGCACGATCTTGTCGCGGTATGGCTTGGCCTGCTGTGTCCAGTCAATATCTGCCTTGAGGTGCGGCACCGGCGACAGCACGTACATGGCTTCGTGGCCGGGCGGTGCCAGCGAAGGATCGGTCTTGCCGGGCATGTGCAGGTATAGGGAGAAATCCTTGGGCAGCCCCGCGCTGCCAAAGATTTCATGCAGCAGGCGCTTATAGTCCTCGCTGAAAATGATGTTGTGATGCGCCAGCCGGTCGCCGGTGGGCGTGCCCGGCTCGGAGTAGCGGCGTTTCACGCCCAGATAGAGTACAAACAGCGACATGCTGTATTTCTTGCTCTTGACCCACAGATCGTTGTTGATGCGACGATAGCGCGCCGGAATCAGGTTCAAATACGTCCAAGCCACATCACCGTTGCTGACCACCACATCCGCTGCATGCAGGCTGCCGTCGGCCAGACGCACACCCGTGGCTTCGCGTCGCCGGGGGTCAATCAGGATTTCGGTGACTTCGCTGTTCAGCCGCACATCTACGCCCAGCTCATCGAGCAGGCGGCCGAGCGCGGCTACAATCGCGCCTGTGCCGCCCAGCGCGTAATGAATGCCCCACTCGCGTTCCAGATAGTGGATCAGCACATAGAGCGAAGAGGCACTAAGCGGATTGCCACCGATCAGCAGCGGGTGAAAGGAAAACGCCCGGCGCAGGAAATCGTTGTTCATGTAGTTGGCAACATAGCCGTACACGCTGCGATAGGATTTCAAGCGGATCAAGTCGGGCGCGGCCTTTAGCATGTCGCTGAAATGCAGAAATGGCTGATCAATCAGCGGCATCCCGGTTTCAAAGACCGCCTGGGTACTCTTGATAAAGCGGTCGTAACCCGCGCGGTCAGCCGGGCTAAACTTGGCGATCTCGCTCAGAATGAAGTCATGGTCGCTATTGTAGTCCAGATGACGGCCTGTGTGATCGAACAGGCGATAGAAGGGGTCTACTTTGACCAACTCGACATAATCTTGACGGCGGCGACCAGCCAGTTCGAACAGCTCGTCAATCATCCACGGCGCAGTGACCACTGTCGGCCCAGCGTCGAACTTGAAGCCGTCCTGTTCCAGCACATAGGCGCGGCCGCCCAGTTTGTCCATTTTTTCGAACAGCGTCACCTGGTGACCTTGCGCGCGCAGGCGGATGGCCGCGCTGAGGCCGCCAAAACCGCTGCCGATAACAATCACGCGTTTCATACAGGGTCCTTGTCTAGAGGTGCATCCTCTGGGTGGATTGAGGAGGTTGGATGCACCGTCATTTGCTGTGCCAGCCGCCAAATGCCAGGCAGACGGCGCAGTTTTTCCCACGCGCTGGCGTGCGCACGACGGGAAAAGACATCGTAATCATGCTCTTCGATGTCAGCGAGGATCAAACGATACAATTGGCCGGCTGCGGCGGTGGCAAAGCGGCCATCGCGCGAGAGCAGGGCAATGCCGGGCAGCGCTTCGGTGTACAGGCGGCGCGTGCGGGCAATTTCGAAGCGCATTAGGCTGCGCCAGCGGTCGTTTACGGCGCCCGCAGCCAGAAAGGCTTCGTCAAGGCCAAATGCAGCTAAATCCTCCTGTGGCAGGTAAACCCGGCCAGCCCGCCAGTCTTCGCCGACATCGCGCAGAATATTGGTGAGTTGCAAGGCTACGCCCAGCTTGATGGCATAGGGGATGGCCGCGCTGTCGTTGAAGCCGATGATGTGCATGGCCATCAGGCCGACGGTGGAGGCTACCCCGTAACAGTATTCCGCCAGTTCATCGAATGTTTGGTAGCGCGTCTTTTGAGCATCCTGTGCCACACCTGCAATCAGTTGTTCGGCGTACAGCCAGGGGATTTGATAGCGTGTGCGCGTGTCTGCAAATGCCACTGCCACCGGATCGTCGTGTACCGATTGCACATGTAGCACCTGCTGGCGCCAGCCGCGCAGCGTCTCCAGCGGGTCGCCAGGCGTTTCCGGTGTGTCCACCAGGTTGTCACACACGCGGCAAAAGGCATACAGTGCCCGCGCACCGCGGCGTTTGGCCGCGGGTAGCAAGCCTGATGCCAGCATAAATGTGCGGCTGTGCAGGCGAGTGATCTGGGTGCAATGCTGGTAGGCAGCGCTTAAATCGGCTTGTTCTCCCAGGCTGTGCCGGGCCGCGGCCAGTGGTGGATCAAGCCCCTGGTGGGCCAGGTCAACCAGACGATGCTCCCATCCGTGCGTATGGATTGCCAAGCGATGCTCCTTCAAAGTGGATGTGTAAGTGAGTTGATAAAGATGTGTGACAGGTGGTCGCTTGCTTGAGCTGCTGATCGAACTGCATGTTTATCTTCTCTTGATTAGGCCGTCTTGTCTGTGGTGAACACTTACATTGTCTTGGCTTTTGTTTGGCGCGTTCGTGTTCATCAGGGGAGGCGCACTGAGCGGTGGTAATTCCCAGGAGGCGCGGAGTCTGTCCGCCGGTGACATGGAGGCGCTGACTTGCTCCCCGCCGGTGGGACGGTGTCTGTTTCCGAAAGGTGCGCAATTCCCTGGGAGATGATACAATCGTCGTGCTTTTCGATGTCCATGACCACGCTTATGTAGAATGAAAATACCATGTCTGACCACGATCTATCACCTGTTCCGCCCAAGCAGGCCATTCGCCTGGTGCTTACGACTGTGGGACTTTGGTTGCTCAGCAACCTGACCCAAATCATCTTGCTGGGCGTCTTGTTAAGCGCGTTTCACGCGAATTATAACGGACACCGGGCGCTGGCTGGCGTACTCTTTGCGGCCAGTCCTTTTGTTCTGCTGCTGCCACCCATGCTTGCCGGGGTGGCGTTGTGGCAGGTGTCACGCTCGTGGGTGCGTCGCAACGCGCGCGTTGCGGCGGTCATCCTGTTGGTGATCGCGTCGGTTCCCACGTATTTGATGTTTCTGCTGGGTGGTCTGGTCGGGAGTAACCGCTAGGCTATCAAGCCAAACGCGCGGCGCGTGGGCTTCCAGAGCAAGTAAATCAGACCCAGCAGGGGCTGTAAGAGTGGAAAGAAGCCATAATCTTGGCCGAAGTGTTGCCAGGCGGTGTCACCGATCAAATCAGGCATGAGGTAGCTCAATGTCCCGATCACCAGCACAAAGGATAATTCGATTGACAAGACTCCCACTGAAATGCGCCACCAGCGGGGTGTGCGCTTGAAGAAACCCACCGCGGCCAGTACATACAGGATGGCTGTGAAAACTGAGATCAGCGGGCCGGTTTTGTTGGTTAAATCGGCGCGGCAGCAATATTGATAGAAACCACGCGCGCCTGTGGAGAGCGCCAGCAAGGGGTAGGAAATGCCGAGGATGTAACCGATGATGCTCAGCACGCGCGTAGCGAGATCTTGCGGCGCATCCTGCATGGGGTGAGGTGAGCGGGGTGGCGTTGACATAAGACATCCTCCGAATAAAAATGAATAGCTTAATTTTCCCCGAAACAGGCCATTGCGTCAAAACTGGCAATCTCTTGTTCGATTTAGCACGATCACGTGCCCAAACTAGCTTCTTGTCATGGATATGGTAAACTAGGGGAGACCCGCTGGATGGCACTGATTGGCCGATCTAATCAGCACAGATAATTACTTTATAAATCAAGCGCACGGGAGATGCCTCACTGCGTTCGAAGTGACAGTGATGAGCGCGTTGAACCTGCTTAATTTGCACCACAGGCGCGAAAGAGCGAAAAAACTTGTATGAAATCCCTGGAAGCTAAGATTTCTCATCGGTTTATTCTTTGAAATGACACCCACTGCATAACTTCCAACAGATCAAAACTTTTTTATGTCAGAACTCTCAGCTTATACCTTTCCGTGGTTTCGTGAACACCTGGAAGCAGCCAGCTTTTTCCGCGCTGCTTCCCCCGAGTCGCTGGATGCCCTGTCGCGTATTGGCACCGCTTTGCGCTACCCCGCGGGCGCGGTCATCTTTTCCGAGGGCGAAGAGTCATCAGGCATGTTCCTCGTCGCTGAAGGCATCGTGCGCATCAGTCGTTTCTCACTGGAAGGACGCGAGTACACCTTGCTGCTGGCCGAGCCGGGCACGACGTTTAACGATGTTGCCGCACTGGACGGCGGCCCTAATCCCGCCAATGCCACCGCACAGACGGATGCAGTTGTCTGGCGCATGATGCACGCCGACTTGCAAGAAACTGTGCAGGCACACCCCGATCTAGCCTGGGTTTTAATTGAATCGCTTGCTGCCCGCACCCGCGTGGTCGTGACACAGGCTTCTGATCTTGCCATGCGCACGGTACGCGGTCGTTTGGCCCGGCTAGTGTTGCAAGCTGTTACGGAGCGCGGGCATTTAGAAGTCACCCGCTCGCTGACGCAGGAAGAGCTGGCTGCGCGGCTGGGAACCGTGCGCGAAATGGTCAGCCGCACGCTGCGCAGCATGGCAAGCGACGGCATCATCACCTTTGACCGTTATCGCATTATTGTGCTTGATCTGGAGCGTTTGACGGAAGAAGCGCAGCTATAAAGCAGCGGTCGGTTTCGTCTGTTTGCGCAGTACGCCCACCCAGTACAGCACCCGCCAGCCCAGCAGCATCAAACCACCGATAGATAACGTTACCAGCAAGAAGGGAAGGGGAACACCGCCGCGCTGCAACAGCAGCATGCGCAGGAACAAGCCCAACGGTGCAGCCAGCAGCCAGGCCAGTGCGGAGCGTGCCAGAAACGCGCGCAGCGAGAGCGCAGCCCGCGGGTAGGCGCGCAGCACCAGCGCCATCACCAGCCAGGCACTCGCCAGCGGCAGGAAATTCGGCAGCGCGCCCACCAGGGGGTTACTGCGGTTCAGCGTCTGGTGATCTGCCTGACCGATCAGGACAAAAACGAGGAGGATGAGCAAATCGCCCAAAAGCAAAAAGGGAAAAGTACGTTTCATACAGGGAACTATACCGTTATTCACATTCCTTGTCAATCGAGTGACCTTGTTAGTCAGCTTCTGCTCCTCCTCGGAAACGTTTTCGTTCTTAATGAAAATTAGACAACCTACTCAAACTATGCTAAACTATAAATCCGGTTTTTGTACCGAAATAAAAATCTGTTGGTGCGTTGACCTATTTGCGATCAGCATAAGCACGAGCAGTTGAAGTTCCTGGGAGTGACAGGCATTTGGTTATCTCTGGTGTCATCCATAGTAGATTAAGTAGCTTGTCTAGAACGTTGTTGCTGCGGGGCGCTTAACAGACTCCTTATTGCCCTCAGAGATTCTTTCTCCAGCCAGGTTTCTTCCTCACTGATCTTCTTTCTGATACCCAGTCAACGCATCTTACTGCCAACACAGTCGGGGAGCGCTGCCAGCGTGAATAGTCCTGTGATTGTGCTGGCTACCTTGAAAGGGGTTTAAATTTAAGAGCGTGACAAACGCAAAATCGAATCAAAAAGGCCGTCGCCAATGGTGGCGCATGGATTTGCACCTGCATTCCATGGCCTCAAGCGACTGGCGGGAGCCGGGTGCAACCTGGCTCGATTGGCTGTACAAGTGCGAGCAGCGCGGGCTGGATGTCGTGGCGATTACCGACCACAACACGGTCGCTGGCGTTGCTCAACTGCGCAGGGAAATTGAGCGCCTGCAATGGCTGGAAGCCGAAAATCGGCTCCGCCCACAAGAACGCCGCGAGTTGGACGAATATCGCCGTTTGGGGGAGAAAATCCTTGTTTTGCCCGGCTTTGAATTTACAGCAACCTTCGGGTTCCATGTTCTGGGCATCTTTCCTCCCGAAACTTCTGTCCGCCAGCTTGAACATATTTTACTGGATCTGCACGTCCCGGCTGATCGCCTGGATAACGGTTCCACCGAGGTAGGCGCAACCACCGATGTGCTGACCGCCTACCGTATTATTCGCCAGGCAGGCGGCCTGGTCATCGCGGCCCATGCCAACTCGACGCACGGCGTGGCTATGCGCGAATTTCCCTTTGGCGGCCAAACCAAGATCGCTTACACGCAAGATGCGAACCTGCATGCGCTGGAAGTGACCGATCTGGAAAGCCGCAGCACGCGTGCCACTGCGCGCTTCTTTGATGGCTCCAAGCCGGAGTATCCGCGTCGGATGCGCGCCATTCAGGGGTCAGACGCCCACCGCTTGACCAGCGACGTGAACGATAAAAATCGCCTCGGCATCGGCGAACGCGTCATCGAAGTCAAACTATCAGGGCCGCCCTCTTTCCGCGCGCTCAAAGCAGTATTCGAATCGAACGATTTCACCCTGACCCGGCCGTATCGCCGCAAAGATGAACCATTCGATCATGTGACCGCAGCGCGCGAGCAGGGCGCGAACATTGTGCAGGCTTTCCACGAGCGCGTGACGCGGCAGGGCGGCCGCTTGTTTACTGTGTTGAGCGATGTAGTCGCTTTTGCCAACACGCACGGCGGCACAGTCTACATTGGCGCAGGTATCAACCCTGGCCCGCCGCTGGGCGTGGAAGACCCTGAACAGACGATCACCGAACTGCGCACGGAGATTCAAAATAAAATCCTGCCGCCGCTGGACGTGATCCTCGATACGCTGGAAACGCAGGGACAGCGGATTGTGCGCATTCAGGTTCCCGAAGGGCTTGACAAGCCCTACTGTCTGGATGACAGCCGCATTTATCTGCGCATCGAAAGCGATTCGGTGCAGGCGGTGCGCGATGAAATCGTGCGGCTGGTGCGTCAGGCCTTGCTGGCACGCGGCGAGGTGGTGGAACCTGCCCGCGCGGCCGCACCTGTGGCCGTTGAACCCGCCAAAAGCAAGAGCCGTTCCAAGCGCGGCGGCAGCAAGCAGCCGGCCACGTCGTCGCCTGCCGAGGCAGTGATGCCAGTCGTTCAGCCCGCTGTAGCTGCTGCACCCGTCGTCGTACCGGAGGAAGAGCATCTGCTTGAGGAATTGGCTGGTGTGCAGCCACCTAAGGTCGGCGTGCAGATCGTGGACGCGCGCGAGCGTGGCGGGGTACGCTATTACACCATCCGCGACCTGCGCAACGGCAGCCTGGTGCAGAACGTGACACTGAAATCAGCTCGTCGGCTGTGGCGCTATGCGATCAGCCAGCATGAGCAGGGCGCACTCAAACCCGATGTGATTCGCTGGGTGGGCGATGTCGGGTTGGTGCGCATGGAAAAGCGCGCCGGCAAACATCGCTATGATTTCGCCCAGCGCCTGCCGGACGGCAGCATCGCCATTTATTACGGCGTGACGGAGGAGGGGTGCGAGGGCGTTTGGCGGCAATTCATGGTGGAGCAGGATGAACCGGAAGGTGCGCTGGCTTATGAGTTTGCAGAATAGGCGCAGAAACGAACTGCGTTCTATGCAATAGATCAAAAACGCCTTGACCCGCTTGGATCAAGGCGTTTTTGATTGTCAGGCAGTGCGTGGCAGGACATCTCGTGGATCAAGCGTCAAGCCGCTTGCGCTTCGAGATCAGCCAGGACCTCGCTGGGCTGCTTGGCTTCGTGCCCCTCCAGCAAGGCCCGCAAAAATTGCCCGGTGTAGCTGCGTTCAACCGTCACTAAATATTCCGGCGTGCCTTCGGCCAGAATATAGCCGCCCTTGTCGCCCCCTTCCGGCCCCAGGTCAATCAACCAGTCTGCGGACTTGATAACATCCAAATTATGTTCGATCACCACCACCGTGTTGCCCTTGTCCACAAGGTTGTGCAGCACCTTCAGTAGCTTTTGAATGTCGGCAAAGTGCAAGCCAGTGGTCGGTTCGTCCAGGATATACAGCGTTTTGCCGGTAGCCACGCGGCTCAGCTCCTTGCTGAGCTTGATGCGCTGGGCTTCGCCGCCGCTCAACGTGGTAGCAGGCTGGCCGAGCTTGATATAGCCCAGACCCACCTGCCACAGCGTGCGCAATTTGTTGCGGATGGCTGGGATGCTGTCGAAAAAGTGCATCCCTTCCTCGACTGTCATGTCCAGCACGTCGGCGATGTTCTTGCCCTTGTAGATGATCTCCAGCGCCTCGCGGTTGTAGCGCTTGCCGTGGCACACTTCGCACGGCACGTAAACATCAGGCAGGAATTGCATTTCGATCTTGATGATGCCATCGCCCTGACAGGCTTCGCAGCGCCCCCCTTTGACGTTGAAGCTGAAGCGGCCTGCCTTGTAGCCGCGTACCTTGCTCTCCGGCATGGTGGCGAACAGATCGCGAATCTGTGTAAAGACGTTGGTGTAGGTGGCTGGATTGGAGCGCGGCGTGCGGCCAATCGGGCTTTGGTCAATGTCCACCACCTTGTCAATCTGTTCCAGCCCGCTGATACCTTCGTGTCGCCCGGGCCGATCCTTGGAGCGGTAGAGATGCTGCGAGATCGCCTTGTACAAGATTTCATTTACCAGGCTGGATTTGCCCGAACCTGACACGCCTGTGACACAAATCAGCTTGCCAAGCGGGAAGCGCACGTCCAGCCGTTTTAGATTGTTCTCCGCGGCCTTGCGCACGATCAAATACTCGCCATTGCCGGGGCGGCGCTGCTCCGGCACAGGAATCATCAGCCGACCACTCAAATATTGACCGGTCAGCGATTCGGACGTTGTCAGCAGTTGCTCCAGCGGGCCGGCGTAGATCACTTCGCCGCCATGCTGGCCTGCGCCCGGCCCCATGTCCACAATCCAGTCAGCAGCGCGCATGGTGTCTTCGTCGTGCTCCACCACCAGCACGGTGTTGCCGAGATCGCGCAGCGTCAGCAGCGTGTGCAGCAACCGTTCGTTGTCGCGCTGGTGTAGACCGATGCTCGGCTCGTCAAGGATGTACATCACCCCCATCAACTGCGACCCGATTTGCGTGGCCAGGCGGATGCGCTGCGCTTCGCCGCCGCTCAACGTGACCGCCTGCCGGTTCAGCGTCAGGTAATCGAGGCCCACATCGTGCAAGAAGCCCAGCCGGTCGCGCAATTCTTTCAGGATTTGCCGCGCAATGAGCTGCTCGCGGCTGGTGAAAGGAGAGGGAGCCAGCTCGGCCGCGCGGCCATTGAGCGAGTCGGTGGCCTTTTTGCGGTCTTCGTCGCTTTGCAGCAGCGCCACCCAGGCCAGCGCATCGGAAACGGACTTGGCAGTCACATCCACGATGTTCAGGTCGGTGATCGTAACAGCCAGCGCCTCTTTACGCAATCGCTTGCCGCCGCAGGTTGGGCAGGGGCGCGCGGCCATGAAGCGCTCATATTCCTGACGCATGTAGTCGCTGGTGGTTTCCTTGTAGCGTCGCTCCATGCCTGGGATAATGCCCTCGTAATTGGTCTCAAAGCTGCGCCGATGGCCAGATTGGTTGGCGTAGCTCAGCATCACGCGGTCGCTGCTGGGCGCACCGTACAGAATAATCTGCTTTTGCCGCTGGCTCAGCTCGCGGAAGGGCACGTTGGTATAGGGGATACCGTATTTCGCGCTCACAGCCTGCAAGAGCTGCTGGCCATAGCTGTTGTCCTGCTTTTGGTTCACCCCGCCCCAGCCAGGCGCGAGAATAGCGCCCTTGTCGAGACTTTTTTCCGCGTCCACTACCAGATCGGGGTCATATTCGAGCTGGGTGCCGAGGCCGCTGCACGTCGGGCAAGCGCCTTGTGGGCTGTTGAAGCTGAAGGTGCGCGGTTCGATCTCTGGCAGGCTGATGCCGCACTTGACGCAGGCCAGCTTTTCGCTGAAATAACGATCCGCGGGCGCGTCTGCGTCGGTCACGTCGGTGACGATCATCACCCCTTCGCCCATGCGCAGCGCGGTTTCGACCGAATCGGAGAGGCGTGCGATGTCCATGCTGCCATCACTGCGCACCACCAGACGATCCACCACTGCTTCAATCGTGTGCGCCTTGTAGCGGTCGAGTTGGATGTCGTCGTCCACCTCGTGCAGTTCGCCGTTCACGCGCACGCGCACGAAGCCCGCCTTGCGCACATCGTCGAAAACGCCCTTGTGTTCACCCTTGCGTGCGTTCACCAGCGGCGCCAGGATCAGCAAGCGGCTGCCTTCGGGCATGGTCACAATAGCATCCACCATCTGCTCGACGGTCTGCCGCGTGATCGGCAGGCCGCAGTTGGGACAGTGCGGGATGCCAACGCGCGCATAGAGCAGGCGCAGGTAGTCGTAGATCTCCGTCACTGTGCCCACAGTTGAGCGCGGGTTGTGACTGGCCCCCTTCTGATCAATGGAGATGGCCGGGCTGAGGCCCTCAATCTGGTCTACATCGGGCTTTTCCATCAAGCCGAGGAACTGGCGCGCGTAGGCCGAGAGCGACTCTACGTAGCGCCGCTGGCCTTCGGCGTAGATGGTATCGAAGGCGAGGCTGGACTTGCCGGAGCCGGACAGGCCGGTGATGACAGCCAGCTTGTCGCGGGGAATTTCCACGTTGATATTTTTTAGGTTGTGTTCGCGAGCGCCGCGAATAACGAGTTTATCGTGAGCCATAGGGCCTCATACATTGGGAAAGGGTAGGCGAAAAAACACGTAGCTTGTTATAATAGCACGAATGTGCTAGGAGAGCAAACCTTGTGACACGCTGGCGCAAAGGTGCGCGCGCAAATGCGGTGCGTCGGAAAAACAAGATCGGTTGCCACCTGTGCAACCGATCCAGTATACCTGACATTTGCCCGCATGTCTGTCTGCTTGCTGCCAATCGCTCCCCAGTCTCTTCCTGCAACAAAAACAGGGACTATCGAAAAATCGGACCTGTGTCCAAGACGCAGATCCGATTTTTAGTGTCTAAAGTCGCTTGCAGCGTGCTTTAGCTGCGTTTATTAAGCCACGCAATGGTGTAGGCCAGCACGGCAGCCTGTTCTGGCTCGTTGTGCGTCTCGTGGTACAGCCCCGGCCATAGTTTGAGGGTGCTGTCCGGCGCGCGGGATGCGAACTCGGCGCTGGCCGCGGACGCGGTGATGCGATCTGCGTCGCCGTGGACCAGCAGCAGCGGCACAGGGAATTCTCCGGCGCGGGCCAGCGCCCATTCACCCGCTTCCAGCAGGCCAATGCCCAACGCGGCCGACAGCCGGTCGTGCACCAGCGGATCAGCCGCGTAGGCGCGGATCACCGCGGGGTCGCGCGAGATGGCAGCCAGTTCCAGACCGTTGGGCATGGTGAATGCAGGCCAGACGCGGTTCATCAGCTTGCCCAGCGCGAGCTGTGCGGCCGGTGGGGGCGTGGTGGTGCGCAGGCCGGGGCTGGTAGCCACCACACCGGCCAGATCGGGCTGGCGGCGTAGTGCATAGTTTAATACTTCGTTGCCACCCAAACTGTGCCCGTACAGGAAGATGCGCTGACCGGGAAAACGCTGTCGTGCCTGTGCCAGCAGCAGATCAATGTCATCCATCAAGGCATCGTAGCGGGGGATTACGCCGCGTTTACCCGCGGAGCGGCCATGCCCGCGCTGGTCAAACGCCAGTACGGCATAGCCGGCGCCGGTGAACGCGTCGGCAACATGTCCGTAGCGCCCACTGTGTTCGCCCAGGCCGTGTACCAATGCGATCACGGCGCGCAGCGCGCCGTCCGGCTGCCAGACGCGGCCTGTAAACGTCAAACCATCGTTCGATTGCCAGGTTAGATCAGCGGCTTGTTTCATCTTGACCTCGATGCGACCTTAATGAGTGACCGGTAACTCATGACCCAGGGCATTCATCCCTGGATCCTAAGGCTGTTTATTCCGACGGGTTACGGGTTACGCCTTATGCTTCCCCGGTTCTTGCGGCCAGTTGGCGGTCAATCATAAACAGCGCAGCAGGCGAATCGCCTACCATTTCCAGTTGCGCAACGATGCTACTGGCGTTCTTTTCCTCCTCGACCTGCTCATCAATGAACCATTGTAGCATGACCTGTGTCGGATAGTCTTTCTGTTCCACGGCCAGGGCGTACAGATCGTGGATGGACTGCGTTACCTTCTGCTCGTGCGCGTAGGCGGCCTGAAAGACCGCGATGGGCGAAGTATAGTCGGTTGGTGGCTGGCTGAGCGCCTGCAGCAGAACGCGGCCTCCGCGGTCGTGCATGAATTCAAAGATCTTCATGGCATGTTCCTGCTCTTCTTCGGCCTGATGGCGCATCCAACTGGCCGCGCCTGGCAGATTAGCCGCTTCGAAGTAGGCGCACATCCCCAGATAAATATATGCCGACTGAAATTCCTTCTGAATTTGTTCATTTAAGGCTTGTTCGATCTTGACGGGTAACATGGGAACTCTCCTTTGAGTAAAATGATCGGTTGCGTTATTATAACATGCTCATCGGTTCGTGTGAATTCAGAATCAAACCTGGTAGTGTATGGATTTCGGTTGAAATTGTGAGCGAGGCGGAATCCGAGTAAGGTATAGAGGTGCAAACAAAAACCCGAAAGGAGACCGCCTCGCATGGCAAGCGTACTACCAGAACGACGATCTGTC
>JBAQWV010000052.1:0-2782 GCA_049299095.1 Anaerolineae bacterium | reverse complement strand
ATTGTGTCGGTTACTGCCGAGTTTGAGGGTTACAACGCACAACTTACAACGGTATTAGGCAGTTCCGAAGCAGCAGCCCGAGCCTTAACAAATATTACAAAGTTTGCATCTAAAACACCGTTTGAAGTTTCGCAATTAACAGCAGCATTTACACGTTTAGCAAACAGCGGTATCACGCCTACGATAAAGGAACTTGAAAAGATTGGCGATGTGGCAACGTCACAAAACAAAGATATAAACCAATACGTAGAGGCAATTTTAGATGCACAAACTTTGGAGTTTGAACGTCTTAAAGAGTTTGGCATTAGGGCAAGCAAAAGCGGTGACGATGTTACATTTAGCTTTAAAAATCAAGAAACAACCGTTAAGGCGACCAGTTCGGCAGTGCGTGAGTATCTTATTAGCTTAGGAGAATTAGACGGCATTAGTGGTGCAGCCGAAGCCAAAAGCAAAACGTTGGGCGGTGCATTGTCTAATTTATCCGATGCGAGCGCGTCTTTAGCTTTGGTGATAGGTACGAAATTATCGCCCGCTTTAATTGATATTATTAACGGATTAGGTAAGGCAATAGGCGGTACGGTTGATTACGTAAAAGATATTGGTGATATAAACGCGGCAATGGATAAATTAGGCATTAAGGCAAGCCGTTACAATTTTACAGCCATATCAAAAGCCGACGTAAAAGGTGTTTTAGACGCGGCACAAGAAATAGCAAACAGCGACTTTGGTTTAAAAAACGAAGACGATATTTACGCCAAACGTGTTGCCGAGTTACGAAAGTTTAACTTGACAGTTCTAAACACAACACAACTAACAGACGAAAAAAAGAAAATTGCAAGCGAGTTAATCAATAAAGAAATAACTAACCTGCAACAAAGTTACGCGGACGGCGTAAAAAATATACTACAAAAACAAGCAGCAGACGAAAAGCAAATACAAAAAGAGGCAGCAGCAGCAGCACAAAAAGCAGCCAAAGAAAAAAAGGACGCAGCGATTAGGGCGGCAGCCGAAATAAAAGATTTGCAACTACGTACTGCCAAAGATTTACAATCGGAACTAACAAAGCTACAAAGCGAAACCGAACAGCTGAGCACAAAGGACGGCACAAAAACCGAAGCCCAAATAACTAAACAAAACCAGTTAGAAGCGACCGCCGCAAAGGAACGTATCAACACACTAAAAAAGGAACTGAGCGACAAAAAAGCACTTACGCCCGAACTTTCTAAATTGTTCGGCGATGTAAGCGGTGCAATAGACGCAAAGTTTAAGGTAAAGTTAGATATTGATATTGATAATTTACGAGCCGAAATAAAAGCGTTACAGCTTAAAATATCGGACGAAATTACAACGTTACAAGCCGATGCCCGAGCCGAACAAATCAAAATAGAGCTATCAACGGCAACAAATGATTTGGCAGGTGAGCAAAAAAGGTTAGCGTTAGGCACGGAACTTATCCAAGCGGAACAAGCCAAACGACTTGCCGACCTACAAAAAGCGGGCAACGCAAAGGCAGCCGAAATTGAAAAAAGCAACCTAACAGAAACACAAAAAGCGGACGCAATAAGCCAGTACAAAGCGGTGCAAGCTATTAACGAACAAAACGTTATTGAGCAGTCCGACAATGAAAAGTTAGCATTGCAGGTGGCGTATTAAGAAGCATTAGCAAATATCAATATCGGATATTTACAGGATATTACGGCAACAGCCGATGAGGAAACACAAAACCAAATCAACGCCCTAAACGTTCAGTATTTGCAGGGCGTACTGAATTACGAAGAGTACAAGCAGCAGCTTGATAAGCTAACAAAGGAACGTACCATTGTTGCGTTAGGTGAGCAAAAAATACAGACCGATTTAATTATAGCCGAAAAGCAAAAAGAAATTGCAGCTATAAAAGCAGCTATTGATGCGGAGAACTTTTTACGTGCGTCACGCGGGCAAACGCCGTTACCGTTGGACAGCAAAGAGGTACAAGCACTAATTGACCAGATTGCCGAACTACAAAAGAAACTAAACGAAATTGCAGGCAGCACAACGCAGGCAGAAGTTGATATTAAAGTATCTAAAATAGATGATTTAAACAAGTCTGTAAAAGATGCGACCGCCGCGTTAGATGACCCGACAGGCTTTTTAGTCGATAAATTGTTTGGTGAAGGCATTGGCGAGGCAGCAAAAGAAAAAGTAGTTGGAGCAATAAATGAAGCCTTTGCTTTTGGTAAAGACTTAGCCCAGCAAATAGTTAATGAAAAATTAGCAAGTATCGATAGCGACAGCGAGGCAATACAAAGGCGTATCGATGCCGAGTTACAGCTTAAAAACGTAAATACAGAACGAGTTGAGCAGGAACGCCAAACGTTAGAAAATCTGCAAAACAAAAAAGAGCAGATACAAAAACGCCAAATTGCGGCTAACAACTTAGAGCGTATCAGTACCTTAGCACTTGCAACTGCACAAGCTATTTTAGCAATAAATTCAGTAGCAGCCGCAAGTAACGTAGCAGCCCCGATTGTTATTCCCTTAGTTGTGGCAGCTATTGGCTTAGGTATTGCGGCAAGCCTTGTGCCTATTTTAGGAGCAGGCGAAGAGGGTGACGTTTCCATTGCACAAGGCGGTAACAGAAAACCAAAAGGCAAAACGGATACGATGCTTTATTGGGTAAATCCAAACGAGAGTATTATAAATGCAAGGGCTACTCAAAAGTATAAACCGCTTTTAGAAATGATTAACAGCGGGGCAAGCGATAAGGAGATAGCGAAACAGCTAAACCCACAAGAGGCTAATT
>JBAQWV010000051.1:0-3894 GCA_049299095.1 Anaerolineae bacterium | reverse complement strand
CCTGAAGGGTCTGGTTTGCCGGGTGTGGTAGGGGCCAGAATTTGGCAAATTGTGTCTTTGTGGTTTTACTTGGCGGCAGACTAAACATCCGAGGTTATCGTTCATGCGTCAGCATTTTCGTATTTTGATCGGCCTGGCCGGGCTGATCTGGCTCTTGACAGCCTGTAGCAATCCATCTGTAGCCACACCAACCCCCACCCGCACGCCGCTGCCCGCGGCCACAGCCACATCAACCGCCTCGCCAACCGCGCTGCCCACTCAAACGCCCACGCCCAGCCCGTCGCCCACCGCGACCCCGGCCGGCACACCCACTCCCACCGCTACGCCAACCCCCATCGCGTTCCTGCGCCCTAACCAAAACGGCGTCAATACGCGCAAAGGCCCCGGCGCAGACTATGGTCGCGTGGGGCAGGTGGCGCAGGCTGACTCGCTGGGCGTCTACGGCAAGGATGCTGCGGGTGACTGGTTCCAGATTTGCTGCGTGAACGGCGGCCCGGCCTGGGTCGCGACTGAATTCGCCCAACTGAGCGGCAACGTGGCCGCTCTGCCGGTGTTGGACGCCCCTGAGCTGACCGCAGAAACCCGCGCGGACAGCCCGGCAGCCAGCGCCGTAGCCAACGGCGGCGACCCCAGCACGCAGGGCGATGTCGGTTTTGCCTATATCGGGGCCGTTGTGCCGTCGGTGGATAATCCGCCGGCCACGAATTACTTCGGACTGTGCGGCCTATACGTGAATCGTCCGGTGCGGGCGACACCGCCCCCGCGCACGCCGCTGACCGGCGACATCAACCCGCTCACCGGCGAGATGATTGACCCTGAACGCTTGCAAGCGCGCATTTTCGTGGCGCGCTATGGCAACGAACCCGCGGTCAATGCCTATTTTGGCATCTCACAGCCCGATCTGGTATTTGAGGAGTTGATTGACAGCCTCAGCACAACCCGCTTCACCACCGTGTGGCTGGGCGGTGACGCCCCGCAGATCGGTCCGCTGCGCTCCTTCCGCAGCACCACCATCCAGGTGGCGCAAATCTTCGATGCGCCGATGGCAAGCAGCGGCGCCGTCGGCCCGAACCAGGTTTTAGCCTACGCGGCCGGTATTGAGGATTTGGACGAACGCTGCACATCGCAGCCGTACTACAATAATCCATCGGGCGGCGGCTACCAAAACCGCGTTCTCACCAGCAGCGCCGATCTGCGTGCATTTTTGCAAGCCAACAGCCTCAATACCGGCGTCAAAATCAAGCCCTTCACCTTTGACGAAGCAACCCCCACTGGCTCGTCAGCCCGTCGCGCGGTGATCCCTTACCTGAACCGCGGCTTTTACGAAGTGGAATGGCGCTACGATCCCGCGACTGGCCGCTATTCCCGCTTTTCCGGCACGTACCGCAACCCACTGCTGGATGGCAACACCGGTGAACAGGTGACCGCGGCCAACGTCGTGATTATGACGGTGCGCCACGACCTGACCGACCTGCCTGAAGATTCAGTCAATGGCTACAGCGTGCGCACCTATATTGTGGGCGAGGAAGGCCCAGCCACGATCCTGCGCGACGGCATAGCCATCGAAGGCCGCTGGCGCGTGCCGGAAAAGTTCAGCGGCATGGAGCTGGTGGACGCGGACGGCAACCCGATCCCGCTCAAGCCTGGCAACACCTGGTTTCAAGTCGTACCACCCAACTATGGTGTGAACATTGTCGGCTGAACCAGCACTGACTTTGCCCGCCCATTCACCCGTCTGGTATAATCAACTCATGAATGCTTTTCTTGCTCGGATATATCGCTCCCGTCGGTTGCGCCTGCTGGCTGTACTGCTGATCGCGCTGCCACTGCTGCCCGCGGCCGCGCCGCAACCAGTGCAGGCACAAAACGAACGGCTGGTACTGGCTTTTTATTACACCTGGTTCGACGAAAACACTTGGAAGCCGTCGAAAGTGCCGGACATGCCGCTGCAACCCTATGTCAGCCGTGACCGCGACGTCATGGCCCGCCACATTGCCCAGGCGCAGGCCGCGGGCATTGATGCGCTGGTGGTGAGTTGGTACGGTCCCGGCGGCGGCAACCAGACGGAAACCAACTTCGCCGCGATGCTCGATATCGCGGCTGAACGCGGCTTCAAGCTGGCGCTGGACATCGAAATCACCAGCCCCTTTGCCGCCGCCGGAACCAACGGCACGGTGCAACTGCTGCGCCACGCGCTGGCGACACATGCCAACCATCCCGCCTATCTGCGGGTGAATGGCAAGCCCGTCTTCTTCTTCTGGCGGCAGCAACGCTATGGCGTCGGCACTTGGCAAACTATTCGCAACCAGGTAGACCCCAATCACGACAGCATCTGGATCGCCGAAGGCATTGACATGAGCTATCAAGCGGTGTTCGACGGCCACCACCTCTACTCTGTCACCTGGAACCCGCCCAGCGACGTGGCCTACACCGCCAGCAAATTCAGCCGGTGGGTGCAGGCGGAGCGGGATCGCTACAGCAGTTATCGCTACTGGGTGGCGACGGTGATGCCCGGCTACGACGACACCCGCACGGGCCGCGGCAACGCCTTCCGTCGCGGCCGTGAAGATGGCGCTTACTACGCACAAACCTGGCAAGCAGCAATTGCCAGCAATCCCGATTGGGTGATTATTAACTCTTTTAACGAGTGGCCGGAGGGTACGTACATCGAACCGAGCCAGGCCTATGGCGACCGCTACCTCGGCTTGACCGCGGAATGGGCCGCCCGCTTCAAAAGTGGCGCTGTCGTGGCGAACGTGCCGAGCAACCCCGCACCCGCGCCTACGCCTACCTATGCAGCGGTGCGCGTCACCACCAACGTCCTCAACCTGCGCGCCGCGCCCAGTACCGCTGCTCCCATCCTCGGTCAGGCCAAACAGAGCAGCATTTGGCGCGCGCTCAGCAAGGCGTCTGACGGTAGTTGGTGGCAAGTATGCTGCATCAACAGTCAACGCGTGTGGGTCAGTGGCAACTGGGTACAGCCCACCGGCCCGAACGAAGCTCTCCAACAGGTTCCTACCGTTGACCCCGCGGCCATCCGCAGCGAATGGCAGGGGACCACGAGCAACTAAACTCGCTGTAACTATTTCCAGGAGGCTCATGTGCTGAACACCACTCCCTCTCTTTATGACGACGTCGCCGAGGTTCTGATTAGCGAGGAGCAAATCCAGCAGAGAATCGCCGAATTGGCCGCCCGCATTCAATCTGACTTTGCAGGCGAGCAAATCCTGATTATCGCGGTGCTGAAAGGCGCTCTGTTATTCCTGGCTGATCTCATCCGCAACATTGACCTGCCGCTGGCGATTGACTTTCTGGCCGTGTCCAGCTACGGCTCCGGCACAGAAAGCAGCGGTGTGGTACGCATTTTGAAAGACCTGGATGAGACCATTGAGCAGCGCCACGTCATCATTGTCGAGGATATTGTCGATTCGGGGCGCACATTGGATTATTTGTTGCGCATGCTGCGCCAACGCAACCCGGCCACGCTGCACGTCTGCACCCTGCTGGACAAGCGCGACCGCCGCGAAATCGAAGTGCCGATTGACTACGTCGGTTTTGAAGTGCCCGATGCCTTTGTGGTGGGCTACGGGCTAGACTTTGCCGAACATTACCGCCAATTGCCATTCATCGGTGTGCTAAAGCCGGAAATCTATGAATAGGACGTCCTGCCGGCTGTGACGCTAACCGGAGGGGCCGCTATGTTCCCTGTGCGCGCCTGCCGTCTGCAATCGCATACCCGCTTCCGCACCAGCCTGCTGGAATTCCACCGCGGGCTGGTGGCGTTGGCGGTCGCTGTGGCGCTGTTGGCAGCGACGGCGGCGAGCGTGGCGGCTGCGCCAGACGCGCCCCCGCGCCACCTGGTGCAGGCGGGCGAGACGCTGGACACCCTGGCGC
>JBAQWV010000050.1:0-5697 GCA_049299095.1 Anaerolineae bacterium | reverse complement strand
ATGGCACAACGGTATTGGCGCTGCTAGCCGTTTCCGCCAACGGCACAACACAGATGTTGGCAGGCACATCGGGCAATGGCGTTTTACGCTGGTCAGGTAGCGCCTGGCAGTTGGATGGCCTGGCAGGCTCAGAAGTCGTTGCGCTGTCCAGTTGGAACGCAACGGTGTATGCCGGAACTAATCATAAAGTTTCGGAGTATACTCATCTACCCACGCCTGGGTTACAGTCATTTGTCTTGCGCAATGAACCTTCCGGGGAGATCAATCCTGGTGAGGAAATCACCTACCAAATCAGCTATCACAATGGATCCGTAGCTTTAAGCGCGTTTGAAATTACCAACGTCATTCCTAACGACGTGCAATTGGTGCCGGGCAGCATTAGCAACAGTGGAACCTCCACGGGCATTCAACCGGGGGATACCGTGCGCTGGGCACTGGGCACACTGGCAACCAATGCGACTGGCACGGTTTCGTACCGCGTTCAGCGCCCCGGTAATACACTGACGCGCACTTCAACAGCCACACCGACTTTTCACAGTCCGCAAGCGGGACCTGGTTCAGTTGAGTTTGATCCCGCAGCCGGCAATGCCGCGATAGTCATCAACGTGGATGCGGCGGCTACATGGACAGTTAACGGTGTAGTGGGGCAAACCATGTCCAACACAGTCGTAAATCCATCGTGGCGGTTTTATTTGCCTTTACTACTCCGCTGAAAGATCTGCATTCAAGTCAGGACATCCGGTATGAGCGACGAAATTCGCACGAATGTAATCTTGATGGGTCGTTACCAGGTACAGGGCGAGCTGGGCCGCGGCGGCATGGGGTCTGTGTATCTGGCCTACGATTTGCAGCATCGCCGTCCTGTGGCGATCAAGGTGGCGCGGCTCGCAGGCGCGGATGCACGCGCCCAGTTCCGTAAAGAGGCACTCTACCTGCAAAGGCTGCACCATCACAATTTGCCGCGCGTGCTGGATACCTTCAGCGACGATCAGCGCGATTTCCTGGTGATGGAGTACATTCCGGGCGACGATCTGGAGTCACTGGTGCAGCGGCAAGGCTCGCAGCCAGAATGGCTGGTGTTGCGCTGGGCCGACGAGTTGCTGGACGTACTCGACTATCTGCACATGCAGGACCCGCCGATTATCCACCGCGATGTCAAGCCAGGTAATCTGAAACTGCGCCAAAACGACACCCTGGTACTGGTAGATTTTGGCATCGCCAAGGAGTATCGGCCTGAAGGTGGGCCAGCGCGCGGCATCAACGCGGTGTCGCCTGGTTTTTCACCCCCCGAACAATACTCGGAAGCGCCGACCGATGAACGCACCGACGTGTACGCCGCGGGTGCAACGCTGTACTATTTACTGACGGGACAAGCGCCCGCGCCCGCGCCTGACCGCGAAGCGGGTGTGGCTACCGTGGCTCCGGTGGCGAAACTGGCTCCCAAGACTTCGCAAGCGACCGACCGACTTGTGATGCAGGCGCTGCATTTAGCGAGCGGCGAACGCTGGGGCAACGCGGCGGAGATGCGCAGGACGGCACAGGTTGCCTCGCGCAAACTCATCACGACCGGACCACTGCCGCCAGTCCCTGAGTTGCCAGCGAATTTGCCCAAAGCCAGCACCAGCCAGCTCTTACCGGCGCAGTCAGGCAAACGTCGCACTGGCCTGGCCTTGGCCTCCGCGCTGCTGGGCGTTGCCTTGCTGGCTGTGGCCGCGTTGCTGTGGGTCGTTAGCTCACGCGCCAACGATGACGTGCTGCCCGCGCCGACTGCGATAGCAACGTTGGCCGCCGATACCCCCGTTTCAGTTCTTGCCGCGCCAGCAGCTTCTCCCATGGGTGTGGCTACCGTTGTGACGTTGCTGCCGACAGCGATTACGAGCGCGCTAGCCACGCCCGCGGCAGAGGCGGCTCCGCCTACATCAACACCCCTCCCTACCTCAACACCGATAACGCCAGCCGACACGCCGACTGCGCCGCCTGTGGACACCGCGACACCCATGCCGACCGCCACACTCTCCCCGGCGTCCACACCAACACAAGCGGCTGTCGTGCCAACCGCAACGCCCAACCCCACAGCCACCCCCAAGCCGCCCACGGCCACCCCCGCGCCGCCGCCCGCTGCCATTCGCGTCGGCTTGACCGGCCCGGCCTCTGGTTCGGCGGGTAGAGGCACGCAGACTTTTAGCTGGCAGGCCAATCAGTCGCCCAGCGCCAACCAGGCTTTCGAGTTTGTGTTCTGGAAGCAGGGCCAAGACCCCATGCGCGACGCGTTCGGGCCAGTGGGCACAGTGCAGGCTGCTAATGGGCAAGTTGCTGTGAACCTGGAAAGCATAGACGGGACGCTGGGGCCGCTGTTCGACCCGGGCGAATACTTGTGGGGCGTTTTGTTGGTAGAAACAGCGCCCTATCGCCGGATTGGGCTGGTCAGTGATGCCTGGTCCTTCCGCTATGAAACCGGTGGGGGCGGACCACAACCTACGGCAACGTCTGGGCCGAATCCGGGATGATCAAATCATTATGAAGAAACTGACCATGAATCGTTCTCAACAGGTGCATTTGCTCATAGGAATGGCAGGGTTTGCCATGATTCTGACCGTTCTGTTGGCATTGCCTGCGGTTACGCACTCCGCGTCAACACGTCAGGCGATCCAGCAATGGACAGCCGCGACTTCACTGCCTGAGCCGGCGATTCCGCGCGCGGTGGTGGGCATCTACAACAACCAGCGTTACCTGTATATAATTGGAGGCAAAAGCACAGCCACCACCCCGGTTACTACTGTGCGGCGCAGTGCCGTAAACAATGACGGCAGCTTGGCCGGGTGGCAATCCACTACGCCGCTGCCCGTAGCTCTTTACAGTCATGCGGTCATAGCCAGCGGAGATGGACGCTTTCTTTACGTGCTGGGGGGATGGAATGGCAACACGCGGGTGAAGACTGTCTATCGGGCAGAAGTCGGCGCCAATGGCATGCTCGGCGGCTGGGCGACGCTGACGGCTTTGCCTGAAGAGATTGCGCAACATGCAACGGTTTTAGTGAACAATCGCATCTATATGATAGGTGGACAAAACAACGCCTCCACGCATAACAAGGTATCCGTTACCACTATTCGGCCCGATGGCACGCTCTCCGGCTGGGTTTCGGTAACAGCTCTGCCGCAGCCGGTTGAACGCCTGTCCGCGGTTGTTATCAACGACACCATTTACGCCACGGGCGGCAGTAATGGCAGCCAGACTGGCGGGGCCTTCAGCAGCGTGTATTACAGCAAGATCAACAGCAATGGCACGCTGGCCGGTTGGCAAACCACCAACCTGCCGTCGCCGCTCTATTATCATCAAGCGTTGGTACACGATGGCCGGTTGGTGATCTTGGGCGGTACGACCGAAGAGATCAACGGCAGCAGGCAAGTCTGGTCTTCGACGGTGAACAGCGGCGGCTGGCTGAATGGCTGGCAGGCCGAGCCAGACCTGCCGAAGTCGTTGTACCGCATGGCTGCGGTATCGCTCCAACTCAACGGGTCGGATACAATTTTTGTCGTGGGCGGTTTGGAGGGAACTACATACCAGACTGGAGCGTATCGTTCGGCCGTGGCCCCGACTTATACGCCGACCCCACTACCGACGGCTACGCCAACTCCCGGCCTGCAAGCGTTTCTGCTGCGCAACCAGCCAGCAGGCACGATGCAACCGGGCGACGAAGTGCGTTATACGATTTATTATCGTAACGGTCCGCATGCGTTGACAAATTTTGCCATTGAAAATACGATTCCGCAGGAGGTTGTGCTGGTGCCGGGCAGCATCAGCAACGGTGGTACGAGTACCGGCCAGCAGCCGGGCAACCGTGTCCAATGGGCGCTAGGGAACTTGGCGGCCAATGCAACCGGGTCAGTGTCTTACGCCGTCGCCGCTCCTACTTGTCCGCACCGTATTGAAGGTACGGTATTTGAAGATGTCAACCATGATGGCATCTGGCAGCCCGCAACTGAATCGTCGTTGGCTGCTGCAAAGATATTCCTGCAGGAAATGGGAGCTACGGTTACCACAACTTCCGGTGGTTTTTATTACTTCACCTTGTCGGGGCCTGGCACTTACCACCTGATCGAAACAGATCCACCGGGCTATACCAGCTTGGCAAATTCGCCTAATAGTCGTACAGTTACAGTAGGTAGCTGTCAGATTGTGATTGTGAATTTTGGCGATGTCTTGCGTACCTCTGCTGAGAATGCTGTTGCTTTGCCGCAGATGGATATGCCGACGATTGTGACCGCAACAACAGCCATCACGGCAGCTCAGCCTGTGACCACCGCGATGGTTTTGAGTAGCACCCTTGCCATATCGGCTAACCAGACACTGCCGGACATGCCACCCCAGACAGACCGCGCAGCGCAGGCGGTTTCCATCACCAATCAGGGAGCAACGGCCAGTTGGCGCTATAACAACGTCGCCGATCAAATGACAAGCAACAGAGCCACCAATCCATCGCACATCCTCTACGTTCCTATCCTGATTAGGAGACGATGATGGTTAAACCATTCGCCGACGCCGACCGCGAAAATCAGCCGAAGCTGATTCTATATTTCCCGGGATCTAATTCCAGCTTTGAAGTGCTGGCCGAGGATGAAATCGTTGCCGGGTTGTCTGATCTGTGCGACATCAATCTGCGGCGTTTTTTCGGCGGCCCGCGCCTGCGCACGATTTCCCGTCTACATTTCAAGCTGGTTTATCTGGAAGACTCCGGCTTTGCCATTGTGGATTTAGCCAGTACGAACGGCACACGCGTCAACGATCGCGCCTTGCAGCCGGGCGTGCCGCGCTTTTTGCGGAATGGTGACTATATCTCGCTGGCTAACAGCGAAGATTATGTGATCTCGGTGATTACCGATGTGGCGAGCGCCACTGAAATCTTTGCCGACATGCAGCCACTGGTCACGCAGGAAACGGCTCCTTCGCGCGAGGAGGTGGGGTTGCGCTATATTCACGGGGCCGACCAGTTCGTGGTGGATGGGCAGGCTGTGTCCCACGCCCTGCTCACGCCGATGGAACACACGTTGTTGCGCTATTTGTACAACCGCAACGGACGCTTATGCAACTATGACGAGCTGGCGACCCAGATTTGGGGGTATCAACGTTTCGACAAGGTGGAGAACAACACGATTGCCAAGACGGTCAGCAACTTGCGCCGCAAGCTGGATACCCTGTCCAACGGCGCGGGTGAGCGTTATATTCAAACCGTGCATGGCCGCGGCGTGCGCTGCTTATTGTTGCCAGACTGACCGTTTGTTGCAATGGCGCGACCTGTTTGGGGTGGAAACGGGGCAAACAGGTGGCAGGCTGGGTGTTGCGGTGTGATCGGTACAGGGCGAACCCGCGTTCACGAAAAATTCAGAAAAAATTCAGAAAACATTCAAGATTTTTTCGTGGAGGTGTGATAGACTGGAGATGATCCCGCAGCAGGCCGTGCGGCTGTCAGTTTTCGATGAGGCAGGCGGTAATCCATAACAGGGCCTGTAATTCAGGTGGACTATGACCGTTTGGCTGAGGTGGCTGCCGGCTTTGGCCGCAACGCCGAGGCCGCGGCTGCGCTGCAAAAAGCAGTCCAGCACAGCGTGGAGGCACTGCAGCAGGGTGGTTGGGAGGGCCGCGGCTCGGTCGCGTTCTTCACCGAGATGCAGAGCGAGATCATGCCTGCGCTGCAACGGC
>JBAQWV010000049.1:0-56153 GCA_049299095.1 Anaerolineae bacterium | reverse complement strand
GCTGCTGGCTTTCCAGATAGACACCGTCTACGCCGAACTTCGTGATTGCATCCTGCACGCCCTTCCAGGCAGTCTGGTTGAAGGACTTGTCGTCAATGCCGCCAACGTCGGTGACCTGCCCGACGGTCAACTTCGCGCCATCTGCTGCGGGAGCGGCAGGGGCTTCAGTAGCAACCGGTGCGGCGGTCGCTTCGGGCGCGGCAGGAACCGCCGTGGGTGTGCCGCAAGCGGCAAGCACCATTGAGGCCACAATCGTAAACACTAGAAGAAAATAGAGACGCTTCTGCATGTTAGGTTCTCCTCCTCATGCATTTCCAAAGCTTGAAATACGACCAATTTCGTTAAACATCGGGGACGACACAGCGGGGAGCGCTGCGTTGCGCCCTATGTAGAACTTGTCCCACAATTATAACGCAAGTCAGACAGGTTAGCAAGACAGCGATTCGCCCTGTAGTGTGTGACTTTTGGTTGAATTACAGAAGCCGAACAACAACTATAAGAAAATAAAACATCCTTAGGCGCTCTCCGGAAGTGTCTGTACATTAATAACAGGACTTGCGCAGTGGGTGTCATTCCAAGACCTACCGGGGCCTCGGAATGACACCCACTGCAAATTACGTAAGTCCTATACGCAACTCTGCCACCCAGCCAAGTCGACAGAGCGGCGAAATGTGTGTATAATCACAACCACAAGACAGCGGCAGGCCGATAAGCAGCGCTCGCTGTTGGCCGTCCAGATGAACACGAAAGGCGGTTATCCCGTGAGAATTGTTACCGACTGTGCTGCCGACATGCTCAAGGCAGAGTTACAGGCCTTCGACATCGTTGAAGCGCCGTTGTACATTCAGTTCCCTGAAGGCGAAGTCAACTCTGCCGATCTTAGCCCCGATGATTTCTACAACCGGCTGCGCGCGATGTATCCCGCCATCCCAACCACCGCGCAACCCTCCAGCGGCGTGCTGGGGCAGATTTACCAGCAGCTCGCTGCCACGGATGACCAAATCTTGTCCGTGCATATTTCCTCCGGCTTGAGCGGTACATCACAGGCCGCGCAACTGGCCGCCAACGCATTGGATGGTGCGGCGCGCGTCAATGTGTGGGACACGCTCACCCTCTCCGGCGGCCAACGCTATCAGGTGCTGGCCGCGGCGCTGGCCGCGCGCGATGGCTGGTCGCTATCAGCCATTCAGCGCCTCCTGACAGAACTGCGCACACAAACAGAAGTGATTTTCACGCTGGAAACCCTGGACTATCTGGCGCGCGGCGGGCGCATTGGCCGCGTGCAGGCGCTGGCCGGTTCGCTGCTCAAGATCAAGCCGATTATCCGCGTGGAACAAAGCGATGGTAAGTACAGTAACGTCGGACGCGCACGCAACATCGCGCAGGCACTCAACCAGATTGCCGAGCATCTGCGCGGCCTGTACAGCAACCAACCGGTATGGGTCACGATCATGCACGGCCAGCTTGCGGAGCAAGCCGAAGCCTTGAGCAAATTGCTGATTGGCAAGGTCAACGTGGCGCGGCTGGAAACGCTGCGCGTGTCACCGGTGCTGGGCGTGCACACCGGCCCCGGGGTGGTGGGTGTGGCAGTTACACCGATGAAATTGATGGAAGATTTGCTGGCCGCGCAAGCTTAATGCCCGCTGCCAGCGTTTTTTGAAATCCTGTTTGTAAAGCTTTGTGTCAGCCCTCGCTGGCATGCAATGACGAAAGGATTTATTTATGTACAAACTGGTATTGATTCGCCACGGCGAAAGTGAATGGAACCGGGAAAACCGCTTCACCGGTTGGACGGATGTAGAATTGTCCGAGCGCGGCCGGCAGGAAGCGCACAAGGCCGGACAATTGCTGCGCGAGCAGGGCTATACCTTCGACGTGGCCTACACATCGGTGCTGAAGCGTGCCATCCGCACTCTGTGGACTGTGCTGGACGAGATGGATTTGATGTGGATTCCCGTCCACCGCTCCTGGCGCCTGAACGAACGCCATTACGGCGCGCTACAAGGGCTGAACAAAGCGGAAACTGCGGAAAAATTCGGTGAGGAGCAGGTGCTAATTTGGCGACGCGCCTATGCCACGCCGCCGCCGGAACTGACGGTGGATGATCCGCGCTACCCCGGCCACGACCGACGCTATGCCAGCCTGACCGAGGAAGAGCTGCCATTGACCGAATCGCTGAAAGACACAGTGGCGCGCATGGTTCCCTACTGGCTGAACACCCTCGCGCCCGCGGTGCAGTCGGGTCAGCGTGTGGTCATCGCGGCGCACGGCAACAGCCTGCGTGCGTTGGTGAAGCACCTTGATGGCATCAGCGACGACGAAATCGTCGGGCTGAACATCCCCACCGGCGTGCCACTGGTATACGAGCTGGACGAAAACCTCGCTCCGATCGCGCATTATTATTTGGGCGACGCTGACGAAATCGCCAAGGCCGCGGCGGCTGTGGCTGCCCAGGGCAAGGCGGGCAAGTAAGTATACGAAATCGCGGTCAGCGGGCTTTTGAAAAGCTCAGCCCATGCCGGCCCTACAGGCGTTTGTACGATCAGACGGCCAATTTATTTACTGGCTGGCGACGATTGACAACCTAAAACTCCCGCGTTTGCATCAAGGAATGCGAACAGGGTGGCGTTTTCCGAAATAAAAAGGCGTAAGGAATGAAAAGTTCCTTACGCCTTGCTTTTACCCTTGATATTGTCGTCGGGGATCAGCTGCCCATTTCCTTCAGCCGGTCTTCCCACTTCGCATACAGTTTATTGTACACCGCTTCGCTGATCTCGCCGCTCGCCAGCCGCATGTCCAGGTTGTCGAGCAGGGTGCGTACTTCCGCGGGGGTCTGTGGATTGGCGGGAGCGGCCGCGGCAGGGGCTGCCTGTCGTGGCTGGGTCGCCTGCTGCATCGCCTGCGCCATTAGCCCAGCCATCCCTGCGCCCATGCCGATGCCTGCACCGAGGCCCATGCCAGTTTCGGCTGCGCCGCCAGCGCCACCCCCTTGGGCTGCGCCCTGGCCCACGCCACCAATCGCCATACCGGTCTGGTATTCGATGAACGAGGTCGCACCGACTGCGCCCATCGCTGCGCGTTTGTCAATCGCGGCCTGCGTTTCTTCGGTCGGGCTGACCGATTCGATGTAGAACTGCTTGACCAGAATGCCCAACGCCGCAAAATCGTCGGCAACCTTGACGCGCACCGCTGCGCTGATTTCGTCGAACATCGCGGGCAGGTCGAACAGGCCCTTCTTGCTCTCGCCCAGCACATCCACCAGTTTGGAATTGACAATGCTGCGCAGATAAGACTGGATCTGGCTGGTCTGGAACATGCCCATCGTGCCAACGATCTTAGTGACGAACAACTGCGGATCTTCAATCGCCATCGAGTAGGTTCCGAACGCGCGCAGGCGAGCCAGCCCCAGGTCAGGATCGCGCAGCGACACAGGTTCGGCTGTGCCCCACTTCATATCAATGAAGTCGCGGCGGTTGACGAAGTACACTTCCGCGGTGAAGATGTCCTGTCCACCCGTCACCAGGTGCAGCAGATTGGTCAGCAGCGGCAGATTGGCGGTGGTGATGGTGTGACGACCCGCATCAAACGAATCGAGCGCCTTGCCATCGCGGAAAAAGACCGCGGTCTGGCTCTCGCGGACGATCACCTGTGAGCCGAATTTGAAGTTACCGGCGCCGCTTTCCGGCTGCCGCACCACCATCTCGTTCGCGCCTTGATTGGGCGCTTGTACGACATCAATAATCTTTGCCATGAATGTATGTCTCCTTCACATGAAAAGCGGGCCATTGGCGCGAGCGCCAGCAGCCTGAAAAAAAGCTATTCTTCCGGCGCGGATTGCAGGATGGCTTCGCTGCGGTGGCCGAATTCTGTGTTTAATTGGCTAATGAGGTTGTTCAACGCGCGCAGGCTGGTCTTCCAGTCTGCATCAGGTGTGCTGACCAGCTCGCTCATGCCGTCAATGGCCGTGGCGATTTCCTTGACCTTCTCGACCATTGCCTCATCGAACTTTGCCAACGCGTCCAGTTCCGCTTCAGTGACGCGTACATCGTCGAACAAGGGCGCATAGCCGTAGCTGGCTGTGCGGATGCGGTCAGAGAGGGTTTGTAGCTTCATGGCTGAGCGCTCGATATCGTCCACCATGTCGAGCTGACCCGCTTCGATCAGCTCAGCTTGCAGCCCGTTCAACCGCTTTTTCTGGTCATCCAGTTGCCGTGCCAGCAGGGTGCGCACTGTTTTATCGGCCTCGCGGCGCTGTTCCTTGTCTTTGTACCCCTTGATGCCCGGCAAGCCAGCGAAAAATTCTTCGATACCCGACATTTGGCTCTTGGCCTTGCCGATCAAATTATCCAGCATTGTGTGTCTCCTTGATTCCTGTAAAGGGTGTTGCTAGGTTGCCAGGAAAATCTGCGTGCCGCAGTAGGGGCAGGTGACTACCCCCTTGCCGCCGAACTGCATCTGGCCGCCGCAGTTGGGGCATTTTTGTGTCTCGCGCAGCGCACCGGCCTGCTTCGAGTACAGAATACCGTCGTTCCAGTTGATGTAGCCGCTGAACAAGCCCTTGCCGACCAGATCATAGATCCACGCCTTGACTTGGTCGGTGGTGGAGTTTAGTTCCAGCACGAGGTCAGACATATTCACCTGGCCACGCGTCAGCACAATATTGAGCAGCTTGCGCTGCTTGTCCACTTCGGCTAGTTCCACGCTTTCGCGCTGCCCCTTCACCAGCAGGTACGCGCCAACGCCGACCGAGGGTGCGGTGACGAGGAAGAAAGCCAGCGCCAGCCCCAGCACCGCGCCACCCAGCGTCATGGCGCTGTTGGGGCTGGCCATTTCGCCGAAGGCCCACGCGGCAGTAACGCCCAGCGCAGCAATGCCAAATACAATCAGAATGATACCGACCAAACGACCAGCACCACGCATCTCTTGCTCCTTTCGGTAACGACCGTGCTTACCTTGTTATCCAAAACTGCTGCCGCCACCACCGCCGCCGCTGAAGCCGCCGCCGCCACTCCAGCCGCCGCCGCTGAAGCCGCCGCCGCCACTCCAGCTACCGCCGCCGGAACTCCACGAGCCGGAGCCAGCTTGCGGCATTGGTTGGCTAGTCAGCGCGCCCGCAGTGGTGTTCAGCATCCCGCTCAGGCCCGCGCTCATGGCAGCCAAGCTGGCCCCCATGCCGCTGGACATATCGCTCATGCTGGGTGGGCGCGGGCTGGTTTCCGAAGATGACGAGCCGACCGGATTGCTGATCGGCCCCATCGCGGGCTGGCCAGTGGTCCACCATCCCCAGTCGCGCGGGCGCGGCCCCATGTACGGGCCGGGGTAATACCACGGCGGCGCGGGCGTGTCCACGCGTGCAAAGCGCGCGATCCAGGTTTTATCAATGCCAAATGCTACCGCATAGGGGAGATAACGGTCGAAGATCTCCTTCACCTCGTCCACCTTGGTGTAGCGGTCAATGTTTTCCATGTAGTGTTTGAAAGCCAGCCATTTAGCCGCTTCTTCTGCGCCCATCGATGTTTTGCGCGGCATGTAGCGGGCGATTACGATCAACCCAATGGCCGGAATCGCCAGCGCCACCGGCACGCACAGCGCAAAGCCGCTCAGATTTGCCAGCAACAGCATGGCAAAGCAGCCCACGACTGCCGCCAGGATCAACGCGCCGACGCCCGCCGCGGCATAGGAGGAACGCACCCGCTCTGGGCTGCGCGTGAAATACTCTTCGTCCACTACGGCCTCGTACAGGCCGCGCTGCACCTGCCCCATATACGCATAGAATTTGTTGCGCAGTTGTGACAGATATTTGGTGTCGTTGTCGCCAAATAACTTGTCCACCAGCACCTTTTCGTAAGGGCGCATGGGTAGGTTGGGATTTTCCAGGTGATAGATGAAGTCCTGCGTCTTGCCGATGCCGAGCGCACCCGCCTTGGTTTCTTCTTGAATCGCCAGCACGCCGCGTCGCGCCAGATCAACCAGCGTTGCCAGCACATCGCGCGTGTCCGCGCGCTCATCAATCAGCGTGCCCACCATGCCTGCGGGTAAGTCACTGGGCGGCTCGGCAATCCAGTCAGCCGGCAGCTTCACCGGCATATCGCGCCCCTTGTTGTACCAGACCAGGTACAGCCCAAGCAGTCCGCCGAGCAGCCCCAGCACTGACAGGCCCAGCGACCCCAGGTTCGCCAGCGGCTTGAGCTGATCCTCGCGATCCATAGCCACCTGCCAGGGAGCAGCGGAGCCAGCCACGACGCCGCTCGGCCACTGCACACGCACTGCAAAATCGTTGCTGCCGGGCCGGATCGGCTCGCTGGCAACAAAACGTACGCCCTGGTTGTTGTCAATCAGCGTGGCATTGCCGCGCGGGCCGGTGGCATCGTAGTTGTCCACCGTGGTTCCGGCGGGCAGGTGCACTGTGGCCGAAGCATTCTGCACGGTGAAGGCGCTGTTGCTGGGCACGGCCTTCCACACCAACTGATCACCCCCCGGGTAATACAACAAACCGCCGCATACCGTGTAGCCGATCACAATCGTGCGGCTGCTGTCGCTGGAGGGTGGAAAGTTATAGCGAACATTAAGGTCTTCGCCGGTTTGGTAAACGTCGAAGGTGTAGGGAGCGCCGCTAGACGACGAATCATAGGCCTGCCCGCCCAGCTCGCTGACCGTTACATCGGTCATGCTGGTGGTGTTGGCTGTGGGAATGGTGCGGATGCCGTAACGGAACGTGCCGAGGGTGAAGACTAGTTCCTGTGTTTCGACGACGCGGAAACAACCATCCTGCTGGATGGTGATGTCAACGTCATAATGTCCCCAGTATAAACTCTTATCCTGGGCATGGGCTGGCAGGGCGGCCAAAGTCAGTGCCACACACACTGCCAGCACGCGATAAACAACTTGCAAAACGCGCATGGATATTGCCTCCAGACACTCCGAAGACAGAACAAACAAAAAGAATTCAAACGACTGTCAATTTAATAGTAGCACAGATCAGGCGAATTTAAAAGGGTGTAGCCATCCGATGTGAGTTTTTAGGCTTGTCTGGCCACCTGCTGCCATCCTTTTTCTTTACGGGTGGTTTGGTCATTCGTTTCATCTATGGCATAATCCGTGACATTGTTCACCCGATCGCAGACCGTTGTCGCCGGTTGACAAGTTAAGGATTATCGAGGTAACTGTGACCCAACCCCGCGCTATCCTGCGTTGCAGTGTCGGCATCACTGCCTACAACGAAGAGGACAACATTGGCCCTCTGCTAGACGCGATGCTTGACCAGCACCTGCACGCAGTGGAGATCAGCGAAATCATTGTTGTTGCCAGTGGCTGCACTGACAACACTGTGCCGATCATTCAGTCCTATCTGGCGCGTGACCCGCGCCTGAAGTTGATCGAACAGGCAGAGCGGCGCGGCAAAACCGCGGCGATCAACCTGTTTTTGCAGGCTGCCAACGAAGACATCCTGGTGCTGGAGAGTGGCGACACCCTGCCGCATGAAAACGCCATCGAGAACCTGGTGCGTGTCTTTCAGGACCCCACCATCGGTATGACCGGCGCGCACAAGATTCCAGTCAACACGCCTGATCATATTGTCGGGCTGTTCACGCACCTGCGCCTGCGCATGGAGCATGAACTGTGTCTCGACATTCCGCGGCTGGGCGAGATGATCGCGTTTCGTCGCGTACTCGATCAAATTCCTACCGACATCGCCATGGACGAAGCATTCGTAGAGGCAATTGTCATCAAGCGCGGCCTGCGTGTGATCTATTCGCCCGACGCCGTGGTATACAACACCGGCCCGGAGACAGTCAGCGACTTCGTGCGGCAGCGGCGGCGCAACCACGCCGGCCATTTGTATCTCAGCAACAAATATGGGCATCAAGTGTCGAGCATCCAGAATGGCCGCGTTGCCAAGATCGCCTTCCGCGAGATTTGGGGGGCACTGCGCCTGATTTACAGCCTGTTCGCACTGGCCTTTCTGGAAGGTTGGAGCCGCGTGCTGGGCTGGTACGACTTCGCCATTAAGCGTGACCGCCATGTGGTGTGGGATATGGCCATGACGCAGAAGCAAAACGTGCAGGAGCTGCGCGAGGGCGACGACGAGGAAGACGTGCCGCGGCCTGTTGCCCTTTCTCAGGCCGCGGGCAGCCAACAAATCATTCATTGATATCAACGCGGACCTTGTCCCTTGAAAAACCGCCTTTTTAACCTCGCAAAGATCGCGATCACCCTCGGGCTGATCGCGTATATTTTTACAAAGGTTGACATCGCCCAAGTCAGACAAAACCTCGCCACAGCCAACTATGCCTTGGTGGCGCTGGCACTGGTCTTTTACCTGCTGGCGATTATCATGAACAGTATCAAGTGGCAGGTACTGCTGCGCGCCATTGACGTATACGTGCCCTCTGCCGCGGTGCTGCGGTTCATGTTTGTCGGCTTTTTCTTCAACAACGTACTGCCCGCCAACATCGGCGGCGACGTAATGCGCGGCTACGGTTTGGCGCGTTACACCGACCGCACCGCTGAAGCCGCGGTATCAGTATTGGTGGACCGTCTGGTGGGGCTGCTGGCCTACATGAGCGCGGCCGCAGTCACTGCAATTGTCGTGGTGCGCTCCATGCACCACGAAGAATTGCAATGGCTCTTTAATGTAGCCTTGATGGCACTGGCCGTCATCGCCGTGGCACTGGCCATCATGTTCAGTCGCCGTCTGCGCCTGCTCTTGGGCCGCCTGTTTGAAATCGGCCCCTTGCGGCGCTTGCAACCGCTGTACACCGGCGTTTCTGATGCGCTCGATGCCTACCGCTTCCGCTATCGCTCGCTGCTGCTGGCTTTTGCATGGGGTCTGGCCGGTTTGATGGCGGCCAACATCGTCAACTGGCTGCTGTTTCAAGCTACCGGTGGTGGTGTGCCCTTTGTGGATGTGATGTTGTTTAACCCGCTGATCGCGCTGGCGCTGCTGATCCCCATCAGCGTGGGCGGACATGGCGTGATTCAGAATGCCTACCCTGAGTTGTACGGCCTGCTTGGCGTGCCACAGACCCAGGCTACCGCTGTCAGCTTTCTGATGTCGTTGGTCATCATTTTAGGCAGCCTGCCCGGCGGCCTGCTCTGGCTGCGCGGACGAAATACCAACCGCAAAAAATGACAAAAACGCAATTTGCGTCATCGTGACGCGCCCGCGCGTGTAGGAAGGTATTGGCAACCGTCCTACTTGCCTATCTGTTTCCTTGTTTACTCCCGCAATGATCACCATCTCCCAAGCCCAACACCTTTACAGCGGCGCAGACTCCGCACACGCCTTTGACCATGTCCTGCGCGTGCTGGCGCTGGCCGAACACATCGCGCAGGCCGAAGGTGCGGACGTGACCATCGTACGCACTGCCACCCTGCTGCACGACATCGCGCGCAGCGAGCCGGATCATCACCTGCGCGGGGCCGAACGCGCCCGCGACCTGTTGGCCGCTTTCCCGTCCGCGCAGGTGGACGCGGTGGCGCACGCCATCGAAGCGCATCGCTTCCGCAAAGGCCCTGCCCCTGCCACGCTGGAGGCGGCCTGCCTGTTTGACGCGGACAAACTGGATGCGATTGGGGCCATCGGTGTGGCGCGCGCAGTAGCCTATAGCGCCACCCACGGTCATCGTCTGTGGACGCAGCCCCTCAATGCCATTCACGCCGACCAGCCCCCGCCCGACGGCATTGATTACACCCCCAGTCATGAGTTCGTTTACAAACTCGCCCAACTGGAAGGCCGGTTGATCACCCCCACCGCGCGCACCCTCGCACGCGGGCGACACGCAGTGATGGCCGCCTTCTTTGCTCAACTCGACGCCGAGGCGCTCGGCCAGGCGTAGATAGATCAAGCGGAGACGCAGCACGCAGCGTCTCTTGTTTGTTTTTACGGGCCGGCATTGCGCGGATCTGGCCGAAAAGTTGGCGGCGTATGCACCGGACTACATTGACGACCTGCCAGCGCGCGTCCACGTCACCGAACATCGCCTGCTGGTTCAGGCCCTTTCCGAGGTAATTGCGTATGACTTCTCCCTATGAACTGACCCAGATGATCCCTGTCCGCACCTACGATATTGACTTTGGCGGGATCGTCAGTAACATTGTGTATATCCGCTGGCTGGAAGATCTGCGCGTGCAGATGTTGGCCGAGCATTTTCCGCTGGAAACCGCGGTGCGCGAGCTGGGCATTGCGCCGGTGTTGGTGCGCACTGAAATTGACTATAAACGGCCTATTCGCCTGTTCGATCGCGTGCAGGCGCGCATGTGGGTGGCCGAGGTGGGCGCAGTACGCCAGGTGCTACAAGCCGAGTTCACCGTGGATGGCGCCGTGCATACGCTGGCCCGCCAAACCACTTGCTTCGTGGACATGACCACGGGCCGCCCGGTGCCCACGCCGGACGCGTTGCGCGTGGTGTAATCCTAGAAAGAATGTTTTCCATGATTGATTTTGCTCGTTTGGGATATTTCCTGCACCCCACCGCGTATGATCCTCCGCTGGGCCACGCTGGCCTTGATGTATATCTGTTCGAGCCAGCACAGCGGGAGCGCTTTTTCGACGCTGCCCTGGCTGTCTTCAATGTTTTTAATAACGGTCAGGCCCAACGAATGCACGTAACGCATCCGGCGCTGCGGCCGGGCCTGAGCTATCAGGTGCTGCCGGGGCGCTTTTTCCTGCAAGCGCACGACGGCGACCGCATCGAGGGGATTTGCTTCGGCGGCGAGGTGGCTGTGGATAACAGCGACGGCTACACCGTGTGTCATCTGACCTCGCCTGCGCCGATCTTCGACTTTGCCGATGCAGAAGATGCAATGGCATGGCTGGATGTGGAATTGGAGGCGGAGTTGGCGCGGCTGCGTGCCCAATGGCACGGCACGGGGGAGGAGTTCGACGCACAGCTGGCAACGCTGGAACCACAAGCGGTCTTTGTGGCCGCGCTGGAGATGATCAGACAACAGTGGCGGCGCGAGCAGGCCGCGTATTACACCGACGAGGTGGCGGACGACCTGAACAATGTGCAGCAGGCGCTGCGCGCGCTGCGCAACGCGGGTAAATGGCCAGCGGCCGTGCCTGCGCTGCGCGAGTTGATGGGGATGAAGGGGTAGCTGGCGGTACTGCGTACTGCGTATTCAGCAAAAGTTACGCAGTACGCAGCACGCTTTCCTGGCCTATATCTTCAGGATCAGCTTGGCGATCTGCAAATACACCATCAAGCCGGTGGCATCCACCAGCGTGCTCATAAAGGGGCCGGAAACGATCGCGGGATCAATGCGCAGCTTGCTGGCGAGCAGAGGCAGCACCGAGCCGACTACATTCGCCCACACCACGATGGACAAGAGGGCCAATGCGACAGCCTGCGCCACGGAAAAAGGCGTGTGCCACATGAGCGCGCGGCCAAAGCCGACCAGGGCCATCGTCAAGCCGAGCAACAAGCCAACGCGCAACTCATGCCACAGTACGGGGAGCGCGTCACTCAGATCAATTTCGTCCAACGCCAGCGAGCGAATGATGGTGCTGGTGGACTGCGAACCAGCGTTGCCGCCTGTGCCGATCAGCAACGGAATGAAGAAACTGAGCGAAACAACAGTTGCCAGCTCTGTTTCATAATGGCGCAGCACGCTGCCGGTCAGCGTTTCTGTCAAGAACAGCAGCAACAGCCAACCAATGCGCTTGCGCGCGACCGTCAGTACGGGGGTGTCGAGATAGTTGCGGTCGAGGGGTTGGGTCGCGCCGAGGCGTTGAATGTCCTCTGTGGCCTCGCGCTCCAGAACATCTACCAGGTCATCGTAGGTAATAATACCCAGCAGAATGCCGCTTTCATTCACGACAGGGGCCGACAGCAGGCTATAGCGGCTCATCAAGCGCGCGACCTCTTCCTGATCGTCGTCCACATGAACTGTGATTACGTCCGAAGACATCACTTCTGATACGATCGCTGTTGGATTGGCGCGCAGTAGGTCGTACAACGACGTTACGCCTACCAGCCGCCCGTCACGATCTACAACATATAAATAGTAGAGGATATCGGCTGATGACGAGGGCGCAGATGTGCGCACTGCCGTCAACGCATCGCCCACGGTCATGCGCCGCCGCAACGCCAGCACTTCGCTGGTCATCAAGCCACCCGCCGTATCGTCCTCGTAGATCAGCAGGGGACGAACTTCTTCTGGGTCTTCTAACTGGGCCAGAATGGTGCGCCGTCGCTCTGGTTCCATGTCGCCCAGCAAGTCGGCGGCTTCGTCCGGCTCCATCTGGTCAATGATGCGCACCAAGTCTGCGTCGGCCAGCTCATCGGCCAGCTCTGCGGCGTCGGGGTCGTCCATGTACTCCAGAACGTCCGCTGAGTCTTCGGCTTCCAGGCGGGGCAGTAGATCAACCTGTTCCTCATCTTCCAACTCTTCGAACACTTCGACCAGGTCAGCCGGTCGCTGGTCGCTGAGGATGCGTACCGCTTCATCCACTCGTCCTGCTTCGAGGGCTGCGCGTACCTGAGCCAAGACCACTTCCAAATCAAAAACCCGCTCCATGAGCACCTCCAGGTGGTTCCGAGGAGGCGGAAGCGGGTTTTGCCAGCGGGTAAGCCAGAAATACGACAAACGCAGGTTATCCGGGGCTAACCGGACAGCTCAACCAGCGTCTCCTCGAAACCGCTATTGAATTATGCCAACCAGCACCGAACAACACCGGAAGCCGCAAGCCAAAGGCTGCGGCGCGGGCGTGGTCAGGACTAGGAGGTTGATCGTCTCTAAATTCCATGCGTAAAAAAGAGCGTGCGCTGTACAAAATAACTTTTTTTGCGGGTTTGCAAAAAGGATTGCGACACGCGCGCAGATTGTAGGCTGTTCTTGAAATTGTGTCAACTTCAGATGTTCTCAAAGCGTTATCCATATTGATAAACACTGGATAGATGCTGATTACCGAACGGGCAGGCGGTGATTAGGTGTAAACGGACATCTATGCGGCACGAGCAAGAGTTGCTTAACGCCGCCATAACTTACTCGACCAGCGGCCCACTGGGGAACATGAGTTGTTAATGTTCAAGAATGGGGTTTTTTCCTGTCAGCCTTGGAGGTTCAACCCAGGATTGGCGCAGGATAACGGAGTGCTAGCTTTTATAGGAGTGGCAAGTGTCCTGGGCCTGAAAAAAGAGGGCCGCCGACTGGCGGCCCTCTTCGTATCTCGCGTCTTCGCGATCTCGTGCTACCCGTCCGTCACACACCCTTCGGACGCAGATGCCACGCTCTTGACATATTTATATAGCACGCCCTACGTGAACTTCGGCGTGGGCGGAGTCCAGCCGGGTCGCCCCCGTGTTGGCGACCACCAGGTCACCGAAATCGTCGTACAGAAAGGCCGGCAGGCTGAGACTGGCCAGCCAGGAGGTCTGACAAATCAGCGCCGCTTCTGGCGTGGTAACGGCCTCCCGCGCCGGGGCCAGCATTCGCAGCACAAAATGACCAAAAATCGCCGTAGGCGCGACTGGTCAAAATTGGCGAGTCGACTAGCCAAAACTGGCCAGTCTGGCTATTGACAGCGGCGTGGAGTTCTTGCTATCATTGAGACAACGCACGATACCCCCTTTGCGACTTTATGAGGCGGTAGCCAGTGGATGAGGCGAGGAGTGTTCTTCATGACAGCACGAACAACGGTTGCTTCAGTAGTCAGTGTGATGCTTCTGCTGGGTTTGCTCATAGCCTGCGGTCCTGAGGCATTGCCCTCTGATAGCATCTTGTCCCAGAGAGAGCCAGAGCCAGCCGCCCAACATTCAGCTTCGCAGCCTGCGCCCACCCTGGAGGCTTCGGTCGAACCTACGCTCACCCTCACCTCGGACTCGCCGAGTGAAGTGGACATCTTCGAAATCGCCCAAGAACAAACAGCAGCCGGCGAAACGGTCATGACAATCCAGGCGGCGCTTGGCGAAGGGGACAATCAACTGCGCATGGCGGCCAGCCCAGCCACCAGCGTGGCGCTGCCATGCTATCCAATGGTTCCGGCCCCGCTGGGTAAGCTGTACACTTGCCTGACTGGCGGCGGCTTCGAAGCTGATCTGTGGATTGCTGAGTGGGGAAAGGGCATACAGCAGCTGGTGACTCATCAAAGCATGGGAGCATCTGCCTGGTCCTCGGATGGCAACTGGATCGCCTTCAGCACCCTGGCCGAGCAGGATGAGCAGGGCGACATGCCGCTGAAGGTGCTCGATTTGATCACCGGGAAAGAAAGAGTGGTCGGCATGATATCGGCCCCTTACCAGATGTCGTTTACCTCTGCGGACGAACTGATCTATCTGGCTGAAGGCGCGTTGCAGGTGTTGGACCTATCTGGCGGGTTGGAGGGAGAACTGTTGCCGCCCCGGAGCATTCCCCTCAAGGATATACCTGCCAACGAAGCCTATCTGCGAACAGATCCATCGAGCGTGTCAAGCGCGGCCTGGTTTCAGGTGTCGCCCAAGGGCGACAAGGTGGCATTGCTGCGGGAGTTCAACGCGGAAGGCGGCAAGCTGAGCATCCTTGACCTGGAGAGTGGCCAGGAGGTGATGGTCGCCGAGAAGATGCTCAACCTACACGGCGCTATCACCAACATCTTTGCGTGGTCGCCCGATGGCAGCACGCTGGCATTCGTCAATCTGGCCGATGGCGGCTTGATCGGAGACGCTCCTCAAATGTATTCAGAGCTGTGGCTGGTTGATGCGGACGGGGCCAACTTGCGCCAGCTTTGGCGATCAGAACAACCCCATCTGGGCTATACCGCATTGCGCTGGCTGCCCAATGGCAAGGCCATTCTCACAACGGCTGCGGTTAAATCTTTCAGTGATCTTGTCCAGGTTACCCACGCCCAGTCCGGTCAACGCGCCGATCTGTTCCAGGGCGGCAAGGGTTTGTACCTGACGGAGGTAGCGCCGGGGGTGGCGACGATCTTGATGCAAGGCGCATTTGGGCCGGGCTTGATGTACGATATATCGACTGTTGTTTATCAGTAGAGCAGGATTGGCGCCACAATAGGCAAAAGCAGCGACGCAAACAATAGGAGGCAAGAGGATGTTACGACGGGGTTCAACTGTATTCAGTAGGCTCCATCAAAAGATGAATGATCTTGCCAGCTCAAGTCCATGGCTTTCACCGGCGCAAATCGCAACAAATGTGTTCGCTGCCCCAGGAACATGCGCCAGTCAACCACCATGCTCGAACGTGGATCCTAATGGATGTCGCTATTCCGATTTGATGTCAGTCCCCTATTCTTTGATGTATGGCTTAACTTCTATGACCAATGGGACTGCGGCAACGACTCCACCCAATACCAGTCAGAACACAAGCGCTTTTGGATTCAATCAGGCTCGGCAGGCAGAGCAATTCTGGGGTAACGACATGGGGCACGGACTCGTGAGCCCTCACAACCAGCCAGGGACTTACATCGTCAGCCAAGCCCACGCACTTCTTGCTGAGTACGTAGTGAGTTATCCGTATGGAGCATCAGCTACACTGCTCATCAACGGAATCTCTGATCGTCCTGGGCCTGTCATTACCAATATCTATGCCGATGGCTACTATAAGGGCCAAGTACAATGGGGCCATGCAGATAACCAGCGCCATTTGGTTAGCTTTTCGTTACCATATCTGCCACAAGGTTATCACTTGATAGCGGTTCAGCAGGTTGAAGCCATGTGGGGAAGCAGTGCGGATACAACACGTTGGTTATATCTGGATGATCTTGGTGTGGCGCCGCCCTAATGGTCGACTATCCATTTGGGCCAGTCCGCCAACGCCACCGCCTCGTTCTCCTGCACCAAATCGGCGAAAGCGGCGGCTGTTTCAGCATTCAGGGGGACGAACATGCCCAGCACCAGCTCACCCCACGGCGTGGGCTGCACCGTGGGCGCACCCAGGTAGCGCAGCGGCTGGCCAGTGGCCGGATGCGCATGCGCGTATTCGATCAAGCCGGGCTCCGGCCAGTCCCTGACATGAATGGCCATATCCCACAGAAGGCGGAACTGCGGCAAGCGCTGCAACTCCTGCAGCCGGTCTGCCATGGCCGGTTCAGCGCGGCGCTTGAGAGAGATGCGTCGGAAGAACAGCATCTGGCGCAAGGCGGTCTGTTCCCAGCCTGCGCCCAACCGGCTGGCGTAGCCCAAGGCCGGGTCGCAGACCACGCGCATGGTGTGGAAGCGGGCGTACCGCCAACTGGCATCGGCTTCCAGCGTCTCCCGCGACAGGCCGACCAGCCGGGTCGCCCTGGTGTTGGCCGCCACCAGGTCGCCGAAATCGTCGTACAAAAAGGCCGGCAGGCTGAGCCTGGCCAGCACATCAAGCTGACGGCGCCAGGCTCGCTCCCCAGCGCCAGGTTCAGCCGGGGGACTGGTCGGCGGGTTGCCCAGGGCCAGCACCGCCAGCTCGTGGCGCTCCCAAAGCGTCAGTTGCACGGCATCGCTTAACCTGGACATCACATCCGGGTCAGGCGCGCGCTTGCCTTGCTCAATCTTCTGGATAATGTGAACACCCAGCCCCGTAGCTTCGCCCAACCGCTCTTGCGTCCAGGGCAGCCCGTCCTCGTCGCGTCGTTCCGCTCGCAATACCGCAATCACTCGGCCAAATGACTGGTACATGGCGTTTCCTCCGTCCGATGGTTCCCTGCACCGTTGCGACCGTCTCATTCATGCTCGGCCGCTCTGGCATCATCCTGCATGGGCGACATCAGAGCGGGCAGGCGGTAAATCAGACCAAACACGAGCCATCCCTGCCCGACATCGGCCAGTATACGCAGGGCAGGGTGGTCTGACAAATCAGCGCAGCTTCTGGCGTGGCAACGCCCTCCCGCGTCTGCGCCAGCATTCGCAGTGCAATACGGCCAAAAATCGCTGTAGGCGCGACTCGCCAAAATTGGCGAGTCGCCTAGCCAAAATTGGCGAGTCTGGCTATTGACGTGGATGCCGAGGAGGTGATAGAGTCATAGCAGCACTGGCGAGCCCAGTGAATCATCAAGCTTGGGAGGTTGCACCATGAACAAGTCGATTAGCAGAGGCATCGGAGCGCTAGCCATGATCTGCATCCTGCTCGCGCCAACAGTCAGTTGGGCGCAGCAGGCCCCCGATCGTCTGGGCAGAGCACCGGAGGGATGGAGCAGTTATTTCTCACCCGAGTTGCAGCTGTCGTTTGCTTATCCTGGGCATTGGAGGATCTTACTTCCATCAACGCAGGTGGTTCAGGAACCGCTCTCTGGTGAACCCTTGCCTGGACCCTCCGCAAGTCCTGAAGGATACACGGTGGCGCTGATTCCCCCTCGCGCAGATGCGTCGGGCATCAGCGTGGTATACATCACCGCGCAGAGCTTCGAGATCGCCATCGACGAGAGTTTGGCAGATTGGTCGAGCAATCTCGATAGGCTCTGGGGGATGACGTCCCCCGAATTCGCAAACAACGCGAGGAATCGGGACATTACACGAAACGATCTGCGCAGCACGTTTCCGTCGGAACAGGTACTGCATTTGCAGTTGACCAGAGAGGGGCGGACGCCGGAGAGCCAAACGGTATACATCACACATGGCCGTTTGGTCTACCTCATCAACGCCCTGCTTGATGCAGGCGGAGGTGAGCCTGCGGCGCAAGCCTCGACGACGTTGAGCCAGATTGCCTCGACTGTTCAGTTCGCGCCAGGCGCGCCGACGGATCTGAACTCGCTCTGGGGTAACAACCATCCTCGTCTGACAATTGAGCAAAACATCAAGCTCCTTGAGGAATTTGGGGTCGAAGAGCCTGCCTGTGATATCGTGTGCCGTGACGCAGCGGCAATCCGTGAAATGGAATCCAGCCCAGTTGATCCGCAGGAGTATCCGCCAGACCCGGCGTTTGAACAACTGGAGAGGCAGTATCGTGAAAGACTTGTGATTCCCACGGAAGACCGGCCCCTCAACGAAGACGGCGTCGATCCGGCAGAGTTGAGGTCGCCTGACGTATCGGACAGACGGAAGGCATTACCTCCCAATTGGCTTACGCCTGTGAGACTGACGAGTCGTGTAAACGTCGAGTGTGGATCCCCCTTCCATACGGATGTCGCAGAATTCGCTCTCGACATATCAGTGGGACCAGGTACGAGCACCCGCTCCGCACAAGGTGGTACTGTTGTGTTGTCAACGTGGGAAAGCGGTGGCTATGGCAATACGATCGTCGTGGCTTCGATCGTCACTATGGCGGATGAAACCCGGACGTACTTCCACAGATATGCCCATCTCAATGAGAGATTCGAGGTTGTCAATAGACTCGTTGCCCAGGGCTCCTTGTTAGGCACCAGCGGGGCAACGGGTTTGGTCCCGGATCCAATAACTGGACGGTTACCCTATCACCTGCACTTTCACATCAGCAAAGATACCTATGAGCACGATATCTCTCAACCACCACCACAACCTGTCGATGGATCTGCACTGGTCGGATTCGACTCAAGACCCCAATACCCATCCCAGTACGCTACTTGTGGACACATCGTTCCATTAAATCAGGCGAATATCTTGATCGAACCCATTGCGTTCTGGCAGCGTGCCCGTCAAGGCGCACGGGGCCACTACTGGTTCTGCTACGGTGCGCCCTATCAGTTTATCAACGAATGTGTCATGAGATCGGTGCCCAACCTCGACAACGACTCTGGGCGCTGGAGCGCCGTTGGCCCCGTCGTTGATCCTGACGTGCCTCGAATCGATTATCGGACTCATTACCTGGGTCCTGACAACACGGCCACTTATCGCGTATGGGTGTGTGGCGCAGCTTCCAGCGATACGCCATGGTACGAAAACGATTCCCTGCACATCGGCAGGAACAACACGTATACGCTCGATGCAGCCAATATTTTTGGGTTCAACACCGGCTGGAGTTGGTCCAGCATGAGACTGCATGGCGGCTATCCCACCATCAGCCTGACCGGCGGGGTCAACACCATTTCGGTGTGGATGCGGGAGGATGGTATGCAATTCAACCGCATCTTGCTCCGTCGAGATCACACGAATACTCAGCCTGAGACCAGGTGCGGACCATATTAACCACGTACAGGCATGTGCCAGATACAGTCCTACCGCGCAAGGGCGCCAAGATCACGAGAAGACGCCGCCTCTCTCTGAACCTTTGCGCCTTTGCGTGCGTCCAGTTCGTCGGCCCTGAATCAAGTTCATTGCAGGATGGCTATCGAAAGTCGAGTGCGACCCAGTTATGCGTATCTTCACTTTGATCCTCGTTGCCTTGGCATCCGCTCTCACACTCATGGCTTGTAGCGTCGAGGAATTGCCTTCTCCGGTGACGACATTGCCAGCCTCTCCGCGCCCGGAAGCCACGCTGACTGCGCTGGCGCTAACTCCGGCCGCGCCGGCACTGACGGCCACAACGGCTACATTCACAGCCACTACCCCGCCTGCGCCGGCGGCCACAATGGGTGCACCCACGGCCGCCATCGCTCCTACACCAGAGCCTTCGGGCCACTCTTCCTATCTGGGTGAAAACATCTACAACGTCTCTCAATGGTTCTGGCTGACCTATCCAGATGCCATCTGGACCATAGAACCTTCCCCGGAATCCGGTTATGGACAACCAGTATTCAGGCTGGTGCATCATTCAATTGCAGGTTGTATCCTGGGACTACGAGAAGGCCCGCGTCAGTATGACTTCGGCCATTCGACCAGGCTAGGCAATCAGGACTGGGCCGTCTATGAAGTAGAAACTGATGACCTTGATATCTGGATCTACATGACAGGTGTGGAGGGCTGGGAGGGCACTTCCACTTTCTTCAATTTGCGCTTTCCATTGCATGTGGCTGACGATGTTCGCCAAACCTGCCAGACTGACGCGGAGGCCGTGCTGGCAACATTCCGGCCGGCCGAAACGCCTACCCCCACCGCCCTGCCCGTGGTGGATGCGTCTGGAACCGTGACGCTGGCGCTATCCGCTGCCCCGCAGGCGGCGACGCCGTTCCAGGTGCGTTTCGCGGCCGACGCCTGGACCCTCGCCACCTACGATGTGCTGATCGAGCCTGGCAGCGGCGCCGGCTGTTCGCTCTGGCTGGCGCCGAGGCTGGATCGCAGCGACAGCGCCCCTGTTTTGGAAGAAATCGAGCTGGGCGGCTACGTCTGGAAAGTGCGCGTCCTCCCGGACCTGGCAAATGGCGGGATCATTGTCTACGAGACGAGGCTGGATGACGATCGAATCTACCGTTTTCACCTCTACCTCGGCTACACCGAATCAGAACAGCTCGTCGCCGACTGCCGGTCGCGGGCCGAAGCGGTCATCGCTACGTTCGAGCCGAAGGACTGACAGTGCTGCGTTCACCTCAAAACCGTTACAGCTCTGCCTGTCTTACCCGTCCGTCACGCACCCTTCGGACGCAGATGCCACGCTCTTGACATATTTATAGAGCACGCCCTGCGTGAACTTCGGCGCGGGCGGCGTCCAGTCGGCCCGCCGCCGCGCCAGCTCGTCCGCGTCCACAGCCACATCCAGCGTGTTGGCCTCCGCGTCAATCGTGACGAGATCGCCGTCCTGCACCAGGGCCAGCGCGCCGCCGCTCTGCGCCTCGGGGGTGATGTGGCCGACCACGAAGCCGTGGGTGCCGCCGGAAAAGCGGCCGTCGGTGATCAGGGCCACGCGCTTGCCTAGCCCCGCGCCCATGATGGCCGAGGTGACGGTCAGCATCTCGCGCATGCCCGGCCCGCCCCTCGGCCCCTCGTAGCGGATCACCACCACGTCGCCGGGCTGCACCTGCCCCTGCTCAATCCCCGTCAGACAAGCCTCCTCCGAGTCGTACACGCGTGCCGGGCCGCTAAAGCGCGTCCCCTCCTTGCCGGTGATCTTGGCCACCGCGCCTTCTGCGGCCAGATTGCCGTAGAGGATTTGCAGATGGCCGCTGGCCTTGAGCGGCTTGGCCGGGGAATGCACAATGCGCTGCCCGGCCTTCAAATCAGGCAGATCGGCCAGGTTCTCGGCCAGGGTTTGGCCGGTGACGGTGAGGCAATCGCCATGCAGCAGGCCCTCGCGCAGCAGCAGACGCTGCACCGCGGGCACGCCACCCACATCGTACAAGTCTTCCATCACCCACGGGCCGCTGGGCTTCAGGTCAGCCAGCAGTGGCGTGCGGTCGGAGATGCGCTGAAAGTCGGCCAGCGTCAGCGGCACATGCGCGGCGCGCGCCATCGCCAACAGGTGCAGCACTACGTTGGTAGAACCGCCCAGCGCAATCGCCACGGTGATAGCGTTCTCGAACGCGGCCGGTGTCATAATGTCCAACGGCTTGATGTCGCGCGTCAGCAGATTGAGCACCGCCTGGCCCGCGCCGCGGCACTCTGCCAGCTTCTCCGCACTGCTGGCCGGATACGAGGAGCTGTAGGGCAGGGTCATGCCCAAACTCTCGATGGCCGAGGCCATCGTGTTGGCCGTGTACATGCCGCCGCACGCGCCCTCGCCTGGGCAGGCGTGCTGCAACACCTGGCGCAGCTCCGCCTCGCTGATACTGCCGGCGATCCACTGGCCGTAGGCCTCAAACGCCGACACGATGTCCAGCTTTTGCTCGCCCAGGCGGCCGGGGCGGATCGTGCCGCCGTAGATCATCAGGCTGGGGCGGTTCAGCCGCGCCATCGCCATCACACAGCCGGGCATGTTCTTGTCGCAGCCCGGCAGCGAGATATTAGCATCGTACCATTGAGCGCGCATCACAATCTCGATGGAGTCCGCGATCACATCGCGCGACACCAACGAGAACTTCATGCCCTCGGTGCCCATGCTGATGCCGTCGCTGACGCCGATGGTGTGGAAGATCAGCCCCACCAGACCGGCCTGCTGCACGCCCGCCTTGACGTGCTGCGCCAGGTCGTTCAGGTGCATGTTACAGGGATTGCCCTCCCAGCCCATGCTGGCAATACCCACCTGTGGCTTCGCCATGTCTTCATCGCTCAGGCCAATGCCATACAGCATCGCCTGCGAGCCAGCCTGCGAGCGTACCTGCGTCAGGTGGCGACTGTACTTGTTGAGAATAATTTGTTTCGTCATGAAAGCTCCAAAAAATTGTTTACGTCACACCCGACGTTAATCCCATCTTGGTAATGCGCACCACATCGAGCGCGAACACCAGGCGCGGCGCTTGCATCAACGTGTCCACCATCGCGTCCAGCCGCTCCGCGGGCACATAGCGCGCGACAATGCGCCGCGTGAGGGGGCGCGCGGCTTCGCCTTCGGCCAGCAGGCGCGCAAGGCCGCGCACAGCCACACCTCGATAGGGTCGCTGGTCGCTGTCAATGGCAAACCCCACCTGCGGATGTGCCAGCATGTTGCGCGCCTTGATGCGGTCGCTGGCCGTCGTCACCAGAAAATGCCCGTCCTCGAAGTCGTACCACATCGGCGTCACCTGCGGGAAGCCGTCGCTGCCGAGTGTGCCCAGGCGCATCAGCAAGCCCGGCTCGGCCAGAAAGGCCAGGATTTCGGCATCCAGTAGCATGGGTGGCGGCGCTTCGTGCATCCCATCGTTTTCAGGCAGCAATTGACTGTCGGCACGCTCCAGCGCCAGCCAGTGCGCCAAATCCGCAGGCAGGTCTACATCCAGTCCCAGCCGCGGGGAACGATCTACATGCCAGGCCATGCCCAGATCGCGCGCCTGCCGGCAGTGCCGCGCCAGGCTGCCTGGGCCGAATTCGTAGCGCAGCACGCCCGGCGGCCGCACCAGCAGCGCATTGGTTCCCTGCTCGTGATTGTCTGGTGCAATCACCATCGCCCGCGCGGAATAAAGCTGCTGGCTGGTACGCCAGAGCCGCGTCACATCCGCCAGCGTCAACAAGGGCAGATCCGCGGGTAAAATCAGCACAGCACTGGCCCCCAGCGACTGCGCGTAGGCAGTCGCCTGCTCCAGAGCCGCGTTCAAGAGCGCATCGGGGGAGGCTGCTTCTGTCATACCCGCGGACAAGGGCGCGTCAGCCAATGGGGTCAAGCCGTAGCTGGCCGCCAGGTTAAGGATGATCGGATCGGGACTGACCACCATGCCGACGGCATCAATGCGCTGTTGGGCGGTCTGAACCACCTGCAAGACACTGTGCAACATACGCAGCGTGACAGTTTGACGCTCGCTTTCGGGCAGCACCGCCGCCAGACGACTTTTGGCTTCGGCAAGTTGTTTGACAGGGACAAGGATATACAGGGTCACGTCAGGGCAGATTTTCTAAAAACAGGATGGGCAACGGCACGCTGCAATGTGCATTACGGATTACGGGTTACGCAAAAATCCAACACCGCGCGCGCCAGCCGCTCCTTGCTCGCCAGGTCGCTCATCACTGTGTTCGTCACCAACGGCGTGATGCCCAGCGTGGCCACAGCATCGGCCTGCGCCGCGTCTACTGTATCCAGCACGAAGCCGTCGAGGCGGATGCGCGTCTGGATGTGCTGCGCCACGGCTACCGCGGACGCGTCCACACCCAGTTCGGCCATAATCTTGGCCGCCGGGCCTTTCAACGCCTGTCCACCGACGATGGGTGACACAGCCACCACCGGCCCGCTGAAGCCGCGCAGCCGTTCAGCCAGGCCGGGCAGCAGCAGGATGGGGTCCAGGCTCAGGTAGGGGTTGCTGGGGCAGAGGATCACCCCATCGGCGCGATCCAGCGCGGCCAGTACCGCGGCCGCGGGCTGCGCGGCGGTAATACCGGCGAATTCGAGGCTGAACAGGCGCGGCTGGCAGCGTCGCTGCACGAAATAGCGCTGGAAGGGCAGCACGCCCTCGTCGCTGTGTACCAGCGTGCGCACCGGCTGGTCAGACATCGGCAACAACGCGGCGGTGATGCCCAGTGCCGCGCGCAATTCCGCCGTGACCGCGGTCAGTGTTGCGCCCGCGCGCAGCCGCTCCGTGCGTATGAGGTGCGTGGCCAGGTCAGCATCGCCCAGGCTGAACCAGTCAGCCGCGCCATAGCGTTGCATCATCGCCAGTGTGCGGTGTGTCTCATCGGCCAGGCCCCACCCCGTGGCGGGATTATTGACGCCGGCCAGGTTGTATAGCACTGTATCAAGATCGGGGCTGATGCTGAGACCCCAATGCTCGAAGTCGTCGCCGGTGTTGACCACCACGCTAAGCCGTTCGCCGAGCAGGTGATAGAGGCCCGCGGCCAGCTTGGCGCCGCCGACACCGCCCGCGAGGGCAACGATGGAAACAGGCGAAGTCATATCAGGATTTTCCTTCCACCAACACGCCGACGCGCGGGACGCGCGTGAACACCGATGCATCATGCGGAGCCTTGCGGAGCGATCGGGTCAAATCCAGTCCGGCGTAGTGCAGGTCGCGGTGCATCCCACCGCGCCAGGTGGGTGCATCGGTCACGTCGTAGACTACACCATCGTAGGCGATGTAGGCGCGTGCGCCGCGCTCGCCGTTGTACTGGCGCAGCTCCATCTCGGTGAACTGGCGCTCCGGCGCGGGTGGGGCCGATGTCATGCTGTCTGCTCCGTCAGCCAGGCGCGGAGTTGTGCGCTATGTTCCAAGTCGTGCTCGGCCATATCGTTAAAAAAGCTTGCCATGCTCACTACCTCGCCGCCCGGCAGCGTGGCTGGCGCAAATAATTGTTCCGGCGAAGCCCACGCCACGTTCCACAGCACCTCTTCCCGCAGCAAAGCCATCTCGCGGATCGTTTCGATCCACGTCCAGGCGCGCTTGCGCAAGTATTGCTGGTGGTTCCACTGATCATCGTCCGCGTCGCTGGCCGGCCAGTCAATCTTTGCCAGCTCGCGGTTGCGCACCATCTGCACCCAGTTCAGCAGCCGATGCTCCCAGCTGGCCAGATGGCCGACCACATCGCGGATAGACCAATATCCCACGACGTTGGGCTGTTCGCGCTGCTCTGGCGGCAGGTCGCGCACGAGCGCGAGTAACTGATTGCGCGCCTCGATCAAGGCGTTGTTCAAGGCTTGTTTATCGGCTTCGGTGGGATGTTCAGGTAATGGGTTCATGGGAAATCAAGCATGGGCACGCAGCCAGTCAGCCGTGGTTTGGGCAAGAATCGCCGCGCCCAACGGCAGCGAACGTTCGTCAATATCAAAGCGGGGGCTATGGTGCGGTTCTGGTGGACGTGCTTCCGGCATCGCGCCGAGGACAAAGAAACAGCCGGGCGCGCGGTCGAGAAACTCCGCCACATCTTCCGACACCATCATCATCGGACCATCGGCCACGGCCTGTTCACCCAGCGCCGCCACCGCGGCCATGCGCAGCCAGCCAGCCGCCGCAGCATCGTTCACCACCGGCGGCGCGTAGTCTAAAAAGGTGAGGCGATAGGTGGCATCGTGTGCGGCGCACACCCCGCCCAGCACTGTCTGCATTCGTTCGATCAGGCGGGCGCGCTCGGCGGGGTCGAAGGTGCGTAGCGTACCGGTCATTTGTACGCGCTCAGCCAGCACGTTGAACGCGTCGCCGCCGCTGATCGTGCCGATGGTTAGCACCGCGGGTTGTAGCGGGTCGCGCGCACGGCTGATCACCGTTTGCAATTGCGCCAGGGCAAACGCGGTCACAGCGATGGCGTCCACGCCCTGGTGGGGCATCGCGCCGTGCGACCCGCGTCCCACGATTTCCAGTGTGAAGCGGTCGGCCGCGGCCCACAACGGCCCCGGCTTGACCACCGCCCGCCCCACTGGCGTCAGGCTCCACAGGTGCAGGCCGAATACCACATCCGGCGGGGTGTCGGTCATCACGCCATCGGCAAGCATCGCCAGCGCCCCATTGGCGATTTCTTCGGCAGGCTGAAAGACAAACTTGACCTGCCCGGCCAGCTCATTTTGCCGTTCAGCCAGCAAGCGGGCCACGCCCAGACCGATGGCGGTGTGGCCGTCGTGCCCGCAGGCGTGCATCCTGCCCGCGACTTGCGACGCGAAGGGTAGGCCGGTTTCCTCGTGAATGGGCAGCGCGTCCATGTCAAAGCGCAACATCACGGTGCGCCCCGGTTGCCCGCCTTCCAGCAGCCCCACAACGCCGGTCTGGCCGACGCCCGTGCGCACCTCCAAGCCTAACTGCGCCAAATGATCGGCCACAATGCCCGCAGTGCGCGTCTCTTCAAAGGCTAGTTCTGGATGCTGATGAAAATCGCGCCGCCAGGCGGTCAATTGCTCGGCCAAAGCCTGCGCAGCAGGCAGGAAATCATGGGACACAGCCATCACCTCACAAGCAGAAATCGAAAACCAACACCGGCATTATACCACAGAATGGCAGCAGGCAGAGCCGAGCACGCCGTGCGTACTCCGCTGTTTGTGGGTGTGGATAACTTTTGGCCGCGGGTCAAGCGGCATCCCTATATCTAGTGTTTGCGCGGCGGTGCTGCCCAAGCCGGCTTGACTTGGTTGGCTCATAGGCGCGAACAAGCGCCGGTTTTCCACAATCGGCGCTTGTTTTCCACTAAAAATCTGAAGTTTTCCACATTTTGGTTGTATTGTCAGCATCCTGTAAGGCGTTTGTACCGGCGCGCCTGTCCTAGCGTACACGCTCCAAAACCGGTTGCGGCGAAGCTAGTTGCGCCCGCAGATCGGCCACCGTGCTTTGTATGTCGTCGTCGTTTTCCAGCAGCCCTTCGACCTTTTCCACGCTGTGCATCACCGTGGCATGATCGCGTCCGCCGAATAGATCGCCGATGTTGGCGTAGGATACATCCAGTTCGTTGCGTACCAGATACATGGCCAGTTGTCGCGCCTGCACAATCTCACGCTTGCGGCTGGGGCTGGCCAGTTGCTCCGCGCTGATCTCGAAATAGCGGGCGACCAGCGCCACAACCTCTTGCGGACTGACCTGGGCGCGCACTGGCACCATGTCGGCCAAAATAGTGGCGATGCGGTCGGGCGTCAGATGGATGCCAGTCAGGTTGGCGTGTGCCATTACCTTGGTCAGCGCACCTTCCAGCTCGCGGATGTTGGTGGGCACCAGTGCGGCAATCTGTTCCAGCAGGGCATACGACAGGCTGATCCCTTGTGCTGCGCATTTGGCCTCCAGAATCGCCAACCGCATTTCCAGGTCCGGGGCCTGGATGTCGGTGATCAGGCCCCATTCAAAGCGCGAACGCAGGCGGTTTTCCAGCGTAGCAATCGCCTTGGGGGGGCGATCTGATGCCAGCACGACCTGTTTGCCTGCCTCGTGCAGGGCATTAAACGTATGGAACAGTTCTTCCTGCGTGCTTGGCTTGCCCGCTAGAAATTGCACATCGTCCACCAGCAGCACATCGCTGGTGCGGTATTTGGCGCGGAATTGTTCCTGCGAGTTGGTGCGGATGGCAGTCACCAGCTCGTTGGTGAACATTTCGCACGACACATAGACCGGCTTGTAGCCGTTTTGCCTGCTGCGGTGTGCAATGGCGTGCATCAGGTGGGTTTTGCCGAGGCCAACACCGCTGTACAGGAACAGTGGGTTATAGCGACTGCCGGGCCGGTCGCCTACCGCTACCGACGCGGCGTGTGCGAGCCGGTTGTTGGACCCCACAATGAAGGTGTCGAAGGTGTAACCGGCCACCAGTGGCAAGCCTTGCTCCGCGGAGTCGCTGACGCGCGCGGCGGGCTGTGATTCGGTGTTGAACACATCCAGCAGGGGCGCGGGCGAGGGTGTTTCCGCCTCGCGCAGGGGGGCGGACTGCACCGAATATTTCACCTCGACTTCGCGGCCGATGATGTGGCGCAGCGTTTTCTTGACCACGCGGTTCAGCCGGATGTCTAGCCAATCCTTGACAAAGCCGTTGGGCACTGTTATGACAAACGTGCCATCTTCGTAGGCCATGAACTGCGTCGGACGCAGGTACATTTCGTAGATGTCAGCGGTTACTTGCAATTGTAACTCACCGAGAGCTGCTTGCCACGCTTTGCGCGGGCTGATCATGGGAGCGTCACTTTGCATATTTGTGCTGTTCCAGGTCATCAGACACCTCGACGCCGTTACTGCGCGTTCAAATAAACCCAGGCTGGCAGGCCTGAATTGAAAATTTCAGCGGAATGGATAGCCCTGTGACGGACGTTTTCTGATCGCCTGTAAGCGCCTGTGGCGCAGTCCAGAATGAAGCAAAGGCAGGTCACAGCAAGAAGGCGAAAAGGAGCCTTTTGCTGGAGGGTCCGGCCTGCGGGTTGGCCAGCATTCAGAGTAGCAGAAACGCTCGATTCAGCGTGGGCGGTGCTGAAAAGCGCTGCTGGGCGAGGTTTTCATCCCACAATCCTGGTGGCGATCTGGAGAAATTGTATGCGCGCAACCCACTGGCGTCAATTGCCGATCGTTTCAGAAATAGGCTGCGCGCGGCCTGTTTATGGTCAATTCATTCGCTTAGAACGCGTGTCTTACGCGGCATTTAGTGTCCGCGTTTTCACGACAACACAAGAAAAAATCCTTCTTCCGCCCCGACTCGGCATAATATGGTGGTTATGGTCGACTTAATGAATTTTTTGAATTCCCAAATCTTTAAGGTTTCTTTAAAATTGCGTTTTTGGTAGATTAAATAGCGACCCTAAATGGGGAATTTAGAAGGATGTTACCCCCTATATCTTGTGGTGATGTGAGAAATATGCAGTGCCAGGTTATCCCACATATCCCAGATCGCTTTAGAGGCGCTGTCTGCCCCCGGCGAAGAAAAAATGACTGGTCGCAAACGGTCTGGCAGACCGGAGGCTTTAGCCGGTTCCGTCGCTGGACCTGACTAAAGCCTCCGGGGCTTCTGTAGAACGACAACGAAAACCTGGCCTATCCCAGATTCGAGCTGCCGCCGCCCGCGGCTTCGTTTTCGTCCTCCTTGCCCAACTTGCGCTTGAGCTTGTCGAACAATGACGGTTTGGCGGTGACAGTCTCTGCTTTGGTGCGCGGCTTGAAGCGTTGTCCGCAGCGCGGGCAACGCTCGGCATCGGAGGGTAGTTTATAGCCACAGTTGTAACATTCCATGTATTTACTCCTCGTCAAGATCGGGGGCAGTCTGGCGCACATCTGCAATCTGGCCGCGGGTGACGCGCATCAGTTCCTCTGGCGTCAGGCGGAGCATGGTGCGATGGTCACCGCCGCCGCCGAAGATCACCGGCTGGGCCAGCACGCGCTGATCAATGAAGGTGGGGATTGGCTGGGCAAAGCCGAAGGGAGGCACACCACCCGCCGGGTAGCCGGTTTCGGCCAGCACTACCTCGGCCGGAGCCAGCCGGATGCGCTTGCGACTGACTTGCCACAGCCCGGCCAGCTTGTGAAAATCCACCGGAGCCACGCCGTTGCTGATGACCAGCCGCGCGCTGGCTTGTTCGCCCTCTTTCAGTATGAACAGCACCGACTTGATGATTTGCTCAGTGGCGCAGTGAAGCGCGGCGGCAGCCGCGGGCACGGTGGGCGTTTCCGCATCTGGGTGAACCAAAATCGCGGCGATGGCGTGTTGTTGAAGGTAGCGTGCGAGTTTGTCAGGATAAGACATACAGCCGATTGTAGCCAGGAAATCGCTGGCGGCAAGCGCGCTTACGCAGAAAGGCGCAGTGTGGTACACTAAGCAGGATCGTTTCACAGGAGCTTTATGCCAACGTCTATGCAGCGCGCCAGTCTGGTGGCGCATAAAAACCGACCCGCGGTGATCACCCAATTCGGCGACAAGTTGGAAATCCAGTTTGCCGACGGTAAAAACCTGTCGGTGCGCGCCAAAGATGTAGTGGTGCTGCATCCCGGCCCGGCGCAGTTGAACCAGCTTGTTCCGCCCCAGGGCGATTTGATCTCGGCCTGGGAGTTGCTGGCTGGTAGCGCGGCCCCCCTGGCCGAGGTGGCCGAGCTGGCCTATGGTGCGTACACCCCCGCCAGCGCGTGGGCGGTGTGGCAAGCTGTGCTGGACGGGCTGTATTTCGGCGGTTCGCCCGATGCAGTCACGGCGCACCCGCTGCCGCAGGTGGCAAAGGAGCAGGCCGCGCGCGCGGCGCGGGCCGCAGAGGCTAATGCCTGGACGGGGTTCCTCGAACGGATGCAGCAGCGTCGCTTCCTTCCTGTTGATCAGCGATACCTGGCCGAGGTGGAGCAGCTGGCGTATGGACAGCGCGATAAAAGCCGTGTGCTGGGTGAATTGGGCCGCACACAAACACCGGAAAGCGCGCACGCCTTGCTGTTGGAGCTGGAGGCGTGGGACGAAATGGTGAATCCGCACCCGCGGCGGCTGGAGTTACCCACGACATCGCCGCAGTTGGCGGTTCCGCCTCTGCCCAACGAGGCGCGCACCGATTTGACACACCTGCCCGCGTTGGCGATTGACGACGAGGGTAGCCGCGATCCAGACGATGCCCTGAGTGTGGATGGCGACCGGCTGTGGGTACATGTGGCTGACGCGGCCGCGCTGGTGGCGCCGGACAGCGCACTCGATCTGGAAGCGCGCGGCCGCGGGGCTAATTTGTACTTGCCCGAAGGCACAGTGACGATGTTGCCGTGGGCCGCGACTGAACAGTTGGGGCTGGGCTTGCAAGCCGTGTCGCCCGCGCTGTCGCTGGGGCTGCGTATACAGGCGGATGGCAGCGTCAGCGATTTGGCAATTGTGCCCAGTTGGGTGCGCGTGCAGCGATTGACCTACGAGGAAGCGGAATGGCAACTGGGCGATGAGCCGTTGCGGACGCTGAACCGCTGGGCGCAACAACGCACGGCACGACGACAGGCACAGGGTGCGATCAGTCTGGACTTGCCGGAAGCGCGCGTGCGCGTCGTGGAGGGCGCGGTGCAGATTACCGCGCTGCCATTGCTGCGCAGTCGCGACCTGGTGACCGAGCTGATGCTTGCCGCGGGCGAGGCTGTGGCTCACCTGGCTGTGGCGCAGCAAATTCCCTTGCCCTTCACCACGCAGGAGCCGGCCGATCTGCAGGACCCGCCGCATACGCTGGCCGAGATGTTCGCGGCCCGGCGGCGTTTTCGTCCCAGCCAACAGAGTGTTACGCCCGGCGCGCACGCGGGGTTGGGCTTGCCCATGTACGTGCGTGTGACCAGCCCGCTGCGCCGGTATCTTGATTTGATTACTCATCAACAGCTACGCAGGTATCTGGCTGGTGCGCCGCTGCTTGACGAAGCTGCGTTACTGGAACGTATTGGCGCGGCTGAGGCGGTGACGGGTGCGATTCGCCGTGCCGAGCAGTTGGCGCGTCAGCATTGGACGTTGGTGCATTTATTGCGTCAACCCGGCTGGCAGGGCGAAGGTGTCGTGGTGGAGATGGCCGGCACGCGTGCCACGGTGCTGCTGCCGGAGTTGGCTTGGGAGTTGCGCGCGCACCTGCGCGAGGATCTACCGCTGGACAGTCCGGTGCAGGTGATGTTTATCGGTGCGAACTTGCCGCTGCTGGATGCCCATTTTAAGGTGCGTTAGGCTTGGTACTGTATGTGGTTTGTGTGGCGAGGTATGAGACGTTATGCGCAGACAAACACTGAATTATTTTGCGTTTTCGACAGCCGCTGATTTGCTCCTAACCCTGATTGCCTATGAACTGGCGATGCTGGCCCGCTATTGGCTTCCTTTTGGGGTTAGGCTTTCCTGGGAACAGCTAACCCAGCCGTGGGGCATCTATCTGTTCATTCTGGCGATTTGGGGCATTGTCTTTGTGATGATGCGAGTTCATGACGCGCGACTGCAAGCCAAACCGGCTAACGAAATCCAGGTGTTGACCTGGGCAGTGTTGGTGGCTTGTGTTTTGCTAGCCGGTATCCTTTATATTTCTTATCGTGATGTACCACGTCGGTTATTTCTATATTTCTTCTTAACGAATTGGAGCTTGCTGGTGCTGTTCCGGCTGGCGCTGCGCGCAGCCCTGCATTTTACCAGTGCGACCACCACCGCGCCGCGTCGCGTGCTGGTGATTGGCACAGGACAACTGGCACAACAGGTGATGCAGGGCGTGCGTCGGCAACAGGGAGCGGGCCTGGAGTTGGTCGGTTGTGTCGCGGAAAACACAGCCAGCCAGGTTGTCAGAAGTTCGGTACTTGGCACATTGGAAGATGTCCCGCTGCTGGTGAAGCAATGGCGCGTGAACGAAGTAATCTTTGCGCTACCGTTGCGCGCCCAAGGTGTTATCGAAACGCTCGTTGAGGCGTTGCAAAGCTGGCCGGTGCAGATTCGTGTCGTTCCAGATTACCTTGACCTGGTGATGAGCCGCGCCACTGTGCAGGATTTCAACGGATTGCCGATGGTGGGGTTGCAAGATGTGCCGACAATTACCAGCTTTGACCGCATTATCAAACGTATCTTTGATCTCGGTATTGGTTTTATGATGCTGGTGATCCTGACTCCACTAATGCTCCTGATCGCACTGGCGATTAAGCTCGACTCCCGCGGGCCAGCTTTGTTTGTGCAAGAGCGCATTGGCGAAAACGGCAGCATCTTCAGGATGTACAAATTTCGCTCGATGATCGTTGATGCCGACCGGCTGACGGAACAAGTGGTCAGGCAAGGCTCGACTGGCGAGATTATCCATAAACAACCCAATGACCCGCGCGTCACGCGGATGGGACGGTTCTTGCGGCGTTCCAGTCTGGACGAATTGCCGCAGTTGCTCAATGTGCTGCGCGGGGAAATGAGCCTGGTCGGGCCGCGACCAGAATTACCGTGGCTGGCCCAGAACTATGAGCAGTGGCAGTGGCGACGCTTTACTGTGCCGCCAGGCATGACGGGTTGGTGGCAGATCAACGGCCGCAGCGAACGTCTGATGCACCTGCACACCGAAGATGACCTGTACTATATCCAAAATTACTCACCCTGGCTCGATATACAGATTATGTGGCGTACCATCGGGGTCGTTCTGGGCGGACGCGGGGCTTTTTAGCTGTTTTTGGGGCCTAATACCCCGAAAGTAGTATTGATTTTGGGGTAATTCTATGGTACGCTCATTAAAGTTCTAAAAGGGAATAAGCTGTGCCACCTGATTTCAGGCGATACAGAACCATTGGTTGAAAGGAGTAGCATTTACCCATGAAGAATTTGTTGAAAGTTTTGGTGCTCGTGACGATTTTGGCCCTGACCGTTTCGCCGGCGCTGGCCGCGGATCCCGACCCCGGTAAGGGTAATACGGACGTTGTTGTGATGAATATGGGCACAGGCGCGACCGATGCCACCGCGATTTATTACAGCACCAGCGGCGTGAATGAATACAACAACACCGCAACGTTGGCTGCCAAGGGTTCCTATCGCTTTGCTGCCAGCGCAGCCTCTGCGTTGGGCGACAACTGGCGCGGCTCGATGGTGATTCAGTCGGCTGGCGAGCTGGCGGCTGTGGCCGAAATCCTGTGGACAGGTGGCAATCTTGGAGACGGCACAACCGCGGATGCCTACACCGGTTTCCCGGCAGGCAGCACCACCATGTACTTGCCCTATGCTGTGTACTCGGTCAACTCACAGTTTTCGCTGTTCTCGGTGCAGAACACCGAAAGCTCTGTGGCGAACATTCGCCTGACCTTTATCAATCGTACTGGCACAACCGATCTTCAGGTCAATGACACGATTCCGGCACTTGGTTCCAAGAATTTTGATGTGCGTAACTTTGCCCAACTGCAAAGCTCCTCCTTCTGGCAGGCCAATTGCGCGGCCGGTCAGTGTTTCTGGAGTGGCGCCGTCAAGGTTGAATCGACCAATGGTAAGAAAATCACCGCTGCTGCCACCAACCATTGGACGCAGTGGGCTGCTGCTTATAGCGCGGTTGCCTCCGGCGCCAGCAAGATTTATGTTCCCTCCGTCGAGCGCCGCTGCACCGACTGCACCTGGAACCCGCCTACAGCCGGTAGCGACGCTACTTGGCAGGGCCTTTCGGTCGTGACTGTTCAGTGCCTTTCCAGTACACCGTGCCAGGTGAACATGGAATTCGTTGGTCAGACCAGTGCCATGTCGAACTTGACGCTGCCGACCAAGACCCTGAACCCTGGGGCTGCTGTTGCTGCCAGCACCCGTGCCGGTAACGACTACGACAAGTCTCTGTTCACTGCTCTCCGCCGCAACACAGACCCGACCAACCAGTCTACTTGGGCAGGCTCGGTCATCGTGTCCACCGCTAACGGCACCGATGTCGCTGTGGTCGCTTACAACCAGCGTCCTACGGATCGCATTTCGGTTGGCTTCTCCGGCGCTGGTACTGTGAATGCCGGAACGCAGACTTTTGTTCCTGCCGTTTACAAGCGCGGAACCTGTGACGGCGGCTTCAACTGGCAGCGCTTCTCGATCATTCGTATCCAGAACCCCACGACCAGCAACGCTACCGATGTGGATATCACCTACTACAACCCCAACGGTACGGTTGCTGCGCAAGAGTTGAACCAAAGCATCAACGCGGGCCAGGCGCTTACCCGTCACACCCGCGTGGACTGCTCCGCCCTGGCCGGTCTTGGCAACAACTGGGAAGGCAGCGTGTTCATCTCCTCCAATCAGCCGTTGGTAGCCGTTTCTGAATGGTACCAGAACGCCTTCAGCAATGCAGCCTACGGCCCCAGCTATGCCGCTGGCTACAACGCCTACAGCGTTAGCCCCTGATCTGGCTAATCTTTAAGTAACGATAATGGGCTTCCAGAATTTCTGGAAGCCCATTACTATTTTCGGGTTGGTGATATCTCATGGCTCTTTCACAGCGATTGTTGATCAATTCCATGCCTAAAAGCGGCACCCATCTGTTGACACAAGTGGTTGATTTGCTAGGCTTTCAGGATCAGGGTGCCCATGCCTCTTTTTGGGGCCGGACAAAAGATCGGTTGGGATTGGGCGCACCGGTCGTTTTAGCCCATTTACGCGTCAAACGCAACAAGCAACGCCTGCTTCGGAGCCTTGTAACACGTCAAAGTGCGCCTTTAACGGTGCCTGTTGACGTGACAATGCCGGTGGACGTTCCTGTGGGGTTGTTGCAAGCGTGGCTGGCTGGCATCCGGCCCGGCGCTTATTTATCTGGTCACGTCCCTTGGCATGTTAAAACAGCCGATATTGTGCGTGCCAACGCATTAAAACAAATCGTCATCGTGCGCGACCCGCGCGATGTTCTGGTTTCTTTTGTCCATTTTGTGCGGCGGCCACAGCATGTTTTGTCCAAAGATTTTACGCCACTGACACCTGATGAACAGCTATTGCTGGCCTTGCAGGGGGGCCAAGGTTCTGCAGGAACTCACATCGTTGGTATGATGCAGGGATTTGCGGCCATTCTGAACTGGACTCAAGAAACCGATGTCTTGTTTGTGCGTTTTGAAGATTTGATCGGAACCCAAGGCGCAGGCTCAGAGCAGGCCCAGCGGGTTACCGTACAAAAAATAGCGGAGTATCTGGGGCTAGCGCTCACCGATCAGGCGACAGACACGGTATGTCAACGCGCTTTTGATACCAAGTCAGCTACATTTCGGCGCGGCCAGATTGGTTCATGGCAGGATGAACTTACCCCTCAACAAATTCAATCGGTTCAGGATGGCTTTACTCCACTTCGCCAGACCCATCCCTGGGTATTTGCTGATTAATTCGCTTGCCAAGCCAGACTAACGCCGTTATAATAGCACAGCGGTCAGATGTTGGCTGACCCATAAGTTGACCCGCAGTACTCGCCTGGGGATTGGCGAGGTTTATGCTTCTTCTGTTCACATCAACCTTTTCTCGTTGAGATTCCCTCAATCCTTGAAACAGCCAGCCCGCGCGGTTGAGCCTGTTTCAAGCCAGCTTGGAGGTTTTTTTTCATGACCACGACCCCATCGGATCGGTCTCTTGGACAGCAAGCCGCTGACCATTTAAATGACGCGGCGGATAGCGCCGCCAACACTGCCGAAGTTGTGACCAATCGCGTTGCGAATACTATTGAAGGAGGCGTTCAGTCGGCGCAAACGACCCTGCGCACGACAGGAACCACCCTTGACCGCACAGCCAGTCAGACCGCTTCCACCGTTCGCACCACAGTTACCACCGAGAAACCCGTGATCGCGGCAACGACCCCACCCCCGCCCCCGCCGCCGCTGGAAACGCAGAGGGAAGAGAAATCTTCCGGTTCGGGTGGCTGCCTGACGACCCTCTGGGGCGGTCTGCTCGGCGCGCTGCTGGGCATTGCCCTTACACTGGGGTTCCTGTACCTGACCAATCAGGGGCTGCGCTACGCACCCAAGAGCCTGGTTACATCCTTGCAAGCAACAGTCACCGCGTATGAAAACAATGCGGGTGAACTGCGCGCCGACGTCAACACCTTGCAGGGTAACCTCTCCGCTTCGCAACAGGATATGGGGACGTTGCAGGATGACGTCGTGGGGATCGGCGCGGCCCAGGCCGAACAACTGCGCCGCCTTGATGACCTAACTGGACAAGCAAGCGCATTGGAAGAATCGGTTGGCGAGGTCAGTGACACCCTCGATATCGTTGCCACCGATGTAGCTACGCTCACGCAGCAAATGGAAGTTGTTAGCGCCACGGCCACCCGCTCGCAGCGCTTTATGTCCGGGATGCAAGCCTTGCTGGCTTCGGTCATGAGCGACGAGCCGACGACTGCGATCAGCGGTACGCACACCATGACACCGACTGCACCGCTGTCTGTCACCCTGCCGCTGACCGGGACGATGCCCATCACAACGACGCGACCTTTGAGCGCGACGCCACATATCACAGTGACCACGCCGTTTACTATCGAAGGGCGGATGCCACTGACCTTGACCACAACGGTTACGGCAACCAGCATACCCAGCACAACGTTATCAGTGACCACCACGACAGGCATCACGTCAACCAGCGGCATTACATCCACGACTGCACCCAGCCAGCCTGTGCCCGTGACACCGCTTGCACCGCCTGCTGCGGGTATGAGCGCGGTGCGCGGCATGGTCTTCCTGGATGCTGACAAGAACGGTATGCGCAATGCCGACACCGAAAAGGGTATTGCGAATGTGCGCGTCACGTTGTATTCACAAAGTCGCACAGTGATTTCCCAGGCGAATACCGATCTGCAGGGCATGTACAACTTTACGGACTTGACCCCAGGCATCTACATCGTCGTTGAAACAGACCCGGCTGGCTTCGTCTCATCCACGCCCAACGTGCTGACGGTTGTGTTGCGCAGCAGCCGTGTAGCTGAAAACATCAATTTCGGCGATTATCAGCGTCGGTAGTCGCCTTGTCAGCCCGCGCTTGTGTCGGGTTTGGCAGAGCAAAAAACTTCTACGAAGGCGAGGATAACCGCGGTTGTCCTCGCCTTTTAACTTACCGTTGGCGAATTTAAGGGTTATCCTGTATCTTGAACCCGTCTAACCTTGTAAAACGAGAGGAGATTCCCCATGAATGCCTTAAACTGGTTTGAAATTCCGGCCACTGACATCCATCGCGCCACGCGCTTCTACAGCGCAATTTTCGCTCTGGAACTTCAGCCTTTTGAAATGTACCCAGGGTCCTATATGATCATGCTGCCCTACAAGCCCAGCGAAGGCGTCGGCGGCGCGGTGGTGAGTGGGGCGGGCTACGAGCCAAGTACCAATGGAACGATGGTCTACCTGAATGGCGGCGTTGACCTGAACGATATTCTCTATCGCGTCGAGGGTGCAGGCGGCAAAATCGTCAGTTCCAAGTACAGCATCGGCGAAAACGGCTTTGTGGCATCGTTCATTGACTCAGAAGGCAACAAAGTCGGTCTGCATTCGATGGCCTAACCCCGCTTTTGACACTTTCCTGGGGCCGGCGCGTGCTTTGATGCGTGCGTCGGCTTTTTCGCGTCGACTGGGGACAGGACGCATGAAATTCGGCTGATTCTTTACCCAGAACATTCGATTCCGTCTTCGCGTCGGTTGCGAACGGGTCGGTGTTTTCAAGACGCATCATCGCTGCAACCGTAATCCACGCCCAACCGGCATTCGCGTTACTTTATCTTTTACGCAGATTTGAGGTAGAATCGAATGGATAGAGTGTGATTTGGTGGCCAGGCTGACCACATATGGCCGGGCCTTGCATACAAAGGAACGATACTATGAAAAAACAACGTTCGATGCTTGTTCTTTTATTGGGGGTTATGCTGCTGTTGGCCGCTTGCCGTGGCAGCATCAATAAATCGTATTCTGCCGACCGTTACGACGTAGACCTGACGCTCGGCGCAGATAACACGATGCTGGTCACGGAAACAGTACAGTTCCGCTTTGTCGGTGGCTCTTTCAGCTATGTCTACCGCGATATTACCCTTGAAGGGCTGGACTCCGTTGACCAGATCGAGGCCAGCATGGATGGTGTGCGCTTTTCGCCTGGCCAGCAACCCGGACAGGTTGAAATTGAGCAGGGAGACTCGCTGCGCATCACCTGGCATTTCGCTCCGTTGTACGATGCCGCACATACTTTCACACTGCGCTACCGCGTCCAAGGCGCGGTGCGTCAGCAGGATAACGAGGATGTGTTGCGTTGGTACGCCATCCCCGAAGATCACGCCTACGAGATTGCCGCCTCCACAGTCACGCTGACCTACCCACCCGCGAACGAGCCACTGGCCGCGCCGCGGCTACTGGAGCACAGCGCGCGTGCCGATACAAGCGATGGACGTAGTGTGTTAACCGCGGGGCAACTGGATGAAGACGAAGGCATCATCATTGAAGCGCGCTTTACCGGAGGCAGCTTGTTAGCTGCGCCGCCGCGCTGGCAGGCTGAAAAAAACCTGCGGGAACAGTATCTCCGGTCACAGATGCCGGTGGCTCTGGCCGCGGGCGGGTTAACGCTATTGATCGGTCTGGGCTGGCTGGTACAGCAGACGCAGCGCTTCCGCCGTCCGCGGCTGGTAGCGCCGCATCTGGGCGATCAAACCACGCCGCCCAGCGCGCTGCCCCCGGCCGTTGCCGTGCATTTAGCCAAGCAGGGCTATCCGGGGCTGGCCGCAACTTTCGATCTGGCCCAGCGTGGCGTGGTGACCATTGACGAGGCAGGCAAGACATGGGGGATGCGCAGCTTTGTGCTGCGACGGCAAGCCACAGGCATCACCGCTGATTTGCGTCCACACGAAACAGGCTTGCTGACCGCCTTGTTTACCACTAAAAAGGGTCAAACCGATGAACTGCCCTTGCGCGAACTAGGCACGCGGCTGGCCGCTCACCACAAACTGTTCGATGAGCCGCTTGACGAAGAAATGGAACTGGCAGGCTTGCTGGATCCACAACGTAAAGCCGAGGTAAAGCGTCTGCTGCCAGTGACGCTCGTCGCTCTATTTCTGGGCGGCGCCGCTGGCTTTGTCGGCTTGATTACGGCCATCCTCAGCGCCGAGCGCGCTGCGTGGAGTATCCTGACTGTCACCGTGCCGCTGGCAGTCGTTGGATTTAGCCTGAGTATCGTCGGCTTCATTGCCATGATTACAGTAGTCAGCCTATCCACCCGCACGCGCGAGGGCGAAGAGCAAAGCCAGCAGTGGCGGCGCTTTGGCGATTATTTGAAACAAGTGGCGCGCGGCAAGGCTCGCCTGGACGATCCCGCGGCTTTTGAACGATACCTGCCCTATGCGGCTGGCTTTGGCCTCGGCGAAAGCTGGATGAAACGCTATCAGCAGGAAACTGGCTTTGTCGTGCCGCCGTGGTTCCAGGCATTGCAGGCCGACGACGCGTCGGCTGCCTTCATCGCGGTGATGGCTGCCAGCAATGCTTCGTTCCACAGCAGCAGTGGCGGGGGTGGTGCTGGCGGCGCCGGGGGTGGTGGCGGTTCTGGCGCGGGGTAAGTTGCTGAATCAAAAGTTCGGAAGTCCACAGCGGCTTCCTAACTCGGCTGACAAAAAGCAGCTCCGGCGTGGTACGATGACCAGCCAGAGCTGCTTTTGATTCTTATGAAGCCGCGGCGTTTATAACCAAGGCACATCCGGCAACGCACGGCCCGCGCGGCGAAACAGAATCGCCAATGTCTTGTCGTTCGTTTGCAGGACTTTCGGCGCATCGCTCAGGATGTCGCGCGCGATCTCCCAGGCTTTGCCATCCGTCGCGGCAAAGCGGCTCGGTTCATCGTACACCACCACCACCCCCTTGCCCGCCAGCCAGCTTAGGTCGCGCAGCGATTCTTCAAACGCATCCCAGTTCGCCGCGGAGTAGTCGGGAAAGTCCAGCGCCTTGCCCATCACGCGGATAAACGAGGCCTTGTCGCTGATCTTGTCGCCGTTGACGCGCACCACGCGCCAGTCGTATTCCTTTGCCAGCCGCTCGATCACCTCATCTTTGACGCCGGAGCGCAGGCGATACAGACCGGGCTTGGTTTTACCGGTAAACAAAGATTGTACAGAAGCCATCAGCGGATCACCTCCCTGAAACTGTCGTAGTGGTCGTCGGTGTAGTACAGCTCCCCTTCCGCGCCCGCAATAATCCGCCGTGCACCGCGGTCGCGCGAACCCGGTGTGATCACGGTATATTCGCGGTAATAGCCGCTCGATTTGCGCGGTAGGAGGCGCTCACGGTTCTGAAATACCGTGCCGTCCGCATTGAACGGGAACGGACCGCCCTTGTCAATCAGCGCAATCGTCTGCTTGGCCTGCTTGGGTAAGCTGTCATAGCGAATCGTGGGCAGACCGCTGACGCCTTGCTGTGGACGTGGTGTAGCTGTTGCCTTCGGCTTGGGCGTGCCGCGGGCAATGGCGGTGCGCGTGGCGGCATTTCTAGGGGTGGGGGTGTTGCGGGCTTTAGCGGTCGCGGTTGTTCGGGCGCGTACTGTGCGTGTCGCGGCGGAGGGTGTGCGCGCGGCGGCCACGCTGCCGCCCGCGTCTAGTGTAGCCGCCGCCTCCAGCGCCGTGCCCACTTGACCCGCAACCTCCTGCAACGCGGTTGATTGGCAACCGGCCAACAGAAGCAGCAGCAGCAACAGGCCGACGCGCAGCCCGCGCCGCAGCAAGGAAAACAGAGAATCGTGCATGAGGGTTCAGTCTCCAGCCGACAAAACTTCTACGCCGTCACTAGAGCGTGCATCGGCAGGGCATTGTGCCACAGAATAGCCAGGAATGAGAATCGGCAGGGCGGCGATGACGCACCGAACGCCGGGATGCAACCAACCGTCATCCCTTTCAAAACAGCGCCAACTGCACACCGTCCGGCTCCGGCGTGGGGGTGCGTCCGTGCCGCAGGGCACGCGCGGCCTTCAGCGCGTCCTCAATGGTAGCGATGAAGCGCGAGGGGGCGTTGCGCTGGCGTTGACCGTACAGCACGCGCGTGTGTGCGTGAAGCAACACCAACCGCCGCTGTGCGCGCGTCACTCCCACATAAAACAGCCGCCGCTCCTCGTCCCCATCCACCGGTGCGCGCTCGCCTGCGCGCACGAAAGGCAGCAAGCCCTCCTCGCACCCGGCGATGAACACGATGGGAAACTCCAACCCCTTGGCCCCGTGCAGCGTCATCAACGTCACCCGATCCGCCGCGGGATCGTAGGCATCGGCTTCGCTGGACAGCGCCAGCGCCTCCAGGAACCCGGCCACGTCTGTTCCCCACGGCGCGGCGCGGCGTGCGACCTGCGCCAACCGTTCGTGATCCGCGGTGCTCAGGGGCGCATGCCGCTGCGTGCTGAATGCCGTGTGTACCTGTTCGATCAACTGTGTGACCGATTGACCAGCTTGCTGCGCCTGTTGCAACGCCAGCCGCGTGGCGGCATAACTTTTACCCAGCGCAGCCGCAGCCAGCTCGTGATACACCTGCGTATCGGGTGTGACGAGCAACGCCAGCAGGGCCAGCGCCTCGCGCACGGCCTTGAACGCGGTAAGTGGCGTTTGGCCCACCGTTTGATACGGGATGCCGGAGCGTTCCAGCGCCTCGGCCAGCAGACGACTTTGTGCGCCAAGCCGGTATAGCACCGCGAAATCGGCAAAGGAGTGCGCCACGGCCTCGTCTGTGCCCTCCACGCGGCGCGAGTCGAGGGAAAAATAGCTGACGCCACCGAGCATTTGCTCGATCTGGTGGACGATGGTTTCCGCTTCGGCTTTGTCGGTGGCGGTGGTCAGCACGTCCAACCGGACCTGCTCGGCGAAATCGGCCACCGCTTCCAGCGCGCGACCATCGTCAGCCGCGCCACCCACGGCCAGCACCTGCATGGCCGCGTCCAGAATGATCTGCGTGGAGCGGTAGTTCTGCGTCAGGGTTAGCACCTCGGCGGCAGGGTATTCGCGCGTAAAGTCGAGGAAATAGCGGCGGTCGGCCCCGCGAAAGCCGTAAATTGCCTGGTCGGGGTCGCCGATCACGCACAGGTTGCCGGGCGGTGCGTCCGCGGGCCGCTGTGCCAGCAGACGCAATAGCGCCACCTGCGCGGCATTGACATCCTGGTACTCGTCCACGGAAATCCAGCGCAGCCGGTCGTGCAGCGCGGCCAGCAGATCGGGCTGGCTTTGCAGCAGGCGCACCGGCAGCAGCACCAAATCGTCGAAATCTACGGCGTGGTTGTGGTGCAGTGCGTCTTCGTAGCCGCGGTAGCACGCGACAAAAACGCTGTCTGCGGCCAGTTCCGGGGCCTCTGGCGTTTGCAGCAGGCTTTTGGCCGCAGCAATGCGGTGCAAGACTGCGTTAACATCGCCCGACTTCAACGTTGGATCCACCTGCCGCAGCAGTGCAGCGCGTGCCTCGTCGTCCAGGATCGTGAAGTGCGGATCGAGGCCCAGCGCCGCGCCGTGTTCGCGCAGCAGGCCCGCGCCGAAAGCATGGAAGGTCTTGATCAGCAGACGCCCGGCGAGGGGCTTGCCAAGCAGCGTTTCCAGCCGCGCCCGCATTTCGCCAGCGGCCTTGTTGGTGAAGGTGATGGCCAGGATGCTTTCCGGTGCGGCCCCCAACGTCTGCACGAGGTGGGCGATGCGCGTGGTGAGGGTGCGCGTTTTGCCGGTGCCGGGGCCAGCGACGATCAGCAGCGGGCGGTCTATGCACTGCACCGCGGCGAGCTGTTGCGGGTTGAGCGAGGTGTCAGGCGTTGTGAGTGACGAGATAGAGACTGTCCCTTCTGCCGGTCTCGCTATGGCTTCTGTGAAGCCCGCCCGACCGGCGCGGTCTTCTGCTACCTGCCACCTGCCCTCAGCCTCTTCAAACAATCCTGGTTGCTCTGGCGCGGGCGCGCCCGCGGGGAAGAGCCGGATCACGCCGTATTCGCCATCGTACCCCCCTTCGGCCAGCACTTTGCCGCGGCGCATTCGCTCGATGCCTTCGGCCAGCCGCGCGCCGCCCGCGGCCTGGATCTCGGTCAGCGGCGTTTTGAGCAAGAGCGGCAGTTCTGGCCCCAGCTTGCCGAGCAGCTTGAAGTATTCCCCTTGTACCTGCTTGGAGCCAGCGCCGACATGATACACCTCGGCCAGCACTTCAGGCAGAGGAACCAGACTGTGAAAAGGGGCGGGGCGCGCTGGGCGGCTGCCCGCGGGCCGATCCGCCAGCGTTGCGATGCGATGCAGAACGCCGACGGTGACAGGTTTGCCGCAGCGCGGGCAGATGCCGTCATGAGCGAGCGTTTCCGCAGGCTCCCAGCAGACGGCACAGGCACGATGCCCGTCCAGATGATATTTGCCTTCTTCGGGGAAAAATTCGAGCGTGCCGCGCAGGCTGGCAGGGTCGCCGCTATGTAACGCAGCGAAAACCGCGTCGTAGCTCAGTTCGCAGTCAAACAGCGTGGCTTCGCGGCCCAGCTTGGCCGGTGAGTGCGCGTCGGAGTTCGACACCAGCGTGTAACGATCCAGTGCGGCCACGCGCCAGTTCATCGGCGGGTCGGAGGAGAGGCCGGTTTCCAGCGCGAAGATGTGGGGCGACAGGTCGTCGAAGCACTGTTCCACGCTGTCATAGCCCGATTTTGAGCCGAACAGACCAAACCACGGGGTCCAGACATGCGCTGGGATGAAGTGACAGCGCGGGTCGGTTTCGAGCGTGATTTCGAGCAGGTTGCGCGATGGCAGCCCCAGGATCGGCCTGCCGTCGGAGCGGATATTGCCGATGCGCTCCAGTCGCGCTTGCAGGCGTGCTACCGCGTCCAGGTCGGGCGCGTAGACGAGGTGGTGAATCTTGCGCGTGGCCCCGGCTTTTTTATAGATGTTGCTGATCTCGCCTACCAATAAAAAGCGCACCGGCGCGCGGCAAGCGGGGGGTACGTCCGCGTCCACCGTTGCAGCGAGGTCGTCGCGCAGGCGGAAGAGGCCATCCTCGGCAGGAACCAGCTTGGCGCGCAGCTCGGCCAGCCAACCGGGGTGGGCGATGTCGCCTGTGCCGACAACGGTGATGCCCTTGAGCTGCGCCCAGCGCGCCAGATGCTCCAGATCGAGGTCTTTGCTGGTGGCGCGCGAGTAATGCGAATGGATGTGTAGGTCAGCGATGAAGTGCATGAGGCGTAACCCAAAACGATGACGAATACCGGCGCGCGCATTGTATCACATCCCGTTATTGAAACTGGAACTGGGTGATTCTCGCTGTTTGACACAAGCAAGCCCTTGGATTACCATAGCGCTATGCTCACGCTCCAAACGATCCAGGACTACCGCGCGGCGACGTATCGGCTGCACTCCGGCGCGCGCGTCTACACCCAGGAACAAGCGATTCATTTCGTCAACGAACGCGGTTTCCTTTACTTTTGGCCGGTCAAGGATGTAGTCATGCCCAGCCTGTGGGCCGCCGTCGCGGGCGACCGTCCTGTGCCTAACGCACACGATGACCCCGGTCATGTTACCTGGGGCTGGAAAGATGCGCTGCTGGGCGCGCGACGCTGGTATTATGCCAAGTTGCTGCGCAAAAAGGCCACCTTCGTCAGTCTCGATGTCGTTCCGAATTTCTATGCCCTGTCGGAAAACTACGGCGAGCCAGAGGCTGACTATTTGCAGCAATACCGCGAAGGACGACTGACCTTCGAGGCGAAGACGATCTACGAAACCCTGCTCAACGAAGGCCCGCTGGATGCGCCTGCCCTGCGCAAGCAAGCGCATCTTAGCAGCCGCGAGAGCGACGCACGCTTCAACCGCGCGCTGGAGATGCTGCAAGGCGATTTCAAGGTGCTGCCGGTGGGGGTGGCGCAGGCCGGTGCGTGGAACTATGCCTTCATCTATGATTTAGTGCATCGTTTTTATCCCGACCTGCCGGAGCAAGCGCACTCGATCCGCCAGGATGATGCCCGCTGCACCCTGGCAACGCTGTATCTGCAATCGGTGGGTGCTGTGCCGGAAAAAGCGGTGGCGTCCTTGTTCGGCTGGAGCAAAGAAGAAGCCGCGGCTGCGCTGGCCGCGGCTAAGCAAACAGGTAGCTTGACGAGTGTTTCAGTCGAGGGGCAGAAGGGCGATTGGCTCGCGGTGGCGACACTCGCTGGGCAGTAATCCGATCAGGCTGGGCAGCGCCGCGACCGCGCCAGCGCCGCGTCGGTTGCGCTCAAACGCTGAAAAAGCGCCGTCATTACCAGCAGCCACACCACAATTCGCTTGTCCGATCTTGCGCCTCGTGGTATACTCGCAGCGCAACAGCTCGCAGCGCACCATCCGGGGCGTATCCACCCTTTTATCGCATCACACAAGGAGAGCGCACTCATGGCGGATTTCAGCATCGAAACCCAGGAACTAAAGCGGTGTGTCCTCGTTACCCTGCAGGGCCGCATTGACAGCAGCAAGGCCCCACTCGTTGAAGCCAGCTTGAAAGAATTATTTGAAGCTGGGCACTATCGGCTGGTCGTTGACATGAGCGGAGTAGATTTTGTCAGCAGTGCCTTTCTGCGTGTGCTGATCTCCGCCTCCAAGACGGTACGGCGCTTTAATCGCGGCAATATTTACCTGGCCGGCATGCAGCCGCGCATCACCGAGGTCTTTGACTTGGCTGGCTTGCTGCCCCTGTTCAAGGTTTTTGACGACCAGACCGAGGCTGTGGGCAGTTGGTAGTGGATTAAACATGGAGCTGCGCGAACTCGTCGTCAGCAGTGAACTCCACGTCATGCCGCAAATTCTCGATTTCATCAGACAAGCCTGCCAGCAAGCAGGCTTGTCTGATCGTGCGACCTTTGCTTGCGAGCTGGCCACGGACGAAGCCTGCACCAATATCATCGAACACGCGTATACCGGACGCGCCGATGGCGACATCCGCATCGTCTGTTGGGCTGCGCACGGCCAGTTCACCATCCAACTCAACGATCACGGGGTGGCGTTCGATCCCACAGTAATACACCCCCCAGCACTCGACGCCGAATTGAAAGATCGTCCCGTTGGACATCTGGGCATGTATTTCATGCGTACCCTGATGGATGAGGTGCACTATGATTTCGATCCGATGATGGGGAACCGCCTCACTATGTCCAAGCGCCTTTAACCCCACATCATGTCTACACCGCTGGCTTCTGCCCCCGCCACCTCTCCATCAGCCAAAGCACGCAAAAGTTTCCTGCCTGAGCTGTCGGCTCTCACCGACGCCGGGCTGGCAATTGTGCGCGCCCAGTTGGATTTAGATGGCCTGTGCGAGCTGGTCTATGAGCAAGTCAACCATCTTGTAGATGCTTACAGCTTTCACCTGGGGTTGTTCGAGGGCGAAAACTTCCACCTGCGCGTGTGGGTTCACAACGGCGTGCGCCTGCCCCCCGCCACCTTTCCCCTCGCCGACGACGCAGGCATCGTTGGCTGGGTGCGCACCACCCAGCAGCCGTTGCTCGTACATGACTTTCCCGCTGAAATGGAACAATTGCCTGCACGGCCCAGCTATGACGCGGAGGATCCCCCGCGCTCGGCCATGTTCGTGCCCCTGGTGGCTGCGGGCGCAACCGTCGGCTCCATGTCGGTGCAGCACCCGCAGCCCAATATGTACGATGCCGACGACCTGCAACTGCTGACCATTATTGCCAGCCAGGCCGCCAGCGCCATCGTCAACGCGCAGCTTTTTCAGACCATTGGCCGCCGCGTGGAACAACTGACCGCCATTGCCGAAGTCAGCAGCGCCATCGCCGTCGAATTAAACCTCGACGATTTATTGGTCAAAGTGGTCGAACTAATCCGTGAGCGTTTTGGCTACTATCATGTGCAGGTTTTTCTCATCGAAGACGACGAACACCGCGCTGTTTTTCGCGCCAGCACCGGCCACGATCTGAACAAACTGTGGAAAGCCGAGGGCCGCAGCCAGGGCTTTGGTGAAGGCATCATCGGCTGGGTGGCAGTCAGTGGTCAGCACCTGCTGGCCAACGACGTGACAAAGGAACCACGCTACTTGCCCGATGACCCGCGCCTGCTGCCTGACACCCGTTCCGAGCTAGCTGTGCCGCTCAAGGTCGAAGGCAACGTCGTGGGCGTCTTGGACGTACAAAGCCGCGCCCTGAACGGTTTCGGCAATGATGACCTGTTCATCCTGGACGCACTGGCAAATCAGGTCGCGGTCGCCGTCGACTCGGCCTGGTCGTACCGTGCCCAGCAGGAAGAAGCCTGGATGACCACCGTGTTGCTGCAAATTGCCCACATCGCCAGCCGCGCGGACACCCTCGACGACGTGCTGACCGCGGTCAATCGAGCAATTCCGCTGCTCACCGGCGTTGCCAGCTCTGGCATTTGGCTGCAAGACGAAGAAACCGGCGCTTTTGATCTGACTGCCAGCTATCGCATCCCGCTGGGCGAACAGGGCCGCGCGGCCCTGCGGATGCAACCTGCCACTGGCGAGGTGCCCGCGCTGCTCCTGCTGATGGAAACACAGAGCGAGGTAGAGCTGACCCCCGCAGACAGTTTCATGCTGCCCGCGACCATTGTTGAAGCACTGCCCGGTGACCGGATCATCTTGCTGCCACTGCTGGCCCAGAATCGCCTGATCGGCTGCCTGATCGTCAGCCTGGACAGCCAGGACATGCCGATCCGTCTACACGAACGCCGCGTTTCCCTATTGAACGGCATCGCCAATCAGGCTGCCGCGGCCATCGAAAACGTGCGGCTGGCGACCGCGCGCGAAGAAGAAGCCTGGATTTCCTGGGCGCTGCTGGAAGTCTCACAGGCAATGGCCAACGCGCACACCGTCAATGATATGCTGGCGCAAGCAGTGCGGCTGACGCCGCTGTTGGCCGGGGTGGATCGCTGCGCGGCCCTGCTGCGCGAGCCAAACAGCGATGTCTTTGTGGTCGCCCAGTCGTACATGGGCCGTCACAACGAAAACGCCAGCCTGAACGGCACGCGGCTGCAACCCGGCGACTTGCCCCTGCTTGATTTAGCCGTCAATACCCGCGAATTGCAGCGCGTGGACAACATCAAACAAAGCGATTTAGTGCCCGACATGTGGAGCGAGGCGATTGGCAGCGAAACGCTGGTGATTGTACCCCTCGTGGTGCAAGGCGAGGTACAAGGCGCGCTGGCAGTGGACAGCCTCTCTCCCGCGCACAGCCTCACCCAGCGTCGTGAAGATATTTTAACTGGCATCGCCCAGCAAGTCAGCCTGCATTTGGAAAACCTGCACCTGCTGGCGCAGGAAGCCAACCGCATCCGGCTGGCGCAGGAATTGCAGGTGGCCCAGCGCATTCAGGCCAGCCTGTTGCCCCAAACCACCCCTGCCCTCGCTGGTTACGAACTGGCGCACGCGTGGGACCCCGCGCGCGAGGTCGGCGGTGATTTCTATGACTTCATCCCGCTGGCCGACGACCGGCTGGGCTTACTGATGGCTGACGTGGCCGACAAGGGCATCCCCGCCGCGCTGTTCATGGCCACTACCTCGACGCTGCTGCGCCTCTCCGCGCAGAATCACGCCACCCCCGATCAGGCGCTGATTGCCGCCAATGCTGGTGTGAACGCCAACAATCGCGAGGATATGTTTGTGACTGCGTGGTATGGTGTGCTGAACCCCAAGACGCACCGCGTGCAATACGCCAACGCCGGGCACAGTCTGGCCTTGCACGTGCGCGCCCGCGATGGTGAAATCCGGCAACTGCGTCCGGCCGGTATGCCGCTCGGCGTAGTCGAAGACCTAACTCTGGCGCGCGCGTCGCTGCATATGGCCGCGGGCGACCTGCTGGTGCTGTACACCGATGGCGTCATTGATGTGTTGAACGAAGCCGGCGACGATTTCGGGCAAGATCGCCTGGAAGCCTTGCTGTTCAGACATCGTCACGAGCACGCGCAGGAGATCGTGGACACACTGCTGCGCGCAGTGGCTGTCCACGTTGGAACCATCCCCCTGTTCGATGATGTCACGTTAATGGTGGTGCGTCGCCTTACTCCCTAGACGACCCCTTGTTCATGCTTGTTGCGGGGACCAACTGGGCCTTGTGTGGCTGTTTTAAAACATGACCCACAGCCTATGGGTTGCCCACGCCGGCGAAGATCAACTTCGCCGGCGTGGGAGTACGGCCGACCGGCTGGTATTTCGACAACCCCGCGAACGAAGCTTGTGGTGTGATCTTGTTTGCAAAGGGCCTGGGGGGATAGGCCCATGTTACGCAAAATCAACCTCGACTTAACGGGGAGAGAGGCAACTGCGACTAGGACAGGCCGGTCAGATTGCGTGCAATCACCATGCGCTGAATTTCATTCGTGCCTTCGTAGATTTGGGTGATCTTGGCGTCGCGGAAATAGCGTTCCAGCGGCAATTCCTGGCTGTAGCCCATACCGCCGTGGATCTGGACTGCTTCAGTGGCGCAGTAATTGGCTGTGTCGCTGGCAAAGAGCTTAGCCATGCTGGCTTCCAGCGTGTAGCGTTGGCCGGTGGTGGCTGCGGCCATCTTGGCGAGCGCGGCTTGATACATCAGTAGGCGGCTGGCTTCGACGCGGCACTTCATGTCGGCCAGTTTTTGCTGGATCATCTGAAACTGGCCGATGGGTTGGCCGAAGGCAATGCGCTCTTTGGAGTAGGTGATGCTGGCTTCCAGGCTGGCTTCAGCAATGCCCAGTGCCTGCGCGGCGATGCCGATGCGTCCAGCATCCAGCACGGTCATGGCGATTTTGAAGCCTTCACCTTCGTCACCCAACCGGTTTTCCACGGGACATTCGTAGTTGTCGAAGATGATTTCGCTGGTGGCGCTAGCGCGAATACCCAGCTTGGGTTCTTTTTTGCCGCGGGCAAAGCCGGGTTTGTCGGTTTCGATGATGAACGCGGAGACGCCTTTATGTTTCTTTTCGGGCTGCGTCATCATGAAGACGACCAGGGTGTCCGCATAGGGGGCGGAAGTGACCCACGACTTGCGGCCATTCAGCACGTAGTGGCTGCCGTCACTGCTCAACACCGCGCGCGTGCGCATGTTGCCCGCGTCGGAGCCGCTCATCGGCTCGGTGAGACTGTACGCGCCGATCTTCTGGCCGCTGGCAACCGGCGCGAGGTAAGCGCGCTTCTGTGCATCAGTGCCGTATTTGATCAGGCCGTGGGCAAACAGGGAATTGTTGACGGACATGATGACGCCGTGGCTGGCGTCTACCTTGCTGATTTCTGTCAGGGCGAGTACGTACGCGAGGGTGTCCATGCCTGCGCCGTCGTAGACTTCAGGCACTTCAATGCCCATGAAGCCCAATGCGCCCATCTTGCGGACTGTGTCGAGGGGAAATTCGCCTGTTTCGTCGTGGTGGGCAGCAATCGGCGCAATCTCGCGCTGTGCGAAATCACGGGCCGCCTCTTGAATCATGCGATGCTCTTCGGTAATGAAGTCGAACATCAAAGCCTCCGCGGGGAACTGGTGGAACGATACCTACTCAGTAACCCGAGTATACATCCATTGCCTGTTTTGCGCCAGTCGGACGGCTGCGAAAGCGGCGGTGTATCCTCCTGCCGCTTCCATCAGCCGCATCCGAATGCCCAACTTGATAGTTTGACGGTCGGTGCGTGTTCGGTTACAATGGTTCGGCTACGGGGCGTAGCGCAGGTGGTAGCGCGCATGGTTTGGGACCATGAGGTCGAAGGTTCGAATCCTTTCGCCCCGACCTTTCAGCGGGCGTAGCTCAATGGTAGAGCCCCAGCCTTCCAAGCTGGTCGTGAGGGTTCGATCCCCTTCGCCCGCTCTGTTGGGCCCCTAGCTCAGCGGTTAGAGCGGCCGGCTCACGTGTAATGCTCGCTCAAGGTGAGCTTTACAAAAGGGCTGCTTGAAGAGTAATCTTCAAGTGAATCCTGCCAAATTCGGGGAAGCCTAAGTCATCAATGATGATAAGGTAATCCCGAGCCAAGCCTCGCAAGAGGAAGGTGTAGAGACTAGACGGCAGGCCCCCCCATGCCGGGGGTGAAGGGATAGTCCAGCCCACAAACCCATAAGGGGCAGCGAAAGCTGTAGTGGGATGCATAACCGGTTGGTCCTCGGTTCGAATCCGGGGGGGCCCACCATACCAGGCTCCAGCATCGGCTGGGGCCGTTCTTTATCAACCCTTACTGGCTGATCAGCCTGTTTTCGAGCACCTGATCGCCGGTAAAGCCATCTAGTTGCAGATACCAGCAAGCGACATCCAGCAAGGCTTGCTGGGGCAACATGCCGACCAGCTCGCTGCGCACGATGGCCGCGCCGTAGCGTGCGGCCTCGCGGCGCACCATCTCCAGCGCAGTGTGCATCGCTGTCTGACGAAAATCGGTCAGGTTCATGGAAACTTGCGCCTGGCCGTCCACGAGGATGCCCATTGCCTGCACATAGCGCAGGCCGCCGCTGGAAAAGCGCAGCGTCTTGGCGATCTTCTTGGCGATTTCCACCTCCGCTGTGTTCAGGTAAACGTTGAAGGCAATCAGGAAGGGCCGCGCACCGACCGCCGTTGCGCCCGCCGATCCCATCACCTTCGGCCCGAAGTCAGGTGCGCGGCTGGGATCGCTGCCGATCAGCTCGCGGATTCCTTCGAACTCGCCCTTGCGCACAGCCGGCAGGCTTTCCCGTTCAGGCCGGGTGGCGGCTTTGGCGTACAGGTACACCGGAATCGCCAGCTCGGCCCCGATGCGCTCACCCAGCCGCTGCGCCAGCGCGACGCAATCGTCCATGCTGACGCCACTGATCGGGATGAACGGGATTACATCGGTTGCTCCCATGCGCGGATGCTCGCCCCGATGCTGGTTCAGGTCAATCAATTCAGCTGCGCGGGCTGCGCCGTCGAACGCAGCTTGTAGCACCGTTTCCGGTGCGCCGACGAAGGTTACCACAGTGCGGTTGTGATCGGCATCGGACTGGACATCGAGGACGCGCACACCCGCGTGCGCCGCGATAGCGGCTACAATCGCATCAATAACCTCTTGACGGCGCCCTTCGCTAAAATTTGGGACACATTCGACTAACTGTTGCATGATATACTCCGTTTACGTTGAGGAAAAACAAATGCCACCCAAACGAGCCGCGGATACTGCGGTTGAAATGACACAAATTATCCTGCCTTCGCACGCCAACGCGCTGGGCACGATCTTTGGCGGCCAGGTGGCTGCCTGGATTGATATTGCCGCGGGGGTGGCTGCCATGCGTCACGCCCGCAATATCGTAGTCACTGCTTCGATGGACGATCTGCATTTCATGGCTCCGGCGCATGTGGGTGAAGTATTGGTGTTGAAAGCGCATGTCAACCGGGCTTTTGATACCTCGATGGAGGTGGGTGTGCGCGCCGAGGCGGAAAATCCGCTGACCGGCGAACGCCGCCATACCGCCACGGCTTACCTGACTTTTGTGGCGTTGGACAACCAGGGTGGGCGGGTGTCGGTGCCGCCATTGCTGCCGGAAACTGAAGCCGAGGTGCGCCGCTACCAACAGGCTGAGCAGCGCCGCATCTGGCGTCTCGAACGACGCGCGCTGCTGCGGCAGGACGAAGCAATCTGAGCTGGCCCAGCCAGATCAACAAAGACCCCATCAGACGAAAAGAAAAATACGTCCGATGGGGTCTTTATGTGTTTGGGAGATGTGCATCAGCCTGTGCCGAACTGGCGGTCGCCCGCGTCGCCCAGGCCAGGCACGATGTAGCCGATCTCATTGAGCCGCTCGTCCACTGCGGCTACGTGAATGGACACATCCGGGTGTGCGCTGCTCAGCCGCTCGATCCCTTCCGGTGCAGCAATCAGGCCAACGAACTTGATGCGCCGTGCACCCCAACGCTTGAGAACATCCACTGTGGCAACTGCGGAGCCGCCGGTCGCCAGCATTGGGTCCAGGATCAGACAGACGCTGACCGTCGGCGCAATCGGCAGCTTGTTGTAATATTCGACTGGACGCAGGGTGCGCTCGTCGCGGTACAAGCCGATGTGCCAAACTTCAGCCGATGGCATCATTTCCCAGATGCCCTCGACCATGCCCAGCCCGGCCCGCAAGATCGGCACGAGGCCAATCGGCTCGCGCAGATCGAAAGCCTGCGCGGTTGCCAACGGGGTTTCAACGGTGACCGGCTCGATAGCCAAATCCTGGGTTGCTTCGTACGCGAGCAAAATCGCAATCTCGCGCACCAACTCGCGGAACTTCTTAGGCTCAGTGCGCTTGTCGCGCAGCAAGGTGAGCTTGTGTAGTATCAAGGGGTGATTGGAGACGTGGACGTTTGGCATACGGCCTCCCATAACGGAGCGGTAACCGGGACTACATCAACCTATTCGTCTTCCTGATAGCGCAGGGCGGCGCGGCGTGTGATGCGCTCGACTTCACGCTGGCAGTCCAGGCAGAGAGTGGCGTCCGGGCGGACTTCCAGGCGTGCCGGATCAATTGGGTTGCCACAGCGTTCACACATGCCGTAACGGCCCTTTTCAATCGCCCGCAGGGCGTTGTTAATCGACTCCAGTTTGCGTTCCATGACGGTAAGCAAGGCCAGATTTTTCTCGCGCTCGCCCAGGTCGGGATCGCCCTCATCTGCATCAATATCTACTTCACCAAGCAAAGCCTCACGCAGATGCTCAATGTCATCTACGATCTCTTGGCGTTCGGCTTCCAGGCTCTTACGCTCGGCTTCGATCTTGTCTGATCGCAATGTCATGCCCCTTATCCTTTCTTTCACATTAAAAAGCCATTCTGATGTTGAGAAAATCGGAACGGCCTGTTTTTATGCGTTACGGCACTGTAACGACTATCGCTGGTACGTAAATCGCTGGCAGTTTATACCACGAATTAGCACGGAAGTCAATGATGCAAATCATATTGAACAGGCTTTGTACCCAGGCGATAAAAAGGCGGTTCGGCGTGATTTTATGCCGAACCGCCCATAAACCAGCATCAGACAGTTATTGCAGCGGGGCAAACTGCAACACGCTGCCGTCCGTCGTTGTCAGTGTTAAGTTACCATCGTCCAGCGACCACTGGGTCGCCTGGTTCAGCGCGTCCACGTACTGATTGCTCAACGAGCCTTCGGGGCACATGGCGCGCGTCATCATTTGCACAATCACGGCGATTGAACCATCACCAACGCGGTAGCTGCCGCCGCCGCGGTTACAATCGGCCACAAAGAGCATCGTATCGTTGTCTTGTAATGTCAACTGATAGCGCGTTGTATCGGCAAGTTTCTGAGCAACCTGCTTGGCGTCAGTCCACGAGGCAAGCTGCCAGCTTTGACCGGTCAGTTGTACAAGCGCTTCCGTCGTCACCGGTGCAACCGCTCCACTGCTGGTTCCTTCCAGCGGCTGGGTTTGCGTGGGCGTGACCGGCTGGCTGGCACTCACTTGTGTCATGGTCATCGTGATGGATTGGAGCATGGCATCCAGTGCGTTCAGGCTGGGGGTGAAGTCGGCCGGGGTCAGGAAGCTGAGCGCCGATGTGATGGCCTCCAGATAGCCCGTGGCGTCTTCCTGGAAGGCGGTGTTTTCGTCTTCGGTCAGAGCATCGAGGGTGTCGGGCAAGGTGGTGGTGCTGATCGGAAAACTGGCATTGATCAGGTATTTGCCATCTGCGGTGATGCCCTGGAACAGGTAACGCAGCTCGTTGTTCACCAGCGGGCCGGGGTTCTGGGTCAGACGGCCCACCCAACGCACGCCAGAAGCATCTAGCTTGGGCAGATCGAGATAGCTCGCCAGTGCCGTGATGTCGGATGCAAAGGGTGTGGGCAGCAAAACGCCCAATTTCTGCGGCTCGCTGGGTTGATCGGCCAGTAGTTGCTTCAAGGCATTGGCCTGCTGGGTGATCAGATCATTGCCGGCATCGCCCCACACCGCTTGATAGTCGGCCAGCGGCGCAACGTAGACCGCACGGCCAGCAAAGCTGGCATCGTCCGGGCTGTCGCCGTTGAAGGTGAGCGTCCAATACGCGGGTGAACCGACAATCGCGGCCATGCTGTCGTCATACGGCACAGCCGGTACCAACTGCCATTCAGAAGACTGTGCGACCTCCGCGGTATTGGTAGAAAACTGCGCACCGGTCATGTTGCCGGCGTCGGCCAGATTTTCGGTGGTCACAGCCACCGAGCCACCCGGATGAAAACGCATGTTGCCCGCATCCGCGAACATATTGATCACGAGATCGTTGCCGTCCATAACGAACGTTGCTGCGTTGGTCAGATCGCGGATGAAGATATCTGAGAGCGAGCCTTCTGGACAGGCCACGCGCGTCATCACGGCCACTTCCAGCGTCAGTGCGCTGCCGTTCAGCGTGTAATTGCCGCCGCCGCGGTTGCAGTCCACTTGCAGATCGGTCTTGCCATCAGCCAGCAAGGTCAGCGTATACTTGGCGGGATCGTCCACGGTGGTGCTGGTATCGTCGCCATAGAACGAGCCGGCCCACTGCCACACCGTGCCGACTATGGTTTTTTCTGCTGCACGGCCATCGCCAGCCAGTGATTGGTCCGACATTTCCACCGTTTCGGCCACAAAGCTGGCAACCAACGCACCATCCGCGGTGCGCAAGTCCAGTGCATTGCCCTGGATGGTATAAGTGGCGGCGGTGCTGAGTGCCTGAAGATAGGCCGTTTCCTGCTCCATCAGCCCGGCAGGCTCTAGACAAGCCTTTTCAGTGGATGCACCAGGGTTGATGGTGATCGTGTCACCCTTTGCCGTGTAGGTGCTGCTATAATTGTTGCAACCGCCCGAGCCGGACAGCGTGCCGTCTTCACCAAAAACTGCGGTGATCTGCGTGCCGCCGATCAGGCTGACCACGCCGCCCAGGCCGTTATTATAGCCCGTGGCGTGCCAGGTGGTGCCGGTGAGCGGCGTTGGCACCAACAGGTTAAAGGACAACACAGTCTGGCCTGCTTCGTCCAGCAGGTGTAATTGCGTGCCAGCGATGTGATAAGAAGCGACCTTTTCCAGGTTGCCCAGCACGGCCTGCTCCTGCGTCATTACCGGCTCCATGCAGGCAATCAGGGTGCTGCCAGCCAGCCCAAACGTTAGCTTGTCGCCGTCCAGCGCATACGGTGCAAAGAACTGGTTGCAGCCGCCATTGCCGCCTGCCTCGCTATCCTTGAAGGTGATGTTGGCATCTACATGGCTAGGCTGCAAAACACCGTCTTGCAAATAACCCGCCAGTTGCCAGGTG
>JBAQWV010000048.1:0-14819 GCA_049299095.1 Anaerolineae bacterium | reverse complement strand
CCTCCAACTGAATACGCACTCCTCCCTGGCAAACCAGGACGATTTTGCTTGCCCATGTCTGGATCTATACTCGTTCAATTTGTAAAGCTACTTACCCACCATAATCACGGCTTTTGAACCATGCCCTTAAAACGAAACGAATGCCCGATGCAGTTGCATGGACATTGGCTTCGCTAGTCAATGCTAAGGTGTCAGGCAAGCCAAGCCGGTGAACATCACGATGGACATCCCCGCTATTAGACGCAGTCAGGCAGGGAAAAGTTCACCACCGGGCCAACACGCCGCGCAGCACCGCGATCATGCGTGGGGTCAGTAATTTGCCTGCTTCCAACACTTCTTCATGGCTAGCTTCAGCGACCGCGTCCGGTTGGTGGATGGCGACGTTGCTGATGCCGGAGATGCCCAGCACGCGCAGCCCACAATGCCGCGCGACGACAGCTTCCGATGTGGTAGACATGCCCACAGCGTCACCGCCAGCCAGCCGCAAAAAGCGCACTTCGGCGGGCGTCTCGAAAGTCGGCCCGGCCAGCCCCACGTACACCCCTTGCTGCATAGGAACGCTGGCTTCTGCTGCCACAGCCAACGCCAGTTGGCCAAGTTGACGGTCGTAGGCGCGGCTCATGTCAAGGAAGCGCGGGCCGAACGCGTCATCGTTGGGGCCGCGCAGCGGATTGCTGCCGCCCATGCCCAGCATGTTGATGTGATCTACGATCAGCATCAGGTCGCCGGTGTGGAAGTTTTCGTTCAGGCCGCCCGCGGCGTTGGTTAGAATGATCGTTTCTACGCCCAGCAGGCTGAATACGCGGATCGGTAGCGTCACACGCTGCAACGAGTAGCCTTCGTAGAAGTGGGTGCGACCCTGCATCACAACCACCGGCTGGCCTTCCAGGTAGCCGATGATGAGCTGCCCTTGATGGCCGGGGATGGTTGAAACAGGAAAGTGCGGGATCGCTCGGAAAGGTAGACGCACTGCCTGTTCAACGGCATCGGCGACCGCGTTCAGGCCAGAGCCAAGCACAATCGCGATTTTCGGTTGAATGGATGTCGCTTGGCGGATGTAGGCCACAGCTTCGTTGAAATCTTCGCGGGTGGGGATGTCTTGCACGGTTTAAGCCCTCGGATGCGCGCCGTTGTAGGCCTCGCGCAGATGGTCGCGCGTGACCTGTGTGTAAACTTGTGTGGTGGAAATGTTGGCGTGGCCCAGCAGCTTTTGCACGTCGCGCAGCTTGGCGCCGCCGTGCAGCATGTGGGTGGCAAAGGAATGACGCAGCGTGTGTGGTGTGACTTCGCCTTCGATGCCGATCACATCCACGTAATATTTGATGATCAACCACAGGCCTTGACGGGTCAGTCGTTCGCCGCGATGATTTAAAAACAAGGCCTGCTCACTGGCTTCGTGGATCAGCGCCGGACGGCCATCGCTGAGGTAGTTGGTGAGAACCTGCGCGGCCTGGTCATAGATCGGGACCACGCGCTCGCGGTCGCCCTTCCCCAGACAGTACACGGTGCCTGCTTCCAAGTCTACATCCTGCACATTAAGCGAGACCAGTTCGGTAACCCGCATGCCGGTGGCGTACAATATTTCTAACAGGGCGCTGTCGCGCAGCGACTTGGGTGAATCGGACTTGCCCGGCTCAGCCAGCAAGCGCTCGACATCATCTTCCGAGATTGCTTTGGGCAGGTGCTTTTTGACCTTTGGCGATTCCAGCGTCAAGGTCGGATCGTTGTTGATCTCGCCCTCGTTGTGCAGATAATGAAAGAAAGATTTGACAGCCGCCACCTTGCGCGCTACCGTTGAAGAAGCATATTCCAGCTCTTTCATATGCAGAATGTAATCAATAATCTTGTTCTGGCTGACCTGGTTCCATTCGGTAACCCCACTTTGATCCACACAGTACTGGTAAAACTGCATCAAATCGTTGCGATAAGCGGCCAGGGTATTGCCGGAATATCCTTTTTCGGTCGTCAGATAATCCAAATATTCTTCAACACGCCTTTGCATGGGAAAGCCTCTTTTGGTATGATGCTTATTGCGGGTGTGCATAGCGCGGCCAGACAAGCATCTTGTTATGGTAAATTAGGTGCATGGGTATTTTAATGAAGCTTGCCATAATGTCAAGAACTTGACTGAGACCGGCGGCTGCGAATGGTGTCTGAATTGGTGATAAACCGCCTTTAACCGACAATTGTCTAATGCAACGCTAACGTTTTTCTAGCTTAAATCTGACAATTATCGGTTAAGATAGAAAAAAAAGAGATGAAGGAGAGGTCTTTATGCGCTTAGATAAATTGACTCAAAAAGCCCAGGAAGCAGTCCTTGAGGCACAAACGATTGCTGAAAACGAAAATAATGCCCAAATCGAGCCAGAGCATTTGCTGTTGGCCTTGTTGCAACAGAGTGATGGCGTTGCGCCGCAGATCGTTCAGGCGCTGGGGCTGAACCCGGAAACGCTGGCCGCGCAGGTGGCTGCCGAGGTGGCGCGCCGACCCAAGGTGTATGGCACGGCGACGCAGATCGGCCTGAGCGCCGCTATGCAGCGCGTGCTGCAAGCCGCACAAGGCGAGGCGGACGGGATGCGCGATGAGTATGTCAGCACCGAGCATGTGCTGCTGGCGCTGGCTGGCAAGGCAGGTGAAGGCGCGGCCCGGCTGCTGGCTGCCAGCGGCGTGACTAAGGATGCCATTTTGCAGGCTTTGCAGGGCATCCGCGGCAATCAACGCGTCACCAACCAGAATCCGGAAACCACCTATCAGGCCCTTGCCAAGTATGGACGTGACCTGACCGAACTGGCGCGCAAAGGCAAGCTGGACCCGGTGATCGGCCGCGACGAGCAAATCCGCCGCGTGATCCAGATTCTTAGCCGCCGCACCAAGAATAACCCCGTGCTGATTGGCGAGCCGGGCGTGGGCAAAACAGCCATCGCCGAAGGGTTGGCGTTGCGCATTGTGCGTGGCGACGTCCCCGAAGGCTTGAAAGACAAACAGATCGTCGCCCTGGACATGGGCAGTCTGGTGGCGGGGGCCAAGTTCCGCGGCGAATTCGAGGAGCGCCTGAAAGCCGTGCTGAAGGAAGTGACCGAAAGCGATGGCCGGGTGATCCTGTTCATTGACGAGTTGCACACAGTGGTCGGCGCAGGCGCGGCAGAAGGCGCACTCGATGCGGGCAACATGCTCAAACCGCTGCTGGCGCGCGGCGAACTGCATACCATCGGCGCGACCACGCTCGACGAATACCGCAAATACATCGAAAAAGACGCGGCACTGGAGCGGCGTTTCCAGCCCGTTTTGGTGGACGAACCGAGCGTAGAGGACACGATTTCGATCCTGCGCGGACTGAAAGAACGCTATGAAGTGCACCACAATGTGCGCATCACCGACGGCGCAGTCATCGCCGCAGCGGTCTTATCGCACCGCTACATCGCCGACCGCTTCCTGCCTGACAAGGCCATTGACCTGATTGATGAGGCTGCCAGCCGCTTGCGCATGGAAATCACCAGCGACCCGGCGGAACTGGACGAGATCAAGCGCCGGATTATGCAGGTGGAGATTGAGCGTGAGGCGCTCAAACGAGAAAAGGACAAGGCCAGCAAGGAACGGCTGGAAGTAGCCGAGCGCGAGCTGGCTGATCTGAGCGAGCAGCGTCACGCGTTGGAAGTGCGGCTGGACAGTGAGCGTCAGGTGATCCAGCGCACTGCCCAGTTGAAGGAAGAGATCGAGCGTACTCGCTTCGAGGTGGAGCAGGCCCAGCGCGGCCAGAACTGGCAGCGCGCCAGCGAGCTACAATATGGCAAACTGCGCAGTCAGGAAACAGAGTTGGCGCAGCTTCAGCAGCAATTGGCCGAGATGCAGGCGCGCGGTATGTTGTTGAAGGAAGAAGTGGATGCCGAGGACATCGCCGAGATCGTGGCTCGCTGGACGGGCATTCCGGTCAGCAAGTTGATGGAAGGGGAAGTGCAGAAGTTGTTGCAGATGGAAAGCAATCTGCACCACCGCGTGGTGGGGCAGGACGATGCAATCCGTGCGGTGGCGAACGCGGTGCGTCGCGCCCGCGCGGGCCTGCAAGACCCAAACCGCCCCATCGGCAGCTTCATCTTTCTCGGCCCGACCGGTGTTGGCAAGACGGAGCTGGCGCGCGCACTGGCTGAGTTCCTGTTCGACGACGAGCAGGCATTGATCCGCATTGACATGAGCGAGTATCAGGAACGGCACACCGTCAGCCGTTTGGTGGGCGCGCCGCCTGGCTATGTCGGCTACGACGAGGGCGGCCAATTGACCGAGGCGGTGCGACGCAAGCCTTATTCGGTGGTGCTCTTCGATGAGATCGAAAAGGCCAACCCTGAAGTGTTCAATATCCTGTTGCAGGTGCTCGACGATGGCCGCCTGACTGATGGACATGGGCGCACGGTGGATTTTAAGAATACCGTGGTGATTATGACCAGTAATGTGGGCAGCGACAGGTTACAAATGGCAAGTGGTAAGTCAGAGGAAGACGCGCGGCGCTACGCGCTGGACGCCTTGCGTGCTACATTCCGCCCGGAGTTTCTGAATCGCATTGACGAGATCGTGATTTTCCATTCGTTGGGCCGTGAGCATCTGGCCGAAATTGTGGAAATCCAGTTGGGTCGGCTGCGCCGCTTGCTGGCAGACCGCAAGATCACACTTGACCTGACCGATGCCGCGGTGGCCCTGCTGGCCGAGCGCGGCTACGATCCTGTGTATGGCGCGCGGCCGCTCAAGCGGGCGATTCAGCAGGTGTTGCAAGACCCGCTGGCACTGGCGCTGCTGCGCGGCGACTTCGGCGAGGGCGATAGGGTGCTGGCCGATGTGGATGGCGACGTGATTACGTTCAAGAAGAAGTGATTTTAGTGCGATAGTGGAATAGATCAACTGAGAAAGAGAAAATCAGCCCGCATCTCCAGGTGCGGGCTGATTCTTTAGGTGCGCTCCTTGTTTGCGTCATGTGCTTGTGGTAGACTGCACACAGGCCGCCGGCGCGGCCTCCTAATCTTAGTCCATTCAGGAGCAGCCATGCAGCAACCGTGGTGGAAAACAAGCGTCGTGTATCAAATTTATCCGCGCAGCTTTTGCGACAGCAACGGCGACGGCATCGGCGATTTGCGCGGCATCATCAGTAAGCTTGATTATCTGCAAACGCTGGGAGTAGATGTGATCTGGCTGTCACCGGTCTATCAATCGCCCAATGACGACAACGGCTACGACATTAGCGACTACCAGGCGATCATGCCGGAATTCGGCACGCTGGCCGACTGGGAAGAACTGCTGGCCGGGCTGCACCAACGCGGCATCAAGCTGGTGATGGATTTGGTGGTGAACCACACCTCCGACGAGCATCGCTGGTTCCAGCAGGCGCGGCAGTCCAGGGACAATCCATACCGCGATTACTACATCTGGCGGCCTGCGCGCGATGGTCAGGAGCCAAACAACTGGGTTTCCTATTTCAGCGGCTCAACCTGGCAGCTTGATGAAGCCACTGACGAGTACTACCTGCACCTGTTTTCGCGCAAGCAGCCGGATTTAAACTGGGAAAATCCGCAGGTGCGCGGCGAAGTGCATCGCCTGATGCGCTGGTGGCTGAACAAGGGCATTGACGGCTTTCGCATGGATGTGATCAACATGATCTCGAAGGACCCGGCGCTGCCCGATGCCCCTGCGCCCGCCGGGCAACGCTACGCCTACGGTGGCGAATATTTCCTGTACGGCCCGCGGCTGCTGGAATTCCTGCAGGAGATGAAGCGCGAGGCACTGGCTGGCTACGATCTGCTGACGGTGGGGGAAACGCCCGGCCTCGGTCCAGAGCAGGCCAGCGAGTTGACTAACGAGACCGACGGCGTGCTGAGTATGGTCTTTCAGTTTGAGCACATGGGATTGGACAACGAGGGCAACAAATGGCAGACCAAGCCGTGGTCACTGGTCGAGCTGAAACAGGTGATGACGCGTTGGCAGGAAGGGCTGGCTGGCCGCGGCTGGAACAGCATCTATCTGTCGAACCATGACCAGCCGCGCGCGGTGTCGCGCTTTGGCAACGACGGCCCGTACCGCGTCGAGTCGGCCAAGCTGCTGGCAACGTTTACGCATCTGTTGCAAGGCACGCCGTACATCTATCAGGGCGAGGAAATCGGCATGACCAACGTGGCTTTTCCCTCCTTTGATGATTACCGCGACATTGAGACGCTGAACATGGTGCGAGAGGTGGTGACTGAAGGAGGCGCGGACGCCGACGCCGTACTGCGCGCCGTTCATGCGCAAAGCCGCGATAACGCGCGCACACCGATGCAGTGGGACGCCAGCCCGCAGGCCGGCTTCAGCCGCGGCGAGCCGTGGATCAAGGTCAACCCCAACTACACGGAGATCAACGCGGCGCAGGCTGTGGCCGATCCGAATTCGATCTTCCACTACTACCGACGACTGATCGAGTTGCGCAAGCAGCAGCCGGTGATCGTGTATGGCGAATATAGCCTGTTGCTGGCCGAGCATCCGCAGATTTACGCGTGGACGCGCACGCTGGCCGATGAGCAGTGGTTGGTGATTCTGAATTTCTCCGCGGCAACGCCGGAATTTGTGCTGCCTGCCGAGCTGGCTGGGCGGGCTGGTGAGTGGGTGATCGGTAATTATCCTGACGCTGGGCGCGCCGATCTGAGCCGGTTTGCACTGCGTCCTTACGAGGCGCTGGTGTATCGGGTGCGTTAAGGCAGCCGGTCAGGCCGCTCTGTCTTGCCGGTCTCCGCAACACTGGAAGCATACTCACAGTGTGAAATGATTAGTTGCGCTATACTGCTAGAACATTTGTGCGCCACTTAGTGGCGAGTTTTAATGTCCATAGCAAGGAGAACAAACTCTATGACCAAGTACTCACAAGCCAAGCCCGCCGGCACGCCTACCTGGGTTGACTTGTCAACGCCGGACGCAGAAGCTGCGCGCGCATTTTATCGGGCAGTTTTTGGTTGGGATTATGATGTGGCTGGGCCGGAGTTTGGCGGCTACACCACCGCGCGCGTAGGGCAGGACACGGTTGCGGGGATAGGCAGTAACTCAACGCCCGATGGCATGACCTTCCCTGTAACCTGGGGCCTGTATTTTGCCACGGATGACATCGAGGCCGATATCGCGCGCGCTGTCGCCTTGGGAGCCACAGTGCAGTTTCCTGCTATGGTAGTGGGTGATTTCGGCAGCATGGCCAGCCTGCAAGACCCGGGTGGCGCAGTTTTTAGCTTTTGGCAGGCGAACCAGCATATCGGCTCGCGGGTCACTGATGAGCCGGGCGCGACCACATGGTATGAGCTGTATGCGGCAGATGCCAAGCAGTCGCGTGATTTTTACGCTGCGCTGCTGGGCGCGACTGCGGAGCCGATGCCGGGTGGTTTTGAGTACTACGTCCTGAAACACGGCGAGGAGATGCTGGCCGGCGTGATGCAGATTGACCCTTCCTGGGGCGATTTCCATCCCAACTGGGCCACCTACTTCATGGTCGCAGATACGGAGAAGGCAGCTGCAACGGCTGTTGAGCATGGCGGCAAGCTGCTGGGGCCGGTGGAAGATACGCCCTTTGGCCGTATGGCTGCGGTGATGGATCCCGCGGGCGCGCATTTCAAGATCATTCAGCCACCCGCGTAATCACTGGCGGCAGCCAGGCTCAATTGAAGTAACCAAAAAGCCCGTAGAGCAAAACTCTACGGGCTTTTTTTAGTCACAGGCCGGGGTTAACCGCAGCCGCCGCCGCTCTTGTCGCGCTTAACTTGCAGCTTGATCTTGGGGGTGTATTCCAATTCCCACTCGTGTACACTGGGATTGGAGGCGTTGAAGCGATCACCGAGCGCAGCGCCGAAGGCGTAGCACAGGGCATCGTCGCCGTTGGGAACGCGCACCTGCATGATGCCGCTGTCGGTTTTGCCGAAGGTCGCCAGCCACGAATTGATGCCCCCTTCGAGGATGTAGACGTTCGGGATGCTTTCCGCGTTGAGGATCTTCCATGCCTGGGTTGCGGCCTTCTCGTCGTTACTCGCCAGCACAAACACTGTGTTCACAGCCTGCTGAGCTTGCAGATCGGGCACCAGCGCGGGGATGTCCGTCAGAGGCACATTGCGCGCGCCAGCCAGATGAAACTGGTTGTACTCCGCTTCTGGGCGCACATCCAGCACAACGATCTTCAGTGAATTGTCAGCATTGCTCGCCAGCAGCTCGCCCGGCGCGATTTGCACCGCGCGCTCGGCCAATGCCGCGTCTTTGGTGGCCGCGATGCGGGCATATTTTTGTTCAATGGTCGGCGTGCCGATTACCAGCACCGACGCGGCCAGCGCAGTCACGCCTACCGCGGCATAGCGTCGCCAGTTCGGTTCGCGTTTTAAATCGCGGCCGCCGAACGTATGCTCCAGTTGTTCCGCGCCCCAGAACACGAATATAGCCATCAGCGTGATACCCAGCACCACCACACCGGTCGGCAGATGAAGCGCGTCAGGCAGGGTTACGCGGCCCAGATAGCCACCCAGTTGCCACCAGCGGTCGAAGTAGCGTTCTGTCTCGCCGAACAGGAAGATGCCACCCAGAACGCCCAGCACGAAGAACAATCCATCCAGCTTGCGCGTGGCCATCGCGACCAGCGAGGTGCCGGGGCAAAAGCCGCCGATGATAAAGCCTACACCCATGATCAGGCCGCCCACGATGCCCGATCCCAGATAGGTTGGGTTCACCCATACCTGGCTGAAATCGAGGAGGCCGAGGCCCACAGTGATGAAGATCAGCACCATCGCGGTGACAATTGCGCCGAACATCACTTTCAGCACGGTCAGGTCGCGCAGGTAGAATTGGGCGGCCAGCTTGCGCGAGTTGCCGAAACCGGCACTTTCCAGCACAAAGCCAAAGCCAAAGCCAATCAGGCCGAACACCACGAACATCAGCGGCTTGCCGATCAGCGATTCAAGTTGCAAAGGAAAGGGCATGGCAAGCCTCCTATAGCCACAACCGGCGCACAAAATACGCCAGTGCGTACGCGCCTGCGAAGACCGCGAACATGAAGAGCCATCCCCCCAGCGACAGCACCGCACCGCCGGAAAGCGCCAGGCCAGAGGTGCAGCCGCGCGCCATGCGTGCGCCGTACCCCATGATGCCGCCACCGATGAACGCGGTCAGCCAGCGGGTGCGCACGGAGATATTTGGCCCTTTGTTGGTTTCTACCTTCAAGCGACCATTCAGCCAGCCCGATAGAAAGCCGCCGATGAGTGCGCCAAAGATCAACGGGACAACCCAGTCATCCAGCGGGTTCAGGTCGCCGCCCGCCATCTTCAGCAGATAGGGGGTGCGGTCTACGTGTTCAGGTACGAAGATGTCCTGCACAAACACCACGAGCCGGTTCAGGCCGCCCGATGCGCCCAGGCCATTGCCGGTGAGGAAAAACGAGGTAAACAGCACCAGCCCCAGCAAGATCGCGCCCAGGTAGGGATGGATGTAGTCGCGCGTGGGCCGGTTGAACAGGCGGTCGCGCCAGTTCTTGCGCGGGGTGTCAACAGCAGCAGTCATAGGAAATCTCCTGAAAAGTCATACAGAGAGGTACGTACTGCGTACTGCGCAGTGCGTATCCAGAGAATGACGCAGCACGCAGTACGCTTTAAAAACCAATAAACAGCCCTGAAATGCCCGGCAGCAACCGCCGATCAGGCATGGCTTTCGTGTACTGGCACGTTTTCCCAGCCGGTCACCATCGCCTTGATGTCCTCGGTGACTGTGTCGCCGGTGGTGGTCAGGTAGACGTGCATGATGATGAACGTGGCAAACAGCCAGGCCTGAATGGTATGCACCGGTGACAGGAAGGGCAGACCGCCCAGCAGGTTTGCCACCTGCGGCCAGTGCTGCACGCCCCACATCAGCGCGCCAGTGATGATTTGCAGCGGCAGCAACACGTTCAGCAGGCCGAAGTAGGTGAGCTGCTGCAGCGGGTTCAGCTTTTGGCTATAGGTTTTCTCGAAGGGGTGGTCGCCACCCTTGAAGATACCGTTCAGATAATACTTTGCCTGCACGATGGCCTGATCGAAGAAGCCACGCGGCCGCGGCATGAATTGCTGAATTTGGCCGCTGGTCAGGTGCCAGAAGAGCGCCAGCGCGGCATTCAGCACCAGTACCACCGCCAGCGCGTTGTGGATCGTCACCATGTAGCGGAAGGAGAACATGCCGAACATATCCGGGCGATGAATGATGAGGCCGGTCAGCAGCAGGACAATGATCGTGATCGTTTGCAGCCAGTGCCAGAAGCGTTCGTAGGCGTCGTACATGTAGACGCGCTGCGTTGCGTGCTGGGGGGGCGGGTTGCGCCGCGCCGCCAGCACGCGCAAGGTGGCATGGGTGGCAACCCCGGCCAACGTCGCCAGGAAGATGGCGGCGCCCAGCCAGTCCAGCCAGCCGTAGCGGGAATGGCCGAAGAGGTAAACGCCATCCGCAGCCAGGTCGGGCTGATAGGTGATGGCGTTGCCAACTTGTTTCAGCGTGCCGGTGGTGTGTACATTGTTGTTGCCGACGAATTCCGGCATCACGCCGCCCGGTGTATAGTCGGAAAGCTGCAAGGGCGTGGCCAGCCGCGAGTTGTCGTTGTGGCAAGCCCGGCAATCGCTCAGCGCGGCATCGCCGCGCACCACGTTATGGTTGATGCTGTAGGGCTGCACCTCGCCGTAGATACGCGGGTTGCCCAGCCCAAGCGCGGCCAGTTGATCGCGCACCGCGGTCTGCTTGGCGTCGTTGTCAATGCGCAGCTCGCTGTCAACCAGTTCGCCGTTTTTGTTGAGATCGAACGCGGCCATGATCTCTGGACGGTACGCGCCGTTGACCAGATAGGCGGCTTGCAGGTCTACCTGGCGCACCGGACGCACATTACCCGCCGCGTCGTCGTAGATCCAGTACCACGCGGTGATGAGGTTGTACGGGGCCAGCGCGCGGTTACCGTCCACGGTGCTGCGCTGCATCAGCGCGGGCGTGAAGCCGGTTACAAGGTTGTTGATGGTGCTGTTGCCTTCGATGCCGCGACAGACAGTGGCTGGCTCGCCTGCTCGGTTGATTACGGTCCAGTCGTAGGAGGCAATTGCGGGAGCATGGAGTTGCGGAACGTGGCAGGTTTCACATGCCACCTCTTGCATATGCCGTTCGGTGTACGGTAGCCAGTCCTTGTGCGTCGGCACGGCATTGTGGCACGATTCGCAGCGGCGCATGGTGGCCTTGCTCTCTGGCGCTACCGTGATCTGCGCGCTTTCGCCGCGCGCCAGGTTGTGATCGGGCCGTTCAATGTATTCACCCAGCTCCAGCCGCCGCGGGTCATAGAGCAGATGCGAAAGCTGGCTGCCCCCCGCTTCCTGATAATGCACCGGATTGTTGAGTGCGTAATGGCAGTCGGTGCATTTTAGCCCGCGTTCAGCGTGGATGTCCCAGGCGAAGCTCAGCTCATTCTTGTTTGCCAGGTTCAGGCCAGACGCATTGATCTTTTGACCGGAAATCACTTGGCCGGTGGTGGCCGTTTGCCAGTCGCTCAGATCGCAGGCATCCAGTGTGAGTGGTGTGCTGCCGCTGTGAGCCGCGCCGTGGCATTGGGCGCAGTTTTCGTTGGTGGGGTCCTGAATGCGCACATAGTCGGTCTTGAGCCGTCCGTCTGCGTCGAAGGCGTCGGCGTTCCAGGCCCAGCCGTCGCCGGTTTGCTTGACCACGCCGGAGCCGAGCAGGGTGGCCGTGGCCGCGTCGCTGAACTTGCCCGCCTGGATTTCCGCAATGCGCACCGCATTGTTCGGGTTGGGGGTGTGGCAGAGCAGGCAGTTCATCTCCATCACGCCGGACTGTACCCAGTTCCATGTCTGCACAGTGCCGTCGGCGGTGAGGATGGAGGCTTCCGGTCGCGTCAGATCGCCGGTCAGCAGCGATTCGCCTGCGCGCGAGGTGGTGGCCGGGCCGCCGCCGCTGACGCGTGGCCCCATGACTTGCAGCCAGCTTGCCGTGGTCAGGTCGAGCCGCTCATCGCCCGGAGGCGACAAGTAGCGGTAGATCAGGGGGTCGAACTTGCCGAACAGGCCGTTCGAGATGTCCCAGGGCGTGCCTGTACCTGCCTCGCCGGCCGCGGTCATCTGGCTCAGGCCGAGGTCGGTGTGGAACGAGTGGGTTTCAATGAAGGAGGTATCGTGGCAGGTCCCGCAGGTGTTGTGCAGCGAGAGGGCCGTGCCCTTTTCCAGTACGTTTTTGCCGTCGGCATCCAGTAGCCTGAAGGGGGGATGGATGGGCGACACCTGTGCCACCGGTGCGGCGACACTGTGCGCGGTGACCTGATCCACGGCCCATGCACCCAATGCCAGCACCAGCAGCGCAGCCAGCGTCAGCAACGCCATGCGCTGCTGGCTGGTCCTAGTCCTTTTATGATCGAGAAGATGCATCATGTCACGTCTCACTGACAGCTAGGGCTGAGCTGAAATCTTGCCGCTCGCCTGGGTGTTGGCCTGTTTCACGACATCACGCGCGCCCCATTCCATCGGGTCGCCAGGGTAGCCTAGCGCCTCCCAGTTGAGACGACCTTCGGGGCTGTGACAGTCGGTGCATTGCAGGGCTTTTTCTTTGGGCTGCACCATGTGCGTGGTGGGGTAGGCCATCGTGGTCAGGGTAAAGCTGTAGTGGCCGGAATAGTCCAGACCTACGTCCTGCGCGCCCATTTCCAGCGCGGACGGCCAGTCAAAGGTCGTCCAGAAGCCGTTTTCACCGGCGGTACGCGGCGGGATCAGAATATTGTTGACCGTATCGTAGGGCTGATTAGCTTCGTGGATCTTGAACGGGAAGATCTTGGCCGCTGGATCATCAATGTTACCGGCTGGTTCGACCAGGTCGGTGACTTTGGTGGGGTCAATGGCGTCGCCCAGCAGATAGCGGTAGGCGATGTTGCCGTTGAACCACGCATAGGTTGGCAGGATTTGGTCTTCGTACTGGAAGCTACCCTTGATCTTCAGGTAGGTGTAATGGTCTTCCTCCAGGTCTTGCCCGGCGGTGGACCAGTCCCAGTAGGTTTTGGTGGGGTTCTTTAAGGCGAGAGCAGGCACATGGCAGGTCTGGCAGGCCACGCTGGTCAAGTGTGTATTGATCCGCTCGTCGGTGTGGAACTCGCCCTTGTGGCAGTCCTCGCACGCGACCTGCTGGGTCGGGTTGATGGTGTAGTTGTCAGCCAGCAGCTTGCCTTTGATGACGTGATCCTGCGTGGTGTGGCAGTCGGTACACAGGAAGTTCAGGCCGCCCATGTGCACGTCGAGGTTTTGCGAGGGGAAGTACAGGCTTTCGTCCAGCTCGCCATGCTTGACGTTGTTGCCACCGCCGCCGTCGAAGTGGCACTTGCCGCATTCTTCGCGCGTGGGTGCGCGCACCGAGCGGGCTGCGGCTAACAGGTCTGTGGTGTCACTGGGGTTGCCGTAGTTTCCTTTGCTGTACAAAGCGGCGTTCGCGTGGCAGGCCAGGCAGTCTACATTTTCCGGGTTGGTGAAGTCGAAGCTCTCTTCAGATCCCCAGCCATAGCCTACGTGGCAGGTGGTGCATTTCTTTTCGTTGCCCTGCGCACTGATGCAGAAATTGTTGATCTGATTGGCCTTGCCGATGGTCACCGGCTCGTCGCGCCAGGGAACCGTCACCGGCTCGCCCTCCCAGGTCCAGTGCGTGGTGTGCATGATCTGCTGGGCCGAGTCGGCGTGACATTCCAGGCAGGCGCGCGTCACATCCTGGCCGGTTTTGAAATCGCCGTTGACGATGTGGCTGTGATCGGTGTGGATTGGATGCTCCGGCACGAAGTCCCGGGGATTCGTAGAGGCAGTGGTGAGCGAGCTGCGCCAGTTGGTGCAACCGGCCAGCACCCAGAGGGCTGCCAGCAATAAGATAAAAGCGCCTAACTTCTTTGGCATGCTTCCTCCTGCGCGGGCGTGAGGGTAGTCGTATGGCGTGTAGAGTCAGGAAGAAAGGCTCTCGGCCATTTTTTCCTTATTCTTGACGCCTTCCTCGTTACGATGACGCGTCCGCGGTCAACTGGGCGATCTGGAAAAGGGTTTGTTTGGCCAGATAGCCCTGATAGCCAATGCTGGAAATGGCGTTGGCAATGGTTTGCAGCAAGGCGGCCACTTGCATGGCTTGCTGCTCAGAGATGATTTTGATGGATTGCATGGCGTCGGCCAGTGCGTCGCCGGATACGCCGATGCGTTCGCCTGTTTGCTGTGCCCGCGCGCGGAACTCAGCCGGATCGGGTGGTTGGGTGAAGAACTGCCCAGCCGTTACCATGCCCAGCCGTTGACCGGTGATTGTTACCGGCGCACTGGCGTACTGAATGCCTGCATGGCAGACGTGGATAGTTGGCTGGGCTTCGGGTAGGTCGCTGATGGCGCGCCACGAAGCCTGACACGCGGCCATGCCCGCGTCGCTGCTGTGGATGGTGCGACAAAAGCGGCTGCACCGACTGCACGCAGCCAGCGGCAGGCCATCGGGGTCGGTGATGAACGCGGCCACACCCACCAGCTCGGCAAACTGGTTTTGGATCGTTTGCAGGGTTGGCAGGTCAATCAGATCGTCCAGTTGCAGGCTACCGGGCGCTTGCCGCGCGGCCGGTTGGGGATCGGGCTTGCTTTGCGGCGCAGCCAGCCAATCGTTGATCGCGTTGGCAGAAAAGCGCCATTGGCCGCCGACGCGCAGCGCGGGTAACTCGCCATCTTTCACCATGCGATAGATCGTCACACGGTCGAGTTTTAGTACTGCCTGCAGTTCACGGGTGGTCATCAAGCGGTCAGTCATAATACCCTCGTCGTTTGTTGTAAATTAAAAAA
>JBAQWV010000047.1:0-30646 GCA_049299095.1 Anaerolineae bacterium | reverse complement strand
CAATGTCATGGGAAGGTGATCTCCTTTGGCAAATTAGTTGGTTAGTGTCCTGCTAATAATACCAAAGAATCACCTTCCTGTCTTATTCAATTGTAAAGGTACAAAGGTTCACCACTGAACCATGCCCAATATTCAATTTTCATCACTGGATAATCCCCCAAAGACACTGGCAATTACCAGTCCCAATCCTTCTGAAGGAAAGAGTACAACGCTGGGTAATCTGGCCGTCGTCATGGCACAGCAGGGACAGCGCGTCATCGTAGTAGATACAGATTTGCGGCGACCCACTCAGCATCACATCTTTCAAATTCCCAATAACATCGGCCTGACCAATGCGCTTTTGCAAGATAGCGGCAATCTTGATCGCTTTATTCAAAACACCCAGCTTAGCAACCTGCGTGTGATGACCACCGGCCCCCTGCCACCGAACCCCGCTGAACTACTCAGCTCAGGACGCTTTCGCCAATTGATTGACCAGTTAAAACAAATTGCTGACATAGTGCTATTCGACAGTCCTCCTGCACTGGCCGTAACAGATGCGACGATTCTGGCTCGTCAAGTTGATGGCGTCGTGCTGGTAATCAATGCAGGCGCAACCCGTCGTCACGCACTGACCGCTGCCAAAGAAGCATTAAGCAAAGATGGTGTCCACATTCTGGGGATCGTGTTAAATCGGCTGCGCCCTCAAACCGGCAGCTATTACTATTATTACTACCGCCGTTATTACACCTATGGTGAAGAAGGCGAAGAAAAGCGCGAATCCCGCCAATCGAAGAACGGTCAGGGCTGGCGCCGCTGGCTGCCCAAAACCAGCCAATCCCGCTAAGATCACCACATTGCAACAAAAAGCCTCGCACGCACACGCGCGAGGCTTTTTTGTATTTACGTGAACAGGCGCAGTTGATAGACCGGAGACCGTCCATTCAGCAGGATGAACGGAGCAGCCTGCTGGCTGCGTATTCCCAGCTTCTCCAGCTCTGCCAGCGACTGCAACCGCGTTTCGCGGCGCGCTTTCACAATCGTGGCTGCACCCAGCGGCCCAATGCCCGGCACGCGCAGCAACATCGCCTGCGACGCACGATTGATTTCAACGGGAAAGGCCTCAGGATGCTGCTCGGCCCAGGCCAGCTTGGGATCGCGGTCATGCGGCAGGTTGCCAGCGTGATCGAATGGCAACTCCTCCGCGCGAAAGCCATACTGCCGCAGCATGAAATCAGCCTGATACAGGCGATGCTCGCGCACGGCCGGGGTCGGCGTTGCCTCTTCCAGCGGCGTGTCGTCAATCGGGCTAAAACCAGAGTAATAGGCGCGGCGCAGACCTGCCTCGCGATAGAGCCGCTGGCTGGCTTGCAACAACTCTTCATCGCTTTCACCCGCCGGCCCCACGACATATTGCGTCACGGCTCCGGCTGTCGCCACCGTGTGCCCCTGCATTCGCAAGCGCCGTACAATCCGCCACGCCCGCTGCAACGGATCCACCAGCCCCAGTTCAAAATCTTTCTTCGGGGCCAACTTGGCTAACCGCGCTTCATTAGGCGCTTCCAGGTTCACCGACAGCCGGTCAGCCAGCCGTGCCGCTTGCTCAATTTGTGCATCTTCCGCGTTCGGTAGCAGCTTCAGATGCACATAGCCGCGCCAATGATACTTGCGACGCACCAACTCCACCGTGGCTAACATGCGATCCATCGTACGCGCGGTGCCGATAATGCCGGAGCTGAGGAACAGCCCCTGAATCAACCCCTTACGCTGCATTTGATCAAACGCAGCGGCCAGATCGTCCGGCTCCAGCGTGTTGCGCCGAAAGCGCCGCCCCGCACGAAACGGGCAATAATAGCAATTCTTTTCGCACGCGCTGGTTTGCAAGATGCGCAGCAGCGGCACGCGCCGTCCCCCAGCGCCGATTACCGTGGTCACCGCATCGCTCAAATCTGTCGGGCGCGTCGCTGCCTCCTCTGGCAGCGGCGTCGGCTGGCCCTGCGCCTCGCACAGATCATACTGGGCTTGCTGGCCGAGCAGATTCACTTTATCGAAAACATCGGGCAGGGAGTTGATCAACATAGAAATATTATACGAACATTTGTACTATTCGTCAAGTGAATGTTTTGCTCGCTAGCTGAGAATGTGCTAAAATTTCTTCACGCAGTATAGCCAATACGACCAATCATGCTTCGGGCTAAATGCCGAAAGGTTTGTTTGACGAAATTCTGCCATTTGGATATGCTTGCTGGTACACTTTGGCGTTTGCTCCGTATCTCCATCGAACCGTGACGACGAAGTCAGGATGGTCTTATGCCCCAGGAAGCCCTTGAACGATTGTTGGAAGGCAACCGGCGTTATGTGACTGGCAAATCAACGTTGGATGAATCGGAACAGCGGCGCATCGAAATCGCCAACCGGCAACATCCCTTTGCCACGATCCTTAGTTGTGTTGATTCACGCGTCCCCCCTGAACTGATCTTTGACCAGGGCTTGGGAGACTTATTTGTGATCCGCACCGCTGGGCAAGTGCTGGATAAAGCGGTGCTAGGCAGTCTGGAGTTCGGCGTGGCCGTGCTGCACATTCCCGTGATTGTCGTGCTGGGCCATGAACGCTGCGGCGCGATCAAGGCTGCCTTGAGTTTTCTGGAACGGCACGAGATCGCTGAGGCCGAGATCGAATACCTGGTGGAAGCCCTGACGCCAGCCATTAAGCGCAGCCAGCAACTTGGCGGCGATGTGTGGGATCAGGCAGTGCGTTGCCAGATCAGTTTGCTGGTGGACGAATTATGCCGCTCGCCGATTCTCTGCACGGCTGTGCAAGCTGGCAAACTGAAGATCGTGGGCGCATACTACGATCTCGAAACCGGTCTGGTCGAGGTTACGGTCGCATGAGCCATGAGCCTGTGGATGCTATCAGCCTGCTAGCTGTCCATGATCGCGCGGCCTGGCGTGCCTGGTTGGCGGCTCATTCTGCCACAGCAGCATCAGCTTGGGTCGCTATTTATAAACAAGGACCGCTTAAAACCACCTTGACCTTCGAGGATGCGCAAAGTGAGGCACTTTGTTTTGGCTGGGTAGATGTCAAAAACAAACGTCTCGACGATCAGCACTATGCGTTATTGTTCAGCCCGCGGCGGGCCGGCAGCGCCTGGTCCATTACCAACATCCAGCGCGTTGAGCAGTTGACCGCAGCGGGCCAGATGACGGCGCCGGGGCTGGCCTGCGTGGCAGAAGCACAAGCCAACGGCCAATGGCAACTGGGCCTGCGCGTTGAACAGACCGATCTTGTGCCTCCTGTGCTGGAAGCTGCGTTACAACAGGCCGACGCGTTGCCCGGTTATAATTGCCTCTCCCATTCACGCAAGCGGCAACTGTTGCGCTGGCTTTTGACAGCCAAAACTCCCGTCACCCAGGCGCGGCGCATCGCTGCCATCGTACACGAAGCCCAGACGGCCCCCATCAAACCGACATGACTACAGATACGCACTCTGATTTAGGGTTCACATTTGAAGCGCGCGCGAACGGCGACATCGCTATTTTTCATCGCTACCGGCTGGCAACCCTGTTGCGCGGCCGGGCGGCCCAAACCTTCCTTGCCCAGACAGAAACCCTGAATGACGCAGACCTGCAACAGGTGATGGCGCGTCTGACAGGCAATTATAAACGCGGCAATGAGCGCAAAGCGGCCAACCACCCGCGCAATCGCTAACCTCGGAATATAGTTGAGAGATAGATACCGCATCCCGATTTTTTGAACCGTTTTTGGCAGCAAGGAGCACCACCATGCAGACTAAACTTGGACACCTGGTTTTTGGCATCAACAACGACAACGCAGGCTTTTATCGCGACTTGTTCAGCTTTCTCGGCTGGCAAACGATCTACGATGATTACGGCATGTTAGCTTTTCTGGACAGCAACGGACTCAGTTTGTGGTTCGCCAACTACCAGAAGGATGTCTTTAACGACTACGACGGCCCCGGCCTCAACCATTTTGCCATCAACACCGCCGCGCAAGCGGATGTGGACGACGTTGCGGCCTATCTGACCGAATGTGGCGTGCCGCACCTCTTTGAAACGCCGCGCCATCGTCCTGAATTTGCGCACGACGAACAATCCACCTATTATCAGGTGATGTTTGAAACACCAGACCGCTTGTTGGTTGAGGTGGTTTACACCGGTCCCAAACAATAACATCTCAGCAGGCAGCCGCACAACGGCGCGTTGCTGCCTGTCTGTTGAAATTCCAGGAATACGCATGTCCGTCAATAGCGAACTTATCTTCCATTTTTATGACTGTTTCAGCCGCCGCGATTACGCAGGCATGAATGCTTGCTATGCCCCGAACGCACGCTTCAACGACCCCGTATTCACACTGCGCGGCCCGGCAGTAAGGGCCATGTGGCACATGCTATGCGAGGGCAGCAAAGACCTGCAACTCACCTATGGCGACGTTGTGGCAGATGAGCAAAGCGGCCGCGCTCACTGGGAAGCCAACTACACCTTTTCCAGCACTAACCGCCGCGTGCACAACGTCATTGACGCAGCTTTTGTATTGCATAACGGCCAGATCGTAGAGCATCGCGACCGTTTCAGCTTTTGGCGCTGGTCGCGGCAGGCGTTGGGACCGTCCGGCCTCGCACTGGGCTGGACACCGCTGCTGCGCGCCCGCGTGCAACGCACCGCGCAGGCGCGCCTGGATCGCTTCATCGCAACCCATTCAGAGTATCAATCTATGGCTGGCTAGCCGCGCGTTGTAAGAAACACTGACCGAAGTATCATTCGTCGCACCAAGGTTGTCGCTATGCAAACTGAAGCAAAGCTGCGTTTGGAGGAAGCCCGCCAGCGGGCCATGATGATTGTGCGACGTTGCGCGACCCCGCACGGCTTTCGTGCGTCTGCGCTGGCCGCGGGCTATCCCCAGATCTGGGCGCGCGACAGCATGATCGTCTTCCTGGGAGCCGCCACCACCGGCGACCCTGACCTGCTGGCCGCTGGCCGCGCCTCGCTGGAGATCATGGGACAGCACCAATCCCGGCGCGGCATGATTCAGCTCAACGTCAACCCCGACACGGGCTACGTCAGCACAGAAAACGCCGGTGCCGTAGACGCCAATCTCTGGTTTCTGTTGGGGCATTACCTGCACTGGCAACTGACGGGTGACGTCGCCTTCCTGCAAACACATTGGACGCGCATTGAACGGGCTATGACCTGGCTTGAATTCCAGGACATGAACGAATGCGGCCTGCTCGAAGTGCCCGAAGCGGGCGACTGGATGGACTTGCTGGCCGTGCGCTACAACGTACTGTACGACAACGTACTCTATTACGCGGCCACGCTGGCCTTTCAGCAGATGTGCGAACCGCTGGCGGGCCGCGTCAAGCAGTGCCATCTGTCACCAATCAATCCCGCCGGCATCCACGAACGCATCAACCTCTTGCTGTGGATTGACCGCTGCTGGGTGGCAGAACATTTCGCCCAGCACCTTGAAAAGCTCAAAGCAATCCGGCTGGAATGGTACATGGTGTATCACAACGTCGGCACGATCTCCAGCCGCCCCTATTACCTGCCCTGGCTGGCTTTTCGCGAATATGGCGATTGGTGCGACAGCCTCGGCAATATCCTCGCCATCCTCACCGGCATCGCCGACCGGCATCGCGCCGAACATATTCTGCGCTACATGATGCAGGTGGGCATGGCTGAACCCTACCCTACCAAGGCGATCTACCCACCGATTTACCCCAACGAACCGCACTGGCGTGAATACTACCGCAGCCGCAACCTGAACCTGCCACATCAGTACCACAATGGCGGCATCTGGCCGATGATCGGTGGGCTGCACGTGGCCGCGTTGGTACGACACGGTTGGCAGGCGGAGGCTGAGCGCCTGCTGTTGTTGCTGGCCGATGCCAATCGCCAGGGCATCTACGAACCGTGGGAGTTTACCGAATGGCTGCACGGCGCCAGCGGTCACCCGATGGGCTTTGCCCAGCAGGCCTGGTCTGCGGCGATGTTTCTGTATGCCGATCAGGCCGTGCGCACTGGCAAGCTGCCATTGTTTGACGCGCTGTTGGCTGTCAAGCCTGCCGCAGCGCGCGCCGCTGAAGTTAACGAAGCGTTCGATCATCCGGGCGGTGGGCCGGTTTCGTAGCCTTTAAGCTGACGGTCCCCGCGTTCCTGTCAACGGGCCAGGACGATTGCCCTGTGCCGTATGTTTCAATCTTTCAGGAGGAAGCTATGCAGAAGAGATGGTTTTTGCTGATGACGATGGTGCTGGTGCTGGCTTTGGCTGCGCTCAGCGCGTGTACACCGCCCGCCACGCCGGTTCCTGTAGATCAACCCGCCGTCGCGGAGCCAGCCGCCGCCGGCACTGAGCCGGTGACGATCACTTGGGCGTTCTGGGGCAGTCCGGAAGAAGCTGCCAGCCATCAGGTGGTGGCCGATGCGTTCATGGCCGAGCACCCGGAGATCAAGATCGAGACCTGGAACCAGCCGTGGGACGACTATTTCACCAAGCTGCAAGCCCTGTGGGCCAGTGGCGACACCAAAGTGATCCCGGATATCGCGTTCTTGTGGCCGACCCCGCGCTACGCGGCGGAAGGCGTGCTGGAAAACCTCGATTCGTACATCAAGGCTTCCGGCTATGACTTGCAGGACTACTGGCCAGGCTTGTTGGAATCGGCCAGCTATCAGGGCAGTGTCTACGGCTTCCCGCGCGACATCGAAGTCAATATCTTGTACTACAACAAAGACCTCTTCGACGCGGCCAAGCTGGCGTATCCTGACGAAAACTGGACGTGGGACGACCTGACCGCGGCGGCCAAGAAACTGACCGTGTCCGGCAAGACCTACGGACTGGCGATGGAAGGGGGCAAGTATGCCAAGTGGATCAACCAGAACGGCGGCGCGATTCTGGATGACTACGTCAACCCTTCGAAGTGCCTGCTGGCTGAACCCGCTTCGGTCAAGGCGATTACTTTCTTCTCCGACCTGATGAAGGACGGCTATGCCATGCGTCCGGCAGACTTGAACCAGGCGGGCGGCGATCAGGCCGTGTTTGCCAGCGACCAGGCCGCGATGATTATCCAGAACACCAGTCGCGTGTCAGCCTTTAATCAGGCGGGCAAGAACTACGATGTGGCGGTGGTGCCGATTCCGAATGGCGGCAAACGCTGGAACGCCGCAGGTGGTGCGGCCTGGGTGATGAGCAGCGGTAGCGACAACAAGGACGCCGCTTGGACCTTCCTACACTGGCTGCAAAGCTCGGACGGCGGCGAAAAGCTTTACACCGAGCGCGGCGAAATCTTCCCGGCCCTGCAAAGCACAGCCAAATCGCCTGTGTTCATGACCAATCAACCACCTGCTAATAAGCAGGCGATTATTGATGAGGCCGCAGCCTCCGGCATCGGTGGCTTTGGCTACTTCCCGGAGTGGGGTGAGTTGGAAGGCTCGATCCTCAACCCCGGTCTGGACTTGATCTGGGCGGGCGAGGCCGACCCGGCCACGGCGCTGCCCGATCTTTGCCAACAGATTGATGAGTTCCTCGCGGGTGCGGGGTATCCAAAGTAAAGTACACAAGAAAACAAGTAGACAAGGAACGGTTTATTTCCTTGTCTACTTGTCTACTTATTTCCTCTCCTATGTCCCTCACACGCTCACCCATGCCGCCCCGTCGCAACCCCTTCCGCTGGCGACCAGACCAGCAATGGGAAGGCTATCTATTTTTGTTGCCCAGCCTGGTGGGTTTTTCGCTGTTTGTGGTGTTGGCGGTGGTGCTTTCGTTCGGCATCAGCTTCACCGACTGGGGCTTGACCGGTATGCGCGGCTTCGTCGGCCTGAAAAACTATCTGGACCTGCTGAACGATCCGGTTTTCTGGAAAGCCTTCCGCAACACCCTTTTTTATCTGGTTACCCTTGTGCCGCTGCAACTGGCTCTGGGGCTGGCGATGGCGTTGGCACTTAACCAGGGGATTCGCGGCACCGGTCTCTACCGACTGATCTATTTCATGCCGGTTGTCACCACCATTGTGGCTGGGGCCATCGTCTTTCGCCTGCTCTTGAGCAATACCGGTATCGTCAATGGGCTGCTGCAAAGTGGGCTGGATGCGTTTGGCCTGCACGCAACGCCCCCCAACTGGCTGGGCAGCACCCGCTATTCCAAGTGGGCCGTGGTCTTTTTGACGCTGTGGAAGAACAGCGGCTTTACGATGGTGATCTACCTGGCTGCGCTGCAAGGCGTGCCGCAGGAATTGTACGATGCCGCGCATGTAGATGGCGCGACCGCTTGGCAACGCCTGCGCAACGTCAGCCTGCCGATGATCAGCTCGACTACTTTTTTCCTGTTCGTATTTCAGTCCATTGGCGCGTTTCAACTCTTCACCGAGCCGTTTGTGATGACGCGCGGCGGGCCGGCTAATTCGTCGTTGAGCGTCGTGGAATATATCTATCTGACCGCGTTCAATAATACGCGCATGGACAAAGCTTCTGCCGCGGCCTGGTTCCTCTTTATCTTCATCTTCGCGTTTACCTGGCTGCAAAACCGCTTGCAGCAGCGTTGGGTGTACTATGAAACTGAATGAGACCAGCCCGCGTCAGCCGCACCTTTGGAAGCGCCTGGCGCTGCACGGCATCTTGATTACGTTCAGCGTGTTGATGGTTGCCCCGTTCTTTGCCATGTTGCTGGTCTCGCTGATTCCGCAGCAGGCGTTTATGGCACGCGATTTCAGCATCGGGCAGTGGTCGCTCAACAACTACGCGGAGACCCTGCGCGTGGTGCCTTTCAGCCGCTATTACCTGAATAGCACCATCGTGTCTGTGACCGCAACCCTGGGGCAGATTTTGATTTCGTCCCTGGCCGCGTTTGCCTTCGCGCGGCTGCGCTTTCGCGGGCGCGACACGATCTTCATGCTTTACCTCGCCACGCTGATGATCCCCTTCCCGGTAACGCTGATCCCCAACTTCATCCTGATGAATCGGCTGGACTGGTATGACAAATACCAGGCGTTGATCGTACCTGCCCTGTTCAGTGTGTTCAGCACCTTCTTGCTGCGCCAATATTACCGCGGCCTGCCCCTGGAACTGGACGAAGCCGCCCGGCTGGACGGCGCCAGCAGCTTCCGTGTCTGGTGGCAGATCATCTTGCCGCTTAGCGGACCGGTGCTGGCCGCGTTGGCGATTTTTGTCTTTCAGGGCGTATGGAACGACTTTCTCTGGCCGTTGGTGGTTACCAACTCGGAAGCCATGCGCACCATTCCAATCGGCCTGTCCACCTTCGTCGGCCAGTACAGCACTGCTTGGGGGCTGCTAATGGCTGGCTCGGTGATCGCCTTGCTGCCGGTGCTGGTGATCTACATCCTCGCGCAAAAGTGGTTCGTGCAGGGCATTACGCTGTCCGGCATGGGTGGCCGCTGAACTGCGCATCCACCTGTCCCACCCAAAACACCCATCCACTCTGCGGATGGGTGTTTTTTTAGGGGTGTTGTGCTTCAGTCGAGTATGAGCAACGCGCCTGCCGCCGTAGGCTGAGCCTGCCGCCGTAGGCTGAGCCTGCCGAAGCCTGCGCTTTCCGCCGTAGGCTGAGCTTGTCGCCGTAGGCTGAGCCTGCCAGTCAATTGGCGTGCAGGAAATGAGAGCAGTATAATGTGCGGTAATGGCCGGTCACAAAGAGGAAGGAGCCTTAGCATGGTCACATTTAGCATCCCAACAGCGCGTGGAATACATCTTTTGAGCTGGGTCATCCTGCTGGCGGTGCTGACCGCGTGCGGCAGCGCGCCGGCGCCGGTGGCTCCTGTCCCGACGGTAGTCGTTTTGCCGACCGCCACGCTCCCGCTCGCGACAGTCGCGATCAGTGCGACCGCACCCATCACCGCCAGCGCGCCGGTTTCGCAGACCGTGCCCATCACCACCACCGCCGAGCTAACCACCACCCTGCCGGTCTCTGAGACGATCCCGCTTGTGGAAGCGCCAGAAATCGGCGTGGATGTGATGAAGATCTTGACCGAAGTCGAGCGGGTAGGGCAGGAGATGGGGTTGTCGCTTGTTGCCGACATTGACAATTCCTTCACGATGGAAATCCCTGTCGTGGATGAAAATGGCAATGAAACTATTGTTCTCAAGAAAGTTCGTTCGATTGCAGTTCGTCTGTTACCCAATAACGGTGATAGTACACCACAAGATTTGAATGTATTGCTGGAAAATGCCAAAAGTCTTTCCGAAGAAGAAAGTGCCAGAGTAGGTAAGTTACTTAGCCGAGGATTTAGGGCACTGGTTGAAGATGGCTATGACCCTACTCAAATCCGGTTTTTTGGGAAAGCTGATCTGATGGAAACGGAGGTCTACCTCACTGTAGCAGTGAAAGATGTAGATAAGTTTGCTCAGATTTTGAATGGCAAGGGAGCCGCATCCATGGGGCACATGGGCAGAATACCCAGTTCAGGATTGTTCGCTTTGAGTGGTAAGGGGTTTTTCATCGATGCTGGTGGAATGTGGGATCCTGATGATCCTGAAAATAGTTCATTCAGAGATTTCTTTTTGCAAAATTTAAGTATGGGTGTTAGCCATCTGGTTGGTTCGGATAAGGCAACAAATGCGGAGCAGATAAAGCCTTATTTAGCTACCAATGCTTATTTTACTGCAGCAGAGAGTTCTCCAGAAGATTTTAGAAAAACTGTAGAAAGAATAAATAATTTGGTGTTTGGTGGTGAAGGGGGTCTTGATGCGGAGGATTACTTGGGCGGTAATTAAAAATTTTTGAAACACTGCTTCTTGTCAAAAAACATTGTCCTTCTTTGGCTACCTGTCCTTTTGAGCTTCTTTCTTTTCGCTCCTGCAACAGAGGCCTCCGATCCGGTATGCAACAATGCCGAGATGACATGCAACAAGTTTTGCGAGTTCGGAGCTTTAAATCCGCGTCAAGAACTTTGTTGTACTTATGATCAATATTTAAATGGTCGTTGTTCTGCTCCCCGCGAGGTCGTCACGCGCAGGATTTATTGCAACGCGATACAGTGCATAGATGCTTTGATCCCGAGCTGTCCTATCGGTGAAAGACCTGGAGGCCAAACCTGCGAAATGGTCTGTCCACCGGGGCAAAGGCTCGATCCGAGCGGAACCACCTGCATCCCGATCGCTTCTACTTCATCGAGAACCAGCTACTCGAGAACCAGCACAACGACAAGAACAAGGACAAGCACGACAACCCGAACGACGACATCTCTACCTACCAGCTGTGGCAGTGATTGTATCGCTTGTGATGAGGTTGATGTCGAAGGGCATTGGGCACGAATAAATCCAAACAGTAATGCGGTTTGCAATGAGCAGATCCACCCGTCCCATCAAAAAGCACCCATCCGCAGACCGGATGGGTGTTTTCATGAAAAGGGGTGTTGCTTCAGGCCAGCATCAGCAACACCTGTGCCGCGATTTTGTCGTACACTTACGAGGTACGAAAATTCGTACACCGTATGACAGCAGCCGGGTTTCTGCGTTCATGGCGCAGTTTGCCAGCGCGATGTTGTGTGTCAGCAAATTGGCATGGAGGAAATGGGGCAGTATAATGCGCGACAACGGCCTGTCACCAGGAGGAAGGAACGCCACCATGTCCACATTCAACGTATCAGCAGCGAGCGGAATGCGCCTTGTAAGCTTTGTCATCCTGACCGCACTTCTCGCGGTCCTGACCGCGTGCGGCAGCGCGCCTGCGAGCGTGGCTCCTGCACCCACCGCAGTCGTTCTGCCAACAGCCGCGCCCACCACCACATCCTTGCCCGCGACGGTGGAGATCACCACCACAGCGTCCATCACCGCCACCGCGCTGGTGTCGCAGACCGCACCCATCACCACCACCGCCGAGCTAACGACCACCCTGCTGGTCTCTGAGACGATCCCGCTTGTGGAAGCGCCAGAAATCGGCGTGGATGTGATGAAGATCTTGACCGAAGTCGAGCGGGTAGGGCTGGAGATGGGTTTGACGCCTGTGATAGACAGTGATAATTCCTTCACGATGGACATCCCGGTCAAGGATGAAAACGGCAAGGAAATTATCCTGCGCGAGACAGTTCGTTCAATTACTCTGCGCTTGGTACCCGATGGGGCAGGAGTTCCCCAGGATCTTTCGGCGCTTTTGGAGCATGCCGGAGGTCTCTCAGCCGAAGACAGAGCCAGATCGGGCAACCTGCTTAGTCGTGGATTTAAGGCGCTGGTTGAAGATGGCTATAATCCTGCTGAAATTCGGTTCTGGGGGGAGAGAGGGAAGTTAGTGGAAACAGAGGTCTATTTCAAGGTTGGTGTAGAGGATGTAGATAAATTTGCTCAGATATGGAATGGCAAGGGAGCAGCATCCATGGGTTTCATGAGCAGAGTTGCCGGTTCAGACATGTTTACTGTGAGCAGAAAGGGATTTTTTATAAGTGCTGGCGGGATGTGGGACCCAGCAAAGATCGGACTAGATTTAGATGTTTTTTTGACAACTTTGGGTGCTGGAGTGAGCGATCTGACGGGATCGGACGAGGCAAAAACCTTTGAGGAATTGAAGAAGTATAATCCTACTGAGATTTATTTTACTGCAGCAAATAGAACTATAGAAGGTCTCAGAGAAACTATAGACAGAATAAATAAAGTAACCTATGGTGGTGCAGAGGTTTTCCATGCGGAAGACTACTTGGGTGGTAATTAGAAATTTTTGCAACACTGCTTCTTGCCAAAACACATCCTCTATTTGTGGATCCTCATGTTCTTGGGTTTCTTTTTCTTTGCTCCTGCAACAAGGGCTTCTGACCCTTTTTGCAACAATGCCGTGATGACTTGCAACAAGTTTTGCGAGTTTGGAGTTTTAATTATCGATCCAACTACTTGTTGTACTGCTGGACAGGCACAAAATGGCCAATGTTCACCTCCTCGCTCAGTCGTCACAAAGAGGATTTATTGCAATCAAATCGGCTGTGTAGATGGATTGATTTCGTATTGTCAGCCCGGCGAGTGGGCAGGTGGGCAAGTGTGCGAGATGATCTGTCCACCGGGGCAAAGGCTCGATCCGAGCGGAACCACCTGCATCCCGATCGCTTCTACTTCATCGAGAACCAGCTATTCGAGAACTACTACAACGCCAAGAACGTCGAGAAGCACGACTCTGTGCAGCCGTAGGCTGAGCCTGTCGCCGTAGGCTGAGCCTGCCGCCGTAGGCTGAGCCTGTCGAAGCCTACGCCTGTCGCCGTAGGCTGAGCCTGCCGAAGCCTGCGCTTATCGCCGTAGGCTGAGCTTGCCACCGTAGGCTGAGCTTGCCGAAGCCTGCGCTTATCGCCGTAGGCTGAGCCTGCCGAAGCCTGAGCCTGCCGCCGTAGGCTGAGCTTATCGCCGTAGGCTGAGCTTGTCGAAGCCTGAGCTTACCGCCGTAGGCTGAGCCTGCCGAAGCCTACGCCTGTCGCTGGCTTTTCTTGCCACCCCGCGCCCGTACCACTTCCACAAGCATCGGAACCACCGAAATCGCGATGATCGCCACGATCACCAGCTCAAAATTGTGCTGAACAAAGGGAATGTTGCCAAAGAAAAAGCCCAGCGCCGTGAACAGCCCAACCCAAACGATGCCGCCGATCACGTTCCAGCGGAAGAAATAGCCGTAGGGCATCTGGCTGACACCCGCCACAAATGGCGCAAAGGTACGTACAATGGGCACAAAACGCGCCAAGAAGATCGCCTTGCCGCCGTGTTTGGCAAAAAAAGCGTGCGTGCGCTCCATGTACTCTTTCTTGATCCAACGCACCTCGCCCGTGTACGCCTTCGCGCCCACGCGATGCCCGATCCAGTAGTTCGCGGTGTCGCCCAAAATGGCTGCAATGGACAGGACAATGAACAGCACCCATGGATTGAGCGCGCCGCGCGCCGCAAAGGTCGCCGCCGCAAAGATCAATGAATCGCCGGGCAGGAAAGGCGTCACCACCACGCCCGTTTCCATGAAGATGATCAAGAACAAAATCGCGATAGTCCACGCCCCGTAACGCACAATAATGTCGTTCAGGTACACATCAACGTGCAGGACGAAATCAATGATTTTTGAAATAACTTCCACGAAACAAACCTCTTAAAGCGTTTGACAAAGTGCGGCGCTGACGCCTGCGGAAAAACAGGGTCAAACAGGGTAAAGAACCGGCTTCAAGCCGGTTTGCGAAGGTATCAGCCTTGGGTTTCAACCCAAGGCTGATCGAACAGCAGCGCCGATTATACCCGTTTTCGCGGTTTACAGGAATTTTAGCTGCGCGGCAGTGCACAGCAAGCAGCAAAACAAAAACACCCCTGGGCCGCGCGGTCGTTTTTGAACTCGCGGCCAGGGGCATCTATGGGGTTAAAGCACGGTCAGAAAGCGTTCCTCGGCTTACGCCTCGCGGAACTCGCCTTCCACCACGTCATCATCGCCACCGGGGGGCGGCGGGGGCGGCGTCTGCTCGCCGGGCTGCTGCGCCTGGTGCATCTGCGTCCCGACGCGCTGCCATGCCTGCATCAGCTCATCGCTAGAACTGCGCATGCGCGGGCCATCCGAGCCTTGCATGGCCGAACGCACCGCAGCGATCTTGCCTTCCAACTCCGACTTGGCATCAGCCGCCAGGTTGGGGGTATCGCTGATGAACTTCTCGACCTGGAAGACCGCCGTATCAGCCTGGTTGCGCGCTTCCACCTCATCACGGCGACGCTCATCCTCCGCCTTGTGCGAAGCGGCGTCCTTCACCATGCGATCAATCTCATCCTTACTCAAGCCGCTGGATGCGGTGATGCGGATGCTCTGCTCGCGGCTGGTAGCCTTGTCCTTGGCATTGACGTGCAAAATGCCGTCCGCATCCAGGTCAAAGGTCACTTCGATCTGCGGCATACCGCGCGGCGCCGGCGGAATACCATCCAGGATGAAGTTGCCCAGCAGCTTGTTATCGTTCGCCATCGGGCGCTCGCCCTGCACGATCTTAATCTCGACACTGGTCTGGTTGTTAGCTGCGGTCGAGAAAACCTGGCTCTTGCGCGTCGGGATCGTCGTGTTCCGCTCGATAATCGGTGTCGCCACACCACCCAGCGTTTCAATGCCCAGCGTCAGCGGCGTCACATCCAGCAGCAGCACATCCTTCACGTCGCCGCCCAGCACGCCTGCCTGAATGGCTGCGCCCACGGCCACAACCTCGTCCGGGTTGACGCCCTTGTGCGGGTCGCGGCCAAAGAACTTGCGCACTGCCTCCTGCACTGCGGGCATACGGGTTTGACCACCCACCAGCACCACTTCCGCGATGTCCGAAGGCTTCATGCCCGCGTCATCCAGCGCGCGCTGGCAGGGGATCATGGTGCGCTCGATCAGATCCGCCGTGAGCTGCTCCAGCTTGGAGCGGGTCAGCGTCATCTGCAAGTGCTTGGGGCCGCCAGCGTCCGCGGTGATAAAGGGCAGGTTGATCTCCGTCTGCATCACGGTGGACAGCTCAATCTTGGCCTTTTCCGCGGCTTCCTTCAGCCGCTGCAAAGCCATGCGATCCTGGCGCAGGTCAATGCCCTGTTCCTTGCGGAACTCGTCAGCCACCCAGTTGATGATGCGCTGATCGAAGTCGTCGCCGCCGAGGAAGGTGTCGCCGTTGGTAGACTTCACCTCGAACACGCCATCGCCCACGTCGAGAACAGAAATGTCGAAGGTTCCGCCGCCCAGGTCGTACACCGCGATGCGCTTTTCCACGTTCTTGTCCAGGCCGTAAGCCAGCGCCGACGCGGTCGGTTCGTTGATAATGCGCAGCACTTCCAGACCGGCAATGCGCCCGGCGTCTTTGGTGGCCTGGCGTTGGCTGTCATTGAAGTACGCGGGCACAGTGATAACGGCCTGGCTCACCGGTTCACCCAGATATTGTTCGGCATCATGCTTGATTTTCTGCAAAATCATCGCCGAAATTTCCTGCGGGGAATATTCCTTGCCGCCCATCAGCACCGCGGCATCGCCGTTGGGGCGATCCACGATCTTGTATGGCAGGATGCTGATTGCTTTCTGCACTTCGGCATCGGTGAACTTGCGGCCCATCAGACGCTTGACTGAGAAAATCGTGTTGTCCGGGTTGGTCACTGCCTGACGGCGCGCCACCTGCCCCACCAGCCGCTCGCCAGTCTTCGGGTTCACCGCCACCACCGAAGGGATCAGCCGCGCGCCTTCGGACGACGGGATAACCACCGGCTCGCCCTGTTCCATCACCGCCACCACCGAGTTGGTGGTACCGAGGTCAATACCAATAATCTTACCCATGATCTCTAACTCCTTGATTGGATCCGTCTGTTTGTCTTTGTAAGAGGTGGCGTTACTGCGCCACTTTAACCATGGCTGGCCGCAGGACTTTGCCGTCCAGCAGATAGCCACGCTGAAGTTCCTGTAATATAGTGCCTGATGGTACATCGCCGCCGTCAGCCATCACCACCGCTTGATGCAGTGCGGGATCGAAGGGCTGTCCTTCGGCCTGAATGGGCGTGACGCCTTGCCGGTCGAGCGCCGCAGCCAGCTTGCGCTGGATCAGGGCGAAGCCTTCGAGCCAGGAAGCCGCGGCTTCGCCGGCCGGTACAGCCAGCAGTGCCCGGTCGAGATCGTCCACCACAGGCAAGAAGCTGCTCAAAATCTGCTCTTTCGCTGCGCGCACCTCGTTGTCCGCGCGCAGTTCGGTGCGGCGGCGTGCGTTGGCAAACTCGGCTGCGGCGCGCAAATACTTGTCTTCGGCTTCGTCGCGCGCCTTGACCGCTTCTTTATAATCCTGTACCAGTTGGGCAATCACTGGATCGTCGGCCGCGGCCGCAGTCTCGCCCGCTGGCAGTTCGTTTTCAAAGGTTTCCATCGTATCTTCTTGAGCCATCATATTCCTCTGCACGTTTTATTTTTCTTGTTTCAATCAGTTACTTTACGTACAACGACGGGCCCAGTTACGCGCCGTACCACTGCTCGACCAGGTCGCTCAGAACGTGCGACACATAGCGCACCAGCGAAATCGTGCGGCCATAGTGCATCCGCACCGGCCCGACGATGCCCAGCACGCCGGTCGCGCCATCGGGCACGCCATAGCGCGCCAGCACCAGGCTGAGTGAGCGCAGCGGCTCGTAGCGGCCATCGCCGCCGATCAGGATTTGCACACCCTCGCGCTGCCGCGTGTTTTCGATGATCGAACCAAGCAGTGGCGGATGTTCCAGCACGGTCACCAGTTGCTGCGCGTCCTCGGCCAGCGAGAATTCCGGCTGCATCAACATGTGCGTCAGGCCCTCGCGGAAGATCGGCGCGTTGCTGGGGTCGTCTTCGCTGGTCATCACCGACTGCACGACGGCTAAAACCTGTTGCCCCAATTCGGGTAGGGCCGGACGACGAGCTTCGATCTCGCTCACCGTCAACCCACCCAGGGCTGTGTTCAGCAGGTTGGATAACTGGCTCAACTCATCCTGATTGATGTGGCCGGTCAGATTTAGTATTTGCTGTTTGACGATGCCCTGTTGCAATACCAGCACCAGCAGGGTCATCCCTTCGCGCACTTCCAGCAGCTCAACATGCTTGAAGCGGCAGCGTTCCGAGCGTAGCGGCGTTACCAACGCGCCCATCTGCGATGTGTGTGCGAGTACGGCCGCTGCCAGTTGTGCCCACTGCTCGGTTTCACGCCCGACCTGGTGGAACAGGTGCTGAATGGTGAATTGGTCGTCTACGGTCAGCGGCGGTTCGTTCAGCAGGTGCTGCACGAAATAGCGGTATCCTTCCTCGGTGGGCACACGGCCCGCGGAGGTGTGTGGATGTGTCAGATAGCCCTGTTCCTCCAGCGCCTTCATTTCGTTGCGGATGGTCGCCGGACTGACCTTGAGCGCGTACTCTTCTACCACGGCTTTCGAGCCGACGGGTTGAGCAGTGGCGATATATTCCTGAATCACGATGGCCAGAACTGCCTGGCGGCGCGGGTTTAACAAGCTCATTTGTACAGAATATCTGAACGTCAGTGTGAAACTGGACAGGGTTTTTACATATCTTAGCACTCTGTTATCAAGAGTGCTAAGATATTGAATATGATACCACGAGATGAGCCGGGAGTCAAAAACCTGACAGACTATGGGGAATCAAAAAGACGAGACCGGGTTGGCCTCGTCCGATGTGCAGAGTCGTTGTCTCAGGAGATTGCTTCGGCTGGCAGCTAGGCAATGACAGCGGTGTCTCGGTCATTGCCTGAAAGTAAACAACCCCGGCGATCTTCTACAACATGAAATACACCGAATACGCGTTAAACACGCACACCAACATCAGCACTGCCAACAGCACCAGCAGCCAGCCGCGCCGCGGCTGCCCGCGCCAGTAGTACACTGCTAACAGCAGTGCCAGCACCCCTCCACATAGGAGATTCAGCAGGGTGAACGCTTCTTTGGTGGCTTGCGTAAGCATAATAATTCCCTTAATACGCCTGGCGGTCACTGAACAGACGGAGAACGGTGCGTACCATGATGCGAAAATCGAGGGATAACGACCAATTTTCGATATACCACAGATCGTATTTGGTGCGCTCGGTGATGGAGGTGTCGCCGCGCAGGCCGTTCACCTGTGCCCAGCCGGTGATGCCTGCCTTTTCGCGGTGACGATCCATATAGCGGGGGATGCTTTGACGGAACTGCTCAACGTATACCGGACGCTCTGGACGCGGCCCCACCAGACTCATATCGCCCAGCAGCACGTTGATGAACTGCGGCAACTCGTCAATCGAAAGTTTGCGCAGCAGTGCGCCCATGCGCGTGCGCCGCGGATCATTCTCTGTGGTCCAGCCCGGCCCCTGCTTTTCTGCGTCGTTGCGCATTGAACGGAATTTCAATATCTGGAAAGGTTGCGCGTCCAGTCCCATGCGCTCCTGCACATAAAACACTGGCCCCGGCGATTCCAGCTTGATCAGCAGCGCAGTCAGCATCATCAATGGCGACAGAACAATCAGGGCCGCGGTGCTGCCGACGATGTCCACCGTGCGCTTGAGCGCCAGATGCCAGCCGCGCAGCGCCACATCGCGCATTGTCAGCAGCGGCAGACCGGCCAGGTCGCTGATGCTCACCTCCGACGCCATAATCTGGAACACGTCGGGGTAAATGCGAATACCGACGCGCTCACGCTCGCAGAGCGAGACAATATGCACCAACTCGCGCCGCGGCGCTTCTGGCAAACAAATAATGACCTCGGTCACATGTTGCTGTTCGATGATGCGCGGTAAATCCTCAACCTTGCCCAGCACCGGCATGCCCAGCACCTTCTGCGTGCCGGTGTCATCTGCGGCCACCAAGCCCACGGGCCGATAGCCGAGCTGCGGCGAGTTAAGCATCTTCTGCAAGACCATGTGCGCCACTTCGCCCGTGCCCACCAGCAACACATCGCTGTTGCCCAGCCCGCGGCGCAGTACCCATCGTTGCAGTTGGATGTGAATCACCCGGCTGAGCGTCAGCAGGATCATGCTGAACAGCCAGGCCAGCACCAGCATCGGGCGGCGATAATCAATGACGTTTTTCAGCAGGAAGGAGATGAAAGCCACAGCCAGCAGCGAGCCGAGCGTCACTGCCCGGTAGAGTGTCAGCAGTTCCTCCAAGCGCGGCTGGCCGCGGTTACGCGTGTAAAGCTGGTTGAAGAAGACCGCCCCGATCACCGTTACCACGAAGATGACCATCTGTACCGCGTACTGACCGACGCCGCCGACGCTGGGGTCGCGCGCCAGGTTGATGCGATACGCCAGCCCCATCGCCAGCGCGGTGAGGAAGATATCGAGAACAACTTGAACCAGCACCAGGATCAGTTGGGAACGTTTCATACAGCCTTGCTGCTCAAGAGGATGACGAAAATAAGTGGCCTAAAAAATTCCGAAGGAATTGTCACTTCCGAATTCCCGTGCTTTTACGCGCGTTGTCGCCACAGCGCCCAGCGCCGCGCGGCCACATCCAGCGCGCCGCGTAGGTAGATGCCGCCAACAATGGCCCAATGCAACGGTAACGGCGTCGTTGCCTGGTAATGTTTCTGGTAAAAGATCAACATGGCCCGATAAAACTCACGGCGTGCCTTTTCGCTCGACTTGCTGGCCGCTTCCTTGACATGCAGCACCGTGACAGCCGCATTATACCACACCTGCCAGCCCTGCTGCTTGATGCGATAGGCCCAGTCGAGGTCTTCGCCGTACATGAAAAAGTCCGAGTCAAGCAGGCCGACCTGATGGATGGCTGCGCCGCGCACCTGCATGTACGCGCCTACGACCGAATCGACCTCGCTGGTGACGTGATCATCGAGAAAGGTCATGTTATAGCGACCGAAGCGGCGGCTGCGCGGGAAAAGCTTACTCAAGCCCGCCATGCGGTACAGGCTGACTTCGGGCGAGGGAAAAGAGCGTCGCGCGGCCAGATCGAGGCTGCCATCCGGGCGCACAAGGCGCGGCCCGGCTGCGCCGCAGCGCGGCTTGTTGTCCATGAACGTGATCATCTGCGCCAGCGCATCCGGCGGCACTTCAGTGTCAGGGTTGAGTAACAAGCAATAACGCGGCGTGGCGGTTGTATCCCCCGCGCCGGGTGCGTCTGTCCAGCCGAAATAGCGCATCCCAAGGTTGTTGCCGTAGGGATAGCCGCCGTTGTGCGTGCTGGCGATCAACGTGGCTTGCGGGAATTCGCGGCGCACCATGTCTGCACTGCTATCAGACGAAGCATTGTCTACCACGCAGACTTCATAGGTGAAATTGCCCTGGCTGGCGTACACCGTGCGCAGGCAAGCTCGCAAGAGGTCGCGCGTGTTGTAGTTGAGGATGATAATCGCGAGATCGAGCATGAGGAGAATTGAGAATTGGGAATTGGGAGGTTGGCTTTGATCGTACACCAACCCACCAGTTTACCAATCATGGTGTCGTGGTGGGGCGCTGCCGCCAATGTACTTCGGGGCGGGCGCGGTTTTGCCTGCGCCAGCGCAAGCCCGCAGGATATCCCAGCATCTTGGCCACATCGCCCACGACACGGATCACCGGGATCAGCAGCAGCGCGGCCAGCTTTTGCAGGAAATGGTATCCCCGCCACTGGCTAAACAGCCGCTGGACAGGCCGTCGGCAGTAGGCCAGCATGCCCAGCAGCAAGGCCAGCAGCCAGAGCGGATGATGCCAGATGCTTAAAGCCAATAGGGCTGGCAGCGCCACCAGATAGGTCGCATAGCGGATCAAGTGACGCTTGCGCCACAGATCGGCCTTGCCGTCGCCGCGCGCATAGCGGTAATATTGCTTGAAGAAAGCGCGCAGGCTGGGCCGCGGACGAAAATGCACCAATGCCTGTGGCGCCCAGGCAAAGCCGCCACAGCAGGCGATCAAGCCGAAATCGAAGAGCAGGTCTTCGCAATAGTCCAGCCATTCGGGATAGCCGCCGCTGCACTGCCAGGCGGCCCGGCTCCACGCTACAGAACGGCTACTGGGCAGAAAACGCTCCGGCTGGATGTCTTCAACCGCGGGCAGGGTGGTTGCGCCCAGCGCCAGCTCGAAGGTGGTGTGCGGGTCAGGCTGAAAAAAGCCCGCCACAGCCGCGTTGGTGGCGCTTAGTTCTTCCGCAGTCAGTAGTTCAAACGGGGCCAGCAGTTGTTCCAGCCAATTCGGCTCCAGCCGCACCCCCGCATCGGTGCTGGCAATGACATCGCCTGACGCACGCCGCGCGGCCAGGTTGCGCCCGCGGCTGATGTTGGCTCCGCGTGCTTCCTGAAACTTGAGCGGCAATTGCCCGCCGTAACGCATGATGGTGGCTTGTGTGCCGTCGCTGCTGCCGCCATCCACGATGACGACTTCATCCGGGGGGCGGGTTTGGGCGGCCAGGCTGTCCAGCAGACGCTCTACCGCGCTTGCTTCATTCAATACCGTGCAGATCACAGATACGCGCATAGCCGCATTATACCCGCGTCACGCTCAGCGCGGGAAATGGCACTGCTCGCGCTGTTTGACGAAAGGCGGTGGCGACTTTATACTGAGTTTTGTCTTGCCACCATAGACTGATCTTGTTTCGCCGGAGTCGCCCACTATGGACACTAACAACCCTGTGATCAGCCTTTGCATCGCCGGTACAGAAGCCGAGTTTCAGGGCCGCGCGCAGCAAGCCTGCGCCTTGTATCAGCAGGCGTGGACTTTGGCGCAGGATGACTATGAAGCGTGCATTGCCGCGCATTACGTGGCCCGCTGTCAAACTGACCCGCGCACAAAGCTGCGCTGGAACCAACTCGCACTGGACAAGGCCCAGGCCGCGGCGGATGATCGGGTTGAAGCGTTCTATCCCTCCCTTTTCTTAAACATGGGACAATCGTATGCCCTGCTGGGTGACGCGGATGAGGCGCAACGTTACTATGATCTGGCTGCTGCGATGGGCTTTCCGCATCAAATGGAGCTGAAGGGAGAGAAACTTGTCGTCTTTTGACCTACTGGATCGTCTGCTGGAACATGACGCCTGGACTACGCAGCGCGTGTTGGAGCTGGCTCAGGCGCTCGACGACGCCCAACTCGACGCGGAGTTCGACATTGGGCACCGCACCTGGCGCGCCACTGCCCGCCACATGGTCGGCAACATCGAGGTTTGGACTGACTTGATGGCCGAGCGCCCGGTGCGGGCCATGCCCGCGGGGACGCAGACTCTGTCAGTGTTGCAAGCACGGTTCGCAGCGGCGTACCGAGACTTCGCAGCTGTGGCGCGCGCCGCGCGCGACGCCGGACGGCTGAACGCACTGTATCTGGATGTGCTGGACCAGCCGCCGCGCGCCAAGACGCTGGGCGGCACGATCTTGCATGTTGTCACGCACAATCATATGCACCGCGCGGAGTTGCTGCACATGCTGCAACGACTCGGCGTCAACGATTTGATCGAAGGGGACATGTTGAGCTGGGAGGCACAGACACACGCCTGAGCCGCGCATCCTGGCCGACGCGCAACGAAATCTTACGGGGCGACCGTGGGTTCGGGGGTTGGCGTGATCACTGGAAGCTGCCCGCTGGCTAGCTGTGCCAGCACCTTGTCGAGACCGGCTTGCGCAGCAGCAGGCAGGGTTGCTGAGGGGGCGATAATCAGGCTGATGCCCGCGCTGGCTGCGTCCATTGAAAGGCTGGCGGGCAGTGGCTTGTCTGCCAGCGCGTCCTGAATGAGTTGGTAGACTGCGTTGTCCGCGCGCTTGACCGCGCTGCCCAACATGTGGTCCGCGCCGGCTTCCTCGCCATTTTGAAATAGCGTTGCGTAAGCGTCCACGTCTACCCCAACCGCCCATGCTTTCTGCTGTGCAGCAGCCAACAGCGCGCCCCCGCCGGTTGCGCCACCCACCCCAAACACCACGTCGGCACCCTCGCCCACCTGCCGCAGGGCCGCGGTGCGGCCCCGTCCCGCGTCGTCCGCGCTGTCCAGGGGCGTCACCAGCACTGCGCACGCATCGCAGACAGCCAGCACGCCGCTGCGATAGCCTTCCAGCAGGCGCTGGTGTTCCGGCGTTTCCGGCCCTACAACGATACCGACGGTCTTCTTTTGGCTGGTCAGCCCGGCCAGCGCGCCTGCCAGATAGCCAAGCTGCGTTTCATCGAAGCGTACCACGGTCAGGTCGGGGGCGGTGAAGTCGTCGGTGGGATCGAGCACCACAAAGCGGCTGGCGGGGTATTGTGCAGCCATTTGTTGCGCGGCTGCGCCGGCCGCGTTGCCGATGGTGATGATCACGTCGTAGCTCTGGTTGGCGAAAACGGCTAGATTGGGGCCAAAATCACCTGCTTCGACCGATTCGATCACGTCAACGGCGATGTCGGTTTCGGCCGCGGCGCGCTGCATACCGGCATAGGCGCTCTGGTTCAGGCTGCCATCGTCTACCAGTCCGCCATCGGTGACGAGGCCCACGCGCAACGTGGGACTGTAAATGGCAGTGGGCAGCGGAGCGGCTGCGGTCGGCGCGGGGCCGGTGGGGGTGGCCCCCACCACTTGCGGGCGTGCCGGTTCCAGCGTGGGCAGGGGGAGCGGCGTGGGGGTGCTTTGGGCGCAGCCAGCCAGCCAGATCAGGGTTAGCAGCAGCCAGACAAGCGCGCGAGGGTGGCGGAGGGGGGCAGGCATGGGTTATCGTCCCTTGAGCGGATAAACGCCGAATTCTTCCACTGCGTCTACCATCGCCAGCACGTTGGCCGCTGGCACGTCGTTCATGATGGTGTGGACGGAAGCGACCATGTAGCCGCCGCCGGGGCCGAGCAGATCAATCACGCGGCGTACTTCCTGGCGCACTTCGGCGGGCGTGCCGTGGGGCAGGATGTGATGGGTGTCAATGCCGCCGCAGAAGGCGATGTTTTGGCCGTAGCTCTGCTTGAGCTGTGCAAGGTTGGACATGCGTCCCGCGGAGGTTTGGATCGGGTTCAGGATGTCTACGCCGATTTCGATCAGGTCGGGGATGAGGTCGAACACATCGCCGTCGGTGTGAAAGAAGACTTTGGCCTGCGTGCGTTGGCGGATCAGGTTGATCAGCTCGGCGTGTAGCGGCTTGAGCATACGCCGGTACATGCGCGGGGAGATTAGCAGACCGCTTTGCATTCCCAGATCGTCGCCGATTTTGATAATGTCGAGCAGATCGCCACATTCGTCGAGAAAATGGCCCATCAGTGTCAGACACAGATCGGTGATTTTGCGCAGCATGGCCTGGGCGAAGTCGGGGTTGATCGCCATGTGCATGAGAAATTTGTCCATGCCTTGCATGGCGTGGGCGCGTTCAAAGGGGAAGAGCAGCCAGGGGGTGCCGACGATGGCATAGTCACCGGCGTCGGCCAGGCGCTGTGCCTGGGCGCGTACGTGGGCGACGCGCGTGGGGTCGTCCATGTCGGGCCAGGGGTAGGCTGCAAGGGTGTCGAGGGTGTCGGCGTCGGCTAGCGGATGCACGCCGGGGAACCAGGAGCCGTCTTCGATCTCGCGCTGGCCGCTGCCCCACGAGTCTATACAGGGGGAATGAGGGGGGCGCTGGCTGTTGTGCAGTCGCACAGCCGCGGGTTCCAAATCCAGCACGCCGCGCACATCGCTGTGCAGGCGGTGCATAGTGGCTTCGTCCACGGCAGCCGTGCCCAGCTCCGGCCAATCATAGATGTAATGGTCGGGCGCTGCGATGGCTGCCAATTGCTTGATGGCGCGGTAGGGCTGCATCTTGATGCCGGTGGCATTGCTGACGCCGATGCAGATCGGCACGCGGTCGGGTTCTTCGTGGTTGATGGCCGCTAACACGCGGTCTTTGGACTTCATAGATAACCTCACAAACAAGAACTCCAGCCGTTGGCGCAGGGCACAACCGGCTGGAGTTGAGCATACACAAAAGGGGGCAGGCTGGCAAACCTGCGCAACGAGCCGCGGCTTATCCCTTGACGTAAGGCTTGCCGTCGGCTGCGGGGGCGACGGTGCGCCCGACGACGCCGGCAAGCACGACCATCGTAACGACGTAGGGCAGGATCAGCAGCCACTCGGTCGGGATCGGTACTTGGGTCTTGCCGAGGATTTGCAGCTTGCTTTGCAGGCCGTCGAAGAAGCCGAAGATCAGCGATGCGCCGTAAGCGCCGAAGGGAGACCAGCGACCGAAGATCATGGCGGCCAGGCCGATGAAGCCCTTGCCAGCGGTGATGGCTTCGTCGAAGCGGCCTACCGACCCGATGGTGAAGTACGCGCCGCCGATGCCGGCGATCATGCCACCGAGGATGACGTTGATGTAGCGTACTTTGAAGACGTTGACGCCCAATGTGTCGGCTGCTTTCGGATGCTCGCCGACCGCGCGGGTGCGCAGGCCCCAGCGCGTGTAGAACAGCATGAAGTGTATGGCAAGGATGATAATGAAGAGCAGGTAGATGATCGGTGTCTGGTTGAAGAAGGTGGGGCCGATGATCGGTATTTGTGACAGGCCCGGGATCGCTACCTTGGAGAAGACACCGCCGGAGTTCAGGCTGGGATTGGGCTGCAAGAAACGCTGACTGATGAAGCTGGTGATGCCGAGGGCGAAGATGTTGATGGCTGTGCCGGCGATGATCTGATCAATGCGGAAGTGGATAGCCAGGATGCCGAGGAACAAGCCAAGGATACCGCTGGCGATCACGGCGCTGGCAAGCCCGATCCACAGACTGTCGGTGATGCTGGCGAAGATCACTGCGACCATGGCGCCGGTGAGCATCATGCCTTCAATGGCGATGTTGACCACGCCGGAGCGTTCGCACATGATACCGCTCATGGCGCCGAAAGCCAGCGGCGTGGCTGCGGCCACGGTGACGGTGAAGATGCCGAGCAGGTTAATGGATTTATCGCGCACGGCCCAGATCAGGAACGCGGCAACGAACATCAATGCGACTACGCCCAGCACGAGTACGACGCGCTTGAAGCCGCGTAGGACTTGATACAAGCCTAAAGCCGCGGTGATCGCGGTCAGAACAAGCAACACCGATTGTGTGGGCAGCTTTAGATCGCCTAACTTCATCACCTTTTCTTTGGTGGTGGGGTTCAGGACAAACGTGCTGACCATGTCGGTTGTCGAATTGCGCACGAAGAACAAATAGAGCGCAGCGGCAACCAGCAAAAAGAAGACACCGTATGTCAAGGCCCGACGGCGGGCACGGCGTGCTGCATAGGAGCCTAGCGAGGCGGCGGAAGCTGTAGTTACGGCCATAATGAGTTTACCTCATAGAGGGGTTGGCAAGTAAGCAAGTGGTAAGTAAACAGGTATGCCTTTGACGGGGCAGTTGGTTACTGGTAATTCCGTACCGAATACTGGTTAAGATCCCCAGCCTTTGGTGAAGACGGGACCTTCGGAGGCTGACGATTTGCGCAGCCGGTACAGTACCCGGATAATTTCAGGGGCGGCAATGAACACGATGACCAACGCGATGACGATGGTGATGATGTCTACTGGTACTTGCGCTACTGACTGCATACGCGTGGCGCCGTTTTTGAGGATGCCAAACAGCAAGGCCGCCAACAGCACGCCCACCGGATGATTCTTGCCGAGCAAGGCCAGAGCAATGGCGTCGAAGCCCATACCCGATGAAAAGCCGACGCCGACCCAGCGGTCTACGGCGAGGGTCTGGACCGTACCGGCCAGGCCAGCCAGCGCGCCGCTGATTGCCATGACGATTACCCAAAGGCGCTGTACGTTGACACCGCTGTATTTGGCGGCCTTGGGGTTTGCGCCGACCATGCGGATCTGGAAGCCCAGCGTCGTCTTGTATAATATCCACCAGATAAGCCATACCACGAACAAGGCCAGGAAGAAGCCGGCATGAAAGCGGTTGCCGGGGGTGCTGAACAGCCGCGGGATCCAGGCTGATTCGAGCACGGGCGGCGTGACGGGGACATCTGGCCGCGCCATCGGGCCGCCGACCTTGAGCAGCCAGGTGCTCAAGCTGATGGCGATCCAGTTCATCATAATCGTATTGATGACTTCGTGCGCGCCGGTGTAGGCTTTTAGTGCGCCGACAATGGCCGCCCAGATGGCTGCACCGGTGATGCCTGCCAGAATAGCCAGCGGCAGGTGGATGATCCACGGCAGGCCGGTAACCTTGAAACCGATATACACCGAGCAAAGCGCGCCGACCAGCATTTGGCCTTCGCCGCCGATGTTAAACAGACCGCCCTGAAATGCGAAGGCGACGGCCAAACCGGCGAAGATATAGGGTACGGCCTGCGTCATGCTTTCCGACAGGGGCACGAAGGCTACGGCCAGCTCTTGCGTTCCTTGACCGCTTAGCAGCGCACCGATGCCTTTGATAATGCCGCCGAGGTTCAGCGAGCCGTTGAACATGGCCCCGTAGGCAGAGCCAATGGACTTGGCCGTGATGCGTAGTGCGCCCATCGGATCGCTGAAGAAGTGTAACCAGGCATTGACCACTTCTTTTTCCGTGACCAGGATCAGGATGGCGCCGATAATCAGGGCAGTGATGACGGCCAGAATCGGATAAAGAATGGCATCGCGCAATTGGCCGCGGTTGGAAGATTTGGGCGCTGGCTTGGAGGCTTGCGATGCGGGCGTTGAAGTTGCTGTCGTATTCGACATAGTCTTGCTCCTGTTTACGTCAGGATGGTCGGTTCTTTGGTTACCGCGCGCGGCGCATTGGCAAGCGCTTCCTGCAAGCTATTGCCTGCCATCATCAACCCAACCTGTTCCTTGGAGACATCCGGGGCGTTGACCACTGCGGTAAACTGACCTTTGAAAATAACGGCGATGCGATCGGACAGGCCCATAATCTCGTCCAGTTCAGCGGATACCAGCAGCACGGCCACGCCTTCATCCCGTTTCTCGACCAGGCGACGGTGAATGAACTCGATGGAGCCAACGTCCAAGCCGCGCGTCGGCTGGTTGGCGATCAACAGTTTGATGGGGCGATTCAGCTCGCGGGCGATGATCACTTTCTGCTGATTGCCACCGGAGAGATTGCCGACGGGTACGGCAGCGCCCGGGGTGCGGATGTCGAATTCCTTGATCAAGCCATCAGCTTGACCCTCGATCACCTTTTCATTGATCACGATGCCCTTGCTGTAGGGTGGCCGATAGAAGGTGTTGAGAATCAGGTTGTCGTAAATCGGGAAGGTCAGCACCAGGCCATCTTCTTGACGATCTTCCGGGATATGGGCTACACCGATTTCGGTCACCTGACGCGGCGGGCGATTGGTTACATTTTGCCCGGCCAGGTTGATTGTGCCGTCTTGAGCCATGCGCAGGCCGGTAACGGCCTCTACCAGCTCGGTTTGGCCATTGCCTTGCACGCCGGCCACACCTAAAATTTCACCGGCACGCACTTCCAGATTAGCACCGTTCACCGCCACTTGCAGGCGATTGTCGAGTACTTTAAGGTTGTTGATTTTCAACACAGGCTCGCCCACCTTGGGCGGGGCCTTGTCCACTGTCAAGGCAACGCGTCGGCCTACCATCAGCTCGGCCAGCGTGGCCTGGCTGGCTCCGGCGGTTTTTGCTTCACCCACAACCTTGCCGCGGCGGATAACGGTCACACGGTCGGCCAGCTCCAGCACCTCGCGCAGCTTATGGCTGATAAAGATGATGCTAACGCCCTGTTGACGCAAGGAGCGTAAAATGCCGAACAGGTCGTCGGCTTCCTGGGGGGTTAAAACGGCGGTTGGCTCGTCCAGAATGAGGATGTTGGCCTTACGATAGAGAACTTTGATAATTTCAACGCGTTGACGCACACCTACGGAAAGGTTCTCGACTTTGGCGTCAGGGTCTACTTCCAAACCATGCAGCCGTGAAAGCTCACGGATGCGTTCGGCTACTAACTTTCGATCCAGCACCATGCCCTTGGTCGGCTCTTCGCCCAACATAACGTTTTCGGTTACTGTCAATACTGGCACGAGCATAAAGTGCTGATGCACCATGCCAATGCCTTGCCGAATAGCGTCCGTTGGGCCGGTGATGTGGGTACGCTGGCCGCGAATAAAAATTTCACCCTCGTCGGGGTTATACAACCCGTACAGGATGTTCATCAGGGTGCTTTTACCGGCGCCGTTTTCACCCAACAGGGCCAGAATTTCGCCCTCACCCAGCGTTAAGTTGATGTGGTCGTTGGCTAGTACGCCGGGAAACTGTTTCGTGATATTGCGCAGTTCAAGAACTGGGGTCATAAACAACTCCCGTGTAGTTTTACGGAAAGGCCGGACCTTGCAGATCGAAGGTGTTGCAAGGCGAGGTCAGGCCCGGAGGTCTGCACAGGTGGTGCAAAGGAGGCAATGGCCTGTGCAGGAAGCCGAAAGCAGCAACAAGAGGGGAAGTACGGCGGTGTGAGATGCGGGGATCAATGGAGGAATATCCCACACCGCCGCTTAAAAAAAACCGCCTGGAAACTAGAAGCTTCCAGGCGGTTACGCGAGATCAGGAACCAACGGCCTTCGGATCAATCTTGCCGTCAACCATATCCTTGATGACCTGCTCGATTTGCTTTGTCAGCTCAGCCGGAACCTTGCCATCGAAATCGTGGTAAGGAGCCAGGCCGACACCGCCGTTAGCCAGCGTGCCGAGGTAGTCGTCGCCGAGGGTCAGGCTGCCATCCACCAACGCGCCGATGGTGTCATAGACGGCCTTGTCCATGTTCTTCAACACGGAGGTGACGAATACGCTGCCGAATTCCGGCACTGAAACATACTGATCATTGTCCACACCGATCATCATCAGGTCACGATCCTTGGCGGCTGCGGCGCTGCCCAGGCCGACCGGGCCGGCCACGGGGAAGATCACATCACAACCTTCGTCGAAGAAACCTTCGGCAAGGCGGCGACCGTCGTCTGTGGACTCGAAGTTACCAGCGAACACACCATCTTTCGCCGCGTTGTCCCAGCCCAGCACCTTCACGTCGGCGCTGTTCTGGGTGTTATAGTAGGCCACGCCGTTGGCGAAGCCGACCATGAACTCAGTGACGGGCGGGATGTTGACACCGCCAAAGGTGCAGACTGTGCCGGATTCGCTCACGCCAGCGGCCAGGTAACCGGCCAGGAAGGAGGGCTGTGCTACGTCAAAGAGCAGTCCCTTGACGTTCTTGCCACTGCTGGGGGAGTCGATGATGGCGAATTTGCTGTCAGGGCTGGCCTCAGCCGCGGCCTTGGTGGCATCAGCCAGCAAGAAACCGACGGTGATGATGAGGTCTTTCTTCTGCGAGACAAATTCGTTCAGGTTCTTTTCGTAGTCGGTCTGCTGCTGGCTTTCCAGATA
>JBAQWV010000046.1:0-9181 GCA_049299095.1 Anaerolineae bacterium | reverse complement strand
GATGCCTACGAGCGCGGCGACCAGCTCGGTGCAACCCGTTTCTACTAGACCCTGTTTGCTTGTGAGGGATTGTGTACTGCGTATTGCGCGACTGATCAGCAGTCGTGCAGTGCGCAGTACGCACGTTAACGGGAGCGCGTTGCCAATGGAGGTGGTATGAGTAACTCGATTGTGCAGGCTGATTATCATGCGCTGGAAGAGGTGAGGCAACGCTTTAGCCGCAACGCTGAAAGGCTGCGGCCTTGCGTTCTCAGGTGGAAAAAAGCGCCAATGCCCTGCGCCAGGGCGGCTGGGAGGGCCGCGGCTCAAGCGCCTTTTTCGCCGAGCTTGACGGCGTGGTGTTGCCCGCAGTGCAACGATTGGCCGCCGCGTTGCAGCAAGGCAGTGTGGTCACGCAGCAAATTGCCACAGTGATGCGCACCGCCGAAGAAGAAGCGGCTGAACCGTTCCGCGGCCATACTTCCACTGTCCCCGGCGAGGTGAATGCCCCGTCCGATGGCGCTTCCTCCGGCGACCCTGCCGGCGAAGCCGCCGCGCCTTCTTTTATCAGCAGCGTGCTGGCTAATGTTCAGAAAACCCTTAAGCTGAAAGGCAAAGGCCCTGTTTTTGATTTCGGCAAAGGGAAATTTGGCCTTAAGCCTGAGTTAGGGCTTGATCTGTTCAGCGGCTCGCTGAAAAACGGCCAATTCGGCGGTGGCTATGGTCGCTGGGACTTGGGAGGGGGCCTGGCTGGCATCGGTTTGAAGCAGATTGACGGCAAGTGGGTGCTAGGCGCAGCGGGTGAAGTGTATGCTGGCCGTGTTAAAGCGGAAGGAACCCTGGCAGGCGACCAAAATCTGGGATGGACCGGCGGCGTGGAGGCCAAGGCGCTTTCAACAAAAGGATTTATCGGGTATTATGACGGCAGCGTCGGCGGCGAAGTCGGTGTTAACTTGGTGTCTGCCAAAGGAGAGACGGGGTTGAATATCGCCGGCGCAAACGTGGGCGTCAATGCGGAAATTGGCCTAAAACTGGAACTTGGGTTAAGTGTTGGCAAGAATACTACGGTGAAGCTTGGGCCGCTCACTTTTGGTATTAGTTTTGGTGCGGCCAAGCCTCATGTGATCCATGATCCTGGAGAAAATCGGTGAGAAAAATGCCTTCAACTATTGCCTTGCTCGCCATAGCGGCGTTTTTGCTGCTAGCCGCTCTGCTCTTGCTATCAAACCGCGGTAAAACAAGCCCAATACAGGCCGCGCTGCGCGCCTTGGCTGCACAAACTGGTGGTACATATCAACGTAAAGCGGTTGGTTTTGGTCAAGTCGTTGAATTTGAAAAAGGCAACCATTTGTTTACGTTTGAAACAGCCAGCAGCTTGGCAGGCCCGGGAGATGCCAACGCTTCTTATCAAAGTTTGCGCGCGTCAACTTCCTATAACCCAACCCGGCCTTTCGAACTTATGCTGGAGCCAAAGGCTGCACACGAGGTTGTTATCAAGCTCGGCCAAAGCCATACAGCAGAGACAGTTTTGGGTATTCCAGTCATTGACGATACCTATCGGGTGCTCACTTCTGATCCACAGATGGCAGGTGCGTTGCTGGGCGATGCATCTGTGCAACGTCATTTGACGGCTGTGGCTGCACGTACCAGCCGTCTGGCCATCGGCCCGCACGAGAGCGCAGCATGGATTGCTTTCGGTGAAGAGGAAGAAGCTATTTCGACTGATCGGTTGCTGGCTATACGCGATCTGCTGACCGCGCTGTTGGCTGCGCTGGAGCGCAATGGGCTGGCTGTCGCGTCTTAACAAAAGGTGCTCTTGCTATGGAAATTATCCTTTCCCGTCCTGAATTCTTTGCGTTAATGGCGTTGGCGCGCGCTGAAGAGGTTATTGGGCTTGATCCTGCGCAGCTTTTGCCGGCTGAGCCGGCGCAACGGCAGGCGTTGTATAACCAGGGCGAGGCCGATCTTGCACGTCGCGGCCTGCTGCGGGTGACTTCATCACAGGAAGTGGCTTTAGAGGAAACCTTGCTGCGGCAGGTGTTAGCAATTACGCAACCGGAATTCGCCGTGGTTTCAATCAAAACGGTGCCGGCCGCAGGTCGCCAGCTTTTTATACATTATGGACGTGAGGGTTACTGGGTGGAGCAAACACTGCCGGACGATCTTACTCACCGGCTGGAAGATATAGGTGACAACAACGCATTGCTGCAGCGTCTGCAAGCAATTTTCCCGCTGAATGATGCGGTGTCCGCCGCGCGCTCTTTTCGCGCGCCGGGCGATGTTTTGCTGGCTGCCTACAATGAAGCCGTCAACAATCGCGCCACACAGGAGGTCAAGGCACTGGATGCGGCGGATCAACCGGGGGTAGCTGCCTTTTTGTATGCTGCGCGGCAGCAGAGCTTCAGTGGATCGCTGGCTTTTCTGCGGGTGGTTCCCGTTGAGGAAAATGAGGCGCTGGAGTTGGCTGTGGTGTGCGCGGCGCAGGAAAACTGGCTGCTGATGGCCGAGGAAGCAGGCACATTGCGCGCCGGTGCGCTAACGATGTCTGAGTTTGTTCAGGTGTTGCGGGCAGTACTTACCACTCTGGTCGAAGAGTGAGGTGTTGGAGCGAGTAAGTCGCTCCGAATTTTCCCCTGAAGCCACGGTACAACGGCTGGGCGCTGCCCTGCGCCAGGGGCAGCAGGTGAGTGGGCAGCTCAGCCGCCTACTGGGTCAAGCCGAAGAGGAAGCGGCTGAGCCGTTCCGGGGTGGGCCGGCCAGCGGACAGTATCTCGCAGCCAGTACAGTGACGCAAGACCGCGATCAGCCCGCGCCGCCGGGTGCTCCGGCTTACCCCGACCAACCCGCCAGCCACGACGGCAGCGGAGAGCATGGCATGCTCGGCTCGGCAACAGACGCAGACTGGAAAACGCATCGCAAGGAACAGGAAGTGACAGATGACCTCTTTAATAAACCATGTTTGGATTGTATCTTTGCACCGTTTGGTGTTATACGGCGTTCTTTTAGTAAGCCTTCTTGTCATCACTGCCTGCAAAGGAACCCCCGCGGTGAATACCCCCCTTGCCACTTCTGATCCTATGGAGCAGCTCACCAGCAAGATGAATAAACAACAGTTGAGTGCGTTTATCGGTCAGCCCTTCCCCTCAACGGTAACGAACCTGGTTTATGAAGGGGAAGCAGCGCTGGACACGATGGTGATCGCGCGCTTTTCTCTGCCCCGGGATCAAGTTGAAGCTTATTTGACCAGCCTGGGGGTGACAGAACCGTTGGCTGCCACTTATACGCCGTTCTTCTCGGACAGTGCGCCGTACGAACAGGCTGCCTCCTGGTGGACGCCGGTCAGCGATTCCGGGAAAGCCGCCTTCGCGCGCGGGGTGTACCAGCAAGTCGGCGAGAAGCATTACAAAATCCTGGTTTTGGAAGATGGCAGCGGGATGGGAACGATTTACATGCAGGTGTACAACGTGTAGCCTAAACTTCATGAGAAATTCAGAGATTATTTTGGTTTCCTCGGTGGACGTGGCCCCTGAAATGGAGTTGCAAACGTACACATTGCTACTGCTAAAAGTGTGGAAGATTATTTTGCAAAATATTATTCTGATCAACACTTGCTTGATACTCCTGCCAGTGGATATGCTCGCTCAAGAGTACTCTTAACTGATTCAGGTAATATTTATTATACAGCTGCGTATTTGCGAATGATTGCTGATTATCGTACTGGTATACGTGGATCACATATCACGGATTTAGATGATTTTGATATGCAAATGATCTACGGCAGGTTTAGGTGCGATTGTTGGGATAGTTGGGCTGAATTTGCAAAGGCAACAGATCTTCCGCACCTTACAACTGGCTTGGATAGTCGAGGGCAAGTATTAGCACCTTTTCTTAAACTATACCGTATTTACTACGAGAGGTTGCAATATGATTATTCGCTACCTGTTGCGAATAAGCACGCTTTTTCTGTTGAGTTTCTTGCTTGCGGGCTGTGGCAGGCCCAACGAAAAAATCAATCTGATGATCAAGACGTTGCCTGTTCCTGCCGATGCAAGGTTGTTAATCAGGCAGGATGGTACGCGTCAGGGTTCGGAGGATGCATGTTTCTTCCCATATACAAAGCTTCTCTATGGCACAAGTCACAGCCTTGATGATGTAACAGAATTTTACACAACTATTCTGATGTCCGCCTCATGGCAATCCTCCTCTGATGCTTTAGTATCTTCCAGCGCGTTATCCTGGAAAAAGGATAAAGGGTTTCAACTAAGTTTGAGATTCGACCCTGATTTAGACTTTCCAATAGACGCGGTTAACCAGGCGAAGATGCAATACACAACTGTCTATTATCTTGTAATTAGTTACGCTGATCGTCTTGCCAGAACAAAATGCCTTGGAGAAAAGGATTAGCCATTTATGATGAAAGTCTTCGGTTGCGTTACGAGGAACCAGCAACCAGCTTTCTGGCTGATTTTTCGCCTTTTGTTGTTATGCTTGGTGATGAACCTATGTTTGGCGGGATGATCATCCAACCATTTTCCCCTTTGGCTATTCGTTATCCTGTTCTATATGTGCTAAATGGCCCTCAATATCAATCAGCAAGGACGTTATCCATTGCTTTACGACCAGTACATGATTATCGCGTCAAGTTTGATACTATGAGCCCATTTCCAGGCAACGACTCTGTGGCAACAGAACGAGTACGTCAACGCCTTCTTATGCTGGATAAGCTGGGCAATTAATAACCTCGGCTTATTGGATATGAATTAATAGTGGCACTATAGGATGCAGTTATCATACCCGTTCATCAGGAGCTAATCATGATACAAATTAGATTATGGACAGTTTGGCTAATTCTAGCAGGATGTGTATTGGCTAGCTGCAATTCTTCCTCACATATCGGCGACCAGGAGGCAACAACGACGGCAAAATCAACCTATGTAGATCAAATAAGTATTCAAGAAACGACAGTAGGTGGGTTTAGTAATGGCTTGGATATAGGTTTGGAAAGCGTGTCGAGGAGGGGGACTTATGTGGATAGCGCAGGCCATGAGCGAACCGGCACAGTGGCGCGCATAGCGGTTTCTCAAAACCGTGATGAGCCAGCGGAAAGTATTACAGTCTACGAGGGGATGATTTTCTCGGTAGGTGAGCAACGTTTTCAGGTGATCGAACTCAAGCCCAACAGTTCGTTGAGTGTGAAGCCCGGCAGCAGCAATGGATACATCACCATCGGCCAGTTGCCGTAAACTGCCCGTCCACGGCGCGCGTTCACGAAAAATTCAGAAAAAATTCACGAAACATTCAAGATTTTTTTCGTGGGGGTGTGATAGACTGGAGATGATCCCGCAGCAGGCAGGCCGAACCAGCCGGCCGTGCGGCTGTCAGTTTTCGATGAGGCAGGAGGTAATCCATAACAGGGCCTGTAATTCAGGTGGACTATGACCGTCTGGCTGAGGTGGCTGCCGGCTTTGGCCGCAACGCCGAGGCCGCGGCTGCGCTGCAAAAAGCAGTCCAGCACAGCGTGGAAGCACTGCAGCAGGGCGGTTGGGAGGGTCGCGGCTCGGTCGCGTTCTTCGCCGAGATGCAGAGCGAGATCATGCCTGCGCTGCAACGGCTGGGCGCTGCGCTGCGCCAGGGGCAGCAGGTGAGTGGGCGGCTCAGCCGCCTACTGCGTCAAGCCGAAGAGGAAGCGGCACGCCCTTTTAAAGGCGCTTCCATTAGTGGTTTAGAGCAGACGCAAAGCAACGATTCATCATCTGAAATCTCAGTCGAACCAGTGACCACCCAAGACCTTCGCGACTTGGAAAAAGAATTTGCAAATTTTAAAGCTCCAGAGGGAGATAAAGATGGAATGATCGAAGTACCTGAAAAATGGATAGCGGATTTATTTGGTCTCGAGCAACGCTTTGTTACTGCGACAGAAAAAAGGTTAATGGATGAGCAAGGGCTTTTTGGGCAAATAGCCCTTTTCTATATTCAAAAAGAAGCTTATGAAATGGCTGAAAAATTTGTCGGATTAAATGAGCAGGAAGACGGATTAGGAGATGCTTATAGGCATGCTTATTGGAATGCGCTGATGGTAAGACGATTTGGCAGCGACTGGGCAAAGAGTTACAGTGATGCCCATGAAAATATGGCAAACAACCCTAAAACGAAGGCCTTTATGGATTTATGGAACAACAATCTCGGTATAAAAATAGCCTTGGAAAATCCTAATATTTCAAAACAAGAATTGGCTAACAAGATAGCCGAAGCTGTGAGAAATGGAGAAGCAATCATTATTGATGGTGCCAGCCAAAAACCATTCTATAGCGACCAAGGACAAGGTGTAAAAGATCTACCGAACCCAGAGGCAGCGAGTACATAAATGACAAGAAACTACCGTGGTTTGATTTTACTACTGATATTATCGGCCTTTGTCGTTACTTCGTGTAAAGGAGATTCTGCCGTGTTCACCACCGCGCAGCCAGATCTTTCAATCCGCACCCCTTCACAGCTACAACTTGAGAATGAAATAAAAGCAAGTCTCGTGTCGCATTCAGATGCGGAGATCGTAGATATGGCAGGCATAGCACAGTTTGACTGGGATGTTCTCTATATTTTTGGAGAGAATACTTCCTATAAAGCCATTAACAAAGCCTTGGGCATGCAATGGCTTCCCGACCGCAGTTTTTACATTGATGAATTAACCGATTTACTTGTTTTTGTGCAGGGAAAACAGGTGATAAATTATGCAGTCATAGAGGGTGACCTTTTTGTCGCAATGACCATGCGAGGAATTGAACGAAAGGATGCCCTGTTCAAGGTAAAAGACACTCAAGACGCAAATCGTCCAAAAGTACTGATACCGCAGAGGATTGGGCAATAGGCCTTTGCTTTACCGGTTGAAACCGTGGAATTGCTGACCGGCAAACCGGCGCAGCGGCTTGATCTGGAGGCTTCGACACCGGAAGAAACCCAGGCACGCTTGCAGGAGTTGCAGAATTACCTGAATGATGGGCATTATCTGACGGCCGCCACGCGGCCCACAGGCCTATTCGAGAATACTAAAGAGTGGCCTAACAACGTCATTGAGAACCATGCCTACTTGATTGAACGAGTGGATGTAGAAAATGGACTAATCTACCTTCGTAATCCCTGGGGCAGTGGCAGCACTCCTGCTCCTATGACTTTAGAAGAATTTAATAAGTATTATCATTACACAACAGTTAACCAATCAGGAATGCCTTAAGTACCGTCCCTTTATATAACAAGGAGCTTATAATAATGCAAGTGAGATCATGGCTAATTCGACTGATTCTGGCTGGAACTCTATTAACCGGTTGTAACGCTTCATCCGATTTTGACCGTCAGAAGACAACACCTATGGCAGAGCCAACTTATCTATCTGGAGTAACCATTAATGCATCAACAGTAGGCCGTTTAGACGGTGGTTGGAGCGTAGGAGTACAGTGGGTCTCTAACGAAGAAGACTATGTAGATGCAGAAGGCAAAGCGCAGCGAGGGCGTCTTGCACGCATCAGTGTGTGGAATGATACTTTGGGGAAAAATGATATACTTGAAGTCTACGAGGGGATGATTTTCTCGGTAGGTGAGCAACGCTTTCAGGTGATCGAACTCAAGCCCAACAGTTCGTTGAGTGTGAAGCCCGGCAGCAGCAATGGATACATCACTATCGGCCAATTGCCGTAAACTGCCCGCCCCACGGAGCGCGTTCACGAAAAATTCAGAAAAAATTCAGAAAAAATTCAAGATTTTTTCGTGGAGGTGTGATAGACTCAGGAAGAAGAGGCAGCAGACAGGCAGTGTATGGCTGCTGTGTGAGAAGCGAAGAAATTCACAGGAGGTAATCCAATGGCAGCAGAAGAGATTCGAGCGGACTATGAGCAGTTGTCACAGGTGGCGAACCGGTTTTCGACGCAGAGCCAGCAGGTTCAGCAGATGACACAGAAGGTGCAGAAGAGCATGGAAACGCTGAAGACTGGGTGGGAAGGTCGGGGTTCGCAGGCCTTCTTCAACGAGATGCAGGGCAAGGTATTGCCGGGCGTCAATCGGTTGCAGCAGGCGTTGCAGGAAGCAGCGCGTGTGACGCAACAAATATCGCAAACGGTCAAGCAGGCTGAAGAAGAGGCGTCCTCGCCCTTCCGAGTAAGCTAAGGAGGCACACATGGCTACCGATGTCATCAAGCTAGAATACGCCAAGGCCGAGGAGATGATCCGCACCTTCCAGCAGGGACGGGAGCAGCTCCAGCGGACATTGCAGGAGATGCAGGGATTGGCGACAACGATAGAAGAAGGGGCGTTGCTGGGGCAGGGCGGCGATGCGTTTGTGGAGGCGATCCGCACGAAGCTAACGCAGTCGATCACGAAGTTGAGCGAGAAGTTCGACGAATTAGCCAAGGATGTTGCGCAGGCCGTGAAGTACATGCAAGAGGCCGACAAGACATCGAAGGCCCAGTTCAAATAGGAGGCTGACCCATGTTAGGCGCTTTGTTACGGTTTGCTCGGCAGGTAGTGGCCAACGTGCTATCGCAGTTGACCCAGCAGTTCAACATCGTGCAGCAGCAGGCGCTGGCCCCGATGCGCCAGATGATCCAGCAGGTGGTGGGGGGTGTGTGGATAGGGGATGGCGCAGACGCATTTGTGCAAGAGGTGTCAAGCCTGATGATCCCTGGCGTCGGCAAGGTCGGCGAGAACATCACCACGCTGCAATCGAACGTCAACCGCGCCATCGAAGTGATGGACCGTGCTGATCAGCAGGTCAACAACATGGTGCGGGGTCTGGCGGACGTGTTCGCCGCCATCTATCGCTAAGCCTGGAGGCACATCATGGCAGACAAAGTATTTATGGACGTACCGGCGGTGCGTCAGATTGCGAAGAACTTCAAGACGGTCGGCGACACGCTGGACAACGTGGCGAAGGTGATGGAAGCGTTGGCGAACATCCTGAAGGGCACGGCCTTTGTGGGGCTGGTGGGTGGACTGGCGCTGGCGCAGTACATTGACAGCACCAAGCCGCACATCCAGAAGATGGCGAACAAGAGCAAGGAGCTGTTCAGCGACCTGAACAAATCGGTGGATGCCTACGAGCGCGGCGACCAGCTCGGTGCAACCCGTTTCTACTAGACCCTGTTTGCTTGTGAGGGATTGTGTACTGCGTATTGCGCGACTGATCAGCAGTCGTGCAGTGCGCAGTACGCACGTT
>JBAQWV010000045.1:0-30020 GCA_049299095.1 Anaerolineae bacterium | reverse complement strand
GCGCTGGGCGAACGCTATTTCGCACCAGCCAGTGGAGAGTAGCGCGGCCAGGCGCGCGGCGTGCAGGGTTTGCCCGCCTGACGCTGCTTGCAGTATACTGCCATTCATTACCCGCCAGCCAGCCAGCCAGATCAAAAGAAAGAACGAGCTACCGCATGAGCAACACCAAAGAAACCGAACGCGCCGAACTGCACAAGACCATCTGGCGCATTGCCAATGACCTGCGCGGCAGCGTAGACGGCTGGGACTTCAAGGCCTACGTGCTGGGGATGCTGTTCTATCGTTTCATCTCCGAAAACCTCACCGGCTTCGTGAACCAGCAGGAACACAATGCCGGCCGCAGCGACTTTGACTATGCCGCGCTCAGCGACGCCGAGGCCGAGCTGGCCCGTGCCACAACGGTCAATGATAAGGGCTTCTACATCCTGCCGTCGGCGCTGTTCGCCAATGTGCGCGCCCGCGCCCGCCTGGATGCCAACTTGAATGAAACCCTGGCGCGCGCCTTTATCGCCATCGAGGCTTCGGCCAAAGATATGCCCAGCGAGGAGAACTTCAAAGGGCTGTTCGATGACCTGGATGTCAACTCCAGCAAGCTCGGCCCCTCCGTTGCCAAACGCAACGAAAAATTGGTGAAGCTGCTGGATGCTGTGGGCGATCTGCCGCTCTCCAACGGTGCGGGCAGCTTTGCGCGCAACCATATTGACCTGTTCGGCGATGCCTACGAATATCTGATGCAGATGTACGCCTCGACCGCGGGCAAATCGGGCGGCGAGTTTTACACCCCGCAGGAGGTTTCCGAGCTGCTGGCGCGCCTGACGGTGGTGGGCAAGACCAGGGTCAACAAGGTCTATGATGAAGCCGTTGCGTGATTGATACAAGGATTTCTGCCCGTTTTCGTTAGGGCGTTTTGAATACATAGGAAATACCGCCTTTCTCACACCGAGGGGTGTGCAGAAGGCTTATTTTTTTGTTTGCCGACAGCGGAGATACCTCTCGTTCTGCGCCGCGAGGTGTGCAGACTGTTAGGGCTTGCACACGCACATAACGAAAAGCCTTGTCCCGTAACGATTTGTAAGGTGTATCGTTACGAGGGTGTGCAAACTTACCTTTACATATAGTCCAAGGTTACTGTCTCGAAAAATTAACAAAAAAGTCGAAGGGTGTTATTGAAATGCCTGTCGCAGTATGGTATAATGTTATACGGTCGCTATATGAATGTTAGTCACATGACAGTGAGGTTTTAGATATGAGTTTTTCAGAGGACATCAAAAGGATTCGCCGGAAGGCGTTTTTGACACAGGAAGATTTTGCAAAAGAAATAGGTGTCTCCTTTGCAACAGTCAATCGTTGGGAAACTGGTAAGGCAAAGCCGAACCTGAAAACCATGAAGCTGATTGATGACTATTGCAAGCGAAATGATATCGATTTTGATATCAGTGAACAAATTGATGAATGAGGTGGACACCGAAATGCAGAAACCTAAGTTTATAGATTTATTTTGCGGATGCGGCGGATTGAGTTTGGGGTTTAAGATGAGTGGATTTGATCCAATAGCAGGTATTGACTATAATCAGGCCGCAATAAAAACATATAGGAGAAATTTCAGAAAGACGAAAGCTATCTGCGCAGATATTTTGACAATCGATAAGGACGATATCCTTTCGCGGATTGGCAACATAAAAGATATTGATGTGATTATAGGAGGACCGCCTTGCCAGGGGTTCTCTAACGCAAATAAAAACTATGTAGAATTGGATGATCCCAGAAACAAGCTATTTTTCGAGTTTGTTAAATTTGTTGAACTGGCTCAACCCAAAGTTGTGGTTATAGAGAATGTTCCTCAAATTATTACCAAGAATGGCGGATATGCCAAAGATAGGATAACAGAAATATTCACAGAACGTGGTTATAGTGTAACTAATGCTATCTTAGATGCTTCCGACTACGGAGTTCCGCAGAAACGACTGAGAAATTTCTTCATTATTACGAAAGGCGAAAAGTTTGATTTGAGCCGTATTATGAAGAATGATGCGCAGGTTACAGTTAGAGATGCTATTGGGGAACTATATCAATTTGAAGGAACTTCTGCTGCGTTCCGCGAATTGCACATGGCTCCTGATACACCTTACCGCATTTACTTAAGAGCAAAGAATAACATGGTAGTGAATCACGATATTCATTATCCGGCTGAAATACAACAAAAAAGAATATCTTATGTTCCGCAGGGCGGTAATTGGCGAGATGTTCCAGAAGAACTATGGGAAACGAATCGAACCACCAACTCTGGAAGAAAGAATCGCCATTCCTCAGCATACAAACGGCTGAAGGAGGATGACTTATCAGTTACTATTGATGCAGGAAATCAGCATAGCAATTACTATCATCCGATTTTTCACAGGCTGCCGACTGTGCGTGAAGCTGCACGGTTACAGTCTTTCCCGGATAACTTTGTGTTTGAAGGAATTATGACAGAGCAATACCTTCAAGTTGGAAATGCTGTTCCTCCTCTAATGGCAAAAAGTATTGCAGACGCAATCAAGGAGTTATTTGAAGATGAAGAATAAAATCATTGATCTATTTTGTGGATGTGGAGGACTTAGCCTCGGATTTGAAATGGCGGGGTTCGAAGTGTCATATGCAATAGATATGTGGGAGAAAGCTGTGTCCACCTATAATCATAATCATGAGAAAAAGGTGGCTGAATGTGTCGATATACATTCATTAACTGATGAGCAGCTTGTCGCATTAAACAAAGGCAACGATATCGTAGGGGTAATTGGAGGACCTCCGTGCCAGGGTTTTAGCAAGGTTGGGACTCGCGATGTTAACGATCCCCGGAATCATCTGTATCTGGAATACTATAGAGTGGTAAAATTGGTGCAGCCGGAGTTCTTTGTAATAGAGAACGTGTCAGGCTTATTGACCTTGTCTAATGGTATGTTCCGTGACGATATTGTAGAGCGATTTGGAAATCTTGGTTATAAGGTGTCCTTTCAGGAAGTTGTGGCGTCTGATTACGGCGTTCCGCAAAATCGGCATCGAGTTTTCTTTGTCGGTATGAAAGCGACAAAATTTGTCTTTCCGAAGAAAGTCGATGGAGTTGTTACCAGCAAAGATGCAATCAGTGATTTGCTTCCGTTAGATGCTGAAAATGGGCTTGAAGATGAGCATGGATATGCAACGGAACCACAGAATGACTATCAGCGTAAAATGCGTGGAAAGCAAGATAAGGTTAAGAATCACCAAATAACCATTCATACTCAGCAAACCATAGATATTATTTCAATGGTACCAGATGGTGGGACTATATATGATTTGCCTGATGAGTATTGGAATGTGCGTAAATATAGAAAAGGCTTTGAACGTATGCCGAGTTTCAAGCCGTGCCATACAGTGGATACAGGTCATCGTAACTACTTTCATTATTCGGAGAACAGGATTCCGACCGCACGTGAAAATGCGAGATTACAGTCATTCCCAGATTGGTACGAATTTCTTGGAACAAAAACTGACCAATATAAGGAAATAGGAAATGCTGTTCCCCCGATATTGGCATTCCATATCGCAAACGCAATTAAGGAGCAATTAGCAGAGGAGGAATAGTTAATGGATATTACTGTCTCAAGCCCTGGCTCTCCTGGAACGAGCTTTACGGATAATGTTAAAGACAAAATATTAATAATCTTTGATGTCTTGGATAAGAACGAGGATTTTGCCTCTGTGCGTGATTTGGGTACTGAGTTAGAAAAATATGGTATGAATTGGAATTACGCAAGGAATATACTCCCGTTTTTACAGAATTGCGGTATTGTCAACTATCAAGATGTGGCAGCTATAGAAAATAAAAAGTTCTTCACAAATATCGGGAATGCGTATGTTGATATACTGCGGGCTATTAAAATTGTCAAAGCCGAGCCAGAAGGAGAATTGCGTGACGAAATACTGGCAAAGCTTGAAAAGATACAAGAAGAGATTTATTTCCAGTGCCTTGTAATCATGATGAAAAGTCCAGATTGCAATTATGGATATGATTTCTTTGATGTACTCTGGTTTGTTAAACAGTACGGCAGTATTGATTCTACAGAGTATCTTCTGATTCAACACGAGCGAGAGGTAAATCCGGACAACTATTTGGTTGATATGGGAGATACAGTAAGGCAGTACAGAGATGGCACTATCACCATTAATGTTAAGACCAAAACGAAAAATGATGAGAGCGGTGCAGCGAAAAGTGTCAACTCATTTCCGTATGTTCAAGGGAACTTCATAAAAGCTGGCGTGTTTTACAAAGGTGATGACAACAGATACTACATCGTAAATGATAGGATGCCAGAGATTATAAAAGCTATACAGGAGGTAAGGTTATGTCTGAGTTTAGCAAAGAAGCAATAGATGCTATCACTACTAATTTGGACGATATAAGGAGACGCCTGTCGTTAAATATCGAAGGAGACTCTCTTGAGAGTATTGATGGAGAGATACTGGTGCCACTAAAAGAACTTGAAGAGATTAGGATTGCTGGTGGTACAAATATTCTTCTATACGGCGTTCCGGGTTCTGGCAAAAGCTGGACGATTGAACATGAGTATTGCCATCATGATAGTGTCGTGGAACGATTGGTTTTTCATCCAGACTATACCAATGCCGATTTTATTGGGCAAATACTGCCTGTTGTTGATGCGGATAAGCAGGTGACTTACGAATTTACACCTGGTCCATTTACTACTATTATCAGGGACGCATATAGGAATCCTATGCGCGAGTATATCCTTATTATCGAAGAAGTGAACCGTGGAAATGCTCCTGCAATCTTCGGTGAGGTATTCCAGCTTTTGGATAGAACAGTTGAACCGAAAACTGTGGATGAAATCACCTATCCGACAGGCACAAGTGAATACGGCATCACACACAAATATATGGCAGAGAAGATATACGGCGATCCTACTCACAAGGTGCGTATTCCTTCAAATCTGTCCATTGTAGGTACGATGAATACTTCCGATCAGAATGTGTTTACTCTTGATACGGCGTTCCAGCGTAGATGGAGAATGCGATTGATTGAGAACAACTTTGACAATGTTCGTGCATCCCTTGCCAATGCACAGATTCTTGATACCGAAGTCACATGGAAGACGTTCTGTGAAAAGGTCAATGGTATCATCGTGGGCAATAAGGCAAAAATGGCATCTGCTGAAGACAAGCGGCTGGGTGTTTACTTCGTTCATGAAAGTGATGTAACTTTTGACCAGCGCGCAGTACCTTCAGAGGGATACACTTCACTTCTTACAGAATACAACGACCTTTTGCGGGCGGAAGCTACTGGTGATATGCCGGAGGATAAGAAGCAGAGACTGGCAATTATCAGAGAAGCCCTGATGCATAATCGTATGTTCCCAGAGAAAGTTATCAAATATCTGTGGGATGATGCGTTTAAGTTTAATCCAGAGGCACTTTTTGATACCGATAACATGGAGAGTTTAGAACAGGTCATCCGTACTTTTGTGTATTCAAGAGGACGCGATAGATTTAAAATTTTCAAGCCGACTGTACGCGCATCTCTCTATCCTGATACACAGGCATAATGATATGCCAGATGGAAAGCGAGGTGGTCAGTGGCTATGGATTTACAAAAGAATATTAGAGAACGCTGCCACGTCAACAAGAATGACGAAGGAGACAGCTTTGTCGGTGTAAAAGCAGATACAGATGATGCTGTTATCTATTTCCCGATAGGCTATCAGCTTCCACCGAATGACGATGATCTCCGTGCGGACATAAACAATCTGTTCTATGTGCTTGCCGCTTTTATGAAAGAGGACAAGCTGATAGAAGAATCGAAATTTGCCGCACCGCGAACGGTTGACTTTCCGATGCACGCATACCTCAAGGTGATTCGGGATTTCCTGCGAACGGGTCGTTATTACATCGAGACTGATCCGCGGTTCAAAACGGATACCAAGGGGAACGCATCGTGGCCGCGTACTGTCCGTGAACAACGGGCATTGGTACAGAAGAACGGCTCTCTGATTTTTACAAATATGACCGTGCGTTCCGTAACGCCGAATGCTGATAAGAAAATTACGCAGATTCATCGGTACTGCGTGTACGAGGCATTCGATAAAATGGGCTGGCTCTATGTACCCTATATGCCGGAAAAGCCCGGTCCGCATCCTGACAACAGAGAAGCCATTTACATACTGGAAAAGAAACTGGCATCTACTCACAACGATGTGGAGCAAGAACTTTTTTCGGCAATGGTATCCATGCTCAAATACATGGACGAGAAGTCTTCCGAAAAGCAATACTTCTTCGGCACGGATTTCTTTGAGCGAATATGGGAAAAGATGATAGACAAGGCATTCGGGATTGAGGACAAGGATCGATATTTCCCGCGCACCAGGTGGCTGCTTGATTACGGTCCCAACAGGTCGAAAACTCCGCTCCAGCCGGACACTATAATGATTTACAACGGCAAGGTGTATGTGCTTGATGCAAAACTATATCGATATGGATATAGCGGCAATCCCGATCATCTTCCGAACGGACCCGACATCAACAAGCAGATAACATACGGAGAGTACATTGAGCGCGCCAAGGGTGTGCCGAGTGAAAATCTCTATAACGCATTTATCATGCCTTTCAATCGGGAGGATAACACCTTCTTTGAGATGGGGGTTGATGGCAATCCGATACCGCGCGTTACAGACATCATCGGCAACATCGGTGAAGCGGTCGGTGACTGGAAGCCCGATCCAAAAAATTACGAACGTGTCCAAGGCATCGTAATTGACACGCGGTTTCTGATGTACAACTACATCGGTATTCCAGATCAGCAGAAACGACAACTTGCAGAAGCCATAGAAAAAGTGGAGACCAGGGCTCCCGTTCCGAGACCTGCAACATAAAGAATAAAGGCTCTACCTTTCAATCAACGAGAGGTAGAGCCTTATTTTTTTGCCTATTTATAGCTGGCGGTTTCGATATCGTTGTGCGCCTGCCGCATTTCTGCATTGTTCGCAGCAATAGTGTTTATTCGTCCTTGTTGCTTCTACCAGGAAAAACCTGTCTCTCTTGCAATTCGGATTTTCGCATTCTTTATACATCTCGCCATTTCTCATATAGAAAATTGAAAAATAAAGGGCTTCGATGAGGGTATCGACCTGCCATGTAGCGGTTAGCTTACCACCGTTATACTTCGGATGGATGCCGCGAATATTGTGGTTGATCTCCTCCGCCACGACAATCCTTGCAATCTTCAGCAGAGCGTTCTTGAAAGAATCGTCAAGCGCATCCTCGCTGAATGTCTTGTATGATTTGAAGCCGCCGAAATGAACTTCTTTTATGACAGATACTTCCGTTTGGAGATGATAAAAGAAATCAATAAGAAACCGGGTCTCTTCGTCCACATCCTTACATCCCATGTACATTGCCATTAAGTTCTTGAACCACGGGTCTTTGCTGCCTTGCAAATCTGTATCGGAACCGCTTCTCACGGCATTATAAAAACCGATGTCGATGGCATTTTTCTTTCCGAGGAACGCATCATCTACTGAGTATGTTCCGTTTGCGGCCACCTCCGGCTCCCTGCTCAAATCCGGGAAAAGGTTATAGGAGTCAAGCAGACTTTTGAAACGATGAGTACAAGTTGAAAAAACATCATCACCTATGCGTAGCTCAGTCACGGGAGTGTAAAGCAGATAAACCACATGACCCGGCGTGCGGCTCCGGCTCGCTGCTGCTGAAATTTGCCAAAGTGCTGGGGGCTGAGCAGGTGCGGCAGGGCTTTTTCGGCCAGGAAGTGAACCTGACCACCTACAACCTGTGCCGCATCAACATGTTTCTGCATGACATCAACTTCGACAAGTTCGACATTGCGCACGGCGACACGCTGACCGATCCGCACCACGAAGATGATGAACCCTTTGAGGCGATTGTCTCGAACCCGCCCTATTCGATCAAATGGGCGGGCGATGCCAGCCCGTTGCTGATCAACGACCCGCGCTTTGCCCCGGCGGGTGTGCTGGCGCCGAAAAGCAAGGCTGATTTGGCCTTCACCCTGCACATTCTAAGCTGGCTGGCAGCGAGCGGCACCGCGGCCATTGTCCAGTTCCCCGGTGTGCTCTACCGCGGCGGTGCCGAGCAGAAGATCCGCCAATATCTGATTGACAACAACTACATAGATGCGGTGATCCAGTTGCCGCCGGACCTGTTCTTCGGCACGACGATTGCCACCTGCATTGTGGTGTTGAAGAAGTCCAAGCGCGACAACGCCACTTTGTTTATTGACGGCTCCAAAGAGTTTACGCGCAGCGGCAACAAAAACAAGCTGATGGCCGCGCACCAGCAGCGCATTCTGGATGCGTTCACCCGCCGCGCGGATGAGCGCTATTTTGCCCGGCTGGTGCCGAACGCCGAGATCGCCGCCAACGGCTACAATATCGCGGTGTCCTCCTACGTGGCCGCGGAGGAGACGCGCACGGCGGTGGACATCCGGCAGCTTAACGCTGAGATCGCGGGCATCGTGGCGCGCCAGGCCGAGCTGCGCCGCGCGATTGATGCGATTGTGGCCGACCTGGATGGGGAACAGCCATGAGCCGGATAGATGACCTGCTGGCCGCGCTGTGCCCGGATGGGGTGGAGTTTAGACCTCTCAAAAATATAGCTCGTATTCGCAATGGAAGTGGACACAAAGCCTTTGGTAAAGGTTCGATTCCTGTCTATGGAACAGGCGGAATAATGGCCTATATTGATGTATTTGCCTACGATAAGGCTTCTGTCTTGATCCCTCGTAAAGGTTCGCTGAGCAAACTATACTTTGTTGAAGAACCGTTCTGGACCATAGACACGATTTTCTACACAGAAATCAATGAGGATATTATCGTCCCAAAGTTTTTTTACTACTCTCTCATTACACAACGGCTCGAAAATTTGAACCAAGCTGGTGGCGTCCCAAGCCTCACGCAAACAATTTTAAACGAAATTCGCATCCCCATCCCGCCGCTGGAGGTGCAGCGCGCCATCGTGACCGTGCTGGACGCCTTCACGGAGCTGGAGGCGGAGCTGGAGGCGGAGCTGGAGGCGGAGCTGGAGGCGCGACGGCAACAGTATCAACATTACCGCGACGCGCTGCTCACCTTTGCCGACCGTCCTGATGTTCCCTGGGCGACGTTGGGGGAAATAGGCGAATTCATTCGCGGACGACGCTTCACTAAAGAAGATTACGTTGAGAATGGCATCAGTTGTATCCACTATGGAGAAATTTATACTTGGTACGGCACTTCTGCAACTAACGTAATTTCACATGTGCGGGCAGATATGGCTCAAACATTGCGTTTTGCTAAGCCTGGGGATGTAGTAGTCACTGATGTCGGTGAAACAGTAGAGGATGTCGGTAAACCCTTAGCTTGGATTGGAACCGAGGAGGTAGCGATACATGACCATTGCTATGCCTTTCGCCATTCGATGAACCCCAAATTTGTTGCATACTGTATGCAAACAAATACATTTATTACAGAGAAAGCTAAGTATGTAGCTCGTACTAAAGTCAATACGCTTTTAATGAAAGGGTTTGCTAAAATCCGAATCCCCGTCCCCTCGCTTGATGAACAGGCGCGCATCGTCGGCATTCTGGATCGCTTCGATGCACTGGTCAACGATCTTTCCAGCGGGCTGCCGGCGGAGATCGCAGCGCGGCGGCAACAGTACGAATTTTATCGGGATCGGCTGCTGACTTTTAGGGAGTTGAGAGTTGAGAGTTGAGAGTTATGAGTGGCGAATGGCGAAAGGAGAATTGACATGGAAAATGGCAAGAATGGGGTTGCGGAGAAGAGTAAGAGATTTGCAGTGCGGGTGATTTGGTTTTATAAATACCTGTGTTCAGAACAAAAGGAATTTGTCCTTTCCAAACAACTTTTGCGCAGCGGGACGAACTCCTCAAAGAAAGCGAAATCACAGACCATGCCCACTTCCAACCTCTCTACGACGACGTAGACGAACTCATCCGGCTGCTCACCAGCATCATCAAAACCACCAAAAACCATTAACCCATTCCCAATTCCCAATTCTCAATTCTCAATTCCTCCAGGTAACCATGACCGAAGAACTCAACGCCTATCGCTACGAACCGATTGCCTTTTCCAGCGAAAGCACCGTGATGGCAGAATTCGTGCCGGACGTGCTGCGCGTGCGCGAAACCGCGTATCAAAACGAAGCCGCGCTGGAACGCGAGTTCATCGCGCAGTTGCAACGCCAGGCCTACGACTATCTCCGCATCTCCTCCGAAGCGGATTTAATCGCCAACCTGCGGCGGCAACTGGAGGCGCTGAACCAGGTTGAATTCACCGACAGCGAATGGCAGCGCTTCTTCACTGCGTCCATTGCCGGGGCCAACGACGGCTTGGTGGAAAAAACCACGCGCATCCAGCAAGACCATGTGCAGTTGCTCAAGCGCGACGACGGCAGCATCAAAAACATCTACCTGCTCGACAAGCAAAACATCCACAACAACCGGCTGCAAGTGATCAACCAATACGAGACGGTGGGCGCGGCGGGCGATCAGCCCCGCGCCACGCGCTACGATGTCACCATCCTCGTCAACGGCCTGCCGCTGGTGCATGTCGAGCTGAAACGCCGCGGGGTAGACCTGCGCGAAGCCTTCAACCAGATCAACCGCTATCAGCGCGACAGCTTTTGGGCCGGCTCCGGGCTGTTTGAATATGTGCAGTTGTTTGTCATCAGCAACGGCACTTTAACCAAGTACTACAGCAACACCGTGCGCGACGGTCACCTGGCCGAACAAAAAAACAAGCCCGGCAAAAGCAAGCGGGCCAACAGCTTCGCCTTCACCAGTTGGTGGGCCGATGCCAAAAACCGCCCCATCACCGAGCTGGGCGATTTCACCCGCACCTTCTTTACCCGGCATGTGCTGCTGAACCTGCTCACCCGCTACTGCGTGTTCGATGTAGACCGCAAGCTGCTGGCACTGCGCCCCTATCAGATTGCCGCGGTGGAGCAAATCCTGCAGCGCATCACCACCAGCACCAATCACCGTCAGTTGGGGCGTCAGGAAGCTGGCGGCTATATCTGGCACACCACCGGCAGCGGCAAAACGCTCACCAGCTTCAAGGCCGCGCAACTGGTGCGCAATCTGCCGGACATTGACAAAGTGCTGTTCGTGGTGGATCGCAAAGACCTCGACTACCAGACCATGCGCGAATACGAGCGTTTCGAGAAGGGCGCGGCCAACTCCAACACCTCGACCGCGGTGCTGCAAAGGCAGTTGGAAGACCCCAACGCGCGCATCATCGTCACCACCATCCAGAAGCTCGCCCGCTTTGTCAGCCGCAATAAAAAGCACCCGGTCTATGATGCGCATGTGGTGCTGATCTTCGATGAATGTCATCGCAGCCAGTTTGGTGACATGCACACCGACATCGTGCGCATGTTCAAACGCTATCACCTGTTCGGCTTCACCGGCACGCCGATTTTTGCCGACAATGCAAGCACAGGCGGCAATCTGCTGCACCGCACCACCGAGCAAGCCTTTGGCGACAAACTGCACACCTACACCATCGTAGATGCCATCAACGACAAGAACGTGCTGCCCTTCCGCATTGACTACATCAACACCATCAAGACCGCGCCTGCGATCCGCGATAAGAAGGTGGCCGCCATTGACACCGAGCAGGCGCTGCTGGCCCCAGAGCGCATCAGCCAGGTGGTGGGCTATACCCTGGAACACTTTGATCAAAAGACCAAGCGCGCTAATCACTATACGCTGAAGGGCAAATCGTTGGCGGGCTTCAACTCGCTCTTTGCCACCGCCAGCATCGAGGCGGCCAAGCGTTACTACGCTGAATTCCGCAGCCAGCAGCAAGCACGGCCCGCGGCGCAGCGGCTCAAGGTCGGCCTCATCTACAGCTATGCCGCCAACGAAGAAGAGGCCGCTGGCCTGCTGGGCGAAGAGGCATTTGAAACCGATGGATTGGATCAAAGCTCGCGCGACTTTCTGGAGGGCGCGATCAAGGATTACAATGCCCTGTTCGGCACCAGCTTCGACACCTCCGCCGACAAGTTTCAGAACTACTACAAAGACCTGTCGGAGCGGCTGAAAAACCGCGAGCTTGATTTGGCGATCGTAGTCAACATGTTTCTGACCGGCTTCGACGCCACCACGCTCAACACGCTGTGGGTAGACAAGAACCTGCGGGCACACGGCCTCATCCAGGCCTATTCACGCACCAACCGCATCCTGAATTCGGTCAAAAGCTACGGCAACATCGTTTCTTTTCGCAATCTGGAAGAGGAAACCAACGACGCCCTGGCCCTGTTCGGCAACAAAGATGCGCAGGGCATTGTGCTGCTGAAGCCCTATGCCGACTATTACAGCGAGTATCAGGCCAAGATCGCTGAATTGCAGACACGCTTCCCGCTGGATGAGGCGATCACCGGCGAAGCCGCGCAACTGGCTTTCATCAAGCTGTTCGGCGCGATCCTGCGGCTGAAAAACATTCTCACCGCGTTCGATGACTTTACCGGCCAGGAAATCCTCAGCCCGCGTGACTTTCAGGATTACCAAAGCCTCTACCTGAACCTCTATGCCGAGCTGCGCAGCGTGTGGGATGCCGAGAAGGAGCGCATCAACGAGGATGTGGTCTTTGAAATCGAGCTGATCAAACAGGTCGAAATCAACGTGGATTACATTTTGATGCTGGTGGAGCAGTATTTGGCGGCCAAAGGCAGCGCCCAGGACAAGGAAATCCGCGCGGACATCGAGCGGGCGATCAACGCCAGCCCCTCGCTGCGCAACAAAAAAGACCTGATCGAGCAGTTTGTCGAAGCGGTCTCCACCCAAGGCGATGTGTCTGCCGAGTGGCAGGCCTTTGTGGCGGCGCGGCAAACCGAAGAGCTGGAGCGCATCATCCGCGAGGAGAACCTGAACGCCGCGGAAACCCGCGTCTTCGTGGACAACGCCTTCCGCGATGGCGCGATCCCGCGGGTGGGCACGGCCATCATCCGCGTGTTGCCGCCCATATCCCGTTTCTCCGGGGACAACAGCCACGGCCTCAAAAAACAAGCGGTGCTGGACAAGCTCTCCGCCTTCTTTGACCGCTATTTCGGACTAATTAGCTAACGCAGACACTCGCTAGCTTACGCAGCTTGGGGCAGGAACATTTACAGTGTTCCTTATTTGATTTGGATAAATCCATTATTTGTGCTATGGTTATGGGGATTTAGTTCCTTCTTTTGCCACAATTTGGCTCTCCTGCTCCGTTTATTGGATATGTACCCACCACGGCTTACAGCATCTGATTTCAATCACCCGTCTGTCGCCTTCTGCTCGTTTCTGTCCGATTAATTCCCCCCATCGGATGCCGCGCTGCGGTTTCCGCCTGATTTCCCATCGAGGAGAATACCCATGTTGGCTGCTCACCGGAGATTTTGGTTGCATCGTTTGTTCTCTTTTTGTGCTATTCTCGTTCTGACAATCCCCCTTGCGCTACCAACAGCAGCGTCCACCACCTTTTCAAAAACAACCGCCGCCACCTCGCCTGTGCTGGCGTCAGCGCCGCAGACCGCGCCCGCCGTTAACCCGCTGCAACCCGACGCGCTGGCCGCTCCGCTAACGCTGGCACGCAGCCAGTCCACCTATGACGCGGCCACGGCCAGCGGCACACTCACGGTGACGCTCACCGTGCGCAACACCCTGCCGCCGCTTGATGCCCCTGCGCTCACCCCTGGCGCTACCGTCACCGACACAGTAGCCGCGCTCACCGCATTCGACTATAGCCGCGACCCCAACCGCATCCGCCAGGTGGTAGTGAGCGATAGCCTGTTGGCTGGCGTCACTTTCCTGTCTGCCGATCCCCAGCCCAGCCGCAACGGCAACAATCTGGTGTGGAACCTCGGTGACATCGGCCCCTACGACCAGACAACGATCACGCTGCGCCTGGCTGTGCCGGCCAGCGCCAGCAATTTCACCAACCTTGACAGCGGCGCGCAGGCTTTCGGCACGCATCAGGGTCGTCTCGCGCAGGCCGCAGCCACTCCCGCCCGGCTGGCTCCCAACGGCTTTGCCGCATTTTTAGCCTGCACGATAGACGCCAACTGCGCCGATCCCTACGTTATTGAGCAGGCAGGCACGTTGGGCAACGACAGCGCGGCTGCGTTCGCCTTCGTGCGCGACCAGATCGGCTTCGAGGCTTACGGTGGCAGCCTGCGTGGCGCGCGCGGCGCGCTGTGGAGCGCGGCCGGCAACTCCACCGACCAAGCCAGCCTGCTGATTGCCCTGCTGCGCGCCAGCGGCATCCCCGCGCGCTACCTGCACGGCACACTCAGCACCGCCAACGCGCAAACGCTCATCACCTCGATGTTTCCGCCCCCCGGCGGCACTGGCGGCCTGGCCCCTGCCGATCAGCCGTTGGCCGATCCCGCCACCAGCTCCGCGCTGCTCGACCCCACGCGCGACCATTGGTGGGTGGAGGCGTATTTGCCCGGCCAGGGCTGGACCCAGTTCGACCCCAGCTTCGCCACGGCCGCGGCTGGGCAGAATTTCACCGCGCCCATCGGCGGCGGCATCCCTGAGCTGCCCGACAGCCTGCGTCACAAGGTCACGTTGGCGCTCAAGGTTGAACAGTATAACCCCTTCTCAGCCACGCCCGGCAGCATGGGCCTGAGCGCCATCCAGCCGCTCAACCAAACCTTTGCCACGGTGGAACTGGTGGGCGAGCCGGTGACGCTGGGCCATTTGGTCAGCACCCATACCAGCGGCGGCCTCGTTTTCACCAACTACGAACACACCTACGTGCCGTATTTGGTCGTGGGGCTGGAGGAAACGCTCTATCAGGGCACGCCGTATCTGGAATTGCTCACCAATTTTCCCTTTGCCAGCAACCCGATCATGGCGCAATGGCTGCTTTTCACCGTGACCGCGCCCGACGGCAGCACCTTCACCAGCGAGCGCGAGCTGTTCGACTATGTTGGTTACGACGCGCGCCAGGGCCTCGGCGCACTCACCACCACCATTGACCGCAGCGGCGAGCCGGTGCTGCGTGAGACCACGCAATACACCACCCTTTTTGCGCCGTCCGGCGTCAGCCTGGACGCGGTCAGCCGCACCTATCCGGCAATGGTGGCTGCAGTGCAGGAAGGGCAAGCCGCGCTGGCAGCCACCGATGCCGTGATGGCCGCGGGCACGCCCGGCCCGGAGGACTGGGACACATTGAGCGCCGCGCGCGTCACCTTTGGCCGCGTGGCCCGGCTGGCCCAGCGCATGAGCCTGTTACGCTATACCGTGATCTCTGACTTCACCACGCAGGCCTACGGCGCGGCTTTCCAGGTCAAAGCCTACCCCAATTCGCCGCGCATCTACACCATTGCCTGGGAAGAAAACGTGGACACCGGCGCGGGCACGTTGAGCATGGACCTGCGCCGCGACGAATTGAACCTGGTGCCCTACCCCGGCCAAACGCTGGACGGCCTGCGCACCTTCAACATCGCCCGCAGCGTCTACGCCATGAGCCTGGAATCGCAGATTTTGGATGAAATCGGCATCGAGCCGGTGACCAGCGTTGCGGCTATTTTGCAGGCCGCCAACGATCAGGGCGTTGAACTGGGCATCTACACGGTGACGCAGCTTGACCAACTGGACGCGCTGCCGATTTCGTCGGTTGCCAAAGCCCGCATCACCACTGCCCTGACCGCCAACCCGCGGCTGGCGGCCACCGTGCCAACCGCGATGGTTCAGCTCAACGGCGAGCCGGTAATCGGCTGGCTGTTGATGGACATCGTCACCGGCCAGATTATTGACGTGCAGGAAAACGGCCAGCACATGGTGGCCGTGGAGTACGCCACTCTGCTCAACAGCAGCATTCAGGAGATCGGCTTTGCTATGGCCGGTTTTGCCCACGGCTTCGCGGCCTATACCTTTGCCTGGCTCGGCGGCTTCTTCGGTGCCATTGCCGCGGATCCGGGCAACGTGGCCGCAGCCAAAGCGGCCGCAGCCAGCACAGCCGACCAGATCACCAGCGACATTCAAAGCGCGGTGGAGGAGCATTGCTGCGGCGGCAACGATGACTGGCGTGATGCCTACCTGGGTGGCGTGACCCTGATCAACATCAGCATCAACTTTGGCGACATCTACACCTACGAAGTGGTTGACATCAAGATCGGCGGCTTCAGCAACGGCGTAGCTGCCGCCGCATCCATCATCAGCGCGTCCGATCCGCCGCTGCCTGCGTTGCGTTTCAGCCGCTACGCCCCCCACTTTGGCGAAGAGGTGGCGCGCGCAGTGCGCAGCGCCCCGGCCACGCTGGCCGGCAACAGCATCAACGCCACCATCAGCACAGCTTCAGCCAGCTTGCTGGGCGGTTTGGATGGCTCATGGAACGCAGGCGGCAATCACGCCTTCAATTTCGCGTCGCTAAGCGCCAGCAATGGCACGGTGTCAGAGCCAGGCGGCCCGGCGCTGGGCAGCGGAGCGATCAGCGCGACCGCGGTTATGTCAAATGCCGCCGCATTCAGCACGTCCATCGCACCGCTGGCTGTGCAAACCAACGGCGATGGCGGCATCGGCCTGTACGCGGCCGCGGCCAGCGGCCTGGCGGCAGGTGCGCAGTGGACAGACTACAGCGCGCAGCTCAGTTCGGCACAGCCGTTCACGCTGCGGCTGTGGGATGCCCTGGTGCTGGCAGGCAGCGACACCTTCAGCGGCACGCTCGACCTGGCGCTGGCCGTTCCGGCGCAGGTGGAGGGCACGGGCCGCGGCGTGGCTCTGGCCTTCCCGGCCAGCGCAGCCTTCACCCTGACCGACGGCGGTGTGATGGTTGGCCCGGCCACGGGCAGCCTGACCGTCGGCGGCAGCGCGGCCAGCGCGCCCAACGGCTTTGCCATGGGCGCTTTCACGGGCACTGCCAGCACCACCGATGCCGGCAGCAGCGACACGCTGGCGCTGAACGGCTCCGGCACATTCTTTGCGCTCAGCCTCAGCCCGGCCAGCGCCACCATCGCCCCGGTCGCCTCCACCAGCTTTGCCAGCACGATTTCAGCCAACGCCAGCGACACCTACACCATGACCGTGTTTGCGCCTGCTGGCTGGAGCGCGGCGGTGAACAGCGCGGGGCAGGTCACTGCCACCCCGCCGCCCGGCGCAACCCCCGGCACCTATCAACTGCTGGTCACGGCACAGTCACACGCGCACCCTGACCTCTTCGCCTCGGCCATCCATGCGGTGACAACCACCGCGTATCAAAATGTCACCGTGGATGTGGCGTCAGACCCGCGCTGGACTGTGCCCTGGGGCATTGCCCTGCACGACGACGGCCTGGGCGGCACGAACACGGGTCAGGTGCAGTTGCCCAACGCCGCCTTTACCATTGATGTGGTCAACCCCTCGACGACAAGCCACGAATTCACCGTGGCCGTCACTGGCCTGCCCGCAGGCTGGGCTATTCTGGATGGGCAGGCAGGAGCCAGCAGCGCCACGATCACGCTGCCCGCGGGCGGCTCCAGCCAGATGGGGCTGGCGGTACGGCCCACCGGCAACCTGTTGCCCATCGGCTCAACCTATCCCTTTGTGGTGACGGTGACGGACAACGACGGCGCGGGCCTGAGCGCCAGCGACAACGATCTGTTCACCATGCCCTCCATCCCCTTCAACTACCTCACTGCTCAGCCCGCCGCGCTCTACGGCGCAGCAAACAGCAGTCTGACGTTCGACGTGCTGCTGCACAACGTGGGCAACGCCGCGGCCAGCTTTGCCCTCACCGCGCAGATGCCCGCGGGCGACTGGAGCCTGAGCGGGCTGAGTTCGCCGGTGGCGCTGGCCGCTGGCGAGACCGACCGCCAGACGGTGACGCTGACGGTCGGTGCGGGCAATCTGGGCGACACCTTCCCGGTGCGTCTTGCCAGCCCCGCCACCGGTACGATCTACACGCAGCGCCTGCTGGTTCCTGTACGCATCGTGGGGCCAGGGGTGGATGCCGCTTTCGACGGCGCGGACGCGGCGCAGGTGTGTGACGCGGGCGGAGCCACCGCAGCGGCCATGCAAACGCTGGCGCTGGCGCTGGCTAACCTGGAAGGCTCGTGCGTGGATGGCACATGCGACCTGCGCCTGTGCGATGCGGCGGTGGAAGCAGCACAAAGCATAGCCGACTATGCGGGCCTCCATTATCCGCTGGCAGACCTGACAGATCTCAACACAGCCGCGGCCGCGCTGGCCGGTCACAGCACCGCCGTGGACATCACCGCGGACATCGCAGCGCTGGGTGATGCGCTGGCGCAGCTTGGCCTGGCGGTATGCGAGCTGAGCCAACACCTGCCCACGCTGCGCTGGCGGCCTAATTTCAACGCGGGCCTGCCCGGCCAGCCGGTGGCCTACACGCTGGAACTGCACAACACAGGCACGGCTGACACCACCTATCAGATCACCGCCACACTGCCCGGCGGCGTCAGCACGCTGTCGCCCACGGTGGCAGCAGGCGACACCTACACCGCCACCCTCAACGCCAGTGCGGCCACAGTCGGCCAATACCCGCTGCTGGCCGCGGCTACGGCCACAGGCGCGGGGGTGACCCTGCCCGACATCAGCGCCGCGGCCACCGGCTGGCTGAACGTGGTGGATCGCTTCCTGCAGCTCACTGCGGTGACGCCCGATCCTGCCTTCGTGGAAACCGGCGTCAGCTCCACCACGGTCAGCATTGATGTGACGAACGTTGCGAATGTGCCGCAGGAGAGCACCGCGCGCCTGCGCATCACCGATGACAACGCCAGCCTGAGCTACAGCGCGGATCTGCCGCTGACGATTGCAGCCGGCGCGCCACACACTTATAATCTGGCAACGGTGGACACCTCCGGCTGGAACAGCGGCCTGTACACGGTAACGGTGGACCTGGTAGATGCGGACGATGTGCCAATCGCAGACGGCAGCGGCTACGCCTATCTGGGCGTGGGCGAGGCTTTAGCGGTTGCGCACAGCGTGACGCCCCTTGTCGCACCGCCGGGCAACGTCACCGTGACCACAGTGATCAGCAGCGAGGTGCTGCTCGATACGATCCTGTCGCGTGGGGCAGCGGATGCACCGCCACTGTGGGAGCCGCGCGGCCTCGATGCAGGCAAAGCATGGACGATGATGAAACAACCAGGCGCGGAGACGGTCTCGGCGGCGGATCAATCGGGAGTGAGCGTGATCTTCACGCCAACCCTCCCCGCGCGCAGCGCGCACGAAGAAGCGGCTGCGCAGGAATCGGCAACGCCTGACACCCCGCTGGAGCAGACGCAAGAGGAGCCAGCAGCCCCGGTTGTGCCTGACAACAGCCGTTCGGCGCTGGCCGCGGTGACGCGCGCCGAGCAAACAGCCTTCACCTACAGCGGAAGCTGGCAAACGATCCCCAATGGCTTCAGCAGCGGCAACAGTCACCATCGTTCCCGCACCGCGGGGCATACCGTCAGCTATACCTTCACCGGTGACTGGATGACACTCGGCTTGTTCGGCTGGAGTTCGGGCGGCCAGGCCGAGCTGTTCATTGACAGCGTGAGCCAAGGCGTGGTGGACACCTATCGCCGCGAAGACACTGCCTTCAGCCTGTTCTTTGATGGGCTGGGCGCGGGCAGCCATACCGTATCGCTCACGGTGCTGGGCACGCACACCAGCAAGAGCGCCGACAACTGGGTGGGCGTGGACTTCGTGGACGTGTGGGACGACACAGCCCTGCCCGATGGAACATTCGAGCAGACCGATGCCCGCGTGCTGCTGGGCGGCGGCTGGAACAACGTCAACGACGTCAACGCCAGCGGCGGTTCCTACTATCGCAGCTTGGCCAGCAACGCCTGGTTCCCCTTCAGTGGCGATTCCTTCACCTATCACGCAATGACACGCTCGGCTGCACGCAGCGCGCGGTTGTACGTAGACGGGCAATACCTGACGGAAGTAGACCTGTTCGACTGGACCAACACCCCGCGCAGCGTCTCGTTCCAGGGCTTCGGGCCGGGCCTGCATATCGTGCAAGTCAGCTCACACAACGGCGATGCCACCGTGGACGCGTTCAGCCAGCCCGGCAGCGCGCCGTGGACAGATCCCGCTCCGCCCGCGGCCAACTTCCAGCGCTACGAGGAGGACAATCCGCTCTGGCTGTACAACAGCGTGCCGTTCACCGTCACCGCACGCACCTGGACACGCGTCAACAACACAGCCAGCGCGGAACAAGGCAGCCGCGAACAACACATCTGGTCCAGCACCGCCGCGGACAGCGCCGCCATCACCGTGGATGGCTCTTGGGCCGCGCTGGGCTTCCTGGGCGAGAGTGACGCAGGCAGCGTGGAAATCTTCCTGGACGGCGTCAGCCAGGGCATACTCGACACCTATCGCCGCGAGGTGGAACCGGTGAGCTTCACGCTCGGCAACTTCGCCGCGGGCAACCATACCATCCTGCTGGTGGCGCAGGGCAATGGCCGCGTGAAACTCGACTTCGTAGACGTTTGGGATGGCGTGTCTCTGCCGGACGGCGACTTCAACCATGCCACGCTGGATCGGCTCTATCTGAGCGGCTGGAGTTTGCAAACGGCGATTGCACCGCCGGGGCAATATCTGCGCAGCAACACCGGCAACGCCTGGTTCCCCTTTACCGGCGACAGCTTCAGCTATCAGGCATGGAACGACAGCACGGTGCGCAAGGTGCGCTTGTACGTAGACGACGTGTATCAGGCGACGTTAGACCTGGAGGCATCCGGTGTGGTGACACCCACCTGGTCCTTCGACGGCTTCGGGCCGGGCATCCATGTGGCAACGCTGCACGGCTGGCAGACCAATGACACCATCCACCGTTTCAGCCAGCCGGGCACAGCCCCCTTCTACACACCCCCAGCCACGACTGCCTTTCAGCGGTATGAGGAAGATTGGCCCGCGTTGCTGTACAACAACGTACCCTTCACGCAAACCGCGACAACCTGGACCCGGCTCGCGGGCAGTCAGGAGGGCGGAGCCAGCGCGGGCCAGGTGATTTGGTCCAGCACGGCCAACGACACGGTGAGCTTCAGCTTCAGCGGCGTTGCCGTGGGGGTGGGCTTCCTGGCGAACCGCTTCGGCGGGCAGGCCGAAATCTTTGTTGACGGCGTCAGCCGCGATGTGCTGGACACCTATCACCCCGACATTGACTTCCCCAGCGTGTACTACGACGGCCTCGCCGCGGGCAGCCATACCCTCACCATCAAGGTGCTGGGCACGGCGCACGGCAACAGCAGCAGCGCACGCATCTACTTCGACTACGTGGACGTTTGGAACGGCTCGGCGCTGCCGAACGGCCTGTTCGAGCAAAACGACAGCCGCGTGCTGCGCAGTGCCGACTGGAACCTGGCAACCGTGGATGCCAGCGCCAGCGGTGGCTCCTACGCGCGCGAGGGGCTGGCGAACCAGGCTTCGATGTGGTTCCCCTTCAACGGCGATTCGGTGAGCTTCCACGGCATGGCGCGCAGCGACGGCGATCAGTTCGCCATCGCGCGGGTGGACGGCGAGTTCGTAGGGTATATCAACCTGTACAGCGACTTGACCACGCCGCGCACCTTCTCCTTCAACGGCTTCGGCGCGGGGCTGCACGTGCTGCAAATCCAGCGCTACCGCAGCGAGCTGGCAATAGACGCGTTCAGCACGCCGGGCACAGCGCCCTTCTTCACCCCGCCCAGCTACAGCGGCATTGTGCGCTATGAGGAAGACAACCCGGCCTTGCGCTACAATGGCTGGCCCTTTATACAGCGACCGCAGTCGTGGTTCCTGACCAGTTCACTCATTAGCAGTGGATCGTACACCGCTGGCTCGACAACCACTAACGACGCGATCAGTCTGGACTTCAACGGCACCTGGGTGAGCATCGGCTTCCGCACGCGCAGCAATGCCGGTCAGGCTGAAGTGCTGATTGACGGCGTCAGTCAGGGCGTGGTGGATTTGTACAGCGCAAACGAAACTGTGAAGGCGTTCCAGTATGGCGGGCTGGCTGCGGGCGCGCACACGGTGACAGTACGCGTCAACGGTACACCATCACCGCCCGGCACACAGCCCAACGTCTGGCTGGACTACATTGACGTATACGATGGCACCGCGATGCCGGACAGCTTCAGCAACGCCGACAAAGCTGAACACAATGGGCGCATCTTCTTTAGCACCTACCTGGATACGGTAGCCGCGGCCAACGGCTTCGATGGTGACTACAGCGGCGTCAACAACACGACCGGTGCCAACATCTGGTACAACTTCGTGGGCGACACGCTGGGTTTCTACGCCTTCAGCCGCAACAACAGCCCGCAGATCGAGGTGTACATTGACGATGTGTTGATAGAAACGGTCACGGTAGACTACGACTTCACCGATTCGCCGATAGCCTTCTACTACACCGGGCTGGGCACTGGGCCGCATAGTGTGCGCGTCAGCAATGTCAGCAACATGCGTGTGGATGGCTTTGTGGCTAATCCCACCACGCTCACACCGGTGATGCCGCTGGTGGAGTGGTACGACGACACCCCCGCGGGCAACGGCGCGCCCTTCTTCGGCAGCATCGGCATGGTCAGCGGCATGGCCGCAGGTGACATCAACAACGATGGCGTGGTGGAGCTGGTCTTCGGCTCTGACACCACGGCGATTTGGGGCAAGCTGTTCGTCTACCGAGCCGATGGCGGCGACAGCGGCGACGGCGACCCGATCCTGTGGACGGTAGACATCGGCGGCGCGCCGGTAAACCGTGCCCTGATCGGCTCGATTGCTCTGGCCGAGCTGGATGGTGCGCCCGGCAGCGAAATCGTGGTACACACCAGCAAAGACCTGCGCGTTTATCACGCCGACGGCACGCTATACTGGAGCAACACCGCGCTCAAGGGCTTCGATATCATGAGCGCGCCGGCCATTGGCAACGTGGACGGCGACCCGGAAGCGGAGATCGTCACCAACGCCGACAAGACTGTGGCGGTGCTGGACGGCGACGGCACAGTGCTGTGGAGTACCGCTTTCACCGACTACGCCATCGCGCCGCTGCTGGCCGACATCACCGGCGACGGGCGGCTCGACATCATCGCCGCGGACTATGGCGACGGCGCAGCAGGCCGCCCCACAGAAGTGCGCCTGTACGACTTCAACCTGGGCGCGCCGGTGCTAGAATGGACGCGCACGATCACCCCGGCCATTCGCACCAACGGGCTGAACGGTCTGCTTGGCTCGCACGCAGTGGGCGATATTGACGGCCAGCAGCCGGGCGGCGACCCGGGGCCGGAGATCGTGATCAGCCATAACGGCAACGTGACTGTGCTGGACGCGGATGGCTCGACCGTGTGGAACACCGTGTTGGAGCCGGGTAATCCGGGCGGCGTCAGCATTGCCGATATTGACGGCGACGGCGAGGTGGAGATCGTCACCGGCATGAAGCACGAATTTGCACCGGGCCAAACCGGCAAACTCTACGCGCTCAACGCCGATGGCTCTCTGCTGTGGGATGTGATCGCTGAGGACGGCACTTCGGCCAATTCGGCGTCGGTGCTGGACCTGAACGGCGACGGCATCTACGAGGTCGCCTGGACAGGCCGCGAGCAGGGCTTCACCATCTACAACGGCGCAGATGGCAGTGTGCTGTTCTACGAACCGCTGGTATACAGCATCACCGGCTCCGATCATCCGATCATCCTCGATGTGGACAACGACGGTCAGGCCGAGATCGTGGCGGCCAGCCTGCGCGGCCCGCGTGTCTTCGGCATGGGCGCGGCCTGGGCCTCCTCCCGCGCCTTGTGGAACCAGCAAACCTATCACATCACCAACGTCAACGATGACCTGAGCGTGCCCGCGACCGAGGCCAACAGTTGGAACGTACACAACACCTACCGCACGCAAACCAACGAGCCGCAGCCGCTACCGGTGTTCAGCGTGGAGCTGACCCACACCGTTGGGCTGGAGGCGATCACGGTGCTGACCGATACCTTCAATGCCCCGCCCAGCCTGCTGGCTGATCCGATCTACCGCTGGCAATACAGCCAGGACGCCACGCAGCCGGTGATCACCCGCACCTTCGCCAGCCTGGTGGGCGCGCTGCAACCGGGCGAGGCGCGGCAGGTGGCGCAGAGCAGCGAAATGCTTTATCACCTGAACAGCGGCATCAACCGACTGACCCTGCCGCCGCTCTACGTCAGCGCGCCCCACATCATCGCGCTCGATCCGGCGGAGCAAAGCGCGGGCAACGGGGCCACGGCGACCTATGCGGTACAACTCAGCAACCCGGGCGCGGCCAGCCGCGTGTACACGCTGGAGGTGATCGGCTTGCCGGCGGGTTGGTGGAGCTTGCCCGCGTCGGTGGTCGTTCCGGGCCAGGCCAGCGTTTCCGCTTCGTTGCAGGTTACGCCGCCTGGCGATGCCGCGGTCGCTACCTGGGACTTCATGGTGCAGGTCAGTACCGATCTGGGCGGAGAAGACCAGGCCACGGGCCGCCTGCTGGCGCTGGGGCCGCGCGTCGAAATGGCGATTACGCCCCCGCAGCAGGGCGGACTGGTCGGCCAGCCGCTCACCTACACGCTGACCATCACCAACCTGGAGGCGACGGCGCGCACCTACACGTTGAGCAGCGGCGGGCTGGCTGAAGCCAGTCTGCCCGCCTCGCTGCCAGTGGCGGCTCACAGCAGCGCCCAAACCACCTTCACCGCAACGCCGGTGATGCCGGGGCCAAACCCGTTCACCGTGCTGGCAGCGGCAAGCGGCGGCGGCGCAACCGCACAAAGCGATGCCCTTGCCGTGGGCGTTGGCTGGATGAGCGCCGGAGTAACGCTCGCGCCGGAAACCGTTCCTGCTGGGCCGGGCAGCACCGCGGTGTTCACCGCCACAATCAGCAATCTGGGCGACCTGGCCGACGTGTACACGCTCGACGTAGACGCACCGGCGGGCTGGAACGTGGCGCTGTCGGCGCATGGCGCACCGGTGAGTGAACTGGCGCTGCCCGCGCGGGCCTTCAACGCGGCACAACTGCGGTTGACGGTGACACCACCGGCGGGCACTGCGCCGGGCGCTTATCCCGTCACCGTGCGCGCCCTGTCGCAAGCTGACCTGCCCGTGCCGCCGGAAGCTGAGGATAGCGCCACCGTGCAGGTGGGCACGCGCGGGGTTGAGATCGCCTTCCTGTCCGGGCCTGCCTCGCTGCTCCCCACGCAGCAAGGCACGTGGCAGTTGCGCGTTACCAACCGCGGCAGTGTGGCCGACACCTACACCCTGAGCGTGTTCGGCGTGTTCACAGGCGCGGCCCAGATCACGCCATCCACGGTGACGTTGGCCCCCGGAGCAGGCCAGACCGTGCAGCTCACCGCCGGGCCGCTGGACTTTGCCCTGCCGGGTACGCTGCTGCTGGGTGCGGCTGCGCGCTCGAATGCCAACAGTGCTATCGTCAGCGAGGACACCACCGGCGTAACCCTGAGCGACTACGAGGGGGTCAAGGTGGGCTGGCTGCCGGTGAGCCAGACGATCAGCCAGACGCTGGAAGCGACCTACATGCTGCTGATCACCAACACCGGCAACATCGAGACGGCCTACACCTTCGATGTGGCCGCACCGAACCTGCAAGTGACCGCGCAGCAGCTTGACAGCTTCACGCTGCCGCCGCACATGACTGTGGCGAACCTGGTGACGGTGCGGGCCAGCCAGCCCGGCACGTTCCCCTTCACCGGCACAGCCGACTCGACCAGCAGCGCGGCCGCGGACACTGCGGGCGCGCTGCTGGTGGTGCAATGTCCGGGTGAGGCAGATGTGAACAACGACGGCCAGGTGACGGTGCTGGATATCGTGGCAATCGCCGAACGCTGGAGCGCGTTCAACGCCAACAACTATTCATTCCTGCACGATTTGAATTGCAACGGCGTTATTGATATACTGGATATTCAGAGTGGAGCGGCAGCATTTGGATCGTGAGTACCACCCGGCAGCCCGCTCTGGGCTGCCGGTTCTATCGCTTTTGCAGGTCAGGTCAAGGAAGGAGACGTGTATGTCACACAAGAGAGTGTCCCTGGGTATCGTTTTATTGGTCGTGATGGCCTTGCTCGCAGCCTGCGGTGGCGGCGCTGCCACGCCCGCTGCACCCGCGGCGACCGCAGCACCCGCCGAGCCGACGCCAACGCCGGATTTGCTGGATGGCTGGGTCACGTTTACTGCGCCGGATACCAGCTTCACCGTGCGCATGCCCAAGGAGCCGGAAGCGGATGAGCAAACCGTGCCCACGGAAGCGGGCGATATCACCGTGGCGATGTACAGCGTGGAGGCAGACAACCACATGGTTCTGGTTGGGCAAAATGGCTTCCCGGAAAGCATCGCGGAAACTATCGCCACCGGCGATGAAGAATTTGTCCAATCCATGCTGGATGGCGGCCGCGATGGCGCGATTGGCAACGTGTCTGGCACGTTGGTGGACGAGAAGCGCATTACCGTGGATGGCTTCCCCGCGCGTGAGTTCACCTTCAATATCGCGCCGGACGCTTCGCCCCTGAACGCTGACATCACCGGCACTGCGCGCGTGATCCTGACCAAGGACCGTCTGTACCAGTTAATCAGTCTACAAGAGACCAGCAAGGCGACACCAGATGTGATACAGGCGTTCTTTGACAGTTTCCAGCTTACTGCTGGACAATAAATCGTCAGTAGTTATCAGCAAACAGACCTGCGGACTTCGCAGGTCTGTTTTTTCGGGGAGTACGCGCGGGGCTTCTCAAAAGCCGGGGATTCTGTCGTTCCAAGCAGGCGTTCATGCGTATTGCACACAACCGTCAATGCGAGATGCAACCTCTCGCCGGAGAGGGCATTGCCTGGTAGCCTGGCGGCTTCGGCGCGGGTGTGTATGGCCGGTGGTTGAAACCCACCGGCTGATGCGGCACGAAGCCCGCTCAAGCGGGCTGGCGGAAAGAAGCAACGTCTGACCGCCCGCGCGCCACGGGGTGATCGGGTAGCCCCGTTGACGGGGCGTCGTCTGGTAGCCTGGCAGCTTCAGCGCCAGGCGTGTCGCCTGGGGGTTTTAGCGCCAGTTGAAACGCCGCCGTCGCCGCCGCCGACAAAGCTTCAGCGCCGGGTGTGTATGGCCGGTGGTTGAAACCCACCGGCTGATGCGACACGAAGCCCGCTCAAGCGGGCTGGCGGAAAGAAGCAACGTCTGACCGCCCGCGCGCCACAGGATGATCGGGCGGGTAAGTTTCTCGATAGCCCCGTTGCAGGCGCGTATCGCCCCGGTGGTTGAAACCCACCGGCTCACCGCCACGAAGCCACGGCGAAACTGAACCGGCCCTTTGCGGCTTGGAGAGAATCTCACTTGACGAGGGTACAGACAGGCTTTATACTTGATAGGACTTACGCAGTTGACAATAAAGTCGTCATTTCGAGTGCCGGAACTGTGAGAAATCCTGCCTGTCGTCACGCAGAACCGCAAGATTTCTCGTCGCTGCACTCCTCGAAATGACAGGCTTGCGGCAATTCGGCAGAGCGCTGCTTTGGCCCTGCGGACCTCACACTTTGCGTGTCAAACGAAAGTTGCTTCCTTTGCCCTACCGCCTGCGAGACGGGATGCGCCGTCTCGCCATGACACCAACTGCGTAACTCCACTTGATTTACCCTAACCAACCGCGCCAATCATCCTATCAGGTGAACAGAATTGACCACAACGCCGCAGCTCCAACAAGTTGACCATATCCATGTGTTCGTTGCGGACCGCGCCGCGGCCGAAGTCTGGTACGCACAGGTTCTTGGGCTGACGCGCGTGCCGCGCTTCGCACAGTGGGCAGTTGATGGCGGCCCTTTGTTCCTGGCAAATGCCACAGACACCGTTCGTCTCGCGTTGTTTCAGGCCCGCGCGGCGCCCTGTCGTTCAACCATTGCCCTGTCCGCGTCGGCAGAGCAATTCCTGGCGTGGCGCACTCACCTGGCCACACATCTGGGCGATAGCCCGCTGCGCCTGGAAGATCACGCGCTTTCCTGGTCGCTCTACTTCACCGATCCCGACGGAAATCCCTACGAAATCACCACCTATGACTATCTTACTGTGGCTGAGGTCGTAACGAAAGGCGACCGTTAAGCGTATAGTGTTCAGAACCAGCAGGACTGCGTTCTATTCTCCAAAGAAAGGACTTTCATCATGGATTTGATTCAATCCAACCTGGGCTGCGTGTCGTGGGTATTCTTCGGCGCACTGGTCGGCTGGCTAGCCAGCATTCTCACGGGCCGCAACAACCGTCAGGGCTGCCTGATGAACATCATCGTCGGCGTAATCGGCGCATTCATCGGCGGTGCGATCTTCGGCCTGCTCAACGACGGCACGCTCACGGTCGGCTGGAACCTCACCGCGCTAATCTACTCAATCATCGGCGCGGCGATCTTCCTACTCGTCCTTGGTATGTTCTCACGTCGCCGCCGCTAACCCGCATGGCTCATGTTTATTTCAGCCTCGGCTCGAATCTGGGCAACCGCGCCCAGACTCTAGCCGAGGCTTTGCATGCTTTGCGCGCACGCGTCCCACTGACGCGCGTCTCCTCGCTATACGAAACCACGCCAATAGGCTACGCCGAGCAGCCGGACTTCCTCAACATCGCGTGCGCCGGTGAAACAACGCTCAGCCCGGCCGCGCTGCTGCGCTTCGTCAAGCAGATTGAGCAGCACCTGGGGCGACAGGCAACCTTTCGCTTCGGCCCGCGGCTGATTGACATAGACATCCTGCTGTACGACGACCTGGTGCTGGAGACGCCAGCGCTGACGATCCCGCACCCGCGGTTGGCTGAACGCGCCTTTGTGCTCGCGCCGCTGGCTGAGATCGCACCGGACGTGGTGCACCCCGACTTGCAGCGTACAGCCGCGGAGCTGCTGGCTGCCATTGGCACGCAGGGGGTCACGCGCACGGCCTTGCAGTTGCCCGACCACGCGGCTGAACCGTCGTAAATTTGACAAAGCGCCCACGACCAGATAAAATCTCCCCTGTACCAAGGCCCATTCGTCTAGCGGCCCAGGATATAGCCCTCTCAAGGCTGGGACACGGGTTCGAGTCCCGTATGGGCCACCTTGGTAAAAGCCCTCCACAATGGAGGGCTTTTTGATTTGCTTCATAGCGCCCCACCAGCAAAAACTCGTACAAGTAGGGAGAATCGTCCCGCAGCAGCCAGGCCAGCAGTGCGTTCATAGATGATCCAGCGCGCGCGTAAAAAAGAGCGCAGCTTCGTCGCTGCCCATCCCCTGCGGATCGTACAACGATGTATCGAGACCACACCAGATGAACCCCATACGCCGGTAAAACTGGATGGCGGGATAGTTGATGGTCTGCGTTTCCAGCCAGACAGCCCGCACATCCCAGCATTGTGCGACCTGCACCGCTTGCTCTAGCAGCAAGCGCCCCACACCGCGCCCGCGCGCCGTGCGATCCACATATAAATGCCACAGCTCGGCACGACGATTCCAACGCACCTGTTTGAGCGCGGCCACACCCACTACGCGCCCAGCCTCCTCGGCCACGGCCACATGCTCAAACGTGGGCCAGTCGTCCACCTCATGCGTCAAGTCGTAGCTCTTATGGCGCAGCGGCGACACCTCGGCTGTCTCCAGCCGCCACGCGTCCGCCCTGCCGATCACCTGATACACCCTATCCGTGCTGAATGAGGTGTCCAAAGCCAGCAACGCGGGCCGATCATCCGGCCAAGCCAGCCTGCGTAGCGTCGTCATCCTGCAGCCCGTCGAATCAAAATCGCCGCGGCCATCCAGATCAGCAGCAGCGCCGCGGCAATCTTCCAGCCGCGCGGCTGTTGCTTGTCCAACAAGATCACCAGCGCCCACGCGGGCGGAAACACGATGAACAGCAGGGCCATCCAGATAAAGGTGCGATACCACGGCCTCGCTTGCGCCGTGGGCACGGGCGCGGGCAGGCGCATAGCTTCCGGTACAGCAGGCGCAGGCGGTTGCGCCGCGGGGTGACTGCTACGATGAATATTCAGACGGCTGCCACAATAGGGACAATCGAGCTGGCCAGCGCCCGCGGGTACAGCCACCGGTGCACCAC
>JBAQWV010000044.1:0-14147 GCA_049299095.1 Anaerolineae bacterium | reverse complement strand
AAGTCATCCCGGGGGCCGATCCGCCGTCGTAACTCCCCCGTAATCCATACGCGGAGCCAATTGACCCTGCGCGCTATCTTCCAGCATCAAACGGGCCGCTCGCCGGCCGATCTCGACGGCGAAATTTGTCCCTCGATCCCACGGGTATACCTGGCTCATGCTGGCAAAATACAAGCCAGGCAGCGGCGTGCGAATGGAAGGAATGTTCTGCGAATGGTTGACCGGCGGTACAGGTTGCGCATAAGCCGCGCGCCACAGCCAGGAATCTTTCACCCAACTGCGGTCAAAGTCAGGGTTAAAGCGCAGCAACGAAGGCAGGAAGCGCTCCAGCAGCTCCTCCTTGCTCAAGTGGAAGTATTCGTGGTCAGGCTCCAGATAGTCACCCAGATACAGAATATGATCGCCGCCGTAATGCTCCGGCCCGATAAAGTTGGTATGCTCCACCATCGCCAAATAGGGGAAGCCCGCTTCTTTGGGCAGGCTGTGCCAATAGTACTGCGTCAACTGGCGATCCAGCGTCACCACCAGCACCACCGCGCCGATGGACTTCAGCGCGGCCAGGCGCGCCGAGTAGTCCGCGGGTAAATCCGGGGTCAGCCGCGCCATCAAGGCGGGCGAGCTGGTGGACAGCACCGCGTCGTACAGCATGCGGTCATCCGCTGTGTGTACGGCCAGCTTGCCTGCTTCGTCAGGTTGCGCCGGGCTGATCTGCGTCACGCGCGTGTTCAGCCGCAGCGTCACACCGCCGTCGCGCAGCCGCGCAGCAAAGCGATTGAGAAAGGCCTGGAAGCCGCCAACAAACGTGCCCAGTCGCGTCGTGCGCGCATGAATGCGCGCCCACATCCAGGCCATGTTCACCACGTCTAGGTTTTCCTCGCCGAACTTGCCGACCAGCAAAGGTCGCCACAGCGCGTTGTAGATGCGCGTGCCCACGGCGCGGCGCATCCAGGTGTCGGCTGTCACCTTTTCCAGCGGCTGCCAGTTGGAGGTCATGCGCAGGTAGACACCCGTTGCACCGAAACGCACCAAACCCAGCGGGCCAAACTTCGTCAGCGTGAACTTGGCCGCTTCCACATAGGAATCGAGGGGGTAGAATTTGCCTTCGTAGTAAACGACGGTATAAGGCCGCGGAAAGAGTACATCGTCGCGCCAGCCGAGCCGGTCAATCAGCCCCAGCATGTGCTTGTCGCTGGCAAACCAGTGGTGATAGAACTTTTCCAGCGTCCAGTCCCAATGGGGCGCTTTGAAGCCTGCGGCCAGCCCACCCACTTCCGGCGCTGCTTCGTAAATGGTCACACTGTGACCGGCTTCGATCAGGTCGTAGGCCGCGGCCAGCCCGGCGATCCCCGCGCCGATCACGGCGATGGATGCGTGTGGGGTCATATCAAGCGCGCCGGCCGCGGGAATGATCGTTGCCCGCGAGGCGGCTGTTGGCCGCCAGATAGCCGGCAATCTGCTTTTGCGCCTGCTGGTACAGCTCCACCAGCTCGCTGTCCGTGCCCTTAAACTGCATAATCGTCTGCTTGGCGCAGGCCGGGCAGCCGCGCATGAATTTGTAGCTGCCCGCATAGCAGTTCAGACAACCGTTCAGCTCGATCATCATCAGACAGAACGACAATACCGCCGGATCGGTCTCCGGCAGCCGGGATACACTGGTCACCAGCTCGGCCCACTCTTCGCCGCGCAGATCGCGCAGCGTTGGGATGAGCTTGGGCGGAAACAGAATTTCCGCTTTGGGATACATACTAATCATGCAAACATCTCGCTGTTATTTTTGAATTGGACTAGCGAACCCGCAAAAGCTGCCAGGCCGATGGTCGGGTTACGTCAGGCCCTATAGCTTACCACATTTTCCCAAAAAGGGAAGCCAGCGTGCTTCCAGTTTACACGCAACGACAACAAGACCTGCACAAAAACACGGCTGCGCGCTTGTGCCTTGTCACGCAGCCGTGCAGCCAGCTTGCAGGGTGTTTACAATTCGATGGATTCCTCAACGCCGACCACATAGCACTGCGCACCGGTCTGCGCACGCACCATCTCGGCAAACCCGACTGCGTTCTGCGTGATGGGCGGCCAGGTATCGTGATGCAGCGGGATGACTACCTTCGGCTTGACGAACTGCACGCAGCGCAGCGCGTCAGCTGGGCCCATCGTGAAGTTGTCGCCGATAGGCAGGATCAGCACATCCACGCCCTCGTCGCCATAGAGCTGCATATCCATGAACAACGCGGTGTCGCCGGTGTAATAGACGCGGCGTCCGCCCAGGTCCAACAGAAAGCCGACAGCTACGCCGCCATTGGCTCCGTCGGGCAGCATCGAGCCGTGGTGTGCGATGGTCAGCTTGACGCGACCAAAGGGGAAATTGTATGCGCCGCCGGGCTGCATCCCGTGCGTTTTGGCGACGCCCTGTTGGTTCATCCAGTGACAAATCTCCAGGTTGCTGATTAGCAGCGCATCGTTGTCTTTGGCAATCGCCGGGGCGTCGGGCATGTGGTCGAAGTGACCGTGGGAAACCAGCACGTAATCGGTTTTGATGTCCGCGGCGGCAAGGCGCGCCACGGGGTTGCCCGTGAGAAATGGATCGAACAGCAGGGTCGTGTCATCGCCTGCCAGGCTAAAGCAGGCGTGGCCGTGAAAGGTGTACAACAGTCCCATAGCAGTCCTCCTGGAGGTGAACGAAACAGGCGAGCAGGGTGTTCAATGGCTATAAACAAAGGAGTCCGGCAAGGGCACAGAGGTGCGGGCCGGACTCCTTCAGAAGATCAAATCAGCGATGCGTTAATGCAATTGCTTGGCGTCCGCGCCCTTGCGTGCCTTGTAGCGTGCGTAAGCGTCCTTGCGGCGCTCGGCAATCTCATCCGCGGTGTAGCCGCCGGAGGTCTTGGCCGGGTTGGGCAGGCGATGAAAAACGTCGCCTGCAACGGGCGCGCTGGCTGCTGGTTTGGCTGCTACCGGCGCAGCGGCTTTGGCCGGCTCAACCACCGGTGCAACCGGCTCGCTGACCGCTTCCACCGCGTCGGCGACTACTTCTGCGACTGGGGCGACCGCGGCAGCCGCGGCGGCTACAGCGCCACTTGCGCCGTGCAGCACCTTGGCATCCGGCCCCTTGCGCGCCTTGTAGCGTTCGTAGGCCAGCATGCGGCGCTGGGCGATTTCCTCCGCGGTGTAACCACCGGAGGTCTTGGCGGGATTGGGCAGGCGGGCAAAGAGACTGTCAGCCGCGGGTGCGGCCTTGGCCGGGGCAGGCTTGGGCGCGGCAGGCTTGGCAGCCGGTGCTGGCTTGGCTTCTGCCGCGGGTTTCTCGGCGGCGGGCTTGGCAGGAGCTTCCTTGCCAGGTTTAGCGCCGCGGGCAGCCTGCTTGGCGGCTTTTTTGGCTTCTTCTTCCGCGCGGCGTACTTCTTCCTCGGCATACTGCGTCGGATAAATCGAAGCGTAGTACTCTACCGGCACGGTCAATTCGGTCAGGTTGTAGATCAGGTTCGGGAAGCGTTCGTAAACCGCCAACTCGTAGTCGTGATTCATCTTGATCGCGTCGAACGGGCAGAACTCCGAGCAGAAGCCGCAGCTCATGCAGATGGACGCGTCAATATAGAACTCGCCGGGGCGCGGAACAGGCTTGCCGTTTTCGTCGGTGTCGCGCACGATCCAAATGCACTGTGTAGGGCACACCTTGGCGCAGATACCGCAGGCGGTGCAACGGTCTTCCTGCTTGGGTGTATCATAGATCAGCATCGGGATATAGCGGAAGCGCTCTGGTAGCTCGCGCTTTTCTTCGGGATACTGAATCGTAAAGAGGCCCGTTTCTTCAGGTGTCTGACGAATGGTATCGTGCCCGTACGCGTAGCGACTGGGAATGCGCTTGATGTCGTCAACGTAGGTATCGGCAAAACGCTTGAACGTAATGCCTAAGCCTTTGATCAGTCCAGATCCAAACATGGAGCCTCCGTGTCAGATCAGTGAGCAGGAAACAGTGGTCGGCGGCAGGTTAACCCTTGGCCGTCAGCCGCTAACCATTTCCTACCGGTCTACTTCGCCCAGTACGATGTCAATTGCGCCCAGGATAATGACCGAGTCGGCTACTTTGTTGCCAACTGCCATCGGCGCAAGTGCATTCAAATTGATGTATGACGGCGGGCGCACGCGATAGCGCCAGGGGTTGCCTGCGCCGTTGGAAACCAGATAGAAGCCCAGTTCGCCCTTCGGGCTTTCGATGCGACCATAGACATCGCCGACTGGTGGCTTGACGGTGTAGCTGCCCTGCGCCTTTTCGGCCTGGATCGGGCCTTCCGGCAACTGGTTGATCGCCTGCTGTAAAATCTTCAGGCTTTCGCGCATCTCACCCATGCGCACGAGGAAGCGCGAGTAGACATCGCAACCATCGTAGGCCACCACGTCGAAATTGAAGCGGTCATAGATCGAATACGGCTCGGCCTTGCGCACGTCATACGCTACGCCGCTGCCGCGCAGTTGTGGGCCGGTGCAACTCAGCGCCACTGCATCCTGTGCCGATAGATAGCCTACGCCAATGCAGCGCTCCTTGACGATTTCGTTGCCGATCAGGTAGTTGTCGAATTCGTCCATCTTGCGCGGCAGGCGCTCGAAGACCATTTCCTTGCACGTATCCAGCCAGCCTGCCGGCAAATCCTTGACCACGCCGCCGAAGCGCATGTAATTGCACATCATGCGGCTGCCTGACACGCTCTCGAACAGGTCGAGGATTAGCTCACGCTCGCGCACAGTGTACAGCATCGGGGTGAAGAATGCGCCGAGGTCGTTCAGGAAAGTACCGACCGAGAAGAGATGGTTGACGATTCGGGTCAGCTCGGCCATGATCACGCGCAGATATTCGGCGCGCTCCGGCGGCTTGTATGCGTCGCCCAGTAGCTTTTCCATCGCAATGGCATAGGCCAGGTTGTTCGACATCGAGCTGAGATAGTCGAGCCGGTCGGTGTAGGGCATGTTCATGAGATAGGTGTTGCGTTCACCGATCTTCTCATGGTTGCGGTGCAAATAGCCCATCTCCGGTTCCAGCGCGGTAATCGTCTCGCCTTCCAGCTCCACGATCATGCGGAACACGCCGTGGGTGCTGGGGTGTTGTGGCCCCATATTGACCACGATGCGTTGGGTTTTTAGCTCGCCGGGCGGCTCATGCCCGTTAGTAAGATGCGCCAGCGGGTTGATCGTCACCGGCTGCGCCCAGGTGTCGGGGTCAAAACCGTCGGGATAGTTGACGTTGTTGCCCCATGGTGTACGATCTTCCGCCCAGGTATAGTGCCCACCCGGATGGCGACTCTTGAACGGCTTGCTATCAGCCTCGAAGTAGGGTTCTTTCCAGTCCTTGCGCATGGGGTGGCCGTGAAAGCCTTCCCATAACAAAATGCGGCGCAGGTTGGGATGGCCCATGAAGCGGATACCGTACAAGTCGTAGGCTTCCAACTCTTGCAGATTGGCGCCGGGGTAAACGTGAATGAGTGAAGGCACATTCGGATCGTCTTCCGGCAACTGAACCTTCAGCACCTTCGGCCCACCGCCGCGCGCCGTGGAATAGAGATGATAAACCACCTCAAAGCGATTGGCTGCCGTGCGGCCAGGGAAACCCAGATAGTCTACCGCGGTCAGGTTCGACAGCAGGTCATAGCCCTCGTTGTCGCGCAGATACTCGGCAAGGCCCGGCAGGCTTTGCGGCGCAACCAGCAAGCTCTCGTCGCCGATGCCAGCTTGTTGGGCCAGCACTGCGCCTGGCATGACATCGTTGTAGGGCAGGGTTGTCTCAGCAGTTACCTCAGTCATTGCGTCCTCGCCTGGTAGCTGAAGGTTGAAACGGTGTTGCCGGTGGCATCCACCAACTTGGCCGAGCCAGAAGCCTGGGCCGCGGCTGTGCGCGTCCAGAGCAGGTCGTTGGGCGTAGTGGCTACGGCCCTGGTGCCGCTCAAGACCTGCACGGTGCTGTCCGACATCAACACAAAGCCGGGCGGAAAGGTGAAACTGTCACCGTCGCCGGTCTCCAGCTTCCAGCCGGTCAGTTCCTGTGCCAACCCTGGGTTATGCAATGCGATCTGAAGACCGTCACCGTCGGTTTGCATGGCGGTAATGGCAGGCAGGTTCTTGGCGCGAGAGCTCATCATGCGCTGCATGGTGGTTTCTCGCACGCGCTTCATCTCGGCAGGGTCGCTGCTGAAAATATCTGGCCCCAGCACCGGAATTGGAATTTCGCCGGTGTACTCTTTGCGATACCACGGCACGGTGCGGATGGACTGACGGCGGATCTTTTGCTGCAAGGCAATGAAGCCATGCAGCAGCGCTTCCGGCGTGGGTGGGCAGCCGGGGACGTACACGTCCACAGGCAGGAACTTGTCAATGCCCGACACCACAGTGTAGCCTTCTTTAAAGGGGCCACCGCCGGTAGCACATGCTCCCATGCTTACCACATAGCGCGGCTCGGCCATCTGATTGTACAGACGCACAATCGGCACCACCATCTTCTTGGTGACCGTGCCGGATACAATGAGCATATCGCATTGGCGGGGTGAAGGTCGGGCAACTTCCATGCCGAAGCGCGACATGTCATAGCGAGCTGTGCCGGTGACAATAAACTCAATCGCGCAGCAAGCCAGACCAAAGGTCATGGGCCAGACCGAAAAGCTGCGTCCCAAGTTGTAGATAAAATCCACCGTGGTGAGCAGCACGTTCGATTGCACTTCTTCGGGCACTTGAGCGACGCCCGGCGGCAGTTCTGCCATTGCTCCGTCCTTTCAAGCTTTCACGGAAAGCATGATGACTTGATCACTTTTAGGAAGTAAAACCGGTTCGACGCTTGCTGGGAGCGGCTGTCTTGCCGAGCACATAGACTGTGTGCTCATGGGTGTGTCCCACATGCAGCAGCTTCCAGCCGTCGCTTAACAACGCATTAACCGCACTGACATCGCCATCCTGCGCGACGGAAATCTGAGCGATTTCTGCCAGGGGGCCAGTTGGTAATTGTTCAGCAGGAGCAGAAATAGTATCCATAGGAAAATTAGCGGGGTTACTCATCATCGAGATTGGGACGCGAACCGTGTACATCTGATGTACAACGGTTGTTCATTCTACCTTGAAACGGGATGTGGTGCAAATTTTCACTGCTAAAGCTGCTGTCAGACGCGCTGGGCAAGACTGCTGCCGCGTAAACCTGCTGCCACATCTGCATTATACGGGTGCGGCAAGGCCGTGTCAAGGCGTTGGCTTACCATAATTAATATGATCTATTTAAGAAGAATTGACAGGTGCAAACGTTTATGTTATAATTCCGCCACTCAAAATCTCAAGCTGCTGCGAATCGCAAGCCGTCGCCTTGGCAAGACCATTGGCAGGTGTAGTACCGTGCAAACAACACGCTATCGTATTCTGGAAATCATAAAAGAAGAGGGCGATGTCACAGTCGCCGAGTTGGCCCGCAAACTGGAGATGGCTCCGGTTTCTGTGCGTCATCACCTGGACGTGTTGCAGAGCGAGAATTTGATCTGCGCGCCGCGGGTGCGGCGGCGCGGCACGGTGGGACGGCCCTTGCAGGTATATACATTGACTGAGGCCGCCAACGCACATTTTCCGCGCAACCATGAGACGCTGGCGGTGCGCATGTTGGACGAGCTGAAGCTCTTGTTGCCGCCTGAACAACTGCACGATATGCTGGAACGCATGGCTGAGAGCGAAGCGCAACTGGCTCCGCCAATGCCGCAGGATGCCGGTCTGGAAAAGCGCCTTGAACTGACCGTAGAATTTTTAAACCAACGCGGATACTTGGCGCGTTACGAACACCAGGACGGTAGTTTGCTGCTACATACCTTAAATTGTCCTTATGCCGGAGTGTCGGAGCATCACCGCGAGCTGTGTGCGATGGATATGCACCTGCTGCGCAAGCTGTTGGGCGTCACCCCGGAGTTAGTAAACCGGATGGTAGATGGCAGTGGCCGCTGCACCTATCAGGTCGGCGGACACAACGACAACCTCCCGACTTTCAGCCAGCACAGTCGCACCAGCATTGCATTGCAACCTAATCCGTTGGCCATCTGACGCGATTGACTTGAGTAAAGCATGTGGTCACCGCTTGTTTTTTCGGGCGACGAAGCCTTGCCACCTGCTCCCCTTGCTGACGGAGCATTACGTGACCGCTTTGGCCGCACGATCAACTATTTGCGCATTTCGTTGACCGACGCGTGCAATCTGCGCTGCGTATATTGTATGCCAGAGCAGATGCAGTTCCGGCCACGCGCTGAGTTACTGCAAGACGACGAGATTTTAACCATCGTGCGCGCGGCGGCAGCGCTGGGCACCAGCAAAATCCGGCTGACTGGCGGCGAGCCAACGATCCGGCCCGGCGTAGTCGAACTGGTGCGGGCAATTGCCGCCACCTCCGGCATCCGCGAAGTGGCCATGACTACCAACGGTCTGCTGCTGGCGGAGTTGGCCGAGCCGCTGGCACAAGCTGGCCTGCGACATCTAAACGTCAGCGTGGATACGCTGGACGCGGAGAAGTTTCGCCGGATCACCCGCTGGGGCGATCTGCGCCGCGTGTGGGATGGCATTGCCGCAGCCGAGGCCGCCCGCATCGGCACGATCAAACTGAACGCAGTGGTGACGCGTGGCTTCAACGAAAACGAAGTGGTAGACCTGGCCCGGCTCAGCCTGGAACACGCCTGGGACATTCGCTTCATTGAGTTGATGCCGGTCGGCAGCGTAGCTGATTTTCAGCAAGAAGCCGTGGTGACCTCTGCGGAAACGCGGGCGCTGATCGAAGGCGAGCTTGGCCCGCTGCATCCGGTAGCCGGATATGATGGCCAGGATCCCGCCCGCCCCTTCCGTCTCGCGGGCGCACGCGGGCGGGTGGGCTTCATCAGCACGGTGACTGAACCGTTCTGCGCCGGTTGTAATCGTTATCGGCTGACCGCAGATGGCAAACTGCGGCTCTGTCTCTTGCGTGATCGGGAAGTTGACTTACTGGCCCCGCTGCGTAATGGGTGTACAGTAGACGAATTACAACAGTTAATCCGCAATGCCGTTTGGAACAAACCGTGGGGACACGGCCTGCCCAGCGGCGAAATCCCTCACCTGCGCGTGATGTCGCAGATTGGGGGATAAGGCAGTAGATACGTAGACAAGTGGGTGCTACGGCGCTTTCCACCCTTGTATACTTGTTTATCTCCATACTTGGTATATTAATCCTTCTTAACTCAGGAGAGTATCTTATGACGACAACAACCATGACGATGGAACCAGAGACGATGGTAACGGATGGCGTAATCGTTACGGAATCAGCCGCGAGCAAGCTGCGCGGTATCATGCAGGAAAAGGGCATGACCGAGGATTTCGGCCTGCGCGTGTTTGTACAGGGCGGCGGCTGCGGCGGTATGCAGTACGGCATGGCCTTTGAAAACACCCAGCGCCCCGGCGATGAGGTGTACAACCAGCACGGTATGAAGGTGTTTGTGGACCCCACCAGCCTGTTCTACATCAACGGCGCGCGCATTGACTATCTCGACAGCCTGATGGGCGGCGGTTTCCATATCGAAAACCCGCAGGCTGTGTCTTCGTGCGGCTGCGGCAGCTCGTTCCGCACCTCGCACAGCCACACTGGCGAAGAAAACGCTGGTAGCTGCGGCTATAACTAACCACAGTCCTGAACCTTGAAGATTAAAAACTCCCCCTTTGCGGGGAGTTTTTTTAATTTCACAGCCATGCTACGGCCGCGGCGGATCTTTCCTTCGTCCAGTCACTTTATCGCCCGCTCGGCGGCGACGCCTGGCTGAGCGGGTGACTTGCGGCAGTAGAAGGTGGCGGGTTATAATGCCCATGATATGCTTACATTAGATTTGCAGTTGGTGATTTTCCTGCTGTTTGCCCTGCTGATCCTGAGCGCCGGTGGGGCAATTTGGCTGGATCGCCGGCGACGTAGCGGTGGTGATGAAATAGCCGCGCTAGGCATGGCTCCCTTTGGCGTGGCATGGCTCGATGAACACGGCGCTATTCAGGCCGTTAACCCGGCCGCGCAGCGCTTGCTGCACCTGGACAGTCCCAATGCGGCCACCGAGGGGCGGCTTCTATTGCACGAGGCCGCGGATGATCCGGGGCATTATCGCCTGATGACGCTGCCGCCTGACCACTGGCTGCGCGTGTGGTGCAGCGCCGATGGCCGCCTGGTCTTGCTGTTCGACGCCACCGATCCCCAGCGCGCCGCGCAGGCTAGCCAGCGCTTGCTCAACGATCTCGGCCATGAACTGCGCACGCCCCTGGCGACGATTCTGACCCACGCCGAGGTGCAGGGGCTGGCCAGCCTGTCCGATGTCACCCGCGCCGAGTCGCTTGGCCTGCTCAAGGAAGAAACCCAGCGCGCCATTCGTCTTGTCAACAGCATGTTGGAGCTGGGACGGCTGGAAACCAGCGCCGAGCTGCCCCAGCGTCCGCTGGATATGCTCCCCATCGCGGAATTGGCCATCCAGCAGAGCATGCCCGAAGCGACACACAAAGGAATCGCGCTGCGGCTGGAAGCAGATACTCCCTTGCCTACGATCTCCGGCAACGCGGATGCGCTGCTGCGCGTGCTGCTGAACCTGCTGGACAACGCCGTGAAGTATGGTCGCACCGGTGACTGGGTGGCACTGAGCCTGCGCGGCGATCCGGCTGGCTTGCACTGCATGGTAAGCGACAGCGGCCCCGGCATTGCCGCGCGTCATTTACCGTATCTGACCCAACGCTTTTACCGCGCGGCACCGCCAGAACAGGCGGGCAGCGGCCTGGGGCTGGCGCTGGTGCAAGAGATTCTGCGCCAACACGGCAGTGCCTTGCAGACCGAAAGCCAGACCGAGGGGAGCAACACCGGCACGCGCGTCAGCTTCATGCTGCCCGCGCGTATGCCCGCGGGAGGTACACGATGAATCAAACCAGGCGCGCCTGGCTGCTGCGGGCGGGCGTTGCCGTCGGGGTGCTGGTTGCGGTGGTGCTGTATTGGTTGCTGCCGATTCGCGGCCAGGTGACAATCGCTCCCGACAGCGCCTGGGCAGAGCCGTGGCCGCGCTGGCGCATCAGCCAGGACAATAGCCGCGGCGGCGCGGTGACTGTGCAGATCAGCGATGTGGTGGGATGGCGCTATGTGCTGGCCACGGTGAATGGCCGCCCCATCCCGGTGCAAGTGTGGAGCACCCTGGCGCCGGGGTATTACACCTGGGCCTTCGTGCTCCCTACCCTGCCCGCGGATCAGCCTGCGGAGGTGGTCTTTTACCACGACTGCGACACAGGCTGCCAGCGCCGATCATCATTCACGCTGAACGCGGGCGCGGCCACGCCGGTTTCCCAGGTGCTTTTGCCCACCAAGCTGGGGGCGGTGGATGCCAGCCCCAGCCGCAATTGGCATGGCCGCGCGAGCTGGGACGTGGCCCTGACCTACGCGCGGCTGGCGGCGCAGGACTATTGGGGCGTGGATCATCTGGCATGGCGCGTACATCAGGCCGAGGCCGCGGGCCTGCGCGTGCTGGTGCGCGTGGATTATGACCAGGGGCAGAGCCTGCCGCCCGTGGACGATGCAGAAGCAGTAGCCGAATATCTGAGCTATCTACGCCGCCTTGCAGGCGACGAACGTTTTAATGGCGTCTATGGCTATGTGCTGGGCAGCGGCTACAACGAATTGAGCAGCAACAGCCTTGATCCACAGCACGCGGTAACGCCGGCATGGTACGCGCGGCTGTTCAACGGCTACGGCCTGCCCCCAGCGCAGACCGACAACGCGGTGCAGATTGTGCGCGCCGAAAATCCAGCCGTGCGGCTGCTGGTGGGGCCGGTGCGGCCATGGGTAACAGATCAGGATGGCGCACAGCGGGCTGCGCTGGATGCGCCCTGGCTCAACTATTTCCAAACGCTGGTGAGCGCGCTGGATGCCGGCGCGCAGGCCAAGCAGGCCGCCGGGTATGCCCTGGCCGCGCCCGATGGCTTTGCCTTGCATGCGCCGGGGCGCGTGGGCGCGTGGGGCGCGGCAGAACCACAGACCGATCAGCCGTTGGCAGAGTGGAACGGCGCGCAGGCCGGGTTCCGCGTGTATCGCGACTGGCTGGCGGTGATCAATAGCGTGCCCGGCACGCGCGGCCTGCCTGCGTTCATCACCTCCACCAATACCTTCGTGGCCGCGGAGGGAGTAATGCCCGCACAGAACTATCCACCCGGCTGGCTCGCTGCGGCGCTGGCCGAGATCAACGCGCAGCCACAGGTGCAGGCGCTGTGCTGGTTTTTGGATGCAGACGGTTCCGGCGACCCGCGCTGGGACGGCTTCAGCCTGAGCGCGGGGCAGGGACGGCTGGCCGAGGCCGCGGCGGAATTCGATGCGCTGCTGCGTGGCCCATGAGGAGTGAGTCGTCAGACGTGACAAACAGGAATTTCTCGTCGCTGCGCTCCTCGAAATGAAACCCGCTGCACAGCTTCTCTTCTCACTTCTTACTTTTTACGATTGACTATGGCTTCACCCCTACGTGTCTTACTGGTTGACGACCACCCAGCCTTTCGCATGGGCTTGCGCCTGGTGCTGGGGCAGGCCGCGGACATTGTGGTTGTTGCAGAGGCGTCCACGGGTGCGGATGCGCTGGCGCTGGCGCAAAGCCTCACTCCCGACGTGGTGGTGCTGGACTACCAATTGCCTGACCTCACGGGCGATGCTGTGGCGCGTGTGCTGCGCGCCCGCGGCCTAAGCTGCGCCGTATTGGCCCTGAGCGCGTATACGGACGAAGCCACGGTGCAGCGCATGGTGCAGGCCGGGGCGTTGGGCTACCTGGTGAAAGAGGAAGCGCCGGCTGCCATCGTGGACGCGGTGCGGGCCGCGGCGCGCGGCGAGGGGCGTTGGAGCGCGGCGGTGGCATCGAAGTTGGCTGCTTCACACGGTGCCGTGCCCGGTGAGTTGACCGCGCGGGAACAGGATGTGGTGCGCTTGCTGGCCAGAGGATGGGACAACCGGCGTATTGCCAGAGAGCTACATATCGGCGAACGCACCGTGCGCTTTCATCTGCGCAATATTTTCGACAAAATCGACGCGCAAAGCCGCACCGAGGCCGCGGTGTGGGCTGTGCATCGCGGGTTGGCCGAGGATTGACAGTAAAAAGGGGGGGGGCGCTTCGGGAGCATCCAGAGGCGCACAGCGGCTCACAAGATTGACCTGTCAGTTTTGGCAGGTCAATCCTGTCGTTTTTACCGTTGTGCGGCAGGGAGAGGTGGGGTAGACTGAGATCGTGGCCGAGATGTTCGATCAACTACTCAATATCCTAAGGAGGCCGGTCATGTACTATACCAAGTCCATTGCAACCCTATTGCTTAGCCTATTCTCCCCAATAGCAAGCGCCACTCAGGTGACTACAGCGCATTGATTATCAACGACTCCGTAAGTTTTATCTCAAACGATCTGATCAATCACGAACGATAGTCTGAGTTCCTTTATCCATGGATTATTGGCATAACTTGGTGGTTAAAGAAGAGATCACAACGATGTCGCAAAACCAGCCAGTTGAGTCCGGGCGTCAAAATCTGACAGCTGTAATTGCGGCCTTTGCTGCTTTATGTTACCTTGTACTGTTCCTGGTGATCACAGTTGCTGCCTTCTATCTGGCCCCGTACGAGGCTGTACCGCCTCAGCTCCGGCCACCGGAGGGGACCTGGCAGCGCGGTATCAATGACTTCTTCTCTGGAACCCCCGGCGTGTTAACGCCTGCCTTGCTGGTCGTTGGGACGAGTTTGGTTCTTTTGTTTGGTGGCTTAAGGCGTAGCGGCGGTGACCCCCGAGCCAAGACTTCACTTCTGACAAAGTTTGGTGTTCTCAATCTCATCATCAGCATTGGCATGGTCTTGGGCTTCCAAGTATTGAGCCTGCTGCCTGCACAGCTCACTGCATCTGGCGGCTATAACCAGACGCTGAAGTTTATCGTCTGGAGCGTATTGATCATCGCAGTGTTGTTGATCCAGCAAGCGCGGATCGCTCGGCGCTGAAGCCGCCGAGCTACGTTTGCAGCGCCCCGTAAACGGGGCTTGGGCAATCCATCCAGTGCCGCAAACGGCGTTTTCCATCCGCCCAGCCCGCTTCAGCGGGCGTCACTGCGTAGCCGGTGGATTTATCCAGCGGCGGCGCGCCATGAACGGCGTTTTCC
>JBAQWV010000043.1:0-36427 GCA_049299095.1 Anaerolineae bacterium | reverse complement strand
GTAGTATGACCACGGCGGCACATCGTATACCGGGGGCGTCTGCGCGGCCAACATGCGGCATGATACACCGCTACACGTCTGGAGCGCAGCCAGATAGCTGGCAAGCTGCGTTTTCATTGTGGCCGGGGCATCGCGCCAGCGATTGCGCACCTGCTCTGGATCATGCGCCAGATCGTACAGTTCATCTTCCAATCCTGGCCGATCAACGAAGCTGTAGCGTTCAGTGCGCAGTGCGGTGTAGGCCAAAACTTGTGGCGTCACCGCTTGATCCCACAAATCCATCGGTTCCAGCGGCTCCCAGCTGGCTACACGATCCGGCTGGCGCTGCACAGCATCATGGTAATACTCAATGTGAATAGCCTTGCGCCAGTTCGAGGGGATTGCCGGTGTTGTCATCAGCGGCAGCAACGATTGTCCATCACACAGATAGCCCGTGGTTGCATGGCCGATTTCGGTCAACGTTGGCGCGAGGTCAATCATCGAAGCCAGCTCAGCCCGTTCCGCGCCTATCCGCACACCCGGCCCGCGCACGATCAGCGGCACGTGAATGTCTTCCTCGTAAGGCGATGCCTTACCCGCAGGCAAGCGATGCTGGCCCAGATGATAGCCGTTGTCCGACAAAAAGAAGATGTACGTATTGTCCAACTGATTGTTGGCCGCCAGTTGGAGCACCAACGCCTCAATCGCTTCATCCACCGCCTGCAACGATTGTACCCGCCGCCGATACTGCAAGTCCAGATCGGCGATTTCAGCCTCGATCAAGTTGGGGCGTGTCTGCATAAACGTGGGTTTATCGCTCATGTCCCCTTCGTTGAAGCCCACAGTGCGCGGCACTTGCGCGTTCGGAAAAAGATTGACATGCCGCTGCGCGGGATTAGCTGGGCTGTGCGGGGCATAGAACGTCAGCAGCAAAAAGAAAGGCTGTTCAGACGACGGGGACGACGTATGTCCGATAAAATCCAGCGCCTCGTTACGCAACACGTCCGTAATATAGTCCGTGCGCGTGCTGCCGTAAGTTACCAGCGTGCCATTGTCGTTGACCATGTAGTTATAGCTGCCATACGCGCCTTCGGTTGTTGGGCTAAACCAGACATCCCAGCCGGCAGGAATGTAAGTCTGGTTGGTGGAAAGGGGATAGCCATTGAGATATTTGCCGATCAGCGCAGTGCGATATCCGGCAGTGTGCAGCGCCGTGGCAAGCGTATCCTGCTCCAAGCCCAGAGTATACGCTTTCTCAAAGCCTCCCAGCGGTGGCAGGTTGGTGTAAACCTGATGATTATGTGGATATTGGCCGCGCAGAAACGTCACGCGCGAAGGACAGCATAGGGATTGAGGGGTAAAAAAGTTTGCGAAAGTCGTACCCTGTTCGGTAATATATTGGCGCAGCTTGGGCATATAGTTCAGACTGCCCATCGTCAAATCCTGATCGTCGGTCATGATCACGATGATATTCGGCCCCGATGTTGCCGGTACACTAGCTGCTTTAGCAGGCCCAAAGACCAATCCCGACAAGAGAATCAACAACATAAAACCAGAAAAACCCCGTTTTAACATAGTCACCCTGATGTTGAGATCAAAAACTACTCCGGATCGTCAGCCTCTTCAAGGCCGACCGCCATCAAATAGCCACGGGCGCGCTCGGTGCGTGGGTACTGATAAACCAGTTGCCAGAAGCGCGCGCCATGATTTGCCTCAACCAGGTGCGCCAACTCGTGCATCAAGACGTAGTCGCGCACGAACGCCGGCATCGAGCCAATGCGGTGCGACAGACGGATCGTACCCTGGCTGGGAGTGCAACTGCCAAACCGCTTGTCCTGGTTCGTTACCCAGCGAATAGACTGCCATTTCAACGCACCCTTGAAGTACTCGCGGTTCAGCTCGCGGGCGCGCTGCTCCAACATTGCGTCGTCAAGGCTCTTTTTGGCCGTGCGCCGCTGCCAGTCAGCCTGCAATTTAGCGATCACCGGCGCCAGCTCGGCATCGCTCATATGCGCGGGTGCGCGCACCACAAAAACATTATCCACCACGCGCGCGCTGACCGTCTTGACGCGGCGCGGGCTGCGTTCAATGCGAACTTCCATTTGTCATCTGGCTCTTTCTGGCTGCCGCACAGCTAAATAGCCCCCACATCTATCGTGCGGTTGTGATAGCTTTCGAAATCCGGCAGCCGTCGCTGATAGCCGGATGTAACCAGCGGCGAGGAGAAAAGAAAATCAGCGGTCGCGCGATTGCACGCCACCGGGATGTTCCAGACCACGGCCAACCGCAGCAGCGCCTTCACATCAGGATCGTGCGGCTGTGCAGAAAGTGGATCCCAAAAGAACACCAAAAAATCAATCGCGCCCTCTGATAGCATCGCGCCAAGTTGCTGATCGCCGCCCAGCGGGCCGCTTTTCAGCCGCGCCACCTTCAGGCCCAGCAACTCCTCAACCAGACGTCCGGTTGTACCGGTGGCAATCAGGCGAAAATTTGCCAGAAATTCGCGGTTGAACTTCGCCCATTCCAGCAAATCATCCTTCATGTTGTCGTGTGCCACAAGGGCAATCGTTACTTCCGACAAGGCACGTGCTTGCTCGTCCATAGATTTTGTCTCCATACCACGCCGCGTCCATCACATTGCGACAGACTGTTCCAAACAGCACAAACGCATGACCCCTAGTATACCGCCTTTCAAGCGAAATGCAATCGCCTCTAACACGCGGAAACCTGCGCCCGAAGCACCGACGCGCAACCATATCGGATTGTTTTCGCACCCGGCATTATTCGCCGGCCGCCTGCCCAGCTTCTCCATACAAGCATAAAACGGGCCGAGTTGACAGGCCGGGGTAACTTCGTATAATAGACATCTGTTCGCAACATTGCAGGGGCCTTCCTTACCCTGGCTAAATCAGCGCCTGTCCCATCGCCCAAACCTACCATGAGCGTCGTTGAGGAAATTAAAGAACGTCTCGATATTGTCGAGGTAATCTCGGCCTATACGCCGCTGCGCAAGGCGGGTAGCATCTACAAAGGCCTCTGTCCTTTCCACCAGGAGAAGACCCCCTCCTTTGTAGTCTACCCAGACCGTGGCACCTGGCACTGCTTCGGCGCGTGTGGGACAGGTGGTGACGTATTCAGCTTCGTTATGAAGCGCGAAAATCTCGATTTTCGTGAGGCAATGGAAATGCTGGCGCAAAAGGCCGGCGTGGACCTAGCCCCGCCCAGCGCACAACGCAGCGAGCACGAGACCTACCTCGACCGCCTGCGCGAGATCAACCAGGCCGCAGCCCTCTATTTTCATTATCAACTGCGGCAAGGCGCGCCGGGGCAGCTCGCTCGCGACTATATGGCCGGTCGCGGCTTCACAGAAGCCACCATTGACGCGTTCCAACTCGGCTATGCGCCCGATCGCTGGGATGCGTTGCTGCATCACCTGCTCGACAAGCACTACACCACCGAGGACATCCTGGCCGTCGGACTGATTATCGAGCGCGAAAACCCGGAGCCAGGCCGTTCACCCTATTATGACCGCTTTCGCCATCGGCTGATGGTGCCGATCCGCGATCTTCACGGCCACATCATCGGCTTCGGCGCGCGTGCGCTGCGCAGCGACCAGCAACCCAAATACCTGAATACTGCGCAAACACCACTCTTCGACAAATCCAGCACACTGTACGGTTTGGATGTCGCCAAGCGTTTCATCCGGCCACGCGGCAAGGCCATCATCGTCGAAGGCTACATGGACGTGCTAGCCTGCCATCAGACGGGCGAAAACAACGTCGTCGCCAGCATGGGCACCGCGCTCACGGAGCCACAGATCAAGCAACTGCGCCGCTACACCGACACCATCGTGTTGGCGCTTGATGCCGACGCGGCCGGTCAGGCCGCCACCCTGCGCGGCCTGACGCAAGCGCGCGAAGCCATTGACCGTGAATGGATACCGGTGCTCACGCCGACTGGACTGGTACGCCATGAAGCGCGGTTGGCAATTGACCTGCGCGTGATGACCCTGCCAGAAGGCATGGATCCCGATGACGTAGTACGCACCGATCCAACCCTATGGCGCGAATTAGTCAATAATGCCCAACCCGTGGTAGATTATTACTTCGACCTCGCCCGCCGCGAGTTGGATTTGAACACCGCTGCGGGCAAGTCGGAAGCAGTTGAACGCCTGTCGCCGTTGATCCTCGAAGTTTCCGACGAGGTCAAGCGTGCGCATTATGTGCAACAACTGGCGCGCCTGATCCAGACCGATGAACGGTCGCTGGAACGGATGCTGCTGAAGCGGCCCAAGCAGCAGGCCGCGCGCCCCAAGCCCGCCGCAGTTGTCACGCCAGAGCCGTGGGATGCCCCCCACCCGGACGAAACGGACTTGTTCGACCGGCCGCCAGCGCCGACTGCGCCGCGCGCCAGGCTGCAACGCTCGCCTCAAGCCACACCGGCAACGCATTGCCTGACGCTGCTCGTGCTGCATCCCGATATGTTGCCCGACCTGCAAGCCGAGCTGGCGGCGTTGGGTGCTGGCCCGCTCGACGAAGACGATTTCAGCCAGGCTGACGAGCAGGCCATCTGTGCCGCGTTGGTCGAAGGACGTTTCGCCGAACTGGACGCCAACACCAGCGCCCTGAATGCCAGCTTGTTGACGCAGTTGCACACCGCCGGACGCAGCTTACCCAGCCTGCCGCGCGATCAATTGCAGGAAGATATGCTGCGAGCCGTGCTGCGCCTGCGCATCAACAACTTGAAAGCACGTGCTCGCACCTTGCCAGCCCTGACGCGCAGCGCCAGGGAAGAAAACCAGGCTGAAGATGTGCGCGCCTATCAACAGCGCCAACAGACCGTCAGCGAACATTTGCGCCAACTGGAGCACATGCTTAACCAACGCACACATGCAGGGCGTCGGCAGATGCCCGCCAGTTTATAACGCACCGTTTCATCATAGACACGCAGACACTTATGGCAGAACCACGCCGCAAACGCGAACGTCAACCCAAGAACAAAATACCCCAACCGGTTCAGCTTGATGAACTTGACGACGAGTTGGACGATACCTTGTTGTCCGTCGCAGACACCAGTGCTCTGGTAGACGACTTGTTGAGCGATCCGCCGCGTAAAGAGGACGATCTGGACGACGAGGACGAGTTCGAGAAAGAGGACGATCCGGAAAATCCGGATGTTGCCCTGCCCAGCATCGAGCGCGACGAAGATTTCGAACGCGAGGTTGAGGCTGAAATCACACGTCCTGTCGAAGAATTGCTGCAAGAGTTTGCCGATCCTTCGATCACCAGCGATCCCGTGCGCATGTACCTGCGTGAGATCGGTCGCACCTCGCTGCTTACCGGTGAGGAAGAAATCGAGTTGGCCTTGCGCATCCGGCAAGGCAAGCAAGCCGAGGCTACACTGGCCGCGAACCCCGATCTGGACCTGGACGAGCAGGATCAACTGCTGCTCATCAAAAAGAACGGTGTCGCCGCGCAACAGCGCCTGACCAACGCCAACTTACGCCTGGTCGTTAGCGTCGCCAAGCGTTACATCGGCCGCGGCATGAGCTTTTCCGATCTGATCCAGGAAGGCAATATTGGCCTGCTGCGCGCGGTACAAAAGTTCGATCACGAGCTGGGCTTCAAGTTCAGTACCTACGCCACCTGGTGGATCCGGCAGGCCATCAGCCGCGCAATTGCTGATCAAGCTCGCACAATCCGCATCCCCGTTCACATGGTTGAAAGCATCAACCGGCAGGTGCGCACGCAGCGTCGCCTGGCCCAAGAACTCGGTCGCGATCCCACCCCTGAAGAAATCGCCCTGGAGATGGATTTACTGCCGCCGGAAGATCGCCGCGCGATTGAAGCCTCGCTCAGCAGCTCCAAGGCGATCAACCCAGAATTACAGCGTCGCTGGCAGCGTGCAGCCCAGAAGGTGCAGCGCATCAGCCGCGTGTCGCAAGAGCCGATGTCGCTGGACATGCCAGTCGGGCAAGAGGAGAACAGCTACCTCGGTGACTTCATCGAGGACGATAACGTGCTTGGGCCAGCAGACGCAGCCAGCAACCAACTACTGCGCGAACAGATGCAGGACATTCTGGATCAACTCACGGCGCGCGAGCGCGAGGTGCTGGAAATGCGCTTCGGCCTGGTAGACGGCACCAGCCACACCCTGGAAGAGGTCGGTCAGTACTTCGGCGTCACACGCGAGCGCATTCGCCAGATCGAGGCCAAGGCACTGCGCAAGCTACGCCACCCCCTGCGCAGCCGTAAACTGCGCGACTATCTGGGGTGAAATTTTTGACACGCAAAAAGACTTGAGTATAATCACTCAAGTTGTACTTTTCCAAAAGTTCATATTCCTGCGTAGCTCAATCGGCAGAGCATCCGGCTGTTAACCGGTTGGTTCCTAGTTCGAGTCTAGGCGCAGGAGCCTGAAGCGCGGCAGCCCACAAGCTGCCGCTTTTGCTTTTTATTCGCCCTTTACCCCGCGCACAGGTATAATCACAACAATCCATTTGTCCAATTGACGCCTATGACGCGCAGCATCCTCCTGCTCAACCCACCCAGCCTGCCCGCCACCATCGCCAACCGCGAGGGATCAGCGGGCATGGGCGTGTTGGGCGACACCGCAAACCCGTTCGTCTATCCACCGCACCTGCTGGCCACTGCCGGCGCAGCGTTGCGAGCCGCGCACTGGCGCGTCGCCGCGCTCGATGCAGTGGCGTTGGGCCTAGATGCCGACACCACGCTAGCCCGGATGCCCGCCAGCGACGTGGTGGTGCTGCCGGTCAGCTATGGCACGCAGGCCGCGGATCGGGCGTTTTTGCATCGCTTGCGCGAGCGTAAACCCCTGGCCAAGGTGCTGGCGATTGGCCCCGCGCTCACCTATGCACAGGTGGATCACGCGTTCAGCGACCTGGTGGATGGGTTGGTGATGGGCGAGCCAGAGTTGGCCCTGTCTGCCGCAGCCAGCCAATTACTCGCAGGACAACTGGCCGCGGGCCGCGCAGTCAACCCATACGCCCTGAACACCGCGCAGTATACACCCGATGGCCTGCTGGCCGACCTCGATGCTGTACCGATGCCCGCCTGGGAGCTGTTTCAGCCGCGCCAATCGTACCCCTTCCTGAGCGTTCTGAGCAGCCGCGGCTGCCCGGCAGGGTGTGCCTTTTGTCCCTATGTGGCGGCGCAGGGCAACGTCTGGCGCGCGCAGACGCCCGCGCGCACCGCTGCCGAGATGGTACACACCGCCCAGCAGCACCATGCCCCACATATTTTCCTGCGCGACCCTGTTTTTGCCCACGACCGCAACCGCGTGCTGGCGATTTGCAACGAGCTGCACCGGCTGGGCAGCACCGTCACCTGGGAATGTGAAAGTCGGCCAGAGCATTTCGATGCCCGCGTGCTGCGCGCGCTGCACGACGCTGGCTGCACAGTCATCAAATTGGGGGTGGAAAGCGCCGATCCTGACGTGCTGCAAGCCATTGGCCGCGTGCGCAGTGAGCAAGCCGCGCGCGCGTATCTCGACCGCGTGGCGGAGGTGGTCAGATGGTGCGGGGAACTCGGCCTGCTTTGCCGCGTTTTTGTGATGGTGGGACTGCCCGGCCAAACGCGCGCCTCGGTAGAGCGTACAGCGACCTTTTTACGCGGTCTGCACCCGATTCGTCTGCACGTCAAGCCGCTGCACTGGTATCCAGGCATTGCACTGCCGCCCATGGCCGAAAACGATCTGAGCATCGAAAGCGCCTTGCTGCGCGCGGCTGTGCAGGCACGGCCCAGCCTGTGGCGGCGCATGGCGCGGCGGTTGGCGCAACGATGAACGACCGCACGCTCCGGCAGGTTTTTGTAACGGGTGGTGCAGGCTTCATTGGCAGCTACGTCGTGCGCCATTTGGTGCAGGCTGGCGTGGCAGTGACCGCGCTGACGCGCACACCGCAACCGGCGCAGGCTGGCGTGACGTGGCTGGCAGGCGATCTGCTGGCTCCGTCAACCTGGGCCACACACCTGCGCGGCTGCGATGCCGTGTTTCATCTGGCCGCAGCGTATAGCTGGCAGGCCAGCGCAGCAGTGCAGCTTTACGCGGTGAACGTCGGCGGCACGCAGGCGGTGCTGCAAGCCGCTGCTGACGCGGCCGTGCCGCTGGTGGTGCATACCAGCACCATTGGCGTGATCGGCCTGCCCGCGGATGGCTCGCTGCCGACGGAAGACACACCGTTCAACCTGTGGCCCAGCGGCAGTGCCTATGTGCGTTCCAAATGGTTGGGCGACGCAGTGACGCTTTGGTGGGCGCAGCGCGGCCTGCCTGTGGTGCTCGTTCATCCTACCGCGCCGGTGGGGGCGGGCGACCACAAACCAACCGCCACCGGTCAGCGTTTCGTAGATTTTTTGGCAGGTAAGCGACCCGACTATCCCGTGGGCGGGCTGAACCTGTGTCCGGTGCAGGATATGGCGGCAGGGCATGTGCTGGCTGCACAGCGCGGGGCAGCAGGCCGTCGCTATATCCTCGGACACGCTGCGGGTAACCTGAGCGAGGATATGTTTTTGCAGATGTTGGCAGAGGTGAGCGGCCAGCCGATCCCGCCACCGGTGGCACGACGTACGGGGCGCGCGCCGCAAACCTTGACCGCCAACCCACAGCGTGCGATCCGCGAGCTGGGAATGCCGCAAAGTGACCTGCGAACGGCCTTCGCTGCTGCTGTGCGCGGCTATTCGCGATGAGTAAGGCGTAATCAGAACTGTACAACTCACGCCTTCTTCTCCGCACTCCCTGACTGAAAATGCACATGATGTCAATACAAACTTTTTGGTCCGCTTTCTGGATGCGCCGCTCCAGCCTGAGCCGCTGGGGACGTCTGGCTATGCGTCTGGCAACCTGGGGTCAGCCACCTTACAAAGCACGGCGCGGACTGGCAAAGCTGGGGCCGGCGGGGTTCGTCTCCCCGCGCGCCACACTGCACGGCGCAGGGATTGCGCTGGCCACAGGCAGCTTTGTGGACGACGATGTGGTGCTGTTTCAACACGCGGGGGGCGGGCCGATTGCGCTGGCGGCGCGGGCACACCTATATCGGGGTTGTATTGTAGAAACCGGCCCTGGTGGCAGCCTGGCCGTCGGTGAGGACACACACATCCAGCCGCGCTGCCAGTTCACCGCGTTTGCCGGGCCGATCCAGATCGGCGCGCGCGTCCAGATTGCCCCTAACTGCGCGTTTTATCCGTACGATCACAGCTTTGCGGCGGGTGAAGAGATCAGCCAGCAGCCGCTGCGCAGTCGCGGCGGGATCGTTATTGAAGATGGTGCGTGGTTGGGGGTTGGCGTGACGGTGCTGGACGGGGTGCGGATTGGTGCGGGCGCGGTGATTGGTGCGGGCGCAGTGGTAACGCGCAGTGTCCCGGCCAACGCGATTGCGCACGGTGTGCCTGCGCGCGTGACGGGCATGCGCGCAGGCGTGTGAGGAGCGGTGGCTGCGGCTGCTGCGTTTAGTTTTCCTCGATAACGACCCGGTGATAGGCCTGACAGTGGGGGCAATAGTGCGTACTACGCTGCGCCAGCTTGACGCGCTCAATCGGCGTGCCACACACCAAACACGGCTCGCCGGTGCGTTGATAGACGTGATGGCGGAACTGAAAACGCCCTAACACGCCGATGGGACGACGATAATTGGTGACTTCGCTGCTGCCCAGCGAACTGCCGCCTTCACGGATAGCGGTTGCCAGCGTTTGCCGGATCGAAGCGTGCAGGCGATTGCAGTCGGCCTGCGTCAAGGTGTACCCGGGACGACGCGGGTCAATGGCCGCACCGAACAACGCTTCATCCGCGTAGATGTTGCCAAGACCGGCCACGATGTGCTGGTCCAGCAACAGGGCCTTGATCGGCGTGCTGCGCCCCTGAATGCTGATAAACAGCTCCAGAGGGGTAAAGCTCTCGCTGAGCGGTTCCGGCCCCAGGTTCGCGACCAAGCTGTCAAGGTTATCCACCAGATAAAAACGGCCAAATTTGCGCGGATCGCGGTAGCGGAGCTGCTTGCCGTTGTCCAGATCAAAGACCGCGTGGATGTACGGACTGGTGGGGCTGTCGGGATCAACGACATGAAGCTGGCCGGTCATGCGCAGGTGCACGACCCAGGTGCGTCGGTCGTCGAGTGCGAACAGCAGGAATTTGCCGCGGCGGTCGGTGTTGATAATCTGGCGGCCTAACATTTCGGCGGCGAAGGTTTCCGGCGACTGGCCCTGCACAAGGCGCGGCCAGTTGATTTCCACGCCGCGAATACGCCGCCCAACCAGCAGCGGCTTCAGATCGCGGATAGTGTTTTCGACTTCGGGCAGTTCAGGCATAATCGGTATTGTCCCGTAAATTCCAGGCTTGCAGAAGCGATGGGCGTTGGGTGGACGAATCAAAAGGGGCTGCCCAGCGCGTGATGAGCAGCCCCGGCTGGTTCATAGCTGCGGTGTTTATTCGGCGATCCAGGGGGCCGGGGTTGGCGCGGTTTGTCCCGCGTTCAGCGGCAGGGAAAGCCCCAACTCGATGTCCGCGGGCTGGATGTAGGGTAGCAGGAATTGCGCCAGCGGCAGGTAGGGGCTGTTCGGTTGCAGCGCACGATACAACTCGAGCGCGTTGCCCAATCGCTCGGCATCCCAGGCCACGCGCGGCAGGCGCTGGCCGTTGATGCTGGTATACAGGCCTTCTGGTTCGGTGTCAATCTGTAACAGGGCGATATTGTTGGCCTTGAGCGCGGCTACTGTGGCAGGATCGATGCGCGCGGTGCTTAGGTCCATCAGCATTCCGGCTTTACCGAGCGCAGTCTGCAAATCGGTGGTGGAGGAACCGGCCAGCGTGGGCACGCCCTGGTCGTCCACGGCTACGTCAAGATGTGCGATCAACACCTTTTCGGCGGCGGCCGCGCGCACGGCCGCGGTGTCCACCAAGGGCAGGGTCTTAGGATCACGCACCGGCGCTGCGCCATCAGTGCCGGGCAGTTCGATCAGCACCGGTATGCCAACGCGACTGAGAATTTGATTGTTCAGCAGCGATTGCACCATGTTGGCGACCCCTTCGTTGACTTGGACCAGCTTCAGCAGCGCACCTACGTTCTGCCGCGTTGCTTCGTCCATGTCCAGATAGGGCAGGGGTTTGCCGTTGATATAAAGATAAACACCGGAACCGGTAGCCACCGCCTCAACGTTTTGCACCCCGGCGGCTTTTAACTGCTGGATCAAGGCGGGGTCAAGGCGCGCGGCGCTCAAGTCCTGACCAATCAAGCCACCAACACGCTCTAGCGATAGGCCAAACACACTCAAGCCGCCTTCTTCGTTCAGACCGACGTTGACGCGCGGCGCGAGGAGGGGCATGCCAGTGGCGGCGCTTTCCGCTTCGTTTTGTGCGTTACAGCCTGCCAGCAGCAATGCTGCCAGGAGGATGGTGATAACCCATAACCTAAGTCGTTGGTGCTTCATCGCAATGCTCCTTACACTGGCAAGGATAAGGACAAGCTCATATGAGCTGGATAAATCAAGAGAACCAATTCAATTATAGCACAGCCCGATTACTCGCGCAACGCAAGGGGTATGCGGGGGTGTTTGTGGTTCAATATTTTTAGGACTTACGCAGTTAACAACAACCCTGTCATTGCGACACCACAGGCATGAAACGACACAAAAACCGTCGCTAAAAGCCAGGCACTTATATCATTCGATGCGTAAACGGCATAGAAATGATCATGTTCTTGCCAACTACATATCTTCTATCCGAATTTCAAGTCACCGCCACACTCTGGATGGTTCCCCCCTCCACGATCCAAAGCGTGCTGGCAAAGCGTTCGATGAAGGTACGGTCATGGACGACGGCCAGCACCGTCCCCTCAAAGCGGGTCATAGCGCGCTCAAAACTCTCGCGGCTGGGAATGTCGAGGTGGTTGATCGGCTCGTCGAGCAGCAGAAAGTTACAGCCGCGCGCGGCCAGCAGTGCCAGCGCCAGACGGCTGCGTTCGCCAAAGCTCAACTGACTGACCGGCGTAAAGACCTCGTCACCGGCAAACAGAAAATAATGCAGAAAGCTGCGTGCTTCCGTTTCGTTTAGCGGCGCGGCCGTGCGCAGCAGGGCTAACGGCGTAGCCGCAACGGGCAGCGTCTCCTGCTCCTGTGCCATGTAGCCGAGCCGCACGCCGCTGCCCAGGCGGATGTCCCCCGCGAGAGGTGGCAACTGGCCGGCGATACAACGCAACAGTGTGGTCTTGCCCGCGCCGTTGGGGCCGATCAGCGCGATACGCTCGCCGAAGGCCGCGTGCAGGGTGATGTCGCGCAGCACCGTGCGTCCGGCATAGCCCGCGCGCAGCTCGTTGATTGTCAGCACATCCTGGCCGCTGCGCGGAGTATCCGCGAATTCCAGCTTCATCTTCCACGTTTGGCCCGGCTTTTCGACCCTCTCCTCGCTGGCCAGCAGCCGTTCCAGCCGCTTCTTTTGCACCACCGCGCGCCGCGCCAGGTCTTTGGCAATGCGCCGCCAGTAAAAATGGACAGTTTCGTTCTCGATGTTCTGCGCCTGACCGCCCAGCTTGCGGATTGAGCGGTTCAGCTTTTGCACGCGCTCTTGCTGCTCGTGATACGCGCTCCATTGCTTTTCCAGATCACGGTCGAGCGTCAGCGCATAGTCCGTATATGTGCCGGGGTAGGCGCGCAGCGCGTGCGTGGCATCGTCCAGCGCCAGAATCGTGGTCACTGTGCGATCCAGAAAGGTGCGGTCGTGCGAAACGAGCAGCACAGCCCCACTGACGCCGGCCAAATAATTCTCCAGCCAGGTCAGCGCGGCGATGTCGAGATGGTTAGTGGGTTCGTCGAGGATCAGCAGGTCAGGCTCGCTCATCAACAGCCGCGCCAGGCCAAGCCGCGTTTTCTGGCCACCGCTGAGCGACTGTACCGCACGCTGCTGATCCACATCGCCCAGCCCCAGCCCGGCCAGCACGGTATCCGCTTCGACGTGCAGCGCGTTGCCACCTGCTGCGTCGAACGCGGCCAGCGCGCGGTCATAGTCTTGCAGCGCGTCGGCGAGGTCGTCGCCGGTGGCCTGGGCAAGGCGTTCAGCGGCCTGTGCCAGTTGCGTTTCACTGGAGACGCGCTCGCCTGCGGCGGCTGCCAGCACATCGCCCACCGTGGCCTGCGCGGGGAAGTCGAGCGCCTGTGGCAGATAGCCAACGCGCACACTGGAAGGGGTGAGCAGAACGCGGCCCTGATCCGGCTCCAGCTCGCCGGTAATGATTTTCAATAGCGTGCTTTTGCCGGAACCGTTGGGGCCGACCAGCCCGGCGCGCTGGCCGCGGTTCAGAGTGAAACTGACGCGGTCAAGGATTTGGTCGTCGCCGAACCACTTGGAGACTTGACGTACTTGCAGCATGGCTAACTCCACAAAAAAAACGCCGCAGGCAGAACGCCCGCGGCGGGAAAAAACAGGATAAACGATGGGGAAACGATCCAGGCAGGCGCGCAAAGCCTCGCCAGGAACCTGCACGCGCAGGTGGTTTCCCGTGGTGGGAAGCGAGGAAGACCTTAAGCTGCCAGTCTGTCTGTCATCGGAAAACGACCTCCAAAAGGATGCGTCCAGTATGCCATAAAACGCGGGAGGGGGCAAGTAATAGTTGCAGGTGGCACGAGCAAAGGCTGATAGCGGGCAAGTTCCTCGCTTGTCGGATGTGCAGTATAGTACCGCGAAATTTCCAGAGCGTTTTCAGGTCGGAGGGTGTCTTCTATGCCGTCTATTTTTTACAAGTTGCACAAAGAATTTCAGTTACTCAGTTTCACGCAGACCCGAAGGCGCTGGAGGAGAGGGAAACGTCAGCCGGAGTTTGACGGCCAATCGCAAATCAAGCTTCCACCTAACGCTTCGGTTCTCCATTCCCTCAACAAACAAGAAAAAAACGCCCCGTTCGGTCTGTACCGAACGGGGCGTTTTGCTTTTACGACTTACGCCGCTTATTTGCCGTGCTTCAGCGCAGCGTGCGCCGCGGCCAGGCGGGCAATCGGCACGCGGAAGGGCGAGCAGGACACGTAGTTCAGACCCAGCCGGTGGCACAGGTCAATGGACTGCGGATCGCCGCCGTGCTCGCCGCAGATGCCTACATCAAGGGTGGCGCGGGTGGCGCGGCCAGCCTTCACGGCCATGTCCATCAACGCACCCACGCCGTTTTCGTCAATCGTGGCGAACGGGTTCTCAGGCAGAATCTTCTTCTCGATGTACTCGATCAGGAAGCCCTTCTCCGCGTCGTCGCGCGAAATGCCGAAGGTCATCTGGGTCAGGTCGTTGGTGCCGAAGGAGAAGAACTGCGCCATTTCGGCAATCTCACCCGCGGTGAGCGCCGCGCGCGGGATTTCGATCATCGTACCAAACTGGTAGTCAATCTCGATGCCCTTCTCCGCCATCACGGCCTTGGCTTCGCTCTCCAGCGCCGACTGCTGCACCTTCAGCTCGTTGATGTGCGAGGTAAGCGGGATCATGATCTTGGGATGCACTTCCACGCCGTCCTTGGCGCAGTCACATGCGGCTTCGAAGATCGCGCGCACCTGCATCTTGGTCAGGGTGGGGAAGTGAATGCCCAGGCGCACGCCGCGCAGGCCCAGCATCGGGTTGGCTTCGTGCATTCCCTCAACCGCCGACAGCAGCGCTTCCTTCTCTGCCAGCTCAGCCGAGCCGGGCTTGGTCATGCGCAGTTCGGTCACTTCGACCAGCAGTGTCTCCTGCGAGGGCAGGAATTCGTGCATGGGCGGGTCAATCAGACGGATGGTGACGGGCAGCGTGTCCATGGCGCGGAACAGACCATCGAAGTCCTCGCGCTGGAAGGGGAGCAGCACAGCCAACGCCGCGTCGCGCTCGGTCTCGCTCTTGGCCAAGATCATCTTCTGCACGGTGGGCAGGCGGTTGGTCTCGAAGAACATGTGCTCGGTGCGGGTCAGGCCGATGCCCTCTGCGCCGAACTTGCGGGCGCGGCGCGCATCCACCGGGTAGTCGGCATTGGCCCACACGCCCAGCGTGCGCAGCTCGTCGGCCCAGCTCAGCAGCTTCAGCAGATACGGATCCTCGATGTCGGGTTCCTTGGTGTCAATCTTGGCGGCAAAAATCTCGCCGGTGGTGCCATCCAGGGAGAACCAATCACCCTCGTTGTACACCTGGCCGTTGACAATCGCCTTGCGCTCTTCCACGTTGACTTCCATCGCAGCGACGCCGACCACCGCGGGAATGCCAAACTGGCGGGCGACCAAAGCGGCGTGGCTGGTGCGGCCACCGCGGCTGGTGAGGATGCCCTTGGCGGCCAACATGCCGTGGACGTCGTTGGGGGTCGTTTCCGGGCGCACCATGATCACGGCCTTCTTGTCTTCTTTGGCCCAGCGTTCGGTGGTGTCCGCATCAAAGGTGATCTGGCCCACGGCCGCGCCGGGGGAGACGTTCAAGCCAGTGGCGATATGCTCGCCGCGGGCCGCAGCGGCCTTCTTCGAGGCTACGTCAAACTGCGGGTGCAGATAGAAGTCCACGTCCCACGGCTGCACGCGCTTGACCGCTTCGGTCTTGCTGATCAGCCCTTCGTCGGCCATGTCCACCGCGATGCGGATGGCGGCCTGTGCGGTGCGCTTGGCATTGCGGGTCTGCAAAATCCACAGCGTGCCGCGCTCGACGGTGAACTCGATATCCTGTGTTTCCAGGTAATAATTTTCCAGTTGATGACAAATAGCAGCCAACTGCTCGTACATCACGGGCATCAGCTCCTTCATGTCGCTCATCTGCATGGTCTGGCGTGTGCCGGAAACCACATCCTCGCCCTGGGCGTTGATCAGGAAGTCGCCCTCGATGCTGGGGTTGCCATTGGAGACGTCGCGCGTGGTGAGTACGCCGGTGCCGCTGTCTTGACCCATATTGCCGAAAACCATCGTCACAATGTTGACAGCGGTTCCCAGGTCATGCGCAATCTTGGAGGCGTTGCGATAATCAAAGGCGCGCTTGCCATTCCAGGACTTGAAGACGGCTTCCGTAGCCAGCTTGAGCTGCTCGTAGGGATCGGCAGGAAAATCGCGGCCGGTTTTTTCGCGCACGATCTGCTTGAACTTGGCGGTGATTTCCTTCAGCGCCTCGACACTCAGATCGGAATCGCTGGCAATGCCGGCCTTGTGGCGGTAGGCTTCCAGCACCTTTTCAAAGGATTCCTTGTCAACATCCATCACCACTGAGCCAAACATCTGCACCAAGCGGCGATAGGAGTCGTAGACGAACTTCTCGTTGCCGGTTAGCTTGATCATGCCAGCCACGGTCTCGTCGTTCAGACCGATGTTCAGCACGGTGTCCATCATGCCAGGCATGGAGAACTTCGCGCCGGAGCGGCAGGAAACCAGCAGCGGGTTGCTGGGATCACCGAACACCTTGCCGGTGGCAGCTTCTGTGGCCTTCATCGCGGCCAATTCTTGTTCCCACAGACCGGCGGGGAACTGCTCGCCGGCGGCCAGATAGGCATTGCAGGCTTCGGTCGTGACAGTAAATCCAGGGGGGACAGGCAGCTTGCCGCGGTTCATGTCCGCCAAGCCCGCACCCTTGCCACCCAGCAAGGCGCGCACGCCATCCCAGCTACCCGCATACTTCTCGGCTTCGTCCACCTCGCTGAAGAGGTAAACCCACTTGTGAGTCATTGTGAAAGTACTCCTGTAAGGGTTGTAAGGAAAAAATTGTCAATCCATCGGTGCCCGATGGAAGAAAGTACGCAACTTTCCTTTGCTTTTTGACAAACGACGACCGCCTGCAACAGCAGCCAGCCAAGCGTTGATTATACGTCCGTGCCGGAGAAAAGGCAAGAAAAGCGACCGGTTTAGTTGCTCGTGTGTGCGGAAAAATCAGCCTGCGGCGCTGTGTTGCCAGAACGTTGCGCTGAATATCGTTGTGCGCAATAAGCGTTCTAGCCCGGGATCTTGTGCGCTCAACGCCCGCGCATCTTGCAGATACGCGGCCATGCCCCAGGCAAAATAAGCCGCGGGGGTGACGGCCACGGCAGCGGGCGCATAGCCGAGCGTTGCTTGTTGCGCCAGTGCACGCCCCACCTCGGCCCAGGCCGCATTGCGTCCAACGCCATCGCTTAGCCGCGGGCCATCTGTGGCCGCGTCGCTGCCCAGCAGGTGATCAAACAACGCGGCCAGCGGCGGGGCCAATCCCGGCTCGTGTAGCAGCCGGCGCGCCGCGATCCAGGCCACCGCGTCACAGCGCAGTTTGCCCAGCGGCTGCCAGCCCGCTACATAGCCGTGCTGCGTGGCTGCAATCACCGCGTGCCCGCGCGCGTGGTCAGCCCAGAAGCGCAGCAAGCCGAGCGGCGCAGTTGCGAGCGGGGCCAGCAATAAACGGCCCAGATCGAACGGACTGGACAGCGCGGCGGCTTGTGCCGAGGGCAACCGCGCCAGCACGTTGGCCTGCACATGGATTTTTTCGCGCAGCAAGGTGCGCAACACAGGGTTAGTTTCGGCGGTGCTCATAGCAGGAAAACGCAACTTTTTCCGCGCCATTGCGTAAAGTACAATAACATGGGCGAATGCCTTGTGTTTGGACGCATTGGAAACAGGAGATAGGTATGACCAAGACGGATGGACCGATCATTGAGGGTATGGCGAGAGAACTTCCCACCAAAAGACGCTTGTACCGTTCCACCACCGATCGCGCGGTGGCGGGCGTAGCGGGCGGCTTGGGTGATTATTTCAGCATTGATCCGGGCCTGGTACGCGTGGGCTGGCTGGCCGCCAGCTTGTTGACCCTCGGCGGCGCGCTGGCGCTGTACGCGGTGCTGGCCTGGCTCGTTCCGCAGGAACCTGCTGCCCATGCTGCGGTGAAGATTGCCCCGCGCGGCGACTTGTGGCCGCGTCTGAAGAGCAATCCAGCGGTGTTCTGGGGGGCGATGCTGCTGTTGAGTGGCATCGTTTGGCTGCTGAACAACCTGAACGTACTGCCGTGGCGGCTGGATCGCCTGTGGGGCAGCATGTGGAGCCTGTTTGCGCCGCTGCTGGTGATCGGCTTTGGCGTGTACCTGGTACTAGTGTTCGTGGGCCGTGCGCCTGACTTGCGCCAATTGACACGCTCCAGTGGCAAGCTGCGCCAGGTTGGGGCTGGGCTGCCGCTGCGCCGCTCCCGCACTGACCGCCAAATCGCCGGTGTGTGCGGTGGCATCGCCGCTTATCTTAACATCGATTCGCTGGTGGTGCGCATTGCTTGGGCGCTGTTCACCGTGGCGACGGGCGGCCCCTTCGGGGTGTTGCTCTACCTTCTGGCAATGTTCGCCATCCCGCAGCAGGATTAGCCACCAGTGGTTGTCTGACTTGCAGCGCCGTTGTGTCTTTTCGGGATGCAACGGCGCTTTGTTGTGTTGCCATCTTTTGCTGCGTTACGTATAATGGCAGTATAGCGTGTTTGACTTTTGATTGCCGAAGGAGACCGACGTATGCTGGGCAGTTTAATTCGTTTTGTTGGCGGTGTGGTGGTTGGCGCTTCCACCGGTTCGGCGCTGGCTGCGCTGTTGACGCCCAAAAGTGGCGAGCAACTCAAGAATGATGCGCGGGCTTACTGGGAGCAGGTGAAGCAGGCGGGCGTGGACGCGGAGACGATGCGCCGCCTTGAGCTGCAAACCAAGTTCAGAAAAGCCAAAATCCTCTAATTTATGGGGGTATCACCCCTTCCACTTGATGTTGCACCCGATGCTGGGGTGCTGGTTGGCGTCTACGGGACGGCCAGCCAGCAGCGCATCCAGCGCGCGGCGCACATCGTGACCGTTCACTGGCAGAGCGTTGCCGGGCCGCGAGTCGTCCAGTTGCCCGCGATAAGCCAGCTTTAATTCTGCATCGTAGATAAAAATATCCGGGGTACAGGCTGCCGCGTACGCACGCGCCACCTCTTGCGTTTCGTCATAGAGATAGGGGAAGCCGAAGCCGAGCGTTTCCGCCAACGCCTGCATCTTGTCAGGCGCGTCGTCGGGATAGCTGTCTGCGTCGTTGCTGCTGATGGCGATGAAAGCCACACCCTGCGGCTGGTAGTCGCGCGCCAGCCGCACCAGCTCGTGCTGCACATGCTTGACAAAGGGGCAGTGGTTGCAGATGAACATCACCACGGTGGCATGATCGGAGCGCATATCGGCCAAACGGACCCGGTGGCCTGAAACGGTGTCGGGTAGGCTGAAGTCGGGGGCCGGCGTGCCCAGCGGCGTCATGTTGGAAGGAGTAGCTGCCATGTGTTCACACCTCGTTGGTTGAAAATGTCGTGAGTATCCTACTGCATTGGACGCGGAATGGCAAGATGGGTGCAAGATAACCGGCTCACAGCCTTGTCGCCTTGTCTGCTACCCCTTGCGCCAGACCAGCACACTCGAAAGGCCGCGCGCCAACGCGGTGATCAGCAAGGCCACCGTCAAACCCAGCCAGTCGGCCAGCAACGGCCCCAGCAACGAGCCAAGCAGGATGGCAGCATTGAGCGCCAGATTGTACCAAGCCAAGTGCGCCGGGCGGTCATTATCAGGGATACGCTCCAGCAGGTAGTTGGCGATGCCACCGCCTGCCAACGACCACCCCAGCCCACCGAGCAGCGACACCAGCAAATACAACAGCGGCCCCTGCATGACGGCGGTCACGACCGGATAACCGGCCAGCAGCATGATACCCAGCGCGGTCACTCGTTGATTGCCGAGGCGCTGCGTGATGCGGCTAAGCTGGGTGGAGCCAAGAAAGACCGCAGCGTAGAACAACGCCTGGCCCTGGCTGATCAAGCCATCGGAAAAGCCCAGTTTATTGACCCAGGCAAGCGGAAACAGCGGGATCGCCAGATATTGCGCGAAGTGAAAGGCAAACAACCCAAACAACACGGCCTGAAACGGGGTTTGCAGGATTTCGAGCCGCAACATATTCTTGCCGCGGCTGCGCGTCAAGAAGCGCAAGCCCACGGTGATGCGCGCTTGATCGGTGACGCCCTGAATGCGCCCCGGAAAGGCCAGATCACCCAGGCGATACCAGCGGCCAGCGCGCTGCTGGCGGCCATCTTCCATCGGACGCACAAAGAAAAGGTGGACGCTGCTCATCAATGCGCCCAAAGCGCCCAGTGCGAATACAATTTGATAGCTAAGGGGGAAGGGTGCGTTGTCCAGCAGGAGGCCGCAGATCAGGCTGGTGATGATAAATGTCACCGAGAGGATGGCATTGCGCACGCCGGTGACGTGCGGTCGCCATTCGGCGGGCACAGCATCGGCAAAGAGCGTATTAAATGCAACAGCCAACGCCGTACCGGGCAGGCTCATCGCCAGGGTCACGAGGATAAAAACCCAGAGCTGTGCCTGTGGCAGCAGCAGACTGGGAATAATGATCCACAGGATATAGAAAATGCGATAGAAAACCGAAGTCCAGAAGGCTGCCGGGCCAATGGGACGCGACTCCAGCCAGCGCCCGCTGGGCAGGGTAGCGATCAGATTGATGATGGCGGGACCGGCTGTCAACATGCCGATCTGGAAGGCGTCGCCGCCCAGACGAGTGGCATAGACGGTGAGAAAGGTCAGTGCGCTGCCGTTCAGCACGCCAAACCAGCCGATATCCCAATACAGATGATGAAAGTTGCTGCGCAATTCTGGCGGCACAGGCTGCCGCTGGCTGCGCGCGAAACTGGCGAACATCACTCAACTACTTTCCAGAAACACAACTGGCCGCTTGCCGAACTGAGTTCGGCCGGCGGCCAGTAGCTTTGTCTTCCAGGTTGATTCTACCGAAGGAACACTCACTCGTCGCCTTGCGACATCAAAAACCCTATTCCGGCAGGCTCCTGCGCATCACCGCGTAATTCTCCAAAGCCTTGCCCGCACCAATGGCAACACAAGCCATAGGATTTTCGACCACATAGCAAGGCACGCCCGTCTCGCGGGTCAACAACTCATCAATATTGCGCAGCAGCGAGCCGCCGCCGGTCAGTACCATGCCGCGGTCAATGATGTCTGCGGCCAGCTCAGGGGGGGTTTTCTCCAGGGTCTGCTTGACGGTGCTGACGATGGCAGCCAGCGGCTCGGCAATCGCTTCGGTGACTTCTTCCGAGCTGATTTCGATGGTGCGCGGCAAGCCCGCGACCTGGTCACGACCACGTACTTCCAACGTCAGATTCTCTTCCAGCGGCAGTGCAGAGCCGATTTTGATCTTGATCTCTTCCGCGGTCTGCTCACCGATCAGCAGGTTGTACTTCTTGCGCACATAGTTGACGATAGCGTCGTCGGTGCGGTTGCCGCCCGCGCGCACGCTGCTCCACACAACGATGTCCCACATGGAGACTACCGCGGCTTCTGTTGTACCGCCGCCGATGTCCACCACCATGTTACCGGTGGGGGTGCCAATCGGCAGCCCCGCGCCATAGGCTGCGGCGAGGGGTTCCGGGATCAGGTAAGCTTCTTTGGCGCCAGCCTGTTCGGCGGCGTCTTTCACTGCGCGGCTTTCCACGCTGGTCACCCCGCGCGGGGTGCTGATCATCACACGCGGGCGTAGCAGCGGGTTGCGCCCCAGCGTCAGGCGAATGAAGTAGCGCAACATGGCTTCAGTTACTTCGTAGTCAGCGACCACGCCTGCGCGCAAGGGCCGGGCGACCTCGATGCTTTCGGGAGTGCGTCCCAGCATGTCGTGCGCTTCCTGTCCGGCGGCCACAATCTTGTTGTCACGCGTTGAAATGGCTACTACGGACGGCGCTTGCAAGACAATTCCCTTGCCACTGTCGTAGACGATCACGTTAACAGTGCCAAGATCAATGCCGAGAAGTCTTTCCCGTGGACGACTGAAGAAGAAGGCGACAATGCCGAGGATGATCAAAGCAACGATAATTACTGCGATGATACTACTGGTCATGAATTTCCACCGTTGAGAGACGGCCCGGCAAGGGTGCAGAGACGTCTGAAAATTTGCGCAGCAAAAGCTACACTGTGCTACATTCTAACGCAAACGGGGTCAGAGGCAAAAACGCCAACTGACCCCGTTGGAGCTTTGGATAAGCGGCCGACTTGCTAGCCCTGCATGTCGCTGCGCGGAATAGGGCCACGCGGCGGGGCTTTGCGGCGGCGTTCAGCCACCTTCAGGCGCACAGATGAGCGACGTAGCGCCAGTTCCATAGCCTGACGGCGTTCGACACTGTCGGGCGCGCCACTCGCCAGTAATTCTTCGGCGCGTTTGCGGGCTTCTTGCGCACGCGTCAGGTCAATTTCTTCCGCGGATTCGCCAGATCGTGCCAGCAGGATCACTTTGTCGGGGCGCACTTCCATGAAGCCGCCGCCAACGGCAAAGTAACGATCCTCCACGCCGTCCTTTCTTACCATGACTTCACCAGGGACAATCACAGCCATCAAGGGGGCGTGGCGCGGCAGAATGCCTAGAATGCCACTGGCGCTGGGTACTTGCACCAGATTGACATCATCCTGCAAAATAATGCGCTCTTGCGCAATAAACTCAAACCGCAAGGTATCGGACATCAACTACCTCCGGAGTGGACAGTAAACAGCGACCAGATAGGATCTGTTGGTTTACTTGTCTACTTGCGTCTAATTGCCAGCGCGCAGCCGCTCTGCCTTGGCGCGGGCGTCTTCGATGGTACCAACCATGTAGAACGCCTGCTCTGGCAGATCGTCGTGCTTGCCTTCCAGAATTTCCTTGAAGCCGCGCACATTATCTTCCAGCTTGACGTAAGCGCCGGGTGTGCCGGTGAAGACTTCGGCCACGAACATGGGCTGGGTGAGGAAGCGCTGAATGCGGCGGGCGCGCGCCACGATTAGTTTGTCGTCTTCGCTGAGTTCTTCAACGCCCAAGATGGCGATGATGTCTTGCAGGTCACGATAACGCTGCAAAGCACGCTGAACTGCACGGGCTACGTCGTAATGCTCGGAACCGACGATCAACGGATCGAGAATGCGGCTGCTGGAAGACAATGGGTCCACCGCGGGGAAGAGTGCTTGTTCAGCCAGGGCACGCTCCAGCGAGATGGTCGCGTCCAGGTGGGCGAAGGTAGTCGCCGGAGCCGGATCGGTATAGTCGTCCGCGGGCACGTAAATCGCCTGCATCGAAGTGATCGAGCCTTTGGTGGTCGAGGTGATGCGTTCTTGCAGGTCGCCCATTTCCGTGCCCAGCGTCGGCTGATAGCCTACTGCGGAAGGAAGACGGCCCAGCAAAGCGGACACTTCGGAACCGGCCTGCACGAAGCGGAAGATGTTGTCAATGAAGAGCAGCACATCGCGGCCCTGATCGCGGAAGTATTCGGCCATGGTGACGCCGGTCAGGCCCACGCGCAAGCGTGCGCCCGGCGGTTCGTTCATCTGACCGAACACCAGCACGGTGTTCTTGATAACGCCGCTGTCCTGCATTTCGTGCCAGAGGTCGTTGCCCTCGCGGCTGCGTTCGCCCACACCGGCAAACACGGAGTAGCCGTTGTGGAACTTGGCGATATTAGAGATCAACTCCTGGATGATGACGGTTTTGCCGACGCCTGCGCCGCCAAATACGCCCGTCTTGCCACCTTTTGTGAAGGGGGCGACCAGGTCAATCACCTTGATGCCGGTCTCGAAAACTTCGGCCTTGGTAGACTGTTCATCAAAGGCCGGCGCGGTGCGATGGATGGGGTACCTTGTTGAGCCGACGATAGCCGGACCGGGATCAATCGTCTGTCCCAGTACATTGAACAGGCGTCCCAGTGTTTCTTCGCCAACCGGTACCGTAATCGGTGCGCCCGTGTTGATTACGTCCATACCACGGCGCAAACCATCGGTGCTGGACATGGCTACCGCGCGCACGCGGTTGTCGCCAAGCTGCTGCTGAACTTCGCAGACCAGCACGCCGCCTTCATCCAACGGGATTTCGATGGAGTCGTACACTTCTGGCAGTTGGCCGGCGGCGAATTCAGCATCCACTACCGGGCCAAGAATAGAAACAATGCGACCAGTCGAGCGACCGTTTGAACCGTTATTGGCCATGAATCATCCTCCGAATGTCAGTCATCAGTAAACAGAAGCCTGTTCACTGGTCAAAAGTCTGTTTAGCTCGCCGCCAGGGCATTGGCGCCGGCAGCGATGTCAATCAATTCTTTGGTGATCTTCTCTTGCCGGGCTTTGTTATAGCTTAGCGTCAAGTCAGAGATCAAATCGTTGGCCGCGTCTGTGGCGTTGCGCATGGCCACCATCCGGGCGGCATGTTCGCTGGCGATAGATTCGTACAACGCTTGCAGTACCTGTAACTCAGTGACGTTATAGGCCACCAAGTTCAGCACCGTTTGGGCGTCCGGCTCGAAAATATAATCGGGAGCCATCGGCGCCGTTGGCACGCCCGGTCGAATGGGCAGAATCTGACGAATGGTCGGCACTTGGCGCAAGACGTTGACGTAGTCGGAATAGGCCAGATAAACCGCATCACAATCATGATTGACAAAGTCATCAATCACGACCCGCGCAATCGGGCTGACCGAGTTGATGTCAGTCTTGGCTGACTCGCCGCCGTCCATAAATTCGGTGGTAGGCCGGTCGCCGATGTTGGTAAACGTGGCCCGCATGGGGACGCCAAAGCGCGCCATCCAGTCACGGCCTTTGCGCCCCACAGTCACCACCGATACTTGCTTGCCTTCGGCTTCCCATTGCTGAATCTGCCGCCATGTGTGGTTGATCAAGACGCTATTCAAGCCGCCTGCCAAGCCGCGGTCGGCTGTAATCAGCACCAGACAGATCGTCTTGATCTCACGGTCTTGCAGCAGCGGCTGAACATCAGCCTGGCTTTGACGCAAGCGAGCCAGGAAAGTCAAGACTTCCCAGGCCTGGTTGGCATAGGGTCGTGTCGCCTCGACTTGAGCCTGTGCGCGGCGCATCTTCGATGCCGAGACCGCCTCCATGGCGCGGGTCACCTTGGCGATATTTTTGACGCTGCGTATACGTCGTCTAATTTCACGGTCGGCTGCCATTAGCTTTTACTTTCGCTTGAAAATCAGGCATTATCTGTGATTGAATTTCACAGTTCGGGATTCGCTGGGCGGGCTGATCGGCACATAGGTTCCTGGCCCGGTTTGACGCACCACCTGAACATACCAGGTTCCATCGCCATCTATGCCGTTCAGGAAGAAGCCATTCAGAAATTGCTCATTGCCGATCAATTTGGCACATGCAGTTGGGCGGAACCCATCGCACGCGTCACCCTTGCCATAGACACTGCCGCCATTATAAACCTGACCGCCATTGCTGCCGATGACTGTGAGTTGATACCACTCATCCGCAGCCAAAGCGCCTGCAACCGGCACAAACTCTACGATCAAGGCTGAATTATAATCACGCGAGGTGAATACTTCTGGCCAAATGAGCGTTGGCGCAGGGTAGCCGCTTGGTTGCGGCACAGGAGTCGCAGTCGGCGGCACAACAGCTATCGGTGCAGATGTCGCAGTTGGCGCAGGACGATTGGTCGGCGTCGGCGCTGCGGCGGTCACACGCACAGGGGGTGTGGTCGGCGCGACGACTACAACGGGTGCAGTCGTCGGTGTATCCGCAGGAACCGCAGTCGGCACGGCGGCCACTTCAAACGTGATGCCGGTGTTGCGGCCGGAATCGCGCAGGGCCTGCGCCCACCAAATCCAGCGACCGCTTTCCAAGCCGGCAGTTTGCTCACTGGAATAAGTGGTCTCAAAAGCGCCTTCAGCATCTGTCTGGCTCAGAGTGGCGTCGAGCAACTGGCCATCCGGTAGTTCCAGCCAGGTCAGGATCGTCTCGTCTGCCTGAAAGCCGGTGACACGGAACCGCAATTCCGCGCCTACAACGGCTGAGCTGGTGAGGGTTTCAGCGCGCGGCAGGGGTGGCGGGGCCGGTGTTGCCGCCGCGCTGTAAGCGCCCAGCTCCACATCGTCAACCAGGAACTGATCTGCTTGCCGCGCCAGCAAGATGGTGGCTTCCTGCGCCCCCACTTCGCCCTGCTTGTCCGCACTTTCGCGCCAGATAACGTCCACAGCGACGCGGTTGCCGGCCGGCTCTGCGCCCAGCAGCTCGAAGTAGCTGATGTGTGGATTCGCCAGCGCCAAGCGGCCCAGCACCAGATCAGCCAGCTTTTGCTGACCGGCGGTGGTAAGCAGCTCGCCGTACGCGGCCCGGTATTCGCCTGCTGAAAGTCGGATCAGGAAGTCTTCGCTTTGCTTGAGCGCAGCCTGAACATCCTGTTCCGAAATCGGCTCGACGGTGGGCGACGGCTCCGGCGTGGGCGTGGGAGGCGTTGCGGTAATGATCTCGACAGGAGGGGTCGGTGTGGGCGTTGGTTTATCAGACGGGGCTCGGCAACCTGCAAGCAAGAGCGCCGACACCAGCACGCCGGAAAGCACCATACGATTTGTCAGTTTCATGCCCTACACCAACCTCGATCTCCTGTTGAGCAAGACCTAGCCAAGGAATTGTTTGTTAAAGTCATTCAAAGCCACGCGCAAACTGTCGGTCGTGGTGTCATCCAGGCGTTTTTCGCGCAGGATGGCCTGACCCAGCTCAGGGTGGTTTGAATCCACGTACTGGGCAAAAGCAGTTTCCCACTCGGCAATGCGCGAGACAGGAATCTTGTCCAGGAAGCCATTGGTACCGGCAAAGATGGACATTACCTGTTTGTCCAGCGGCACGGGCTGGTACTGCGGCTGCTTCAGCAATTCGCTGAGGCGCTGGCCGCGGTCCAACTGGCGCTGTGTGGACTCGTCCAGGTCGGAGCCGAACTGGGCGAAGGCGGCCAGTTCACGGAACTGGGCCAACTCCAGCTTCAGGCGGCCTGCCACCTGCTTCATGGCTTTGGTCTGCGCGGCTGAACCGACGCGGCTGACGCTGATACCGACGTTGAGCGCCGGTCGCACGCCTGCGTAGAAGAGGTCGGACTCCAGATAAATCTGACCGTCGGTGATGGAGATCACGTTGGTCGGAATATAGGCCGACACGTCGCTGGCTTGGGTTTCGATGACGGGCAACGCTGTCAGGCTGCCGCCGCCGAATTCAGGGGCCAGCTTGGCTGCGCGCTCCAGCAAGCGGCTGTGCAGGTAGAAAACGTCGCCGGGGTAGGCTTCACGGCCAGGCGGGCGGCGCATCAGCAAAGAAACCTGGCGATAAGCTTGGGCATGTTTGCTGAGGTCATCATAGACGATGAGGGCGTCGCGACCCTGTTCCATGAATTCTTCACCGATGGCGCAACCGGAGTAGGGTGCGATGTACTGCAAAGCCGCGGGGTCCGACGCAGTAGCGGCTACCACAATGGTATGATCCATCGCGCCGTGTTGTTCAAGGATGCCAACCACCTGCGCCACTTGGGCACGCTTTTGCCCAATGGCGACGTAGATGCAGATCAGGTCCTTGCCCTTTTGGTTGATGATGGTATCAATCGCGATTGCGGTCTTGCCAGTCTGGCGGTCGCCGATGATCAGCTCGCGTTGACCGCGGCCAATCGGGATCATCGAGTCAACGGCCTTGATACCGGTCTGCACCGGCGTGTCCACCGACTTGCGTACCACCACGTTGGGCGCGATGCGCTCCACCGGGCGGTATTTGTTGCTGTCAATGGGGCCGCGGCCGTCAATAGGCTGTCCGAGCGCGTTAACAACGCGGCCGATCATTGCATCGCCCACAGGCACGGAGACGATACGGCCGGTGCTGCGCACCAAATCTCCTTCGGAGATGTTGCTGTATTCGCCCATGATGATGATACCCACATTGTCTTCCTGCAAGTTGAAGACAATGCCGGGGGTGCCGTTGGAAAACTCGACGATTTCGCTGGCGGCGGCGTTGGTGAGGCCAACCACGCGTGCGATACCGTCGCCGACTTCTTCCACGGTTCCCACATCTACCATGCGCTGGGGCGCTTGGAAGCTTTCGATTTGTTGACGAATTACACTCGCCAAATCTTGTGAGCTTAGTGCCATCTATGGTTCTCCAGAGACCTGTATTGGGGCGATCCTGCCAGGCGAGCTGGCGAATTATCGGCTTGAGATGCCCAGGCTCTGGCGCAAGGCCGCGAGACGGCTGGCGATGCTGTCATCTACCAGTTTGTCGCCTACGCGGACTACCAGGCCGCCGAGTAATGCAGGATCAACGTTGAATTTGTAATCCAGACCAGCGCCAAACTGCTCGCGCAAGCGCTGCTCGATGCCGTGGCGTTCTTCCTCGGTGAGTTCCAGCGCGCTGGTGATTTCGGCGACAGCGGCCTGTTGGCCGTTGTCGGGTGTCACCATGCGGCGCAGTTGGGAAAGCACGTCGGGCAGCAGGGCCATGTCGCCGTTGGCGAGCATACCGAACAGGAAGTTGCGAATCGGCTTGGCCAGGTCGTCGGGCAGCAAGGATACCAGCGCCGTCTGCTTGACTTCAAAACCCTTGCTGGCATCAGTGAGGGTTTGCATCAAGTTCGGATTGCGGTCTAGCGCCGTCGCAACGTTCTGCAAGCCCTTCAGCCAATCGCCAAAGGCTACTTCAAAGACCGCATTGGCATAGGTACGCGCTGCGCCGCTGCCTGATTTCGCGTTGGACGTTGCTGCTTGGCTCACGTTAGTTCCTCGCTTTGCCGTTGGCGGCCAGGAAGTCGTTTACAAAGCTGCGCTGAACGTCGCGGTTGCCTAGTTCACGTCCTAGCACCTTTTCGGCAGCGAGCAGGGCCAAGTCGGCAATCTGTTCCTGTGCTTCAGCGATAATGCGCTCGCGCTCGCGGCCAGCTTCAGAGCGGGCATCTTCGACGATGCGCTGGGCATCCTGGCGGGCGCTGCTTTCGATTTCCGAAGCGAGCGTTTCACCACGCTTGGAAGCCGCTGCGACGCGCTCCATTGCTTCGCGCCGTTCACTGTCAATCTGCGCCTGAAGCCGGGCCCGTTCAACGTCTGCTTCCCGCCGCGCAGTTTCTGCGGCCAGCAAGCCATCAGCGATGCGCTGTTTGCGTGCTTCGAGCATGTTGAGGACAGGTTTGTACAACAGCAAGCGCAGCAAGAAAAACAGAACGAAGAAATTGATAATTTGCGCCAGTAGGAATGGGCCGTTAATTCCCAGGCTACTTAATGCGTCCAATCTGGCACCTCCTTATTTGCCTTGATGAGTGAGAATCGTCCGGTTGAGGACAAGGATCACCCACTGAGGCCGGGAGCGCCGACGAAGAGGAGCAACAGCGCCACGACGAGCGCATAGATCGCGATAGCCTCTGCGAAGACGATACCCAAAATCATGTTGGTGCGGATCTCGCCAGCGGCCTCGGGGTTGCGGCCCATAGCTTCCATCGCGCCTTGAACCAACAGACCTACGCCGATGCCAGGGCCAATCGCGCCCAAGCCGATGGCCAAAGCGGGAGCGAGGATTTCTACCATGCTGAATGTCCTCCTTGGGAGTGTTTTGCACTGTGCTGGCAAGTGCCGGCACACTTGACAAAGATGAATGACTGCAAAAACGTATTGCGTATTGCGTATTGTGCAGGGATCAGATCAGCGGGATGCGTCTCAAATCCTGTACAACAGGCATTACGTAGTACTTTTAATGATGCTCGTGCCCAGGGGCGTGGCTGACGGTTGCCATGACCATGAAGATAAGGGTCAGGATGGCGAACACGAAGGCCTGCATGAAGCCCACGAACAGTTCCAGTGCGTAGAAGGGCAGCGGAACGAAGAAGGGCACGAGGAAAGACATAACGAACAGCAAGACCGCGCCTGCAAACACATTGCCGAAAAGACGGAAGGTGAAGGAGATGATCTTGGCGAATTCGCTGACCAGTTCCAGCAGACCGACGATCAGGTCAATCGGTTTCATGCCGGTCATGGAGGGCAGGAAGAAGCGGCGGAAGTAGCCCATGCCCAGGGTTTGTACGCCGAAGATCTGCGTCCATAGCACTGAGATCAGGGCAATTGCCAGCGGCACGTTCAGATCTGTGGCCGCGGGACGGATGTAGGGGGCGATGGTGTAATAGCCCAATTCACTTTCGTGATGCTCCGCTTCCTCGCCATGTCCTGCTTCGGCGGCGTGCGCTGCTTCCGCTTCGGCGGCGTCCAGCTTGGCCTTGTCTTCGGTGGTCAAGGTGTAGGAACCGGCAGCGCGACTGAGGGTTTTGATGCCCAGCGGCAGTTCTTTGACCTTGTAACCGGTGGTGACGCCAGAAACCTGATAGGCGGTCTCCAGCGGTTCTAGCTTGCCGATGCTGTCCACGCCGGGGATCAAGCTCATCCAGTTGGCGACCAAAATGAAGAGCAGGATGGTCATGAAGATCGGGAACAATTTTTTGGCGAAGGCACTGCCAGCAATGTCCTCGGTCATGCCGTAAAAGGTCTCAATGACCCATTCCATGACATTTTGCAACCCGCTGGGAACGTCGTTCATCTTGCGCGTGGCAAAGAAAGCCAGCGCGATCAAAATCACATCGGCCAACAGCGTGGCAAGGAACGTATTGGTTATGTCTATCGAGCCAATGTGGAGAACTTTTTCCGCGGGTAGAACAATCGAAGGAAGCGGGACTTTGAGGACAATGGCGCTGCCGAGCATCAAGATCAGGACGCCAAGAATGAGGGCCAAATTGCGTGGCGTGAGTAGTTTTCGCACGTCTTTGTGTCCTCCTAAGGAGCTGCCAAAACACTGGTTTGAGCGCATTAAGCGCCCGTGCAACGGCGGATTGGGATAACGACGAAATTATAACGCCTTGTGATAAATATGCCAAATGCCAGAGGCTTGCAGAAAGAACAGGCACACGAACGGGGGCTTTTTGTACGCAACCAATAGCCCCGTTCGTGTGCGGTTCACACCTGCTATGAACGAAAACCGGCTAAGCGTGCGGTCTTCGGGTGATAAAACCAACCGACACCAGCAGCAAGCCAGCCAGCAGTACCGCGCCCAGCAGCCACAAGCGGCTGTCGGATGCGGTGGTGCTGAGATGGCTCACCTGCACGGCGGTGGGCTGACCATACACTGTGCTGACCGGCCCGAAGAACGCCGGTGTGTCGCCGGTGTCAACTGCGGCCAGCCAGTAATGATACGTGCGACCTGCCACGAGGTCGGCGCTGTCTGTCCAAGTGTACACAAAGCCGTTGCTACTGCCTTGCGCCTGCGACGGGATGAGCGTGGTATTGAGCTGACGATCCCAGGCATCGGGCGAGACGCCGCGATACAAGTTGAAGCCGCGATTGTTCAGTTCTGTGGTGGTTTCCCAGGTTAGACGGATGCCTGGGCCGTCTGGTTCAGCCGTAAAGTTCGCCAGAGTAGCTTGCAGCGGTGTGTCGGCCAACAAAATGCGTCCCCAGCGTCCATCCACGGGCACGTTCAGTTGGCCGCCAGCCACGGTGTAGCTGACCTGCGGGCCGCGCGTGCCAGGGTTTAGCAAGTCCGTGAGCACTGTGCCGTCAGTCAGCACGCCGCTCATGGGGATCACGGCAGTACCGGCGGTGGTGCTGTTGTTCAGCACCACGACCAGCTTTTCCGCACCGTCAGACCGCAGATAGCTGTAATAGCCGTTGGCGTCGTTTATCAGCAGGGTGTGAATATCGCCGCCGCGCAGGGCCGCGTGCGCGGCGCGAATGTCCAGCAAGGTTTTAAAATGGTTGTACATGGCGGCATCATATACATCGCCGTTGCCGTTGACGCCGCCGTTGATGTCGGGCCAGGGGAAGGGTCGCCGGTTATCGGGATCGCCGCTGCCATTCATGCCCACCTCATCGCCGTAGTAGATGGAAGGTGCGCCGGGCAGGGTGAATTGTAGCAGCGTGACCAACTTCAGCTTACTCTTGTCGCCGTTCAATAAATTCAACATGCGCGGCGAGTCGTGGCTGCTGATCAGGTTCATAAAACCGCGCCAGGCTGAGGTCGGGAACAGCGCCTTGAACTGATAGTACTTGCTGTCGAACTGGCTGGGCGCGTTGCCGTTGCCGAAGTCCTTGGCCCAGTCGCGGAAGCAGTAGTTCATCACCGAATCCAGTTCGTTGGTGTTGATGTAGCTTTGATACAGGTACCAGTCGCAGCCGCCGGTGACTTCGCCCAGCATGATCTGTTCGCTGTTGCCGTACACTGTGCCGCTGGCGTTAGTGCCCTTGACGTAGGGCCGCATTTCCGTGAAGAAGTTATGAGTGATGTCCTGCGCCACGTCGTAGCGCCAGCCGGCAATGCCCTTGTCCTGCCAGAACTGTGAGACTGACTTGCCGGCGGGTGTGCCAGGCGCGCCGCCACGGAAGAAAAGGTCGCGCACGCCCGCGCTGGCATCTACCCATTCAGGTAACGTGGCGTAACCGTACCACCCCTTCCAGTTCCAGCCGCCGTCACAGGTGGCTGCGCCGCTGCTGCCGCTGGTAAACCAGGAGCGATAAGGCGAGCTGGCTGATTCGCAGGCGCCATACTCGTTGGCCGGAGGATTCGCCCAGTCATTGTACGGGTCGAGATATTTGCTGTCCATGCCTGCGTGGTTGAAAACACCATCGAGGATCACGCGCAGCCCCTTGGCGTTGGCCGCGGTAATCAGTTGATCGAACTTGGCGTTGCCGCCAAAGATCGCGCGCACGGTGTGATAGTCGTTGGTGTCGTAGCCGTGGTTAGAGGAAGCCTCGAAGATTGGGTTCAGATAAAGGGTGTTGACACCCAGATCGTTGAAGTAGTTGGCGTTGATCTTGTCAATGACGCCTTGCAGGTCGCCGCCGTAATAATCCAACCCCCAACTGGGCGTGAGCAGCGGATCGGTCCAGTTGCGTATGTCCCACAAGCAGCCATTAGCAGCGCCGCCCGGCCGCGGATGCGGATAGCCTGCACAGCCGCCTGGATCGTACACTGGTGAACCGTCCACTGGGTCGTTAGCGGTGTTGCCGTTGCGGAAGCGGTCGGGGAAAATCTGGTAGATCACGGCGTCGTCTATCCAGGATGGCACAGCAAAATCGGCCACCGGCGTGGGGGTGGGGGTCTGCACTGGCAGGCTCCAGGAGGGATTCGCCAGCGCACCGGTGTACCATTTGCCGGGGCCGGTGTTGCCGGTGATGGGATTGAACTGGCCCACGGCGCTGCCATCGGTGACGCGGAACTGATACCACAGGTTGACGGTGTCGCCCGGCACGGTCGCTTCCCACAAGGCATAGCCATTGCTGCTGCTAGTAACGTTGGCAGGATAGGTGAAGGATGGAGAGGCCAGCGGGTCGCCGGTGCGCCAGACCAGCACCTGCACCTGTTGCGCGTCATTGGCGCAGGTGCGCAGGCGCACGAGAGCCGAGCCGCCGGTGGGGATCGCACCAACCGGATCGCGATAGGCCGGGTCGGTGTTGTCGTGATACAACCCACTGGTGACAACGACGTTGTCCCCCACACTCGCGGCCGGACAGCCGGACACTGCGGTGGGGGTAGCGGTCGGCGTAGCGGTTGGCGTGGGCGTGGGGCCGGTGGTCGGTGTCGAAGTGGCGGTGGGGGTGGCGGTGGGGGTATTGGTCGGGCCGGACGCAGTGAGCGTACAGGCCGCATTGGCGGTGAGGGTGGTGGCGTCATCCCAGCCGGTGGACTGGTCGTCGCTGGGCACGGTGTCGTAGGCGCCCTTGCTGGTGCCGCCTTGCGTGGCAAAGAACTCCAGATTCAGCGTGCTGCCCAGGGCAGGATTGCCGATGTCGCTCAGCGGGATCTTGAATTCGACGCCGTTGGTGTTGCTGTAGGCGATCTTGCTGCCTGTCTGGCCGCTGCTGATGCCGCCCCAGTTCGTGCCGCCGGCGCTCCAGGCCGCACCGCCCCAGGCGCGCAGCTCGGTCCAGCCATTGTCGCCGCTTTGCATACCGGGGATGTTGCCGCGCACGACAAAATCGGGTTTGTTGGTGTGGTTAAAGGTGATGGCGTTGCCCCAGGGGTCGCTGGAACCGCCCGCGCTGCTGCCGTTGTCCAGCAGCAAGCCAATCTGTCCGCTGGAGGTGGACTGGCTGTAGCTGGGCAGCGCGGCGTAGACGTAGAGATAGGTATCGTCGTTCTGACAGGATAGGGCCGTCTGATCGGTCCAGGCTGTGCCGGTCCAGTCTTTGGGGCCGGGACTGGCAAGATCGCCCGCGGGGTCGCTGGCAATGGCCGCGCCATAGATCGTGTCACGCACACCGTCAAGTGTGGGCGAACCAAAGGCCGGGGCAGGCGTGGTCGTGTCGGCGCGCACGGGAAGCACCAGCAGGGAAACGAAGGTCAGCATTGCGATCAGTATGACACTGAGAGCGAGCGGGCCGAAACCGGTTCTGGGGGATGTGGAAGTCATGCAAAACTCTCCTGCAAAATGGGACTAAAAAAGCCGATTCGATGAACCGGCGTGCTATCCGTTGGCAGGGGTGGCACACCAGCCTTACCCCCCCTGTTTAAAATCTCCCTGCCGGCGCTGTGGACTGGTAACACCGGCAGGGAGGCAGGCTGCGTTCGTTAGCGAAACATCCTGTTGCGGCCTGCGTGGGTCAGCAAAAAGGCAGCCAGGCTGGCCAGTGCGATCACGATGATCCAGGCCAGAGCGTTGCCGGTTTGGGTGCCGGTTGTCAGATCGCGCACCTGTACCGCGGTCGGTGCGGCAAACACCAGCGTGGTCGGCCCGTGGGTGACGGTGACACCGTTGACATCCACTGTTTGCAGCCAGTAGGAGTAGAACTGACCGGTTGCAAGATCGGTGCTGTCAGTCCAGGTATAAATGAAGCCGCTGCTGGTGCCCTGCGCCTGCGACGGGATCAGCGTGACATTGAGCTGGCGATCCCAGGCATCGGGCGTGGTGCCGCGGTACAAGTTGAAGCCGCGATTGTTCAGTTCCGTGGTGGTTTCCCAGGTCAGCAGCACCTGTTCGGCTTGCTGCTGCGCGGCAAAGTTGGCGAGGGTGGCGGCGAGGGGGCCACTGGGTTTGAAGCCGAAGTCTGCATTCAGGTCAACGGCCTGTGGAGAAGCTGCTCGTCCGCTGCTTTCCGGGCCAATGTTAAAGGTTTTGCCATAACCGCCTGCATTTTGGGTCGCAATCCACGGGCCGATATATGCGCCGAACGTGCCGGGGGCGGGGAGTGTGCTGCTATCAGCGGTGACGGTAAAAGTGCCGCAGGTGAGCTTGTCAAAGCTGTAGAGGCCGCCGGCTGCGGTGGTGGCGGTGGCGGTGGCTGCACCTGTCAGATTGACAGTCACGCCGCTGCCCATGGGCTGATCACCGCTATCGAAAACAGAGTTTTCATTGAGGTCGGCATAAATCAGATCGCCGATTTGGTTCAATTCACCAACATTGGTGATGCGATAATATTCGCCGATGGTATCTGGCGTTTCCTTGCCACCGTCGGCATCATCGCTGCCCGGGAAGCGCCCACCAACTGCATTGCCGGGGCCATTGTTACCATCGCTTTCACCATAACTACATGTCAGATCGCCCGCGCCAGTGACAGGATCGAGGTTGCCGCTGCAATGATCGGCGTCGCCTTTGAAATCGCCGATTTGCTCGTAGGTGCTACCGTTGCCGGTGCCGGGTGCGCTGTCGTAGGCATCAAAGCCACTGTTATTGTAGGTGGTGTAGATGGCGAAGTTCATGGGCGTGCCGGTGGTGTTCCAGTTGGGCGGGCCGCTCTGTCCTAACTGTGCCCAGGTCAGACGAAATTCGAAGAAAACGCCGCCGCTGCCGTCAGATGCCCACCCGCTATTCGACCAGGCGCTGCCCCACGTCAACGCCGTGCCAGAGCCGCCAGCCGGCACCAATTCCGCATAGCCCGCGGGATTGTTGTCGCCGGTGACATCGCGCGCGTTCGCTACCGCGATGAAGTACTCTGGCGACCACTCGTCGAAATCCACCCATTTGCTCCAGGGGACTTGCGATTGCCCCAGATCGCCGCTTTGGCTGCCGTTGGTATCAATGGCGACAAATAGGTCCACCAGGTCGGTGTCCATCATGGCGTTGGGACCTTTGACGGCGAGATATAGGTAGTTCGCGTCCCAGGTTACCCAGAAGTCGCGGATATCGGCGGTTGAGCCGCCCGATAAGGGCTGATCGGTCCAACCATTGGTCCAGTGATAGGCCGCGGTCTCCGAAGGCATGTCCGACTGGGTGGCGCTACCGCCAGCTGTCGGCGAGGCGAAGGGGACTTCCGTGATATAAGCGGAAGCGGGGAAGTCATTTGTGCCGTCTATGGTTATTGTCTTCCAGGCGGGACAAACAACCGAAGAGCCGCCCGCCACGGGAGCCAATATCTCGGCAGCGGGTTCGGCATACGACTTGACAGGAAGGATAGATACTGCCAGGAGTATCAACATAACCAACAGGGCGAGACCTTTGTAGAAACGTGCAAACGACATTGTTCACCTCAACTATTCATTCCCCTGAAGGAGGGTAGCCACGCAAATCAGGCGGGCAGGAAATCATCGTGTGGTTGACAGCATATCACAATAATACCAACTGCGGGCATGGTTCAGTGGTGAACCTTTGTACCTTTACAATTGAATAAGACAGGAAGGTGATTCTTTGGTATTATTAGCAGGACACTAACCAACTAATTTGCCAAAGGAGATCACCTTCCCATGACATTG
>JBAQWV010000042.1:0-55627 GCA_049299095.1 Anaerolineae bacterium | reverse complement strand
TATGCTGGCCAATAACGCCCCTACTCGCAAGTCAATGCTCCCTGTACTGCTGGTTATTCTCGGCTGGCTGCTGGTCGCGCTCGGCTACTGGGGGCCGTGGGTTCCCGCCGCGGCATCTGGGCTACGCGTGCTGGGACTGGATTTAGCGGAATATGTTAAGTTCATGGCCGAGGTGCGCAGCGGCCAGCTTGCCATCACGCGCGAGGTGTTTTACCTGCCGCTGGTGGCCCTTAGCATCAGTTTGAGCCTGTTGGCGCATCGTCGGGAGCTACGCAAGCCCGCGGGCTTGCGCTGGTTGCTCAATCTGCTGGCTGTGCCGGTGGCGCTGGCCCTGTTGCCGCCCGCCTGGACGCCTCCCCTGCTCACTGTGCCGGAGTTCGTTAAGCAAACCTGGGCGATTGGCTTGTGCGCTCTGCTGGCGCTGGCCTCCTGGCCGCTGCTGCGCCGCCTGCCCGGCCGCATGACAACGATCTTGTTGGTGGTGCTGGCATTGCTGGCCGTATTCCCGCCCCTCGTTAGCTTCGCCCGCCTGCTGCCCGCGCTGGCCGCCATTTATCATCATCCTGTCGGCGTGGGCCGTGGACTGTGGCAAATGCCACTGGGCTGGTTGCTGCTGGCTGTTGGCTGGCTCCTCACACAGCGGCGCAGCACCACGGCACCTTGAGCCAGTCTCACCAAGCTCAGACAAGCGGGTGCAGCTCGCACTGCCGCGTGCGGGTGTCGTACAGCGCCCACGTCGGGGAGCCAAACCGTCCCATCACTTCACCGGGGTTAACCAACAACGTGTCACCGATCCATTCGATCTTCGGCAAGTGGTTGTGACCGTAACAAACCAGATCGTACTGCATGGAGTGTGCGAGCGGACGAGCGATTTCGGGATAGTGATTCACCGCGACACGCTGTCCATCCAACGTCAGTTCTGCAAACTGGCCATGTAGCGTGACATTGCCCACGGCCAGCGCATTTTGCAGCAGCAAGCGCGGGTCGCCGTCGTTGTTGCCCAGCACCGCATGGACCGGCCCGGCAAAGCCCTGTCCAATCTGTGTGAGTGTAAAGGGTGCGCAGAAATCGCCACAAAAGATCAATGCCTCGGCGCCCGCGGCCTGCACCTGCTCCAGCGCCCTGGCCAGGTTCCAGATGTTGTCGTGACTGTCGGAAAGGATGGCAATTAGCATGGTTGGCTCGCTTTCTTGCTGTATCAGGGACGTGCTATAATAGTCGCATGAGCTATTATGATCCAACGCTTCCCGTTCCGCCGAATCCACAGCAGCCCCCGCGGCGCGACCGCACGCGGCTTTGGGCGCTGGTCACATTTTTAACGTTGTCTGTCCTTAGCGTGCTGGCCGCGATGCTGATCGTCTCTGGCGGCCAGTTGCCCACGCTGAACGAGGATGTTTCCTGGACGCCGCCAGCCAGCCCAACAGTCGCGGCCATGGCTGATGCACAACAGGCAGCCGTCGGCCAAAGCAACTTCGCTGCCGGCGCGGCAGTGGTCAATACCAGCAGCGGGCCTGTGAACCTGCGCCGCAGCGCGGGCTATCAAAACAAGCCGGGCAGCGACGTGCTGGCGGTGATTGGTGCGGGCGAACGTGGCACCATCACTGGCGGGCCGGAGGCAGTGGATGGCCTGATCTGGTGGCAGGTGCGCTTTGCTACCGCGGAAGGCTGGATGGCTGAACGCAGCGCCAGCGGTGTGACGCTACTGGGCATTGCGCCGTAAGGCCTTTGGAAGTTGAGGTTAACAAGAAGCCCCGCAGGCGGTTGCCTGCGGGGCTTCTTTGTGCCGATCAGCTCGCTGGGCAGACAGTTTGCCACTGGTCAGCCAGCAACGACAAATCCTGCACCGTAATACTGTTGTCGAAGTTGAGGTCGCGGCGCGCGTTGTAACCGGCGTCACCGACGCTCAGGTTCCACTGCGAGGCAACCAGAGCAATGTCAATGATGTCCACTGTGCGGTCGTAGTTGATGTCAGCCGGGCAGCGCGCGGCCTTGATGACACTGACGGCGTTGACGCGTCCCCAGCCGAAGACGTTGTCCCACGTGTTCCACGGCGCAGTGTTTGTGCCAGCGCCGCAGGTGGTATTCGACACATCCTTAATGGCGGTCTCGCGCAAGTATTGTTCGGTGGCCGGAATTTGCCCGACCAGCTCCGGCACGGCGGACCACAGCAGCGCAGCCACTCCCACCACGTGCGGCCCAGCCATGCTGGTGCCGCTCATCGTGCCGTAGGAGGTGGTTGAGCCATTCAGAGCGGAGCGGATGGTAGTGCCTGGCGCAGACACATCCGGGCCGGGGATGTTGGTGAAATAGCGCGGGCCGCGGCTGCTGCTGTTCGAAATCGTGTGACTGCTGGTGTAATTTCCCACTGCAAACGATTCGGGAAAGATTGCCAGCGGGGTCAGAATCGTGCTACAGGCCGAACCAGAATTGCCCGCGGAGGCCACTACCAGCACGCCAGCCGCACGCAGAGCTTGCTGCACGGTTTGGATCACGCCCCAAGTGGCCGAGGTGCAGCCTTCCGAAGTCGGACAGCCCCAAGAATTGTTGATAATGTGCGGCGCACGGGCTGGATCGGCGTTTTGTCCGGCCAAATCAGTGGGGGCCAGGAAAAACTGAAAACATTCGGCATATCTCGCGGGGGTGCCGTCGCCACTTTCCATGTTGCGGCACGCGATCCATTTAGCGCCGGGGGCCACACCGATCTGGTTGCCCGCGCTGTCGTCACCCACCACTGTACCCACCGTATGCGTGCCGTGCCCGTGGTCGTCACAAGGAGCTGTCAGGTTAATACCGCAGGGATTGGCGCCGCCGCTGTCCACATGGATCGCGTCCCACCAGTTGTAGTTATGATCGGAAGTTATGCCATTCCAGCCACGGTAATGCGCCAGTAGCGCGGTATGATCGAAACGCACACCGGTGTCCTGTCCGGCGATTACGATACCCGCGCCGGTGACGCCATAGGTAGTCCAGGCCTGCGGTGCGCTCACATCGGCCACGCCCCACTCCGCGGCTTGCGGGTCGTCGGTTGCAGGCGCAGCTTCTACGCTTTCCAGTTCCTGATGTACGGTGGGATTGGCGACCAATTGAGCCACATCCGCGCGCTTGGCTAACGCGTTTGCCAGCGCCAGATCGCCTTCAACCACCAGCGCGTTCACGATGTACAGCGAGCGGAACGCCACGTCGCGCCGGGTCAGCTCAGCCTGCAACGCGGCCTGACTGCGTTGTGCCATGCTTGCCAGCGTCTGATAGACGAAGCGACCTTTCGCCTCCTTGCTGCGCAGCGTTTCCGCCTGCTTCAGATTCGCCTGTTCGGTCATCAGCACGATAAACGAAACGGTCTCGCCTGCTTGCAGCGCAGCCAGCACCGGCGCGTCTATCTTGGCGACCACTGCATCAGGAGCAGTTTCCTGCGCGCGCGCCGCGGCTGGCAGCAGACTGAACAGGATTAAAAGCGCCAGCAGCCAGCGGCGCAGATCGGCAAAGAACATAGTAAAACCAGGTTGGTTCATAACAAGGTTCCTCCAACGCAACGGATAAAAAGATGGCCCTGATGATACTTCACCAGGGCCATCTATGCAAGCTCGCCGGTTGCTTCAGCCCAGCGCGCGCCGCTGCTTTTCCAGTTCCAGCTTAAGCCGCTCAATCTCCAGCTTTTGCTGCTGCAACTGCACCTCGGCCACGCGCGCCTCGCGCGCCTCGCGTCGCCACGCCATCAGGTTGGTGGAGAGTAGACCGAACAACGACACCAACGACGTAGCCAGCGAGATCAGCAGCGCGGTGTCGGGTGGATTGGACGCGCCCGGCTCGATGGGTTCATGCGTCGCCACCACCTGAAAAGCCATGCGCAGTTGTGGCAGGTGAAAAAACAAATAGAGCAAGGCCGCGGCCAGCAGAGCTGCGAACAGCCAGCGCAAGCTGCGATAGGGCAAAGGACGTCCCGACGCGAAAGAAGTATCAGACAATAAGTTCATAAGTACACCTCACACAAATCGCCAAAATCGTCATGGCCAACCACGGCCACACCTTTGACACGTCACGCGGCCTTGCTTTGTTCAATCAACGCGGCCACCTCGGCCAGCCACACCGCCGCGCTGGCATCGCTCGGCATACGCCAGTCTGCACGCGGCGATAACGCCACCGAGCCGACCTTGGGGCCGTCAGGCATAGCCGACCGCTTGAACTGCTGGCTAAAGAAACGGCGATAGAACACCTCTAGCCAGCGCAGGATCACCGCCTCGGAATATACCTCGCGAAAGGCTTGGCGAGCCAGCGCAAAGACCTTCGCCGGGGCAAACTGGAAGCGCACCACCTGATACAGGAAGAAATCGTGCAGTTCGTAGGGGCCGATGGTATCCTCGGTCTTCTGCTCCAGTTGTCCGGCCTGGTTCAACGGCAACAGCTCTGGCGTAATGGGGGTTGCAACGATATCGCGCAGCACTGCCGCGGCGTCACCGCTCCACTCCTCGTCTGCCACCCACTCCACCAGATAGCGCACCAGGGTCTTGGGCACACCCGCGTTGACATGATACATGCTCATGTGGTCGCCGTTGTAGGTTAACCAGCCAAGCGCCAGCTCTGACAGGTCGCCCGTGCCAACCACCATACCACCGACTTCATTGGCGACATCCATCAGGATTTGCGTACGCTCGCGCGCTTGAGCGTTTTCGTAGGTGACATCGTGTGTGGTTTCATCGTGACCGATGTCGCGGAAATGCAGACGCACTGCATCACTGATCGGAATCACGCGGATGGACAGCCCCAGCGCCTCGGCCAGCAGCTCCGCGTTGGTGCGCGTGCGCTGTGTCGTGCCAAAGCCGGGCATGGTGATCGCCACGATACCGGCACGGTCCAGCCCCAGCAGGTCGTAGGCGCGGGCGGTGACCAACAACGCCAGCGTTGAATCGAGACCGCCCGACACGCCGATGGTCACGCGGCGCAGGCCGGTGTGCCGCAAGCGTCGCGCCAAACCGGTGGACTGAATGGCGAAAATCTCGCGGCAAGAGGCGGCGCGGCGTTGCAAATCGCCCGGCACAAAGGGAGTACGGCTCAGTTGCGGACGGATGAAGGTCGTCAGCGCGTCTCCGGTGCCACCGATACCGACCGCGCGGGCATCCACCACCTCACCCGGTAGGCGGAATTCGATGATACGGAAGGCGCGGCTGGCGCGCGACGCGGAAAAGGTGCTGTTGCGCAGGCGTTCATGCACGAGGCGCTGTATGTCCACATCAGCCACGGCCATCTGCGTGCTGAACTGGAAGCGCTCGGTTTCGGCCAGGAGCGCACCATTTTCCGCGATCAGCGAATGACCGCCCCAGACGGTATCCGTGGACGATTCGCCCGGCCCGGCCCCCGCGTACAGATACGCAGCCAGACAGCGCGCGGCTTGCTGGCTGACCAAATCGCGGCGATAGCCCATCTTGCCCAGCAGTTCGTTGCTAGCTGACAGGTTGAGCAGCACCGTGGCCCCGCGCAGAGCCATTTCACCGCTCGGCGGTTGCACAGCCCACAAATCCTCACAGATTTCGATGCCGACGCGCACGTCGGGAAAATTCGTTGCCTGGAAGAGCAAATCCACTCCGAACGGCGTCGGCGGTGCGCCCTCGGCCAGCGTGATCGTCTGCGTCAACGCCAGCGGGCCGGGTGCAAACCAGCGTTCCTCGTAGAATTCGTTGGTGGTGGGCAGGTGCGTTTTCGGTACGATGCCCAGCACCTCGCCGCCAGCCAGCAGCGCAGCGCAGTTATACAGCTTACCCTCGACTTGCAGCGGCAGGCCGACGACCAGTGCGCACTCGATGTCAGCGGTGGCCGCGGCCAGTGCGAGCAATCCCATACGTGCGCGTGCGAGCAGCACCCCTTGATAGAACAAATCGCCGCAGGAATAACCGGTCAGACCGAGTTCGGGAAAGAGAGCCAACCGGCAGCCCTGCCCGGCAGCAGCCTGCACCGCAGCCAGCGTGGTTTGTACGTTGAAATCCACATCAGCGACCCGCAGTTCGGGAGATATTACCGCGACGCGCAGGAAGCCCAACGCGGTCGGCGTAAGCAAAGGGGATTGTAGCATGAAGTCTCCGGCGCACGTAGCGCATGACAAAAATAAGATGCAGCAAAATTATACCGGCAGTTGGGCAGGCGCGCAACCAATGCCGGGCAGCATTCAGAGACTTCCAAATGTTTATGACAATAACCAGCCCAAGCCGCAAAGGGCTTATCTGATAACGAGTGGTTGCTGCGACCATTTGGAAAATCGTGCTATGCCGCGGCTTTCGAGCTTCGCGTGAGGCGGCAGCCTGTGGTACAATGCACGAAACGACATCCCACTTGATTAGGAAACCCACATGCCCGGTCCCCAGTTCGATTCACCCTATCTCTTTGGTTTGCACGAACCAGGCGGCGAACAACATATGGCACAAGCTGGCCGCCGCGGCTGGCTGGTATTCACTGAACCAATCGGCTCGGAAGCCAACGATCACAGTGGCAAGAACTTTGCCCCCTGGAGCGATCAGGGCTTCGGCATCCTGTGTCGCCTGAACAATGGCTATGAACCAGGTGGTACGATCCCGCCCAGCAGTCGCTACGATGCCTTTGCCCAACGCTGCGCCAACTTCGTCGCGGCCAGCCGCGGCTGCAAATTATGGATTATCGGCAACGAGATGAACCACCCGGTGGAACGCCCCGGTGTACGGATTGACTGGTCGCACGCGGCCCTGCTGGATGGTGCCGCGCGCGGGCATATGGTTCCCTGGCGCTTCAATGCCTTGCAACCAGCCGGCGCTCATGCTGCGCACATGACGATCCTCGACCCCGGCGAAGTAATTACGCCGGAATTGTATGCGCGCTGCTACCGGCTCTGCCGCGACGCCATCAAGCGCGTACCGGGTCACGCCGATGACCAAGTGCTGATCGGCGCGGTGGCTCCGTGGAACAACCTCACTACCTATGCCGGCAATCCCAACGGCGACTGGGTGCAATATTACCGCGACATTCTCACCCTGATCGGCGCGGGCAACTGCGATGGGATCACGCTGCACACCTACACCCACGGCGCAGACCCCTCGCTGCTCGCCAGCGAACAGCGGCTCGCCCCACCTTTCCAGCAACACCGTTATCATTTCCGTGCCTATCGGGATTTTTTGGCGGCCACGCCCCCCGCACTGCGCAGCTTGCCGGTATACATCACCGAAACCGATCAAGACGCGCCCTGGGAAAACAGCAACAACGGCTGGGTCAAGGCGGCCTATGCGGAGATCAACGCCTGGAACAAGCAGGTTGGCAATCAGCCAGTGCGCGCGCTAGCACTGTACCGCTGGCCCTCGCGCGACCAATGGGCCATTGAAGGCAAGCAGGGGGTAATCGAGGATTTCCGCGGCGCGCTGCAACAAGATTACCAGTGGAGCGACCAGCCGCCCAGCGTGGCCCCGCCCGCGTTTGTGGCAGGCGATGCCGTTACCGTCGCCAGTGCGGCTAACCTGCGCCGCACGCCGGGCCACATCGGCAAACCGACTAACGACGTGCTGGCAACGCTGCCTGCGGGCACGGCTTGCATAGTTCTGGCCGGGCCGCAGGTGGTCAACGCGCTGGAATGGTGGCAACTGCGCTGCGCGGTCAACGGTCAAACGCTGCAAGGCTGGCTCGCGCGCACGGCCCCCGACGGCGAGGTGCTGCTGCGCAAGGCGACTGCCACGCCGCCGCCCGCGACCAGTACGATCCAGATCGGCAGTAAAGTGCGGGCCGTGGCAACAGCCAACCTACGCCGCACTCCCGGCACCACCAACAAGCCTGCCAATGACCTTCTGACACAGATTCCGGCCAATGCCACGGCTACCGTGAGCGCCGGGCCAGCCACAGCGAACGGACTGCGCTGGTGGGGTCTGATTTTTTATAACGCAGCCGGACAACGGTTCAACGGCTGGGCCGCAGAAGCCACGGCTGCCGGCTTGCTGCTGACGCCGGAAGCCGCGCCTGCGCCACCCACAGCCGGTCAATTTCAGGTGGGGCAGCGCATTTACGCCGCAGGGTTCATCAACCTGCGCCAGACCGCCGGCATGGTCAATAAGCCCCCTACTGACATCATCGCCGCGCCCCCGCGCGGTGCGGGCCTGACCGTACTGACCGGACCGCAGGTGATAGATGGGTTGACTTGGTGGCAGGTGCGCTATGTAGACAGCACTCAAAGCCAGGTGGACGGTTGGGCGGCTGAAAGCAATGCCCAGAGTGTGGCGCTGCTGGTGGCCGCCGCGCCGCCGCCGCTTTCGTCCAATGCGCCGTTACCCACCGCCAGCTTCAAGGTGGGCGATGTAGTGGTGAACGGCAACCTGAATGCGATCAATGTGCGGCGCACGCCAGGCTACAAGGCCAAGCCCGCCAATGATTTGATCGGTACGCTGCCAGCGAATGTACCGATGATGCTGGTGGAAGGGCCACGCGCGGCAGATGACCTAACCTGGTGGCGTGTCGCGGGCGCGGTGGCGGGTGTCGGCATGACTGGCTGGGCCGCGGAGGTAGGGCCGCTCGGCGAACGTTTCCTGCTACCGGTGCAGCTCAAAAACAGCGTGCAACTCAGCAAGCCGTTCAGCGGTACGTGGCGCGTGACTCAGCTTTTCGGCGAGCGTCCGGAGTTTTACCAGCAATACAGCTACGACGGTGTGCCGCTGCGCGGGCACAATGGCCTGGACTTTGGCACGCCCAACGATACTGATATTCTGGCAACGGATGCGGGCAAGGTTGCGCAGGTGGGCTATGAAGCCAACGGCTTCGGCAATTTCGTCAAGCTGGATCATCCCTGGGGTGATTCGCTGTACGCGCACCTAAAGAGCGTTGCTGTGGCCGAGGGGGATGTCGTGGAGCGCGGCGCTGTGTTGGGTAAAAGCGACAATACCGGCAACAGCAGCGGGCCGCATTTGCATTTTGCCATTCGCATCTATCCCTACAAGCGCGGCGACGGCTGGGGCGGCACATGCGACCCGGCGCCGTTTATGAATCCGGCGGACATCGTCTTATCCAACCTGCACGCGCTGGGCATGCTCAAGCCGTCGGGCATGGCCCCGGACGCGCCCGGCTATCGGAGACCCTAAAGATGAATTCATCCCCGCACTTTGTTGTGGAAGAACACCCCAACGCCCATGACATCGAGTTCATGGAGCAACGTATTATTGACTATAACTACCGAGCGGCACATGTGGACGATGGCCGTGGACTGGCTTGCTTTGTGCGCGGCGAGCAGGGTGAGATTTTGGCGGGGATCACTGGCTACACCTGGGCGGGCATGGCCGAAATCGAATTTCTATGGGTAGACGACCGGCTGCGCGGTCAGGGGATCGGCGGGCGCTTGCTGGCCGCGGTGGAAGCAGAAGCACGGCTGCGTGGCTGTGCGCTAAGCATTGTCAGCACGTACAGCTTCCAGGCGCCGGAGTTTTATCAGCGCAACGGGTATGAAATCGCGGGGAAGATTGAGAACTGTCCTCCGGGGCATGTCAATTACTGGCTGAAGAAGGATTTGCAGGTTTAGGAATTACACATTCTTACTGCTAAGCAAAAACTTGCTGGACAAGGCACTTATGCAAAAACCGGAAGTAGTCTACTACCACTTCCGGTTTCAACGGTCTGTTTGTCAGGAGCGGCGCGCCAGCAAAATCTGCTGGCTATTGACCGGCGCTTCACCGTCTGGTTCCGGCCACACATAGCTGCCATCGGCCATCAGATAGCGCACCTTGGTGTTGTCGCTCAAATAAACGCTGAGAATATCCGTGCGGATATGCTCCACCATGACAGGATCGAGAACAGGGAACAGGACTTCGACACGGCGGTCGAGATTGCGCTCCATGAGATCCGCGCTGCCAAGATAAATCTCCTCCGCGCCGCCGTTGGAAAAGCAGTAAATGCGGCTGTGTTCCAAGAAGCGACCAACGATGCTGGTGACGCGAATATTCTCGCTGACGCCGGGCACGCCGGGGCGCAGGCAGCAGATACCACGCACAATCAGATGGATGGAGACGCCCGCCTGTGAGGCTTCATACAACAAGCGAATCATGTACGGATCGGTCAGCGCGTTCATCTTGAAGACCAGCCGCGCAGGGCGGCCATGCTGGGCATGGGCGATTTCGCGACGGATCAGGCTGGCGACGGATTGGCGCAGGTTGACTGGCGCGACCAGCAGCTTGCGGTAATGGCGCTGTTTGGAATAGCCCGTCAGGTAGTTGAACAGGTCAGAAACGTCGGCGCCAAGCTCTGGACGGCAACTGAACATGCCCAGATCGGTATAAACGCGCGCGCTGGAAACGTTGTAGTTGCCAGTGCCGAGGTGAACATAGCGCCGCAGGCCATCCGGCTCCTTGCGCACGACCAAAGCGATCTTGCAGTGGGTTTTCAGGCCCAGCAGGCCATAGACGACGTGTACACCTGCCCGCTCCAGTGCTCTGGCCCAGACGATGTTGTTTTCTTCGTCGAAGCGGGCTTTCAGTTCCACCAGCACGGCCACCTGCTTGCCGTTCTCACGGGCACGCATGAGCGCCTGCACGACCGGCGAATTGCTGCCTGCACGGTACAGGGTCTGCTTGATTGCCAGTACCTTCGGATCGTCCGCGGCGCGCTTGATGAAATCTACCACCGGCGAAAAAGAATCGAAGGGGTGGTGCAGCAGGATATCGCCGCGACGGATGGCGGAAAAAATGCTTTCGTTGCTGGTGTAAAACGTGGGCATGTGTGGCACAAATGGACGGTCTTTGAGATCGTACCGATCAATTTCCAACAGCGCCATCAAACTACTCATGCCGAGTGGCACGTCTATTTCGTATACGTCCGACGGCGCAACCCCCAGGTTCTGGCTGAGCAAGCCGCGCATGTGGTCGGACATGGACTTCTCTATCTCCAGCCGCACCACCGGGCCGAAGCGACGCTGGCGAATCCCCATTTCAATGGTGCGCAGCAGGTCGTCCGCCTCGTCTTCCTGGATTTCAATGTCGGCGTCGCGCGTGACGCGGAAGGCATAGGCTTCGACGATTTCAACGCCAGGGTATAGATAGGCCAGATTGGCCGCGACAACCTGCTCCATCCAGACGAAATTCTTGCGACCAGTAGCTTCGGCTGCGCCGGTACCGTTGGTGCGGTCGCTGCGCGTGCGCGTCTTGCGCTTGCCGTTGGTTTCTTCAGTCAACGTGCTGGGGAGTTCGATTAAACGCGACAGGGTGGCGGGCACTTTGATGCGGCCATAATGCACACCACCGTCCACTGGATCGAGCAGTTTGACAGCCAGGTTCAGGCTTAGGTTGGAAATTTGTGGGAAGGGGTGGCTGGGATCGAAAACGAGCGGGGTCAGCACCGGATACACTTCGCGCAGGAAGTACTCGGTCAGCCAGGCGCGCTCGGCTCCGCTCAAATCGTCGTAGGCGCGCAGCCGAATGCCAGCTTGCTCCAGCTTGGGCTTGATGTCATCGCGCCAGCAGGTGGCCGTTTGCTCCAGAACCGGCAACAGGCGCTCGCGGATGGCGGCCAGTTGCTCGCTGGGGGTCATGCCATCCGGGGGCAGCTCCACCGTTCCAGCAAAGACTTGTTCTTTCAAACCCGACACGCGGATCATGAAGAATTCGTCCAGATTGGAATGAAAGATCGCCAAGAACTTGACGCGCTCCAGCAGGGGGTGCATGGTGGGATGAACGGCTTCCTCCAAAACACGGCGATTGAACTCCAACCAGCTTAAGTCGCGGTTGATGTACAAATAGGGGTTTTCCGGCACAACCGGCACCACTGGCTTGTCTTCTGCTGCGGATTGACGAGTTTTCGACGAGGATTTGGCCGCCATAAATAGAACCTCACTGGGTTTATGTTGACTTTAATTCTACCAGCCCGCTGACAAAATGGCAAGTGTAATTTTTGTCACAAGGTATCAATTGCGACTTTTCGCCTGCCGCCGGCGCGACGCAGCAGCCAAAGCGCAGTCAACGCGCCGAGCGCGTCCACCAATACATCGCGAATGTCGGCATAACGCCCCGGCACGAAGAATTGATGCAGTTCATCGCTGAAAGCATATAGCAGGGTGAACAGAAACGCCCAGCGGGCTGCGCGCGGCTCGAAGCGGCTGGTGCCCCGTAGGGCCTGCCAAAGCAGTGCGGCCAGAATGGCGTATTCTGCGAAATGCGCAGCCCAGGAAACCGGATCGGCCTGCCAGGCATCGGTCAGAAAATCGAAATCAGATTGGGCCGAAAAGAGAAAGATCAGGCCCATCCAGAGCAGGGCCAAGACCCACCATAAACCGGCATGGGTGAATTGCGCGCGCCGGGCTGGCGACGAAGTGATTGATTTATTCATAGAAGGCCATTATACTCAGCCTTGAAACAGGCAACAATCATGTGCGGGGCGCTGCCCGGTGAAACAGGGACAGACACATCCGGACTCCGCGCCATCTCAAAGCCGCCGCTAACGGCCGCTTGCCTGCGCGTAAGCGGCCAACGCCTGCCCGGCGAGCTTCGGCCAGCTTTGCTCCGCGATCATTTGCTGCTGTGCCGCGGCAGCCAGCCGTGCTCCCAGCTCCGGCGAGTTGAGCAGCCGCAGCACCTGTTCAGCCAGCGCGGCATAGTCGCCAGGCTCGGCCAGCAGGCCGCTCACAGCGTGTTGCACGTAGCGGCCATACTCACCCACGCGCTGCGTCGCCACCGGCACGCCGGAGGCTAGCAGATCGAGCAGGCGCATTGGTGACTTGGCGCGGTTCAGCGGGGTATCCTGCACCGGTAGAAACGCGGCGTCCACAGCCGCGAACAGGCCCGGCCGCGCGGCCGCCGGACACCAACCGACCGCCTTGATGCTGTCGCCCGCACCCGCGGCCGCGGCCAACGCACGAAGCTGAGCGACCTCGCCACTCCCGCCTTGCCCCGCGACAATCAACTCCGCCTGCGGTACATGCGCCAGCACGCGCTGCCAAACCGCCCAGACATCCTGGGGTGACTGTTCGACAAAGCGCGAGTAGAGTAGTGCGCGTAGTCTATTATTTCGTTCAGGCAGAGCAAGTTGTTGGGTTTGTGCAGTGTTTTGACTACGCGAAATATCAACCCCATTCGGCAAATAATAACAATGGGGCTGTCCCAAATCATGGACGAAGTGGCAAAGCCACTGGCTGGCGGCGGTGACAGCAGCCGCACGGCGCAGCAGGGTGCGTTCTTGCCAGCGGAAAAAGGCCTGCCACAGCCGCGGATAGCCCGCTGCCGCGTTCCACCCCGTTTCATAGTCATCGGTATCCAGCGCCACACGGCAGCCGCGGGACAACAAAAGCCTGGCAGCAATGCCGCCAGGCCCTTTAGGTTTGAACAGATGCACACGATCTGCCGGCCACGCGGCCGCGGCCTGGGCCAGCGCATAGCCCAGGCGCACCTGGCCCAGCGCCGAAGTGTGCAGCCCTACAGGCAGATGAATAACCTCAACGCCATCTGTCTGCCCGCGGCGACCAGCGTGCGCGGGCCAGTCGTAGGGAGGCACGAACACGCGCACGGTGTGACCCTGTGCGGCCAGCGCCCGCGCCAACGGCAACACCCGCCAGCGCGTCGTGCCCTTGGGATGCAGTGCAAAGGGAGCAATGAAGGCAAGGCGCATGGTGGGGGAATTAGTACACAGGTAGATAGGTAAACAAGTACACAAGGTGGTGCAGAGTGACTGACCACTCCTTGTGTACTTGTCTACTTGCCTATTTGCCTACTTTCTCTACTCCACCGTCACACTCTTGGCCAGGTTGCGCGGCTGATCCACATCAGCGCCGCGCCAGACGGCCATCTCGTAGGCCAGCCGTTGCAGCGGCAACACGGTCAGCATGGGGGTAAGGAAGGCAGGCGCAGGCGGCACGTAGATGACATGATCGGCCTTAGTCTGAATGAACTCATCGCCCTCGGTGGCAATGGCGATCACGATGCCGTTACGCGCCTTGACCTGTTCTACCTGACTGATCATCTTGTCGTAAACGCTGTCCTGCACTGCAATCACCACCACCGGCATATCCCGGTCAATCAGCGCAATCGGGCCATGCTTCATCTCGCCCGCGGGATAGCCTTCGGCGTGGATGTAGCTGATCTCCTTGAGCTTGAGCGCGCCCTCCAAAGCAATCGGATAGTTGATGCCGCGGCCCAGGAAAAGGAAGTTACGGTAAGAATGGAAGCGCTCGGCCAGCTCCAGATAGATGGCGTTACCTGCGGGGTCCGGGTTGAGGATTTGTCCCATCAGGCCGGGCAGGTGGGCCAGATCGTCAATCAACTGACGACGCTGCAGCGGGCCGATGCTGCCGCGCGCCTGCGCGAGCGCCAGGGCCAGCAGGTATTGATCCACCAGCGAGGTGGTGAATGCCTTGGTGCTGGCAACGCCGATCTCCGGCCCGCAGTGCATGTACACCACGCCGTCGCTGACGCGCGCGGCCTGACTGCCAATGGCGTTGACGATGGCGGCAACGTAGGCCCCTTTTTCGCGGCCCTCTTCCATTGCGGCCAGCGTGTCCACTGTCTCGCCCGACTGTGTGATTGCCAGCAACAGGGTCCGGTCATCAATGACCGGATCGCGGTAACGGAATTCAGAGCCGTAATCCACCTCGACCGGTAGGCGCACGATGTGCTCCAGCAGGAATTTGCCCACCAACCCGGCATAGGCCGATGTGCCGCAAGCCACAGTCACGATGCGGTTCAGGCTGCGCGCCCGCTCCGGCGTCAGATGCAGGTCGCCCAGCACCACCTCGCCGCTGTCAAAGTCCACCCGCCCGCGGATGGTGTCGGTGATAGAGCGCGGCTGCTCGAAGATTTCTTTCTGCATGAAGTGGCGATATTCACCCTTGGCCGCGGAGACCGGATCCCAGGGGATGTCGTGCAGGGCAAGCTGCACCGACTGACCGCTCAGTGTGGATACCTCCGCGCCGGCGCGCGTGACCACAGCCAGTTGGCCGTTTTCCAGAAAGATCATGTGGCGGGTGTGTTCCAGAATCGCTGGGATGTCAGATGCGATAAAGGTTTCGCCTTCGCCCAGGCCAATTGCCACACCACCAGCGTTGCCCAGCCGCGCCACCACGAGACGATCTGGCTCGCGGCTGGTCATGGCAACGATGGCGCTGGGGCCACGCAGATAGCCAAGAGTCTTGCGCACCGCCTCTGTCAGCCCGCCCGCCGCGCTGTAGTTTAGTGCAATCAGATGGACAATGACTTCGGTGTCGGTTTCTGACAGGAACTCAACCCCTTCAGCCTGCAAGCTGTCGCGCAGCTCACGGTAATTTTCGACGATGCCATTCTGCACTACAACGATCTCGCCACTGGCGTCGCTGTGAGGATGGGCATTTTGCTGGCTGGGCTTGCCGTGCGTGGCCCAGCGGGTATGACCGAGGGCCAGGTTGCCCTCGATGGGATGTTGATGCAGTAGCGCGATGAGGTTATACAGCTTGCCTACATCGCGCCGCACTTCGATGCGGCCATCCTGCAAGACCGCGATACCGGCCGAATCATAGCCGCGATATTCCAACCGTTGTAGCCCCTCAACGACAATCGGTGTTGCCGCGCGCGGGCCAACGTAGCCTACGATACCACACATGGGTTAATCTCCTCGGTTGTTGGGGGATAGGCAAGGAAACAAGTAGACAAGTAGGTGGTGTGATGGCGTACTTGGTAGCTGTCCGCAAACTCGTTCTGGCTCGGTCGGGGGCCGGCAAAAGCGCGAAGTTAATCTTCTGGCTCGGCCGGGGGCCGGCCAAAGCGCGAAGTTAATCTTCTGGCTGGGCCGGGGGCCGGTCAAAGCACGAAGTTAATCGCGGACAGGTACTTATCCCTCGTATCCTTCTTGTTTGTGTACTTGTATACTTATCCCTTGTATACTTATATACGTTCACCGCCACTGCATCCGCTTTTGTGGCGACCGTTGCCGGCCGGTTTTGAAGCATTTGCTTGTATGAGGAGAAGCGAAGGGCTGTGGCAAGCCCTGGAGGCATCCGCCGAACTTTCGATTTTCTCCCGGCGTGGGCCGGGAAACCTCCACCTCGTCAACTGGATGGGCATCCAGTTCAGGCGCTGTGCTTCTCGTTGGGTATATGGAATGATATGGGCTTATGGGCGCTCCTTTTCGTAATTCGTTGCTCGTTAGTGTGCCATGAAAGCGTTTTCTCGTCAAGTCGAATAAAAGCACGGGTTGTATACTGGTTGTGCGCAGGTGACGATGAAGGTCTGCGTACCCATATGTAGACAGCGCGACTTTGAAAGTATCAGCTCGTCTCACATCTCGGAGTGCCTCCGTCAGGATATGAATTCATTAGATACTATTTGACACCAGAACATTTGTTTGCTAAAATTCTATTTACCTGTGCCGCTATACGCAATTACTTTGAGGTGAGCCATGAACCCGTCAAAAACTGCCGTCTACCAACTATTAGAAGCTTACCGCATCGCGGTATACGCTAAAGATGTGGATGCCTTCGCGGCGCTCTACGCCGATGACGTGCGCGTGTTCGACCTATGGGGGATGTGGGTGTACGAGGGCCGTGAAGCATGGCGCGGCACGGCAGCGGAATGGTTCGCGTCGCTGGGCGATGAGCGCGTGGCCGTGAGTTGGGACGACGTACGCATTACCGCCGCGGCGGACATCGCCACCATGTCCGCGTTCGTTACCTACCAGGGATTATCCGCCACTGGCGAGGCGTTACGCGCCATGCAGAATCGCATCACGCAGGTGCTGGAGCGGCGCGGCGACGCATGGCAGATTGTCCATGAACACTCCTCCGCACCGGCGGATTTTGAAACCGCGCGCGTGATGCTCAAGCGGTAAATGGGAGCAATAGCCTCACCGCCTCCTGGTCGGGAACAGGATCGCGTCACCCCTGCCATCTCCATCATTCTCCTCTTCTTTTCCATCAGTTCTCCATAATCGGCTGCTATACTAAAGCTATCGGGGCATGTACCCCGGAAGTTTCGCAGAAGGAGATCATGGTATGTCCGCAGCAGCCCTCCCCCGTGCGCACCGCCGCGTCCGCCGTCCCAACTGGACCGCGCGCCTGCGCCGCATCAGTCAGGCCCTCTTTGTCCTTGTAATCCTGGGCATGAGTATCCGCCACAATCTCGTTGAAGGGGACGGTCAGACCGCCTCGATTGACGCGCTGTGCCCCTTCGGCGCGGTGGAAACGCTCTGGCGCTTCATCACCACCGGCCAATTTGTGCCGAAGACACATTTATCCAACCTCGTATTAGGCGCTGGCTTGCTTATCGGCATCGTGCTGGCTGGCAGCAGCTTTTGCGGTTGGGTGTGCCCCTTTGGCGCGTTGCAAGACGCGCTGGCCTGGCTGCGCAAGACCCTGCGCCTGCCCGAAATCACAGTATCGCCCAAGCTGGATCGCATCCTGCGCTATGGCCGTTTTGCCACCCTCGGCCTAATCCTGTTCATGACGATCAGCACCGTGAAGCTTTGGTTCTCCGGCTTCGACCCTTACCGCACGCTGTTCGGGCTGGAGTGGTTGTTCAACTTCAACCTGACGGAGTTCTGGCCTGCATACCTGATTGTCGTGCTGATTGTGGCCGGCTCGCTGCTCATCCAGCGTTTTTGGTGCCGCTATCTCTGCCCGCTGGGCGGCCTAATGAGCCTGCTGGGGCATGTCAGCTTCCTGCGCATTCGCCGCAATGCCGATAGCTGCAAAGGCTGTGCCCTGTGCAATGTCCCCTGCCCGGTCGGGATTGACGTAGCCAACGCCCAAGACGCGGTCAGCACCAACTGCATCGGCTGCCTGGCCTGCGTGCAAGCCTGCCCGCGCGGGGGCACGCTCGAAGTGCAGCTCGCGCCGACCTGGCTCGACCCGTTCAAGCCCCGCTCTGCGTCGCCTGTCAGCCAGGAAATTAGTCACTAGACCCCGGAGAACTCTGTCATGCACGTCAACAAATACCTGCTGCCGATCTTCGGCGTCGTTCCCATGCTGGCGCTGGTTGTCCTTACGCTGTTCACAGGCAATTGGAGCACCAGCGGCCGCGCCTCGGTAGACATGACCAGCCTCACACCCGAAAACATCAAAGGTTGGATGACCTGGCAAGACATCAGCGATGGCCTGGACATTCCGCTGAATGACCTCTACACGCTCTTTGCCGTGCCTGCGGATATTCCCCCCACCACTGCGCTGAAGGACATGGAGAAGCTGCTGGCAGGCTTCGAGACCTCGACCGTACGCGAAACCCTGAGTGCGCGGCAGACAGGCGCACCGCCGCCCGTGGCTCCGCTGGCCCAACCAGCATCCGCAACCACCCCTGCGCCCGTACTCGCGCCTGAACCGACTGCCAGCCAGCCCGCCGTGGACACCGCCGCAACGTCTGCGCAGCCCATGACAACGCCCCAGCATACGCCCGCCGGCTCCGGCACAGGCAGCGGTATGGGGGACGGCACTGGCCCCACGCCGCTGCCACCTGGCCAAATCCTGCCTGCCACGGAGATCAAGGGTCGCCTCACGCTGGCCGAAATCGCGGAGCAGGCTGCTGTGCCACTGGACAAGCTGCTGGCGGGCCTGAACCTGCCCGCGGACTTCGATCCTGACACGCAAGTCATGACGCTGATTGCCGATGGCAAGCTTGCCGAAATCCAAACCGTGCGCGATGTGGTCGCCACGTTGCAGGCCGCTGGGCAATAGTCGCCAGCCGGCAGGGATACTAGCTATCCTCCCCCACCGGCATCATCAGACGAGCGCGCGTGCGTCCGTCTGGCAGCGCCTCCACGGCCAGCGAGCCGCCAGCAATCGCCATCAGCGTGCTGTGCAACTCCAGGCCGTGGCCGGGCGCGGCGGGCCATGCTGCGCCGCTGCCGTTATCTTCCACCGTCAGCACCAGCCGATCCTCCTCCAGCGCCGCGCCAAGCGTCAACCGCAGCGCGGCCCCCGGCGCAGGGGGTCGCGCGTGCTTGGCCGCATTGCGCACCAGCTCGCGCACCGCATAATATAGCGTTTCCACCGCCAGCGGGTTGAGGCGCGCGGTCGCGGCCTCCGCAGCGGCATCCACCTGCCACGTTACCGCAGTGAAGGCCGGGGCAAACTCCACATCTACTGTGCGGCGCAACGCAGGCAACAGCCCCTGCCGCGCAGCCTCCGGCGTGGCCGCGCCCGGCAGCTCGCGCAACAAATTAGCAACTTGCTGATGCGCGTCGGACAACTGATGCAGCGCGCTTTCCTGATCCACACCCGCGGCCACTTGCAACATGCTGGTGTGGATCAGCGGCAGCACTTCGTCGTGCAGCACCCGCCGCGTGCGCTGGTCGAGGTGCTGCGTGGCAGCCATGCGTTCCCGCTGCAAGCGCATCAGCCGGCGTGACAGCTCCACACCAGCGGCTGCATCAATCAAACGCTCGCCCACGGTGCGGGCAATTTCGATCTCCTCCAGCGTATACAGCCCATCATCGCGGCGCGGCCCCAGCAGCAGCACACCGATCAGCCCGCGCTCGCGGCGCAGCGGCACCGCCCAGGTCGCGCCCGCGTAGTGCGCCGGATCAATAGCCAGCAAGGGCGAGGTACTGCGCTCGATGGCCGACTGCAACGCGGCTACGCTGGGCGGCTCGCCCGCCGGTGGGTACGCCTGCGTCCGCACAAAGGCTGCACTGGGGCCAAGCGGAGCCAGATAGGCCAGCGAGGCTTGTAATACCTGTTCGCACAGCGCGGCAAACGGCTCGGTGAGCGACGCGTCCACCTGCGGCGCGGCCACCAGCGTCTCGTACCAGTTGGCGCTGGTCACAAAGGGTCGCAATTGCTGCGTGCTGTGTTCCCATTCCACGTAATAGCGCCAACTCAGCAGCGCAAAGAAAACAGTCATCAACAACGCGGTAGCCAATGCCACGTAAATCGGTTCCAGCCCTAGAGCCAGCGCGCCCCCCATCAGCCAGCCATACCCCACGGCCAGCAACAACGCACGCCGCCATTGCCGCGCCAGCGCCTGCCGTGGCAACGATTTACCGGTGAACAGTTCGTACGCGGTGATGCCCTGCCCCAGCGACACCACTACCGCGCCGATCAGCAGCGAGATCGTCAAATCAAAGATGGCGACTATGCGAATATCCCGCCCCTCGATGATGTAATAATTGCCGATCTTGGTGTTGAGGATCGTCCAGACCAAGCCGACCGCCACCAGCAAGCCGACGACGATCAACAGGATCGAGGACGCGGCTAGCCAGGGCTGGGCGCGCTGGCGCGCCAGATCGCCCAGTAATCGCTCGCTGGAACCGGGTCGGCGCAGGGCATCCAGTGACAGCACCACGCACAGCAGGACATAGCCGGCGAAGGCCAGCGTGACCAGGGGGATGCCGGTGTTCGCCAGCGGGGTCTTGACCAGTTGGCGCAGCGGCCAGATCAGCGGCGTCAGGATACGCGCGCCCGGTACGTAGGGGATGCCCAGTACAGTCAGCGCCAGCAAGCCGCTCAGCAACAGGCCAGCCAGCAGCCACGGCCAAAGACGATGACGGCGGCGCAGGGGGTTGTCCGCGCCCAGCCAATAGCCTGCGTACCACAGCAGCACGATGTACCAGACAAAGGGCAGGATGACAACCGGCGTGATGCCAATCGCCAACCAGAGGGTGTTGCTGCGCGTCAGCGTCAGCGTCGGGCTAAGCAGCAGCGCGGAATGGCTGATGAAAAAAAGGCTACCCAGAAAAAAGCCGCCCGCGGTGAGCGCCACGCCCCAACTGCGCCGGTCGGCATTCAGCATGAGCGTGATGCCCAACCATAACAGCAGGATGGTGTTGGTCAATGAGACGGCTACCAGCGCCCAGGTTAGGAAAAGATCAGTGATCATGATTCATACTACGTACTGCGTATTACGTAAAGTCGCTTGAGCAACGGGCTGCCCGTGGGATAACCTTGTCGCCTAAGAATTGGCTTCTCTACGGATCAGCCAGTAGGCAGGCAGCAGCAGCACCAGGCCGCCAAAGCCGAAGCTGGTATCAATCACCTGCCAGAAGAAGGGGATGCCGCGCAGCGGGCCGAACAGCAACGCCCACGGAACGACCAACACGCAGGCGAGGATGCCCCATTCCACCACCCAGCGATTGCGCCACGGATCACGCAACGGGCCGATGAAGGCCAGCGCAATCACAACGTGGCCGAACGCCAGCCAGTCTGTGCCATAGAACAGAAAGGGATAGTGTGCGTCAGCCGCGGCAATGCCCGCGCCGACAGTGGCGAGCCAGGCACTCAACGCGGGGAACACATCGCCTAGGAGCGTACCCGCCCCGGCCAGTGCCAGCAGCAGGCGTGCGCCCCAGGCCAGCGGTAGCGCGGTCAGACCGCTGATGAGCAAACCGATGGCGAACAGCGCCAGCAGCAGGCGGATGGTGCGCAGCGTGTGGGAGGAAGTGGGTTCAGGCGCTTGTGGTAATTGCATAGAGGTTAAAACCGGGCACTCGATCCTGTTCACAGCTCACTGCCCGAAGGGCACCCAATCCTCGCGAGCGTCGAGGATGAATGCGTTGCCTTCTTCGTCCCAGCGGATAAGCTGGCCGGTGCGCGCGATGATGGCCGCACGCGTGCGCGCGATCTTTTCATCGGTGGTGGTGCGGTTCAGGTCCCACGCCGCGTAGATTTGCCCGTTGACGCGGCTGATGGTGCGCTTGTCCTGAAAGCCAAGCTGCGCGGCAATCTGCTCGTTGGTTCGGCCCAGCGCCAGCAGCTTTGCCACGGTCTGCTCCACTGGCTCCAGCAGCGCCATCGGGTCGTGGGCGTCTTTACGCGACACCTCCTCTACGCGCGAGGCGATGTCGGGGTCTACGAAGCTGCGACCGGCTACGGCATCGCGCAACAAGGGCAGCAGCAGCCCCGGCAGCAGGTAATTGGACTTGCGCACATAGGCGAAGTGCGTCAGGATGCCGGCACGCCGGAAGGCGCGGTAATAGGCGTCGTCGTCCTGAATGGAATAAAAGACCACAGGCAGGCGGGGAAACTCACGACGAATCGCCACCGCGGCCTCAATGCCGTTCCACTGACCTGCCAGTTGCACATCCATCAGGATCACATCAACCGGCTGCGCCAGACAAAGCTGCAACGCGGCCTCGCCGCTGTCGCAGGAAGCAAGCACCTGCACTGCGCCAGTGGCCTGCAAGCCCTCAACCAATGCCGGGCGCAGCCGTGGATTATCTTCAACAACCAAAAGGGTAAGCATACATTACAACCTGTTTCCAATGCAGACAATTTGTAATTGACAATTGTCTGCATTGTGCCCGTTTGCACGCGTCCTGTCAAGCACTCAGGTGCGCGCACATTGGCATCTGCGCGGCTGAAAAGACCGGGGATTATTTGGTATGATAGAACAGGCTTGTGGAATGACAGGCAGCCGGTTTTACTTTGATGGCACAACGACGGGAAAGACCGATTTGAATCTAGTGTCTTAATGGTCAAAGCGCAATTGAACGGAATGAGTACGCTGCCACATTCCACATCCCACAAAGATCCATAACGAAAAGGAACAAGAAAAACATGAACATGGCGATCCGAATTTCATCCTCACTAGGTATCCTTCTGTTAGGTGCAGCCATAAGTTGTGTGGTTGCATTTAACATGATCGGTTCAGAAGTGGACGCGCAAGGTGTCCTGCATGAGCCTTTCTTTTTAATCCCGTTGTTTTGGTTGTTCTTCATGTCTAGCCTGGCTGCCTGGGGTTTGGCTATCGCGGCACGTCTTGCACGAAAAAACATGAGCAAAAAATAAGCCGGACAAGAACGGTCGAACAACCGGTTAAGACCCTCCACAATGTCTTCCTTTGCCAGCACCACTGACGAAATGCGTTGTAATCAGAAGGGTATGTACCACCTGTTTAATTCGTGACTTGTCTACCCGCCTCCGGCGTGCTCGTTTACCTGTCTACTTGTCCCCTTACTCTTTACAACCATCTGGAGGTTCCCATGCCAAAACATCCCCTTCGTTTCATACTGGTCGGCTTGATCGCCGGATTTCTTTTCAACGTGCTGTTCTATGGCAGGTTGCCGGGCATTTCTGCGCTGCTGTTCGCCTGCCTGCTGCTGGCAGGCGTAGCCGCGGCCCTGTACTGGACCAAAACACCCCTCACACGCGCGAACCTGTGGCTGGTGCCTGCCTTGCTCTTCTTCAGCGGCATGATAGCCCTGCGCGCCAACGGCTTTCTCATTTTCTTGAACATCGTCACCAGCCTGGCCCTGCTCGCTCTGCTGGCGCTCTACCTCGTGCCGCTGCCGATCTACCGATTGGGGCTGTTGCAGCATCTGGTGGCCCCGGTGCAGGCGCTGGGGCTGGCCATCGTGCGCGCGGTAGATGTCTCGACTGCCGGGCTGCGCTCGGCTGCACCGCGCCTGCATGGCCGACAAACCGCGGCGTTGCCGGTGCTGCGCGGCCTGCTGCTGGCTTTTCCCGTGCTGATTATTTTCACCGCGCTGCTCGCCTCCGCAGATTTGATCTTCGCAGACCTGATCCAGCGCGTCTTTCAGCTTGACTTCCTTGACGCGCTGGACGAATGGCTGGCGCGCGGCTTGCTGATTACCGTGGTCGGCTTCATCGTCACCGGCGCGTTGGCGCAGGTCGTCTGGCGCAATGATCCCGCGGCCACCGACAGCGGGGTGCTGCAATCGCTGGCCTTGCCGCGCGTCATCGGCGCAGTGGAAAGCACTGTCGCACTCAATGCGGTCAACCTGCTGTTTCTGGCCTTCGTGATCATTCAAATCCCCTACCTGTTCGGCGGTGCGACCAATGTGCATCCGGCGGGCTTCACCTATGCCGACTATGCGCGACGCGGCTTTGGCGAACTGGTTGTGACCGCGGTCGGCGTGCTTGGTCTGCTGGTCGGTCTGGGCGCGCTCACCAAGCAGGACACTGCACGCCAACGCAAACTGTTCAGTCTGAGCAGTACCGTGATGGTGCTGTTGACCACGGTGATGCTGGCCTCGGCCTTCAAGCGCCTGCTGATGTACGAGCAGGCCTACGGCTTCACGCAGATGCGCATCTATCCGCATGTGTTCATGGTGTGGCTGGGGCTGTTGTTGTTCTGGTTTGTCGGCACGCGTTGGCTGCGTCCACAGCGTTTTGCCGTGGGAGTGCTGATCGCTGCGCTCGGCTTTGTGGCAACGCTCAACCTCATCAACCCGGATGTGCTGATCGTGCGGGAGAATATGGCCCGATATCAGCAGGGCATCCTGAGTGCGGCTGAACGCGGGGATACCATTGACGTTGGCTATTTCGCCCAACTGTCGGAAGACGCTGTACCTGCCCTGCTGACCGCGCTGCCCCAGCTTAACGCTGAAGATCAAAACGTGCTGGACAATATTCTGCTTCAGAAACAAGAAGTCCTGACAACCGATAGCCACAGATGGCGCAGTTGGCCTTCCTTCAACCTGGCGCGCACGCGCGCTTGGGACGCGCTGCAAGCAGAATATGGCGGCGAGGGGGCGAACCGACGATGAACGAACTACGCACTGCCGCGCGGCTCGCAGTGGGCTGCCTGGGCTTTACCACGCTGCTGATGGCGCGCATTATCTACACCGGCACGCCGGTCTACGCTTTTCTGTTGTGGAACCTGGTGCTGGCGCTGCTGCCCTTGCTGTTCGCCGGGCTGGCAGTGCGAACACGGTCACGAATGCTGACTGGAGCCTTTGGCCTGCTTTGGCTACTCTTTCTGCCCAACGCGCCCTATCTGATGACCGACCTGATCCATTTGCGCTACGGTAACAGCGAAGGCGCGCTCGCACTGCTCGATGCCGTGCTGCTCTTCAGCGGCGCATTGTGTGGTGTGGCACTGGGGCTGCAATCGTTACGCTGGCTGCACACACCGATCAAACAGCGGTGGGGCAATCTGGTCGGCTGGGCCTTTGCCATACTCAGCCTGGGGCTAAGCAGCGTTGGCATGTATGTGGGCAGAACGCTGCGCTGGAACAGTTGGGACGTGCTAACCCGCCCGCGCCCGTTGCTGCTGGAGATGGCCGGCTATGTGGCGAACCCGCTTACCCATTGGCGCATGTGGGGCATCATCCTGCTTTTTGCCGCTTTGCTGATTTACCTATATTGGCTAATGGATACCCCATTCGTCTCAAAGCACTTTTCCCAAGGAGTCTGAACATGCAACATACATCCTGGTTCAAACCGTGGGGCTGGATTTATCGCCCTGTTTCATGGCAAGGATTTTTGGCCTGTTTGATAGCATTGGCTTTTTGCGTACAGGTTTTTGTAGCGGTAGACCAAAATTCTCATTCAGTGAGCGATACGCTCTACGGCCTCTTTCCCTACCTGGTTCCTTGTCTGATGATTCTCAATTGGGTGGCCAGCAAAACCAACCATCCTGCTGACAAACGCTGAAAGGCCAGCAAACCCGTCGCGCCTTGCAATTTTCGTCGCGGCAGATGACAGGTATAATTCCTGACATGAACCACCCCCCTGCAAACAACAAACTGGCGTCGGGAATTGCCCTCGGTATGGCGTTGGGCATCGTGCTGGGCATCATAATCGGCGTAGCAACCCACAACCTGGCCCTTTGGCTGGCAATAGGCACAGGCACGGGTATGACCTTTGGCGCGGCGCTGGGCCTGCTGCTCAACGAGCCACCGCAGTGAACCCTGCACCCGCGTCTGCAACCGCTTACCAGGCCATGCTGGCCGGCGAACGCTACAACTGCCTCGACCCGCAACTCGAAATGAAGCGACAGCAGGCTTTCGCGCGGCTCTGGCAGCACAACCTCACTGCCGACGCGACCGAGCGGCACGCCATCCTGCGTCAGTTGCTGGGCGAAATCGGCGACAGCTCGCTCATCCAGCCGCCCTTTTATTGCAGCTATGGCCGCCACATCACCATCGGCGCACACGTTTTCCTGAACTTTGGCTGCACCATCCTCGATAACGCCGCGGTCGTCATCGGCGACCATGTGATGATCGGCCCCAACGTGCAAATTTACACCGCCGCACACCCGCTGGAGGCAATCGAACGCAACGACGGTTGGGAAAACGCGTACCCGGTGACAGTTGAGGAAAACGTCTGGATCGGCGGCGGGGCCATCCTGCTGCCGGGCGTAACCGTTGGCCGCAACGCGGTGGTGGGTGCAGGTGCAGTGGTGACGCGTGCAGTCGCTGCCAACACAGTCGTGGCAGGCAACCCGGCGCGTGTCATCCGCACTATCGAACAATAAGCCTCCACTTCTTTCCGCCAATATAAAAGAGGCCCTATCTTGCGGATACGGCCTCTTTTGTGTTACTTAACCGGCGGCTACTCAGTCCTGGCCTGAGCGTCGCCCAGTTGATTGGTCAGTTCGACTGCCTTCAGCTCGGCCTGGCGCGCCATGTCAATTGATTCAGCCAGCACGCGGGCGGCTTCCTGCGGGCTGTGGAAGCCGGTGCTGTTCTCCGATGAAACGAAGTCCCAACGCAGGCTGCTGCTACGGTGTAACTGATATGCCTCGGCCAACTGCTCATCAGTGGCCCCGGCAGCTTTGGCAGCCACAATAGCATCAATCGCGTTCACCAGTGCATCCTCGCTGCGGCGCAGCAAGCCCGCTGTGGTGTCCTGAATGGTTGCCACGCGCTTACCCATCTCTTCTTCCGACTGCTGGTGGCATGTACCGCAGGCATTTCCCAAGTTCACCAACGGGCTGCGCAGCCAGTGATCGCTCACCTTCACGCTGCCATCGCGCATGTAGGGCATATGACAGTCCGCGCAGGCGACGCCTGACTGGGCGTGAATGCCCGTACTCCACATCTCATATTCAGGGTGCTGGATTTTGATCATCGGCGCGCCCGTTTCCGCGTGCGTCCAATCTTTGAAACCGTAGCTGTCATAGTGCGCCTCGATGTCGTCAATGCGCAGCCCCTGGCTCCAGGGGAAAGTCAGCACCTTCTGCTCGCCGAGGAAATAATATTCAACGTGGCATTGCGCACACACATAGGTGCGCATCTCCTGCTGTGACGCCTTCGCCAGGTCTACGCCGCGCGCTTCCAGTGCATTGATCAGCGCGGGTCGCGTGATGCGCAGTTCCATAGTTTTAGGATCATGGCAATCGGCACAGGACGAACCAAAATGCAGCTTGGCTTCGAGATCATTGTACGGGGTGCTGTTGAAGGTCTCCCAGCCCATCTCGGCGATCAACTGTGGTGTTTCCGCGGCGTGGCAGTTGGCGCACGCACCCGGCTGCTTCACCAGCTTGACGCGCTGCGTGTTAGCCTGATCAATCTGGGCATAATAATGGCCGCGCTCCTCGTTATGATCCTTGGAAAACGCGTAACCAGCCCAGATGCGCACCATTTCCGGGTAGCGTTCCAGCTTGCTGTACACTTCCGAACCGCCGTAAGGGGTCGGGCCGTAATTTTCCTCCGTGCGCACAAAGGAACTATATTGCCGCGGGAAATTCTGGCCCCAGACTGCGGGATCCAGCTCGTTCTCGGCGATCTCAACCACCTTGAGCGGATATTCCGCGGCTTCCTTTTTGCGATTGTTGATATTGACCAGCAACGCGGCCACAGCCGCGGTCAATGCGACCGCAGCCGCAAAAACCAAAATATAGGTAGATAATTTGCGCATATGAATGGCTCCGAAATCAAATCAGCGGCTATGGCCGGGGTTGGCGTGACACTCCACGCAACGGCGTTCGTTGTCATGCGCAACATTCAACTCGCTCACCAGTGTAGCATGACAATCCACACAATTTTCCTGTGCCACTTCCGCGTTCAAATGGGTGATACGGATCGGTTCTGGAAAGGCTCCGGTCGTAAAGGCGAAGCTGTGCTTAAAGCCGTTCAAGCCCTTCATTGCCCATTTTGCCACGAAGGTGTGCGGCATATGGCAATCGTTGCAGGTGGCCACCGCCTTGTGGCTGGAGCGATTCCACCCCTCGAACTGGTCACGCATGATGTGACAGTTCATACAGGCATTTGGATCGTTAGAAAAATACGATCCTCCTTGCGCGTACACGAAGGTGAATACGCTCAGGCCGATCAACATGCCCAATGCCGCCACAGCAGCAACCGCCCAGCCACGCACACGAAACGGAGAGGCGCGCTTGGGTATCGTTTCTGGCATACATCCTTCCTTGTTTACTGGGCCAGCACAATGCCGACAAAAGCGGCTACGCCCAACGCGCAGCCAAAACGACTCCTTGCTCCCCTCAACCATACCAAAATCAGCGGATTTTAGTCTATGACATTTGTCTCAAGCAACAAAAAAGGGAGCTGGCAAATTGCCAGCTCCCTTGAGAAGGCGGAGAGGGTGGGATTTGAACCCACGATCCCCGGTGGGGGATACGCGCTCTCCAGGCGCGCGCACTAGACCGGACTATGCGACCTCTCCACGAACCAAGCGATTATACCACTGCTGCTGAAAGCGGCCAAAAGTTCAGCCCGACTTCTCTCCGCATTGAGCAAATCAGGTAGCAAGCGTACTGTCCAGCGAGATTCGCACCCCCGGATGCGAACGGATTGCCTCTTCAACACACGCCACCAGCCGGGGTCAACAGTTCGCCACCCCCGATACTTGCCTCACACAGATAACACACAGTATGACCTGCATCATGTCGCAGTGCGCCAAGATCGGGTATACTGGCATGGATGTGCGCCACCCCCATTTTCTCCACAAACAACAAAGCCCTGCCAAGCTGGCAGAGCCTCGTTGATTGATGGCGGAGAGGGTGGGATTTGAACCCACGAGGGTTATTAAGCCCTACGCGATTTCGAGACGCGCGCACTCGACCGAACTATGCGACCTCTCCACAACAGAAAGAGTATAGCACAACGTCCCGTTTCGGGCAAGAAAGCGACCCTGTTTCATGACTCATAACCCTGTTGAATTAACCGAACTGCGCGATATGCGCGCGCAGGCGCTGTCTGGCGGCGGGCAGGAACGCATCGAAGCCCAGCATGCCAAAGGCAAGCTCACCGCCCGCGAACGACTGGCCGCCCTGCTGGACGAAGGTTCTTTTCAAGAAATCGGCGCGCTGGCTACGCACAACGTCAACGAATTCGGCATGGCCGACAAAAAATACCCCGGCGATGGCGTCGTAGCCGGCTTTGGCAAGATTCGCGGGCGCAAGGTAGCCATCTACGCCCAGGATTTCACCGTGCTCGGCGGCTCCTTCTCCGAAGTACAGTCCAACAAAATCAGCCGCGTGATGGATGTGGCCGTAGACAGCGGCATTCCGATCATCGCATTGATCGATTCCGGCGGTGCGCGCATTCAGGAAGGGGTACGCAGCCTGGCCGCCTACGGTGAACTATTCACCCGCAACGTAATGGCCTCCGGCGTTGTACCACAAATTGCCGTCATCCTCGGCCCCAGCGCCGGTGGAGCGGTCTATTCCCCGGCACTGATGGACTTCGTGATCATGGTACGCAAGATCAGCCACATGTTCATCACCGGCCCCGACGTGATCAAAACCGTCACCGGCGAAGATGTCACTTTCCGCGATCTGGGCGGTACGCTGGTGCACAACGCCAAAAGCGGCGTAGCCCATTTACTGGCCGATGACGAACAGCAAGCCTTTTTGCAGGTCAAGCAGCTCCTCAGCTACCTACCTCCCAACAACGCCGAAGACCCGCGCCGTGTCGAAGCATACGATGACCCCCTGCGCATGGACGACCAACTGAACTACCTTGCGCCAGAAGACAGCACCCAACCCTACGACATGCGCCAGGCCATTGATCGCATCGTGGATCGCGACAGTTTCTTTGAAATTCAGCCCTACTACGCGCGCAACGCCATTGTCGGCTTTGGTCGCTTCGACGGCTACGTCACCGGCATCGTCGCCAACCAGCCGAACTACCTGGCCGGCGTACTCGATATTGACAGCAGCGATAAAATCGCCCGCTTTGTGCGCATCTGCGACGCCTACAACATCCCCCTGGTCACGCTGGTAGACTGCCCCGGCTACCTGCCCGGCGTCGAGCAGGAACATCACGGCATCATCCGCCACGGCGCCAAGGTGATCTATGCTTACTGCGAAGCCACCGTGCCCAAGATTTCGATTGTCACGCGCAAAGCCATCGGCGGCGCGTACATCGCCATGAGCAGCAAGCAGATGCGTTCTGACCTGGCCTTCGCCTGGCCGACCGCACAGATTGCCGTTATGGGCGCGGACGGGGCTGTCAACATCCTCTATCGCAAGCAATTGGCGGAAGCCGCTGATCCAGCAGCACTGCGCGCCGAGATCATCGCCCAATACCAGAGCACCTTCATGTCCCCCTACGCGGCCGCAGACATGGGCCAAATTGACGAAGTGATCGAACCGCGCGAAACCCGCGCCCGCCTGATCGCTGCGCTGGACGTGCTGCGCGGTAAAGTGTCCACTAACCCGCCCAAAAAACACGGCCTGATGCCGGTATAAGGAGCCACTATGAGCGAAACGATGTCGCAAGGCTTGCTCCTGTCGGCCATCGGCATGGGCATGGTCTTCGCTGCGCTAGCCGCGCTGTGGGCCTTAATCGCCCTGATTGGCCGTGTGGGTGCATGGAGCGCCGCACGCGGCGCACAAAAAGCCGTCCAGATTGCCCCCGTGGTCACAGTCAGCGCAGGAACGTCCATCCCCAGCGACGAAGAAATGGCTGCCATCAGCATAGCTTTGCTGTTGCTACATGCCGAAGAAGATACCGAAGCTGGCTTGCGCTGGCGTCTCCCCCCGCTACTAACCCGCTGGGTAGCTGTGGGCTATGGCCGACAACTCCAATCCTGGCAGCCGCCGCGGGGCCGCCACCACCACAACGGCTAGGCGCACGCCTGGCAGCTTGCAAGTATCACAATCCAGCAAAGGATTTTCATCATGCGCAGTTTTCGAATTCGGGTAGCCGGCAAGTCATACCTGGTCGAGGTAGATGAAACCAGCACCTCACCGATTGAAGTGACCGTCAATGGTCGCCCATATGCCGTAGAAGTCGAATGGCAAGGCGCGGCCTCGGAAGCAACCGTGGAAGCCGCACTCAAGCCCAGCAGCCCGGTCAACGATATGGGCGCAGCCGTGCCGCGCCTGCCAGCCCAGCCACCCAAGCCGCAAGTCAGCGAAAGCGAACGCGCCAGCACAGCCGTGGTGGAAGCCCCCATGCCCGGCGCCATCGTCGAGGTGCGCGTCGCCGCAGGCGCGACCGTAGCCCGCGGCGACGAACTATGTGTGTTGGAAGCCATGAAGATGCGCAACAGCATCCGTTCCCCACGCGACGGCCAGATTGGCCAAGTGCTGGTCAGCGCAGGCAGCAAGGTTGCCTACGGCGACACCCTGTTCCGCTTTAGCAGTGCAGGTGAGTGAGGCCCTTCATGAACTTTAACCTATGGACCACGCTCACCGCGGGCCTTGATGCCCTGACTTGGGGCAACGTGCTAATGATGAGCATCGGCGCGCTGCTGATCTATCTGGGCGTAGCAAAAGAATATGAGCCGGTGCTGCTGATCCCCATCGGCGCGGGCGCACTCATCGCCAATATTCCACTCACCGGCATGACTGGCCCGGAGGGGCTTTTCGGCATTTTGTACAACGCCGGCATCAAAACCGAGCTATTTCCGCTGCTGATCTTCATCGGCATTGGTGCAATGACCGACTTCGGCCCGCTGCTGGAGAACCCGCGCATGGTGCTGATCGGCGCAGCCGGACAATTCGGCATCTTTGGCACATTGCTGCTGGCGTTGGCGCTCGGTTTCGACCTAAAAGAAGCCTCGTCCATTGGTATCATCGGCGCGGTGGATGGTCCCACCAGCATCTACGTCTCCAGCCAGCTTGCACCGCAACTGCTGGCCCCGATTGCCGTCGCCGCATATAGCTACATGAGCCTGGTGCCGATCATCCAGCCGCCCATCATGCGCGCCATGACCACCCGCCGCGAGCGCCTGGTGCGCATGCCGTACACCTCGCGGCCGGTCAGCAAGGCTGTGCGCGTCCTTTTCCCGCTGATCGTAACGCTGGCAACGGGTCTTTTCGTGCCGATGGCAACGCCGCTGGTCGGCACGCTGATGTTCGGCAACCTGCTGCGCGAGTCCGGCGTAGTTGAACGGCTGGTGGATGTCGCCAGCAACGAACTCGCCAACATCACCACGATCTTTCTCGGCCTGGCGATTGGCTCCACCATGACCGCCGACAGCTTTTTGCAGGTGCGCACCCTGATAATCCTGGGGCTGGGCATCCTGGCCTTTGCGCTGGACACCGCCGCGGGGGTAGCGCTGGGCAAACTGTTCTATATCCTGACGCGCGGCAAATTTAACCCACTGATCGGCGCGGCCGGTATCTCGGCCTTTCCCATGTCAGCGCGCGTAGTCAATCGTGTCGGCCTGGAAGAGGACGACGGCAACTTCCTACTGATGCACGCAATGGGGGCCAACACCGCCGGACAAATCGCTTCCGCGCTGGCTGGCGGCATCGTGCTGGCACTGCTGGCAGGCGGCTAGCCTAAAATTGGCTTTGCATGGTAGAATAGCACCGATCAGCAGCGCCTTTTCGATTCGCTGATCGGTGTTTTTATCCTCTCCCTGATCGAACTGCCGTGTATATTCAATCTGTTTGCACCCGCATCCAGCCAATTTTATACCGCGCCAGCTTTCTGGCACGCGTCGAAACCGCGTTCGCTGAAGCTTGTAACCTTGTCACCCCCGACGGACATGTACTATCGCTGGTCAGCCCCACCGTCGGCAACGGCCCACTAAACGCAGTCGTCAGCCAATTTCAGGCGTTGGCCCTGCTCTCTCAAGGCGACTGGATACGCGGCGACGGCCAACAGCTACACCTCGGCCGCGGCTGGCGGCTCAGCCTTCAACCCGCCGCCCAGTGGGACCCCATGCCCGCGTACGAACGGCTGGCCGCCTGGCCGAGTACCGTCGAGGCCAATCTGCACTGGCTGCGCGGGCATCTGCCGCTGGAAGCTCCGGCAGCCAGCCTGGCCGCGGCCCCGGCGCTCTCCACGCAGGGCGCGTTTGGCAGTCGGCCTTCCATCGCACTTGTACAGGCCCACGCGGGACAGCTCATCGAAGGGCTGCTGCAAGGTTATCAAAACGGCGACCTGCCGCGGCTGCGAGCCTATGCCAGTCAGCTCGCCGGACTTGGCCCCGGCCTGACCCCCGCAGGCGACGACTGGCTGGCCGGGTGGCTGGTTGGGCTGCGCGCGGCCGCGGCCACGGCTGCCCCCTGGACTACGCAACCGCTCCCCGTGGAGGCTGTCGGAGAGGCCGTTGTCGCCAGCGCCCAACAGCGCACCACCCGCCTCAGCCTGGCCTTTTTACAGGCCGCAGCCGAGGGCGCGGTGGATGAAGCCTGGCACGGCTTGCTGGCCGCGCTGACCGACGCATCCATGCTGCTGATCAAAGTGACAGCCGCGCGGGTAATGGAGCACGGCGCAACTTCAGGCAGTGATATGCTGGCCGGTTTTCTGGCCGCGTTCCACGAACGCACGACCTGATCGGGTCAGCGTTTCTTGAACGCAAAAGACATAGCGGTTCGTGCCGACTTGTCCGCAGCCAAACAACCTCCTAACTCCTAACGCTCAACCTATCTGCTATTTTCGTGCAAAGGAGCACCTATGGCCATTGCAACTCGCATCCTCCCCTCCGCCTATTTCGATTCTGTAACGCTGATGTTGGTGGCGAAAGAGCTGCTGGCATTGCCGGGCGTGCGCGACGCGGCGGTCGTGATGGGCACCCCCGCCAACCAGAGCCTGCTGCGCGACGCCGGATTGTTGACCGCAGACAGCGCCGCGGCCACCCCCAATGATCTGATCGCGGCGGTGCTGGCTGACGACGACGCCAGCGCAGCGGCCGCGGTAGCCGCAGTAGACAAGCTGCTCGCAGCCAGCCGCTCCAGCCAACACACAGACAACGGCGCGCCGCGCAGTCGTTCCCTGCGCGCCGCCGTGCGGCAAGCCCCTGATGCCAACCTGGCGGTGATCTCTGTAACGGGTCGCTACGCCGCGCGCGAGGCGCGCGTTGCGCTGGAACAGGGCCTGCATGTGTTGCTGTTCAGCGACAACGTCAGCGTAGAGGATGAAATTGACCTGAAACAGCGGGCCGCGGCCCACGGATTGCTGTGCATGGGGCCGGACGCTGGCACTGCCATCATCAACGGCGTCGGTCTGGGTTTTGCCAACGCCGTGCCGCGCGGCCCGGTGGGCATCGTTAGCGCCGCAGGCACAGGCTTGCAATCGGTCAGCAGCGACGTGGCGCGGCGGGGCAGTGGCGTCAGCCAGGCCATCGGCACCGGTGGTCGCGATCTGAGCATCGCTATCGGCGGCCAAACCATGCTGGCTGGCATTGCCGCCCTGCAAGCCGATCCGGCAACCCAGGTCATCGTGCTGGTGTCCAAACCTCCGGCGGCAACCGTGGCAGATGAAGTGCTGCGCGCCGCCAAAGCCAGCGCCAAGCCGGTGGTGGTTTGCTTCCTCGGCGCTGACCCCGGCCAGATCGAAAAGGCCGGGCTGATCCCGGTCAGCACGCTGGAGCAGGCCGCGGCCGTAGGGGTGGCGCTGGCCAGGGGCGAAGAATGGTGCAGCCCAATTGTGGCTTGCGATGAAGCGCCGTTGGCCTATTTGCCGCAGGCGCGCGCCGAGTCGGCCCAACTTCAGCCGAGCCAGCGTTTCATTCACGCCCTGTACAGCGGCGGCACATTTTGCTACGAAGCGCAGTTGATCCTGCGCAACCTGCCGGACGGCCTATACTCCAACGCGCCCGTGAGCGCAGCGATCAGCCACGACATCCCGCCGAATGCGGTGATCCACGGCCACCACGTCATCCTTGACCTCGGCGCGGACGAATACACTGTCGGGCGGCTGCATCCGATGCTCGATCCCTCGCTGCGCAATCGCCTGATCGTGCAAACCGCGGACGATCCTGAAGTCGCGGTGTTATTGCTGGATGTGGTGCTCGGCTACGGCGCACACCCCGACCCGGCGGGCGAAGCCGCGCAGGCTATTCGTGCAGCCAAGCAGCAGGCTGCTGCGCAAGGCCGTTCCCTACCTGTGGTCGCTTTCGTCTGTGGCACCGAGGACGATCCACAACGTTTGAGCGAGCAGGAAGCCAAGCTGCGGCAAGCCGGTGCGCTGCTGGTACAAAGCAATGCCCAGGCCGCGCGCGTCGCCGGACTGGTGATAGCCGGACATTCATAACTTATCGCTTCAATCATCCTGACATCAAAGCGGATATTACGTACTGCGTGTTGCGTATCAAGATTTCCCACTACGCGATACGCCATACACAGTATCCTTCACTGCGGAGCTATCCTTCATGTCTCAACTTTCTTCTCCCGGCGCGGATGCAGTTGTGACGCTGCGCCCCGTTACCAACGACAACCTCCGCGAGGTGCTGCGGCTGAAGGTCGCACCCACCCAGGAACATCTCGTAGCCTCGAACGCTGTTTCACTCGCCCAGGCGCACTTCACCAAAGAAGCCTGGTATCGCGCGATCTATGCCGACGAAACGCCGGTAGGCTTTATCATGATCTTCGACAACGTTGCCAAGCCAGAGTATTTCCTTTGGCGCCTGCTCATTGACCAACGCTATCAGCGGCACGGCTACGGCAAGCAAGCCATTGCGCAGCTTCTTGATTATGTCAAGGGACGCCCCGGCGCAAAAGAGTTATTCGTCTCACACGCGGAGGGCGAAGGCAACCCTGCGCCGTTCTACATCAAGCTGGGCTTCGAATACACCGGCGAGAAGATGGAAGACGAATTTGTGATGCGCCTGCCGCTTCAGGGCGATCCAGCCGCGGCACAGCCCCGCCCGCTGACGCATGTCGTGATGTTCAAGCTACGCGAGCGCACCGCCGAAGCAGCCGCGCCGCTGGTACAGTTGTTGCGCAGCATGGAAGGCCAGATTCCGCAGTTGCGCGGCATCGAAGTCGGTCTAAACATCGTCGAATCGGCCCGCGCCTACGACATCGTGCTGATCACCCGCTTCGACAGCCTGGCCGACATGGAAGCGTACCAGGTACACCCGCTGCACCAAAACGTCTCTGCGCAGATGCGCGCCGCGTCCGAAGCCGTGGCCGCTGTGGATTTCGAACACGAATAGCCCACGGTCGCAGACTGGCAAGTGGCTGATTGTTGGCGGCTTGCCTCCCTATCCCATTGATCCATCCCCAATACGACCATGAACAAAACACTCGATCTCTTTAATCAACCCTTGCGTCCTGTCAACGTTGGACTGGAAACTTTTGCGGAAAGTATGGCCGCGCAAGGCGTGGCAGTGGTGGCAGTAGACTGGCAACCGCCCGCGGAGGGGTACACCGAGCTGGATACCCTGCAAGGCGCAGATGTGGACGCGGCCAACGCCGAAGCGGTGCGCCGCATCACGGCGGGCAGGCCGCTGCTGGTCGGTATGGGCGTCGCGCGCGAGGTCATCCCCGGCTTCCACGACCGGCTGATTACCCACAGTGGGCCACCGGTCACCTGGGAACGCATGAGCGGCCCCACGCGCGGCGCGGTGATCGGCGCGCTGATCTACGAAGGACTGGCGGAAACGCCGGAAGCCGCGGCCGTGCTGGCAGCCAGTGGCGAGATCGAATTCGCCCCCTGCCACCATTTTCATGCCGTGGGGCCGATGGCAGGCATCATCAGCCCGTCCATGCCGGTGTTCATTGTGCGCAATGAAGCCTACGGCAATTTGGCCTACGCCACGCAAAACGAGGGCCTGGGCCGCGTGCTACGCTACGGAGCCTACGGGCCGGAGGTCATCGAACGGCTGAAATGGATGGAAGAGGTATTGTATCCGGCTTTGCAACGCGCGCTGGCACGCACCGGGCCTGTTGACCTGCGCAGCATGACCGCACAAGCTCTGCACATGGGCGATGAATGTCACAACCGCAACAAGGCAGGCACGTCGCTCTTGATCCGCGCGCTTGGCCCCGCGCTGGCAGAAACCAGCGACGCCGCCACCGCCGCGGCTGTGCTGCGCTTCATGGACGGCAACGATCATTTCTATCTAAACCTGTCCATGCCGGCTATGAAAGCAATGCTGGAACCGGCGGAGAATATCCCCGGCTGCACGCTGGTCACGGTGATGGCCCGCAACGGCACGGATTGGGGGATTCGCGTCAGCGCCACGGGCGACCGCTGGTTCACCGCTCCCTCCCCTTATGTCGCGGGCCTGTGGTTGCCCGGCTACAGCGCCGACGACGCCAATCCCGACATCGGTGACAGCGCGATCACCGAAACAGGCGGCATCGGCGGGTTTGCGCTGGCCGGTGCGCCTGCCATTGTGCAATTTGTCGGCGGCTCCCCGCAGGATGCGATCAATACCACGTTGCTGATGTACGAAATCACCGCGGGCGAACACAGTGCGTTCAGCATCCCCGCGCTAAACTTCCGCGGCACGCCGGTGGGGGTGGATGTGCGCCGCGTGATCGAAACCGGCATTACCCCGCGGTTGAATACTGGCATCGCGCACCGCGAGCCGGGCGTCGGCATGGTGGGTGCGGGGCTGGTGGCTGCGCCGCTGGGCTGCTTCCAGGCAGCGTTTGCTGCGCTGCAAGCCTGAAAACAGAATTCGGAGGTGGCTCGATCTATTTGCCACTTCCGAATTCTCTGAACCTCGAAGTTACACCGTCAGAAAAAGCTGGTTGCCGGAGGGATCACGCACGAAGCTGCCCGCGGCCTGTTCCTCGACGGCACTATGTGCGGCGTGCAGCCGCGCGATGAGGTCGTTCAGGCTGGCCTGATCGGGCAGGACCAGGGTCCAGTAACGCAGGCCAGCCGTGTTCGGTGGAGGAGGGGGCGCACCAACACCGGCCCAGGTGTTCAACCCAACGTGATGATGGTAGCCGCCCGCGGAGACAAAGGCCGCGCTCGGCCCGTAGCGTTGCATCACATCCAACCCCAACAGTCCAGCGTAAAAATCCAGGGCAGGTTGAAGCGCAGCCACATGCAAATGAATGTGGCCCATTGTTGTGCCCGCGGGCAGGCCCTGCCAACGCGTGTCATCGCTGTCGGCCAGCCGCAGCAGGCCCTGGGCGTCCAACGGATCGGTAACCATCTGCAATTCGCCGCGTGCGACCGGCCATTCGACGCGCGGCCGGTCGCGATAGACTTCGATGCCGTTGCCGTCAGGATCAGCCAGATAAATCGCCTCGCTGACGCCGTGATCGGCCCAACCCTGCAGAGGCCAGCGTTGCCCGGCAACGTGGCGCAGCCAGCGCGCCAGGTCGGGACGGCTGGGCAAAAGCAGCGCAAAGTGGTACAGGCCCGTAGCATCAGCTGGCTTGGGCCGTGCGCCGCGCTGCTCAACAAGGTGCAGCAGCGGGCGTTCCCCCGCGGCCAGCACCGCGTAATCCTGGCTGCTTTCAGCAACAGCCAGCCCTAACACGTCGGTGTAAAAGCGCAGCGAGCGGACCAGATCAGCCACCGTCAGGCTGACCATGCCGACATGCGCCGCGGCGGGCATCTTCCAGGTATCTGTCATCGTAAGATTTATCTCCGTACTCTCATCGTTCCAGCCATATATCGGATCAGTTCACAAGAACGTTTGATCACATCTAGCACAGCGCGCACGTTTCGGCATCGGTAGCCATGCGGGGCCGGGTGCTATCATAATTAATCATACCGCCATTAGTGGCTGGCATCTGTGTGCTTTCCAGTAATTAAAAACCAGGAACCTGTTTTATTGTCTCGATGGCTCTGTCGGCGTAAGTCTTTTGCGATATGGGCACGCCGCTGATCAGGCTTCTTGTAGCTTCAGCCGGAGATTTTTGGTCTGTAGCTGAAGTTATGCCGCCACTGACGGCGGGCTTCGACAAGCTCAGCCCACGGCCCAGTTTTACAGACGCTTTGTGGGACGAGACGACGAGTTGCCTGGCTGGCTGTATGAAAATCGGTTGATTTTGTCTAAAGCGTCCGCATCCGAGAAGCTCGCATCCCAGATGCCAACGGGGACGGTGTGTTCAAAGTACGTCATCTGCACAAAGGTGCGCAGACTCGTTGTCGTCATTTCAACCGAAATCCATACACTACCGCGAAGCGGCTGCTTTGGAGGTAAACCCGTTCTTGATGTATAATGCACACGCCCGGCAACTTGTCCGGGCGGTTTTCTTTGCGGGTACAAACCCCGCCCTGCACGTAACACGTCAGGCGTGTTGGGTAATTTGGAAGTCCATTGCGCAGCTCGCCATACATGTTACGCCACAGGTACAACGAGTAGGAACAAACACATGAACCCTCACGCAACACCGCCGCAAATCAGCGGGTTTCTCGAACGCACGCTCCTGCGCGTGCAAAAACCGGCACGCTACACCGGTGGCGAACTGAACGCCACCGTCAAGGATTGGGACACGACGCCGCAGCGGATCGCGCTAGCTTTTCCTGATATCTATGACCTGGGGATGAGCAATCTGGGGCTGGCAATTTTGTATGACCAGATCAACCAGCGGCCCGACATGCTGGCCGAACGCGTTTACGCGCCCTGGGTGGACATGGAAACCGCCATGCGCGCCGCGTCCATCCCGCTGTTCAGCCTAGAAACGCGCCATGCGTTGGCCGATTTCGACATCATCGGATTCAGCCTGCCCTACGAGCAGCTCTACACCAACGTGCTTTCCATGCTAGACCTCGCCGGCCTGCCCCTGCTAGCCGCCGAGCGTAACGCCGACCATCCCTTGATCCTGGCGGGTGGCAGCGGCTGCTACAACCCGGAGCCGATGCACGCCTTTTTTGATGCGATGGTGATCGGCGAAGGCGAAGAAGTGATCTTCGAGGTCATCGCGGCCTACGCGGAATGGAAGCAGGAAACGAATATACCGCGAGACAAGGAGACAAGGGCAGGAGGGCAGGGGAACCGCTACTCGCTTTGGCAGCGCCTGGCACGCATCCGCGGGGTATACGTGCCGCACCTATACGCAGTCAGCTACCATGAGGATGGCACAGTGGCCCAGGTGGAGCCGCTGGACGCGGCCGCGCCGCCGGTAATCTTCAAACGCATCCTGCCGACTATGCCCCCGCCGCTGACCAACTTCATCGTGCCCTTCATTGACACCGTCCACAACCGCGCGGCCATCGAAATTCAGCGCGGCTGCACGCGCGGCTGCCGCTTTTGTCAGGCCGGCATGATCTTCCGCCCCGTGCGCGAGCGTCCCGTGCAGGAAGTACTGGACGCGGTGGACAAGATCATCGCGGCTACTGGCTACGAGGAAATCGGCCTGCTCAGCTTGAGCAGCAGCGACTACAGCGGCGTGGCCGAGCTGGTCGAGGCGATTATGACCCGCCACGGCGACAAAAAGCTCAGTGTCGGCCTGCCCAGCCTGCGCATCGAGAGTTTCAGTGTGGACTTGATGGAACAACTGGCGCGCGGACGGCGGCGCAGCGGCTTCACCTTTGCCCCAGAAGCCGCCACTGACCGGCTACGCGATGTGATCAACAAGCCGATTGCCACCGATGATCTGCTGCGTACTGCGGAGGAGGTGTTCAGCCGCGGCTGGACCAGCATCAAGCTGTATTTTATGATCGGCCACCCCACCCAAGGCATGGAAGATGTGGACGCGATTGCCGATCTGGCCCACGCGGTGATGAAAATCGGGCGGCGGCACATCGGCGGCAAAGCCAAAGTGCGCGTGGGCGTCAGCACACTCGTGCCCAAGCCACATACCCCCTTCCAGTGGGTTCCTGTCGAGGATGTGGCTACTCTTGAGGCACAAATCACCCGCTTGCAGCAACGCATTCGCGGCAAGGGCTTCGAATTTAGCTGGAATGACCCGATGGATACGCTGGTTGAGGCGTTTTTGACGCGCGGCGACCGGCGACTGTCCGCGGTGATCCTGCGCGCCTGGCAGCTTGGCGCACGCTTCGATGCGTGGCAAGAGCGTCGTCGCTTCGATGCCTGGCTGCAAGCTTTTGCCGAGTTGGGCCTCGATCCCGACTGGTACGCGCGCCGCGAGCGCAAGATTGATGAAGTGCTGCCGTGGGAGCATATTGGCACTGGCGTGACCAAAGAATTCCTGACGCTCGACTACCTGAACTCGCTCAAGGGTGCGGTGGTAGACGACTGCCGCGAGCATTGCTATTCATGCGGTATCCTGGGCCTCTTCAAGCATGACCGCCGCAACGTGCCCGACGATGCCTGGGGCTGTCCGGCGCTAGGCCGCGGCAAAGTGCGCCAGCCTGTGGACATTGCGCCGGTGCCGCTCTACGTCAACGCGGACATGACGCCGGAACTGGCCGCGCAGTTCGGCCCACGCGTGCCGCAGCGCGCTTCCCTGCATCCAGTAACCAAGGACCAGTAATCAGTTATCTGTTTCTGTCTACTCGCCTGCCATCGAAAGGATCCACCATGCGTCCCATCAATTTCCTGCTGATCTTCCTACCTGTTGCCATTATCGCGGAATTGCTGCATTGGCCGCCGCTGGTCATATTTGGTGCGTCTGCTTTGGCGGTTATTCCGCTGGCCGGCCTGCTAGGGGAAGCCACCGAAGTCCTGGCCGAAAAGATCGGCCCGCGCTTTGGCGGCCTGCTCAACGCCACCCTCGGCAACGCGGCTGAACTCATCATCACTATCATCGCCATTCGCGCCGGTCAAATGGAGCTGGTCAAGGCGTCGCTGATCGGTTCCGTAGTCGGCAACATCCTGCTGGTGCTGGGCTTAAGCATCCTGCTGGGGGGTCTGAAGAACGGTACCCAGCATTTCAGCCGCACCAACGCAGGTATGGACGCCACCATGCTGATCCTGGCCGTGATCGCCATCAGCGTGCCCTCCATCTTCAACCACGCCATCGAGCCGGACAAGCTGCGCGTGGAAGAATTGAGCCTGACCACTGCCGCGGTGATGCTGCTGATCTACGTGCTGTCCATTATCTACATGCTGCGTCTTAAATCGCCGGAAAAGGACGACAGCACCGGCATCAAGCCCTCGCACACCGCGCCGCGCTGGAACATGACCATCGCGCTGGGCATTCTGGCTGCTTCGGTCGTTGGCATCGCCATTATGAGCGAGTTCCTCGTCGGTTCGATGGAACCGGTCACCGAAAGCCTGGGACTGACCCCCTTCTTCGTCGGCATCATCATCATTCCGCTGATCGGTAACGTCGCCGAACACCTGGTGGCGGTACAGGTCGCCATGAAGAACCAAATGGACCTCAGCCTGAGCATCGCCAACGGCTCCAGCTTGCAGATTGCGCTCTTTGTCGCGCCGGTGCTCGTGTTCATTTCGCTGCTGCTTGGCAACCCGCTCACGCTGGAATTCAACAATTTCGAGCTGATCGCGCTGACCGCTTCCGGCGTGATCGCCACCTTTATCTCAATGGACGGCCAGTCCAACTGGCTGGAAGGCGCGATGTTGCTGGCGGTATACCTGATCCTGGCGCTGGCCTTCTTCTTCCTGCCCGGCCTGGCGTAAACGCATGGATGTAAACGACACCGACCACAACGCCACCAGCCAGCCCGAACAGCAGCGGTTGCGCCTGACCTTCAGCCAGGGCGGAGCCATGCGCTACGTCGGCCATCTGGACATGGTGCGCACCTGGGAGCGCAGCCTGCGCCGTGCGGCTGTACCATTGGCCTATTCCAGCGGCTTCAACCCCGGCCCGCGGCTTTTCTTCGCCTCCGGCCTGCCATTGGGTTGCACCGGGCGCGCCGAACTGGCTGATGTGGTATTAAACACCGCTATGGAGCCGGCAGCTTTTCAGGCTCAGGTTGCACCACACCTCCCCCCCGACCTGGTGCTGTACCATGTCGAAGAAGCGCCGCTGAAGACCCCCGCGCTGCAGGCAGTGCTAAAAGCCAGCCTGTGGCAGGTGGATGTTGCCAGCGACGCCGCGCCCGACACGCTGCGCGCCCGCATCGCAGACTTTTTGCAAGCCGAAACAGCGACCGCTGGCAAACAACGCAAGGGCAGACAGGTCAGCTACGACTTGCGCCCCCTGGTGCTGGCCGTTTCCTACGAAGGCCAGCCAGAAGCAGGCTGGCATCGGCTGCTGATGACGCTGCGCAGCGAGCCGAGCGCCACCGGTCGCGCGGACGCGGTGCTGGCTGCGCTCGACCTGAACGATCCAGCCGCGCGCATCGAACGCCTGCATTTACTGTTTTGACAAAATCAGACAGCGCGCTATAATACCCAAGTTATTCCAGGCCGGTTGCAACCGGCCTGGTCTTTCTGTGTCTTTCGTAAGACAGATTTCGCACAAGCCATGCAAACGCATGGTATTATACCTGGCCGGTAACGCCCTTAAGCACCGCCCCGCGGTCGCGTTGCCTGGAAGGAGACAAAATGTACGCAGTAATTCGGACAGGCGGCAAGCAATACCGCGTCGCTCCCGGTGAATGGCTGGATGTTGAAAAGCTCCCCGGAGTTGTGGGCGAACAGCTAACCCTCAGCGATATCTTGCTGGTAGCAGATGGCGACAAGGTCACGATCGGACAACCGGTTGTGAAGGGCGCGACCGTCAAGGCCACCGTCAAGGCGCAGCACAAGGGCAAGAAGGTCATCGTATTCAAGTATCGGCCGAAGCAACGCTATCGCGTGAAGAACGGGCATCGGCAGAACCTGACCCGCTTGCACATTGACTCCATCGAGCTTTAGGACGAGGAGAGATTGATATGGCACACAAAAAAGGTGGCGGTAGCAGCAAGAACGGTCGCGACAGCCAGGCCCAGCGCCTCGGCGTGAAGCGTTACGACGGGCAGTTTGTCACTGCCGGTTCGATTCTGGTGCGCCAGCGCGGCACCCAGTTCCTCGCCGGTGAAAACACCGGTTTGGGACGCGATCACACAGTCTTTGCCAAGATGGACGGTTTCGTCAAGTTTGAATTCGTTCGCAAAGACAAGAAGCAAATCAGTGTTTATCCCGAACGCGTTAGCTAATCGGGTTTGAGGAAAGTCATGAAGCCAAATACCCATCCTACGTATTATGCAGATGCCCAGGTTATTTGTTCCTGCGGCAACACGTGGACAACGGGTTCAACGCGCAAAGTGATTCGCACCGACGTATGCTCGAACTGCCATCCCTTCTTCACGGGCGAGCAGCGCATCGTCGACTCGGCCGGTCAGGTAGACCGCTTTATGCGGCGCTTGCAGCAGGCTGAGGAGCGCGCGGCCCAGGTTCAGGTTCAACAGCGCGCAGAAGAAGCCGCCCGCAAGGCTGCTGCTTCGGCACGTGCCCGCGGCGAAAGCGCGGACAAGGCTCGCAAGATCGGCGAGCAGGCTGCCGGTGATGTGATTGCAGCGGCCAGCCAAGCTGTCAGTGAAGCCGACGCCAGCTAAATTAACCCGTTGATCGTTACCCCAAGGGGCAGACTTGTTCTGCCCCTTTTGCTTGTCCAGGGAAGGAACCCGAAATGGCCTATTATCAACCGCGCGGGGGATGGATCGAAGTGATTTGTGGCAGCATGTTTTGCGGCAAGACGGAAGAACTGCTGCGCCGCGTGCGACGCGCGGCCATTGCCCGCCAGTCTATCCAGGTTTTCAAGCCCGCCATTGATCATCGCTACGGCCTCGGTCGGGTGGCGTCACACAACGGCGCGGCCTGGGAAAGCGAAACCATCGAAACCTCGGCACAGATTCTGGAGCGGCTGCACGCTGATACCACGGTGGTCGCCATTGATGAAGTCCAATTCTTCGACATGGGCGTCATCGAGGTGTGCAACGAGCTGGCCCGGCGCGGCCTGCGCGTGATCTGTGCCGGACTGGACATGGACTTTCGCGGGGAACCCTTTGGCCCAATGCCGCGGCTGATGGCACAGGCAGAGCTGGTAGACAAACTGCATGCGATCTGCGTGGTTTGCGGCGCGCCGGCCAGCCGCTCGCAGCGCCTGATTGACGGTTCCCCCGCGCGCTTTGACGATCCGGTGATTATCATTGGCGCGTCGGAGAAATATGAAGCGCGCTGCCGTGATTGTCACCAGGTGCCGCGCAACGCCTGATCGCCGTTGACGGTAATGCAAAAGCCACGCTCAAAGGCGTGGCTTTTGCATGGACAAGAACAGCGGATCAATTATTCTTATTATGTCAATGGAATTAACTGATCCAGCACCGCTTGCAAATCCAGCGGCAAGGGGCTGCTAACCTCGACGCGCTCGCCGGTGGTGGGCTGTGCAAAGGCGAGGCGCGTAGCGTGCAGAAATTGGCGCGGGCTGGCAATGTGTTGTTTGCGCGGGCCATAGATGCGGTCGCCCACCACGGGGTGTTTGATGAAGGCCAGGTGCACACGGATTTGGTGCGTGCGACCAGTAAACAAGTCAACTTCGAGCAGCGAAAATTCGTAACGCTGCTGGCTGGTCGTCGCCACATAGCTCTCCAGCACGCGGAAGCCCGATAAGGCCCGCTTGCCGCCGCGCGTCTCCGACAACACTGCCATGCGCTGGCGCATCGCGGGATCGCGTGCGATTGGCGCATCAATTTTCCCGCTGGTAGCCTCGAAAACGCCCTCGACCAGTGTCAAATAGGTTTTCTCGACCCGGCGGGTCTTGAACTGGCGTTGGAGGCGGGCAAAGGCAGTCGTGTTTTTCGCGACCAGCAGCAGCCCGGAGGTTTCTCGGTCCAGGCGATGCACAACGCCTGCACGCGCCGGACCGCCGACTTCAGCCAGGGCCGGGTCGCGGCCAAGCAGCGCATTCACCAACGTGCCACCTGTGTGTCCGGGCGCAGGATGTACCACCATGCCCGCGGGCTTGTTCACCACCAGCAGATCAGCGTCTTCGTACACGACATCCAGCGCCACCTGCTCCGCCTCGATTTGTGTTTCCACGCGCGGGGGACGCACCACTTCGACGATATCCGCGCTGCGCAGCTTGCTGCTGGCCTTCTGCTGGCTGCCATTGACCAGCACACGGCCTTCCTTGATCCAACGTTGCACCTCAACGCGCGAGGCGTCGGGCAGGTGCTGCGCCACAAAACGATCGAGGCGCTCCCCTTTTTCGGTTACCACAAACGACAGGCGCTCGTCCTGTTCACTCATATGAGCTCCTCAAAAAGAAAGCCAGGCGCGGCCTGGCTGTTTTAGTTAACGCGTTGCGCAAATCCTCGGCAGGCTGAAGTGGACGTGCTAGCCGCGCCGTTCGGCAAGTTCCGGATGGGCTTCGCCAGATTCAGGGCCGGGTTCCTTGTAGGTCAGCATGACCCAGGCCAGCAGCAGGACGCCCACCACGATGCTGCTATCGGCAATGTTGAACGCAGGCCAAAAGTGGAAATAGATGAAATCAGTGACGTGACCGATGCGCACGCGGTCAATCATGTTGCCCAGCGCACCCCCCAATTGCAGCCCCAGCGCCACCTGCACAATCTTCATGTCGTGCGGTAAATAGCGACTGTAAATGATGATGGAGAGTAATACTACCACACCAATCGCGACGAAAAGGATGTTTTGGTCACGAAACAGGCCAAAAGCCGCGCCTGTATTGGTAAAATGCGTCAAGGTAAAAAAGTTATGCAGCGCGGGAAAGGGCGCCAACGACTCGTACACTGGCAGGTTGGCCTCAATCCAGCGTTTGGTGATTTGGTCCAGCAGGATCACCAGCGCGGCGATGCCGACGATGATCCAGCCAGGTTGAATTCTTCTTTGCATCTACCGTTTTGTTCCGTTTCCGCGCGGGCCTTCTTCCACATGCTGCTGGCAGCGAATGCAAAGCGTTGCATGGGGAATGGCCTGCAAACGAGCGTAGTCTATTTCATCGCCGCATCGTTCGCAGCGGCCATACTCGCCGCGCTCGATGCGCGCCAAGGCCGCATCCACCTGCGCGAGCAGGGCCTGTTCATTGCGATATAAAGCCAGGCTGGCCGCCTGATCAAAGGCTTCAGTGGCGTCATCCGCCATGTGATTGCCGAGGCCGGGCTTTTTGTGCCGTGCCAGCACCTCGTAATGGCCGATGGATGTCAAGAGTTCATCGCGCTCAGCGGTCAATAGCTGCCGCAGGCGCTGTTCATGCTTGGTCATTGGAGTACCTCACAACGCTTATGCGTGAGTGGCGAGCCTGTAATGGCTGCCGCGGACACCTCCTTCGCGGTAGGGAAGGCCGAATAAGTACAACTCAAGAATCAATGTGTTGATTGTACTGCGAATCGTACAGAACGCAAGCGCTTTGCCACTTCCGCGGTAGCGCGTGCCCACGTCGTTGGACAAGCGTAGGCTGAACGTTGAAAAAGCAGCGCCAGCCGACCCGCGACTGGCGCTGCTGCGTATTTGCGTATCAAAAACGCTGGCTAGACGCGGCGCACACCTAACGTAATCGTGGCGCTGTCAAAGCTAGCCGTTTCTACTAACTCACCAGTTGCTGTCTTGACAGCTTCCAGGCTGGTACTGAGGGTTTCTTCCTGCACATACGCGGCATATTCACCAATGGCCTGTGTCAGTTCGGCATCGTCGGTCTGATAGGTTGTGACAATGCGGTCGCTCAGTTCGAAATCTGCCTGCTTGCGCATCTGCTGGATTTGGCGCACCACCTCGCGCGCCAGCCCCTCGGCGCGCAGCGCAGGAGTGATCACCGTGCCCAGCGCCACCACAATGCCGCGCTGGGCGTCGTTGGTGACCTGGAAACCGGCCCGCGGCTCGGCCTGCACCAGCACATCGTCCGGGCTGAGTTCGACCGTCTCACCGTTCAGCACGATAACCACCGGCTGACGTGCGGTCACTGCGGCAGCAATGGCATAGGGATCGGCAGCAGTGAGCGCCTGCCGCACTGCAGGGAAGTCCTTGCCAAAGCGCGGCCCGAGCGTCTTGTTCAACGGCAAAATGCGATACTGCACCAATTCCGCTTCGCCTTCAACCAGGTCCACCGTCTTAACGTTCAACTCGTCGGCGATCACGTCGGCAAAGCGCGCCAGGCTCTCGGCCTTGCCAGCGGCCACCACCTTGATCCCGGCCAACGGCTGGCGCACCTTGATCTCCGCGGCCACCCGGTCGGCGTGGCCCAGACTGACCACCGCGCGCGCCAGATCCATATCGGCCAGCAGGCGCTCGTCAATCAGGCTGACATTGGCCACCGGCCACTCGGTATGATGGATGCTTTCCGGCGCGCGGTCGTCCATGCTGCGTACCAGGTTTTGATACATTGTTTCGGTCACGAACGGCGTCATCGGCGCGAGGAGCCGAGCAAAGGTCAGCAGTACGTCGTACAACGTATCCAGCGCGGCCACATCACCATCCCAGAAGCGCCGCCGGTTGCGCCGCACATACCAGTTGCTCAGGTCGTCCAGGAACGCTTCGCAAGCCATCGTTGCCGCTTCTGCGTCGTAGTTATCCAGCCGGTCGGTCACCACTTGGATCAACTGCTGCAAGCGCGCCACAATCCAGCGGTCGAGCAAGTCAAAATGGGTAGACAAGTCATTGTGTTCTTGTCCACCTGTTTCCTTGTCTACTTGTTTACTTTTCTGCCACTCTTTTGCCAAATTCGCATAGGTCACGAAGAAACTGTACACGTTCCAGAGTGGAATGTGGAAGCGGCGACGGGTTTCGTCCGCGCGCTGATAGCCAAACAACAGGTTGGTTTCCGGCTTGTGGTCGAGGAACATCCAGCGCATCACATCCACGCCGATCCGCTCCGCGCCTTCATGGAAGTCAATCGCGTTGCCCCAGCTTTTGTGCATCTCGCGGCCATCCTCGCCCAGCAACAGCGCATAGCCGAAGTTGGTCAGGAAGGGGGGGCGACGCTCCATGACGGTGCTCATCGCCAGCAAGCTATAGAACCAGTTACGGAACTGGCCGGGGAAGCTTTCGGAAATCCAGTCGGCTGGGAACCACTTGTTCCAATACACATGATCCTGACGATAGCCCAGCGTACTGAAGGGCACGATGCCCGCATCCAGCCACGGATTGCCCACGTCGGTGATGCGCGTGGCCTCACCGCCGCACTGCGCGCAGGCGATCTTAACCGCGTCAATGTATGGACGATGCGGGGTGTGTCCGTCGAACACCTCCCAGCCTGCAATTGCCCGCTCCTTCAGCTCGTGTTCAGAACCAATCACGGTGAAATGCCCGCAAGCAGGGTCATCACAGACCCAAATCGGCAGTGCCAGGCCCCAGTAGCGTTTCTTGCTGATCATCCAGTCGTGCATGTTGCGCAGCCAATCCAGCTCACGCTCATAGCCAAAGGATGGGATCCAACGAATTTGATCCACCACTTCCATAATTTGGTAGCGCAGGCTGGCGTTCACCTGCTCCGCGGACAGCTCTTCGCGCGGCGTGTCGTAGGTTTCACCCATGCTAATGAACCATTCGTCCACCAGCCGGAAGATCAGCTCAGTGCGGCAGCGCCAGCAGGTCGGGTAGCGGTGCGTGTATTCCTCCAGTCGGTACAGCACGCCCTTGTTTTCAAGGTTCGCGAAGATCTCCGGCGCGACCTGCTGTGCGGAACGCCCAGTCAGCCAGTCGAAGCCGGCCAGGTAAATGCCGCTTTCGTCCACCGGCCCAATCACCGGCAGACGATGCTGCTTGCTAAGGTGGAAGTCGTCGGCACCACAGCCGGGCGCAATATGAACGATGCCAGTTCCTTCGTCCTCACCGACATTCTCCCACTCGATCACGCGATGGGTATAGTCCATCTCGGCAAACGCGGCGCGCACTGCGGGCAGTTCGTCGAAGGGGCCAGTGTAGGTTAGCCCCAGCAGCTCGCGGCCTTTGAGCGTTGCCAGCACGGTATACTTGCCGGTCAGGGCGCGCTTGAGCGTGCCCTTGGCGAGGTAGTACACCCAACCATCCTGCTGCACCTTGACGTAGTCCAGCTCTGGCCCGACGGCCGCGGCCACGTTACTCGACAGCGTCCACGGCGTGGTAGTCCAGATCAACAGCGCCTCCGGCAGGCCGGTGGCTGCGTCCATGCGCGGCTGGCCCGCGGCGTCGAGCAGCGGGAAACGCACGTAAACCGAAGTATGCGTCAGCTCTGCATAGCCATCGGTGACGATTTCATGCTGGCTGATGCCGGTGCCGCAGCGCGCACACCAGGGCATCACATCACGACCTTTGTACAGCCAACCGCGCTCCCAGCATTTCTTCAGCATCGCCCAGATCAGGTAGTTGTTTTCGTTGGAAAAGGTGAAATAGGAACCGCCCATCTGCGGCAGCCCAAGCTGGCCGACGATCTGCTCGACCGTTCCCGTCACTGCGCCGCGCGGGCCGTCCACGGTAATCACCTGGTTGGGGTCTTCCGCCAACTGGTCGCGCAGGCCGCGCAACTGTGCGGGATCGTTCCAGTCCATCCAGTAGCCAAGCCGCACCGATTGCTCCGTTTGAATGGCCGCGAAGTTCAGCACGCGCTGCTTACACAGGTTGACGAACTCAGCCAAACCAAACTCTTCGATGTCGCGCTTGGAAGTGAAACCCAGATCGCGCTCGACATTCACTTCAACCCACAACCCCTGACAGTCGAAGCCGTTCTGGAAGCGTTCGTCGTACCCCTGCATGGCGTGGAAACGCTGGTAAACATCCTTGTACGTGCGCCCCCAGGCATGATGCACGCCCATCGGGCCGTTGGCCGTGATCGGACCATCCACAAATGACCAAGGCGCGTTACCGGCGTTCTTGGCGCGCAGCTTGCGAAATGCGTCCGTTTTGGCCCAAAAATCCAGAACGGCATGTTCCTGGGCGATAAATTCCGGTTTGGAAGAAACAGGGTTGAACATAAAACTTCGTTTTAAACCTCGTTTTGGGATCCGTCAGCAATGACCGGACACAACAACACATAAAAGAAAAGCCCCCGTCCACAAGGGACGAGAGCCTAACAGACTACCGCGGTGCCACCCTGGTTGATGAACGCCAAAACGCTCATCCACTCGCTGGCGTTAACGGGCCAGGGGCGGCATTCTTACTGAGTAAAAAGCAGATAACGAAGATCAGCAGCCTGGATCGGCTTCGTTGCTTACTCCTTATCATCGGCTATTTACTGTTCAGAGAGCAACTCCGGAGGGATTTTCAACGGGGATCGCTGGCCCGGCTTGCACCATCCCAGGCTCGCTGTGCAGGATAAACCCGTTTACTCGTCTCCATCACAGTTGATCAATGTGCAATTAGGCCGTGACTTTAACACAAGTCCACGGGATTGTCAATCTAAGCCGGCCATCGTGGTATGGCCTGATCCGTACCGGCGACTGGATAACTGTAGGACTTGCGCAGTTCGCAGAATGGGTGTCATTCCTGGGCCTACCGAGGCCGAGAAATCTTCTGGCGAAGGCACAGAAAGACAAATTTCTCGTTGTTTTACTCCTCGAAATGACATTAGCTGCATAAGTCCTGACCTGCCAAAATTTTACGTAAAAACCCCTTGACAAGCCAATTTTTTCATGCTATACTATACGCAAACGATTGCGCAAACGATTTACATATTTAAAGAGGTTCATCATGGTTACTATTCGCGATGTTGCAAATCACGCCCAGGTGTCCGTCACATCCGTGTCTCACGTCATCAACGAGACGCGTCCTGTTAGCGATGCCCTACGCGCGCGCGTGCAAGCAGCCATGAACGAGCTGGGGTATCAACCCAACCTCCTCGCACGCAGCCTGCGCCGCGGCCAGACCCACACGCTGGGCATGATCGTCCCTGACAATGTCAATCCCTTTTTCGCTGAAGTGGCCCGCGGCATCGAAGATGTCAGCTTTGCCCGCGGCTACAGTTTGATCCTCTGCAACTCCGATGCTAATTTGCAAAAGGAGTTGCTCTACACCGGAGTGTTGGCCGACAAGCAAGTAGACGGCATTGTTTTCGTGGCTGCCGGTCTGAGTGCAGAACACGTAGCCGCACTACAACGGCGCGAAATCCCCGTTGTGGTCGTAGACCGTGAAATGGCCGATGCCGCTGCGGATACGGTGATGGCCGACAACGCTCAGGGCGGCTGGTTGGCTACGCAGCACCTGCTTGAGCTGGGCCACACTCGCATCGCCTGCATCGCCGGCCCGTCAGTCCTCACCCCCAGCTCCGACCGTTCGCAAGGCTATCGCCGTGCGCTGCAAGAAGCGGACCTGGCGGTAGATGAAACGCTCATTGTGCGCGGCGAATTTGATTTTGCCAGCGGCCACCGCGCCGCGCAGAAACTGTTGCAACGGGCCGACCCACCCACCGCCATCTTTGCCTGTAACGACTTGATGGCCGTCGGTGCGATCAGCGCGGCCACAGAACTGGGCTTCAAGGTTCCAGAGCAGTTATCTATCGTTGGCTTCGACGATGTGTCCCTTGCCTCGTACACCAACCCCCCACTAACCACAGTTGCTCAACCGATGTACAACATGGGTTCCCTGGCTGCCATGATGCTACTGGAGCGGCTGCAAGGCTCCGAAGCACCGCCCGTGCGCCAGGTACTCAACACAAAACTGGTTCTTCGTCGTTCCACAGCGCACCCGCGCTCATTGTAAGTTTCAAGGATCGGTGTTATGTCCGCCAAAATTGCCGTTGTTGGCAGCCTGAACATGGACCTGGTAGTGCGCTCGCCCCGCATCCCGCTACCGGGGGAAACGATTATTGGCCGCGAGTTGCACACCGTGCCTGGCGGTAAGGGGGCGAATCAAGCGGTGGCGGCTGCGCGCCTGGGCGGCGCAGTTGCTATGATTGGCCGGGTTGGACAGGATAGCTTCGCCGCGGCACTGCTTGATAATCTCACTGCCAACCAGGTTGACCCCACCTGGGTAACACAAGACCCGACCGCGGCGTCTGGTGTGGCCCTGATCGTGGTGGATGACACGGCCCAGAACTCGATTGTCGTGGCGTCCGGCGCTAACATGACGCTGACCCCCCAACACATCAGCGAAGCCGAAGCCGCGCTGGCCGCGGCCGATGTGCTGCTGCTGCAATTTGAAACGCCGCTGGACAGCGCGCTGCAAGCCGCGCGGCTGGCCCGGCAGCACGGCGCAACCGTGGTACTGAACCCGGCGCCAGCTCAACCTATTCCGGCAGACTTGCTGCAAGCCGTTGACGTGGTGATCCCCAACGAAACCGAAACCACGCTGCTCACCGGGTTACCGGTGCACACGCTGGCCGAGGCGGAAACCGCTGCACAAGCCTTGCTGGCAAGCGGTGCACCGGCAGTTGTCATCACGCTGGGCGGTCGCGGGGTCTTGTTGGCGCAATCCGACGGCGCGCAGCATGTGCCGGCCTTTCCTATCACACCCATTGACACCACCGCCGCCGGCGACGCGTTTGTCGGCGGTCTGGCTGTGGCGCTGGGCGAAGGGAAACCACTCGTCGAGGCCATCCGTTGGGGCAATGCTGCCGGCGCATTGGCCGCCACCCGCCTGGGCGCGCAAACCTCGCTGCCCTATCGTGCTGAACTGCTGGCCATGCTGGCCGGGGAAGGAAGCGCATGAAAAAGAGCTTTTTGTTGAACCAGCCGCTTTCGGCGGTGATCGCCGGCTTGGGTCACACGGACATGCTCGTTGTTGCCGATGCCGGGCTACCGATACCTGCACAACCCCAGCGCATTGATCTGGCCGTTAGCTGTGGTGTGCCGGGTTTCTTTGAAACGCTCAAGGCTGTGTTAAGCGAAATGCAGGTGCAGCAAGCGATTATTGCCGACGAGATGCACAAGGCCAGCCCGGCAGCTTATGCGGCCCTGTGCGCGGCGCTGGGCGATATTCCGGTCAGCACGCTGCCGCATGAGCAGTTCAAGCAAACCACCCGCGCAGCCACGGCTGTGGTGCGCACCGGCGAATGCACGCCCTATTGCAATGTTATTTTGGTCTCTGGAGTTGTTTTTTAGCCATGACTGCCATTTCCGCACCGCAAACCCGCTCTCTGCCTGTGCGCAGCCTGTTGCAACGCTTCGGACTGGTTCTCTCCTTCGTGTTGCTCTGTGTTGTACTCAGCCTACTCTCTGATCGTTTCCTCACCACGCAGAACCTGATCAATGTTCTGCGCCAATCCACCATCAACGGCATCATTGCCGTGGGCATGACCTTTGTGATCCTGACCGCGGGCATTGACCTTTCCGTCGGTGCCACGCTGGCGCTGAGTGCCGTCGTCACCGCGGACCTGATGCAAAAAGGCGTGCCGGTTTTCGCGGCTGTGCTGATCGGTCTGGCGCTGGGCGCGCTGCTGGGCCTGGTCAATGGTTTGCTGGTCTCGCGCACCAAAGTGCCGCCCTTCATTGTTACCCTGGGGATGATGACCGTCGCGCGTGGCCTCACCCTGACCTATACCCAGGGTCGTCCCATCACCGGCCTACCGGATGCGTTCCGCTTTATCGGGACCGGCTCCATCGGCCCCATCCCGATGCCAATTATTATTGCTGCCGTGGTATTTGTCGGTGGCTACTTGCTACTTGACCGCACCCGCTACGGCCAGGCAATCCGCGCCATTGGTAATAACCCGGTAGCTGCCCGCTTTGCCGGTATTCCTACCCGGCGTTACATCACATTTGTCTACGTATTGGCTGGCACGCTGGCTGCGCTGGCCGGCTCGATCCTGACCGCACGCCTCAACTCGGCCCAACCCACCGCGGGCATTTCCTATGAATTCGACGCCATCGCTGCGGTTGTGGTCGGCGGTACGAGCTTCTCCGGCGGCGAGGGTAATCTGGGAGGCACGTTGCTGGGCGTTCTGGTAATCGCTGTACTGAACAACGGCCTCAATTTGCTGAACGTGGCCTCTTTCTGGCAGCCGGTGGTCACCGGTGTGGTAATTGCGCTGGCCCTGCTGCTGTATCGGTTGATCCGCTAATTCTGGTTACGGTTGCGCATTGCGCAATTTATTTTTGTCTCGCACAAGGAGCGCGAAGAACTATGAAGACCAAGTTGTTTATCGTTGTGCTGTTGCTCATGGCTATCGCCGTGACTTCATGCTCGTCTCCCGCAGCCACCACCGCACCGGCGGCTGACAATGCCCAGCCCGCGGCTGATACTGCGGCCAATACCACAGGCGATGCGAAACCGGTCGTGCTCGGCCTGTCGCTGTCGACCCTGAACAATCCCTTCTTTGTCACCCTGAAGGATGGCGCGGAAGCCGCAGCCAAGGCCGCGGGTGTGCAGTTGGTCGTCGTGGATGCACAGGATGATGCGGCCAAGGAAGCCACCAACATCGAAGACCTGATCCAGCAAGGCGTCAGCGCGCTGCTGATCAACCCGACCGATGCCGACGCCATTGTGCCCTCGATTGAAAAGGCCAACGCGGCCAATATCCCCGTCTTCACCATTGACCGCGGCGCAGCCGGTGGCGTGGTGGTATCGCACATCGCCTCGGACAATGCGGCGGGTGGCAAGATGGCAGCCGAATTCCTGTGCAACGCACTGGGCGGCAAGGGCAAGGTCGTGGAATTGGAAGGCATCGCGGGCACCTCTGCGGCGCGCGACCGCGGCGCTGGCTTCAACGACTACATGAGCGCAAGCTGCACTGGCGTTGAAATCGTTGCCAAGCAGACTGCCAACTTCGACCGCGCCGAGGGCCTCACCGTGTTCGAGAACATCTTGCAGGCGCAGCCGGAAGTCAACGGCGTGTTCGCGCACAACGACGAGATGATCCTGGGCGCGATCGAAGCCGCCGCGGCAGCAAACCGCACGGGCATCACCTTCGTTGGCTTCGACGCCGTGGATGACGCAGTGGCCGCCGTCAAGGGTGGCACGCTGGCCGCCACCGTGGCGCAGCAGCCCGCCGAGATCGGCAAGCTGGGCGTGGAAACCGCGCTGAGCTTCCTGAAGGGTGATAAGGTAGAAGCGTCCATACCGGTCGAACTAACGCTGGTAACTAAATAACGCTTTTTCGTAGCATCGTTCCTCCCCTGGGTCGTTTGGCTCAGGGGAGGAAGAAACAGGTGTATCGCATGGCAACCGTAAACACATTTTTGCGCATGGAAGACATCTCCAAAGGGTTCCCCGGCGTGAAGGCGCTACAAGGGGTCACATTGGAGG
>JBAQWV010000041.1:0-262096 GCA_049299095.1 Anaerolineae bacterium | reverse complement strand
GGGGGATAAAGTCCCCCCGGCTACGAAACGTCGCCCGGTGAACCGGGCTTGGTGCGTGCGCGGCGCGTCAAGCCGCATTGATGGGGCGCTGGTGTGTGTAGCCCGACGAATTCATCGTCGGGCGTCGGGGCGCTGCGGAATGACGCGGGAACGCGGGTACGCGGGTATGCCGGAGGATAAAGTCCTCCGGCTACGAAACAGCGCCCGGTGAACCGGGCTTGGTGCGTGCGCGACGCGTCAAGCCCCATTGATGGGGCGCTGGTGTGTGTAGCCCGACGAACTCATCGTCGGGCGTTGTAGGATGGCGTCGGACGTCGGAACGCCGGGGGATAACGTCGGACGCCCCGGCTACAAAACGGCGCCCGGTGAACCGGGCTTGGTGCGTGCGCGGCGCGTCAAGCCGCATTGATGGGGCGCTGGTGTGTGTAGCCCGACGAATTCATCGTCGGGCGCCGGGCGCTGCAAAACAGGATGTCCTGATGCCATATCATCAATTGTTCTATCATCTGGTTTGGTCCACTAAAAACCGTGAACCCTTGTTGACCCCAGACATCGAACCAATCGTCCATGATCTGCTGCGCTCCAAAGCCGTTGGCCTGGGTGCCACCGTGTTTGCTCTTGATGGATGGGTGGAGCACGTTCACTTGGTTGCGTCAATTCCGCCGGTAATTGCTGTATCCAAGTTTATTGGTCAAACCAAGGGTGCCACATCCACGCGTTTCAACAAAAGCAAACATGGCAAGGTTCTGTTCTGGCAGGATGAGTATGCAGCGTTCACCTTTGACGCCAAGCGTTTGCCCAACTACATTGCCTACGTACAGCGCCAGAAAGAACATCACAACCAGAACACCACAATTCCGCTGTTGGAGCGCACGGCTGGTCAGCCTCTCAGTTTGTTCAGGCTCGGCGAAGAACCGACAGGCTATTGGGCCGAAGAAGAAGCCTGGCGACGCGAATTACTGGAGATAGACGTATGAACTCTACCAACGCTAACAAACTGCTGGCCGGCGCACTGTTGGCCGGCATGGGTATTATCACCGGTGAAGCGACCCTCATCGCTACCGCGGGGGGCGTGGGCGTCAACTGGCTGGCCGAGGGGCTGGCCAACCTCTGGCCCACCTTAGGCGGCAAGCCGTCCGATCCGCTGGCTAAGGCCTATAGCGCTGCTATCCGAAACGCTGTGGATCAGTTGGCAACTGAATACACTCGCGCTGTGGATGCACGCGCCGATCGCGCGGCTTTCCGTCTGGTCGCCGCCTGCGCGGATCAGATCGCCACGGCCGAGTTCCCGCAGGGGGTCAGCAGCGTGGACACGGCACAGGCTGCTCTTGACGCGAGCCTGACGGCCCTACTCCATGGCCACGATGAACGTCAAGCTACGTTCCTGCGGAAGCGCCTTTTGCCTGCATGCGCCGCCGCATTCCAGCGCAGCTTGGTGCAGGATGAGACAGCATGGCGCGCGTTTCACGGCGTAATCCTGCAGGCGTTAGCTGCTAACAGCGCTGTCCTTCTGAACCGCCTGGAGCGATTCACGGATATTCTGGCGAGTTGGAGCAATCCGCAGTCCAGCCTGATGCAATTAAAGCAGATTGAAGCGCAATTGCAAGACCTATCTACTCGGCCAGTTATCACGAGCGGCAATGTTTATCAGGCCGACGGCAACCAGTATTTTTTCTCAGCGCACGCGGAGAGTGGTGGAGCCGCAACAGTGACGAACGTCATTGGCAAGCCCTTCCCTGGCAGGCGGGAAGCACCAGACCAACCTTCATCCCCAAGCTAAACCATCCTTTTTCTCGCGGCCAATCCGCTGGATACCCCGCGACTTCGCCTGGATCAGGAAGCGCGGCGCGTTGATCGGAGTGGTGAAGACGATGACTAGTGCTGAAACATCCTCCACCCGCCATTACTTCGTCGACGAGGCCGGCGACGGGACGCTCTTCGACGGCAAAGGTCGTGTCATCGTCGGCAGCCCAGGATGCTCACGCTTCTTCATCCTCGGACTGGTGGATATCCCCGACGTGGCAAGCCTGGGGCACGAAATGGCTCATCTCCGGGCCATGTTGCTGGCCGACCCTTATTTTGCCAGCGTCCCCTCGATGCAAGCTGACCAACGCAAGACGGCCCTGGCGTTTCACGCCAAAGATGACGTAGCTGAGGTGCGGCGCGAGGTCTTTTCGCTGTTGCGGCGTCATACCGGCATACGCTTCTTCGCCGTTGTCAAAGACAAACGCGCTGTGCGGGATTACGTCTTGTCGCGCAATGAGCGCGAGTCTGGTTACCGCTACGAACCCAACGAGCTGTACGATCATCTCGTGCGTCGGCTGTTCAAAAACATGCTGCACAAAGAGGATGCCTACAACATTTACTTCGCCAAACGTGGCAAGTCAGACCGGACAGCAGCGTTGCAGACTGCGCTCGAAACAGCGCGCCAACGATTCCGTGAGCGTTGGGGGAAGGCATCCCACGCAGCAATACGAGTCACTGCCACTACCCCACCAGCAGAGCCTGGATTGCAGGTTGCAGATTACTACCTGTGGGCTTTGCAGCGGCTCTACGAACGTGGCGAAGACCGTTATCTGTCTTACCTATGGTCTCAATATCACCTGGTGCAAGATGTTGACGACACGCGCCAGACCAGGTATGGCGTCTACTACACACAAAAAAAGCCGCTGACAGCAGCGGCTTTGGCCGATAGGCCATGAATAAATGCTGCCAGGGATATAGGATGCCTTGACCGCAGCCTGGGCACCACACGGCATGGAGCCGAATTTTGTCCGCTGGCATTTATAGTATACGGCTGATTGTGACTTTTGTCAACAGATTTTGGCCGGAAATCCTTGAACTCGTCCAGGTTTTCTCATGACCCTCACCGTCGGCAATCCCATCCTCAACTCCCCCTACAGCGAGCCGGAGCGCTATTGGTTGTACGACGCGGCCTAGGCGCGCCCGTGTACCGCGCCCCACTCCGTGGTGCTGCTGACCTGTTGCCGTCTGGGGTCGGTCATGTTGCCACCGCAAGATAAACCGGCTCAGGAATTACGCTCCAGTGCAGTTCTGGTCAGTACAGAACAGTGGGATCGGATCATGGTCTCCGCTGGGGTCACGAACAAGGACCCAGCGAATGGGTAGGGGCGGCATGCCGGTATGATACCAAACCATCATGGCCCAGGTGATCTCCATGGTCCGTCTCTGTCCGTGGTACCATGTCAGGCCAGCAGGTATCGGCAGGTGCGAGCACGGTGTGCAGCGTGGGCAACCGCTGACCTTCCCAGCAGAATCTGGGCGGCTTTCAAGGGTGACCACGCAGTTCGATTGAGGACATGATGGTACTTGGCAAACCGCATTTCTTGTCTCAAGTCCCTCACTCGCAAGGCCGCTGTCACCGTTTCCCGTGCGATAGAATCGCACCAATCATCAGCACCTGCGCTTTCAGCTAGGTTGACTTGCTAAAGATTGACCTAAATGGCAATACCAGTGGCATACCCGTCTTGGGTAGGATGAGCATAGTTGACTTTCCTTGGCGGGTTGGTCACAGCTTATCCTATCTCTTGATTACTGACCACTTTTGTACAAAGTCGAACTTAGCTCGACTTTGCTTTGACGCGGGCCAGGCGCGGTGCTATACTGCCGGCAAGGATCTTTCCGCGGCTCATGATCACCTTTGACCACGTCACCTATCACTACCCGCAGCCGGCAGGCAGCCCCCCCAGGCCGCCCGCGTTGGATGATCTGTCGCTGCACATCGAAGAAGGCGAGCTGGTGTTGGTGGTTGGTGCGTCGGGTGCAGGCAAGTCTACCTTTTTGCGTGCGTTGAACGGCCTTGTGCCGCATTTTTACGGCGGCGCGCTGAGTGGGCAAATCCGCGTGGCTGGCCGCGATCCGGTGGCACTCGGGCCGCAGGGCATGGCGCACACCGTGGGCATGGTCTTTCAGGACCCGGAAACCCAGTTCGTTACCGACCGCGTGGAGGACGAGCTGGCCTTCGGCATGGAGAATCAGGCACTTGCGCCCGCGCTCATGCGCAAACGCATCGAGGAAGTGCTGGATCAGCTCACCATTGCGCATCTGCGCGAGCGGCGGTTCAGCACCCTGTCGGGCGGCGAAAAGCAACGCGTGGCGATTGCCGCAGTGCTGACCATGAACCCCGACGTGCTGGTGCTGGATGAGCCGACTTCGCAGCTTGACCCGCAGTCCGCTGAAGAAGTGTTGGTGGCGATCCGCCGCCTGAACGAAGACCTCGGTTTAACGGTGCTACTGGCCGAACACAGGCTGGAGCGCGTCGTGCAGTTCGTAGATCGAGTGCTCTATCTTCCTGACGCGGGCCAGTCAGCTTTGCTTGACCCACCACAGGCTGTGATGAGCCGGATTACGCTTAACCCGCCCCTAGTGACCCTGGGCAAGGCGCGGGACTGGCAGCCCCTGCCGTTGACCGTCAAGCAGGCCCGCCGGTTTTTACCGAGCCAGGCGCGACGGTTGGCGGCCGAACGCAGCGCCGCAGCTGAAACAGCCACGCTGGCTGGTGGTCAACAGCCAGCGACGACTGCGCCGCCGCTAGTGAGTGTGGCGCGGGCGTCCTTTCAGTACGGCGGGCACACCGCGCTGCGCGCTGTTTCTGTGACGCTGGGCGCGGGCGAGGTGGTGGCGCTGATGGGCCGCAACGGCTCCGGCAAGTCCACGCTGCTAAAGCTCCTGGCCGGTTTGTCCACCCCCACCAGCGGCGTTGTGCGCTTGACCCTGCCCGGCCAGCCTGCGCTGGATACCCGTCAGGCCGCGCGTGAACAGATTGTGCGCGGGGTGGGCTATGTGCCGCAGAACCCCGGCGCTCTGCTGTTCAAGGACACCGTGCTGGAGGAATTGGCCTTCACGCGGCAGGGGCATCGTCTGCCACCCGATCCCGCAGCCGACCGTGCGCTGCTGGCACAATTGGGCCTGACCGAGCAGGCCGAACACTATCCGCGCGATCTGAGCAGCGGACAGCGGCAGCGGGTGGCGTTGGCCGCGATCTTGGTGGCATCTCCGACGCTGTTGTTGCTGGACGAGCCGACGCGCGGGTTGGATTACGCACAGAAGGCCGCGTTAACTGCCTTGTTGCTGCGCTGGCGTGACCAGGGCCGCACGGTTTTGCTGGCTACGCACGATGTCGAACTGGCTGCGCACTGCGCGGATCGTGTTGTGCTGTTGGGCGATGGCGAGGTGGTGTTGGATGGCCCGACGCGCCAGGTGATGACCGGTTCGCTGGTTTTTGCCAGCCAGGTAAACAAATTGTACCGCGACCCGCGCTACCTGACGGTGGAGGACGCGCTGCGCAACCAATAAACCGTCACACGCTTTTCCGCACTTTTGCCGCTGTTGTAGTTCGTGCCGATTTCTTGCAGTCCGCTTAACGGATTACGCATTACGTGCTACGTATTCTTTCTCAACGGAGAGACCTCATGTCAACGACGCTGGAATATCTTCGCCCTCAAACCCTTGATGAAGCTTTGCGCTTGTTGCAGCGCCCCGGGTTGTGCACGCTGCCACTAGCCGGTGGTGTATGGCTGACCCCGCGACTGCGCCGTGATGTGCAGGTTCCGCAGCCCCTGAGCGAGCCAGCCGATGCCGTAGTAGATTTGGCCGATCTGGGGCTGGACGGCATCGAACTGGACGGCGAGCCGGGGGATGGCTGGCTGCGCATTGGCGCGATGACCACCCTGAGCGCCATCGTGGATGATCCGGCCTGCCAGCAATTTATGGGCAATGGCTTGTTGGTGGAAGCTGCGCGGCGGAGTGCGCCGCTCAACCAGCGCAACGCGGCTACGCTGGCGGGCACGCTGCTGGGCGCGGACTCGGCGAGCGAGCTGCTTCTGACGTTGCTAGCCCTGGACACGCGCGTGACCGTCACCACCGGCACGCCGCGCACCCTGCACCTGGCCGAGCTGGTGAGTGGCCCTACCCATGAACTGGCTCACGGGCTGCTGCTGCACTTCGATGTGCCCTGGCCCGGCCAGGATAGCCGCAGCGCGGCTGCACGGGTCGCGCGTACTCCTGCCGATCAGCCGATTGTGGCCGCGGTCGCGGTGGCGCAGCGTACCCGGCGCCGGATCGCACTGGGCGGCGTGGCAGAACAGCCCCTGCTGCTGGATGTAATGGATACCCCGTTAGATGCCGCACTGACAGGGGTGACGGTGCGGTCGGATTGGCTGGGCAGCGCCGAGTATCGCCGTGAAATGGGCGTGGTGTTGAGCCAGCGCGTGCTGGCCGAAGTAGATAGGTGATGACGAGGCTGGCGCTGTTTGGCTGAAGTGACGATGCGTCATCTACACGTAGACGACGCATCGTGAACATACCGACCTGTTCGCATCCGGGCTTTTACACACAAAGAGATCGGAGGTTTACATAAACCTCCGATCTCTTTGTGTGTTCGGGTCAGAGCAAATCTCTCAACAGGGGGGACAAGTGCATGGCGAGGATTGCTTCTGCCAGCGCGACTGACCGTACTGACAACAAACGGCGCAGGTCAGCGCGTTCTTCAACGTCCTGCGTTGCCAGCATGTGCTGCGCCTGCTGCCACACCTCTTCGCGCCAGTTGCGGATGATGCGCGCGGCCAGCCGTTCATCCACTGGCCCCAGCGCGGCGTCCATCCAGCCCAGCCAGCGCGCTTGCGGCGACAATACCTGATCCTGTACACTGTCCACCGTCGCAGCAATGATCGAGTTAACGTGGGAGTGGTCTTCATAGCGCTGCTGGCGTTGCTCTGGTGTCAACGCAGTCCAATCTGGCTCCAGCATGTCGGTGAGCGCCAACACCAGATCGTAGTTGATGTGCGCATTGATGCCCAGCAGCAAAAGCTGGACCGTCTGCGTGTCTGGCTGGCGGGTGGCGTCATGTGCCAGACGCCACGCTGGAGGTGTGGCGTCGTCGCCGCGCTCATAGCCATCCAGCGCCACGAAATAATAGTCAGCGAAGTGCTGCAAAAGCTGGCCGACCCAGACCGGATCGTGAAAGTCGCGGTTGTCCACCGCGCGCAGCATGTTGCCGGTCATCAGCGCATAGCAGCTCAGGAAGTCGCTGCGCGCATCTGCGGCCTGCTGCCATTGCTTGATCAGCGTGGCCATGCGCGCCAACACCGGTTCATTCATCGGCAAATACCCAGCGTGTGGCACTGAGGGGAAAATCCTGTTCTTGCCAGCCAAAGGCAACGCGGGGACGCAACATGACAAAGGGGCCTTGCGGCGAGGGTGGCTCCGGGCGAAACCCGTCGTATTTGACTGCGTACTGGTCGGCGATTTCCTGCCACAGCGCGGAATCTACCTCGGTCAGCCACTCCGCCGTGCCTTCCAGAATTACCACATCATCGCCACTTTCCAGATGTACCACCAACGCAGGGTTGGCGCGCAGATTGCGTGCCTTCACCGAGTTGAGGCCAGTGCCAAAGTAGAAGACGTTGTCCATCCACACCCCCCACACCGGCGCGGCATGAGGGCGGCCATCGGGCCGCGTGGTACTGATCCAGTAGTTGCGCGCAGCAGAGAGATATTGCACGGCAAAACGCCACGGCAGCAGGCCCGCACTCTCCTCGCTGATGCCGTATTCCTGCATGGCCGGACGCATGGCGCGCGGTTCGGGGAAAGTTATTGGGGACATGACGGTTCCTGAACTCCTGATAATCAGCCGATTAGTAGCGCACAGCAACCCGGGTGGAAACACCTGGATTTTGCTCTGCGTAGGCGAAGATGATGCCGTTCTGGCCGCCCACGTTGGCGACGATCAGCGGCACGCCCCAGCGGCCATCGCTGCCTACGATGGCATAGCCCTGGGTCAGCGACACCGTGCCGCCGCTGTTGAGCGCATGAACGATGATGCGGCTGCCCGCGGCCAGCCCAGTGGCCGTGCCGGTGACGTTAATCGAGCTGCCGACGGTGGCATTGGCCGTGGGGCTGGTGATCGCAATGGCTGCGCTGGTTGGCGTCTGCCCGTAGACGACATTGACGCGTACTGGCGCGACATTCGACTGCGGCGAGGTGACCTCAACATAGCCGCGCGTGCCGTTCGGTACATTCACGGTCAGCGTTGCCGTCCATGTGCCGGGCGCGCCCGTGCCGACGTTGGTTCCCTGCAAGATGACGATCTGGCGGGCTAGCTGCTGGTTGGCCTCGTTGTACGCAGTGACCACGACGTTGCCTTCAAATAGTCCGGCGCCCGTGCCGCGGGCGGTGAAGGTCATCGGTACTGTTTCGTTGGCGCGCGGCGCGTCCATGCGCAGGTAGCGTTGTTCGCTGCTGGGGCGGGTGGGTGTCGGTGTGACAGTTCCGCCGGGCGCGCTGCCCGCGGGTACGGTCAAGCGTTGGCCGACCTGGATGCGCCAGGGAGCGCCGATGCTGTTGCTGGCTCCAAGCTGCTCTACGGTGGTGCAAAAACGCCGGGCAATCGAGTAGAGAGTGTCGCCCGTCGTCACAATGTACACGTTGCCGCTGACTGTACCCCGTGCGTGGTCAATTGGGCTGAGGGAGCAGCCGCCGGGCTGTGGCGTGCCGCTGGGCGGGGGTTGTTGGCCGCAACTGGAGGGAACCTGCAACACCGTGCCCCAGCGCAAGACGTTCGGATTAGGGCCGATGACGTTACGGTTGAGCGCGTACAACTGCTGCCAGGTGGTGCAAAACTGGCGCGCAATGCTCGCCAGCGTATCGTCCGGCTTGACCACATACGCACTGGTTTGTGGGAGCGGGGTCGCGCTGGCCGCGCCGGGCAGGGCACTGACCAGCAAAAGCATTAGCAACAAAAGGAAAATCAGACGTTTCATCGCGTGTACCTCCAAGACCATTCGTTGAAAACCAGATCAGCGTCTGTCGGTTGGGTGTGCTAGCCTGCGCGCGCGTAGCTCAGAAAGAGCTGGCCCAGACCATCCAGTCCGGTCGCGTCGTGATAGGCCGTATGCAGGCGCATTCCCACCGGTGGCGTCAAGCGTGGCCCTTCCACAAGGGTTGAATAGGTGTCGCCACCCAGCAGGCGGTTGGCTAGCGTTAAATAGAGCCGATCCAACAGGCCCGCGGCAGCTAGCAGGTGTAGCACCTTGGGGCCGCTGGCCGAGTAGATGATGCGCAGGCCGCGTTCAGCCAATGTTTCTACCAGGTCGTGGCCGGTGATGGCGTCGGTGGGCAGCACGACCACATCGGCCACGGTGCGCTGCAACGCGGCCAGGCGTGCGGGATCGGCGCGGTGGTGCGTGACGACGATGACCTGACGACCGTCCGCGACTAGCGCGGCGGGCACGGGAAAGTCGAGACTGCCGCTGAGAATGGCGATGGCGGGTTGCTGGGGGAGACCTTGCGCTTTGCGCCAGTCGGCCAGATCGCGGAAGCGCGGATCGTTGTTGACCTGCAAGATTTCCTGCGCGCGGCCGGTCGCGTAGTCGCGCAGATAGCGCCCGCTGCTGATGATGACATCGGCCTGCACGGCCAGTTCCTGAAATAGCCGCCAGTCGCGCGCGTTGGCGATCTGTTTTGGCACGGCTTGTTCGGTGTGCGGGGCAGCCGCCACAGCAATGCGCCCATCCAGACTGCTGACGAAGTTACTGTAGACGAAGGGGTGTGGTTGTGTGGCCGCGTGCGTGCGCAGCGCGTGGTTCAGGTATAGCCCGGCCAGCGGCCAGGTTTGTATCGGTGAAGGAAACAGTTGGGTGACGGTCATCGCGGCGCTCCGCCACGATTATAACACGGCTGCGGGGAAAGAGGTAACGAAAATACAGATATGAGTTATGCAGCTGGCAATCATGTTGTTATCTTGACGCCGCAGGCGCGAAGGAGCGAGAAATCCCCTCCGTCATCCTCATAAGCAGGGATTTCTCGTCGTTTTACTCCTCGAAATGATATGAACTGCGTAACGCCTCGAAATAAAAAAGCACGCGGCTGCGCAGCCGCGTGCTTTTCTTGACATTGGATGCAATTAACCGGCGCCGTACAGCTTGGTTGCCAGCTTGACCCAGTCCACAGCCTTGTCGCCCGCGGCCGCTTTTCGGGCCGCTGCGTACCATTCGGCCACCTTGTCCCAGCTCACCACATTCCACCACGCCTTGATATAGTCGGCGCGCAGGTTCTGATACTTCAGATAATAGGCATGTTCCCACACGTCCACACCGAGCAGCGGAAACTTGCCATCAGAAATCGGGTTATCCTGATTGGGGGTACTTGTGATGCTCAGCTTGCCGTCGGCATCCACCACCAGCCAGGCCCAGCCAGAGCCGAAACGGCCAATGCCAGCCGCGGCAAAATCGGTTTTGAATGCATCGAACGAGCCAAATGCGGCATCAATCGCCGTGGCCAGGTCGCCGGTCGGTGCGCCGCCCGCGTTGGGGGCCATCGCTAGCCAGAAGTGGCTATGGTTGGCATGGCCGCCGGCGTTGTTGCGGATCGGGCCGCGGATGTCCGCGGGCACACCATCAAGATCAGCCAGCAGCGCCCAGACGTTCGAGCCGTCAAAGTCGGCGTGCTTCGCCAGCGCGGCGTTGGCGTTGTTGACATAAGCAGCATGATGCTTGTCATGGTGAATCTGCATCGTGCGTGCGTCAATGTGCGGTTCCAGAGCGTCATTCTCATACGGCAAAGCGGGAAGTGTAAAAGCCATCGTCATCATTCTCCTTGTTCAATAGATACCGGCCAGCGACGGAATCTGGCCGGTTGAGATAAACCATTCGTTTTCGGCGTTCGGAAGTGACTGACCAGCCACTTCCGAACGCTTGCACTATCAATTAACGCTAACGCGCAGCCAGCAGTTCCTGTGCCTGTTGAATCCAGCTCGCGTAGGAAACACCTTGAATGGCTGGCGCATGGACAACCTCGGCCAGTTGTTCCACCGTGGCGGCAGCCAGCAGCTCGAAGGTGGTAATACCGGCTTCGTACAGGCGTTTTTCAAAGGTGCGGCCAATACCTTCCAGCGGCTCGAAATCGTCCACATGATCGCCATTCCAAAGCAGGCCAACCGTGCGGGTCTTTTCGGCCCAGGTGCGCGCATCCTCCAGCGTTTCCGATGGGTTGATGCGTGCGCTGAGCAGATCAGAGATTTGCAGCGTTCTGGTCAGGTCGCCTTCGGCCAACGTCGCCAGCTCCCAGTAGGTGCCAACGCCACTGTTGTACAGCCGTTGTTGGAACACCGAGCCGATGCCCTTGACATCGGTCAGTGCCTGCACACGCAGCGAAAGGGTCGGCTCAACGCCAGCCGCACGGGCTGCGGCTGCGGCGGCAGTCTTGACGGCAGGCAGCGCAGCCAGGGCGGTTTCCAGCGTGACAGGCTCACCCAGATCGAGGGCAACACTGCGTTGCGGCATCGCCAGCGCGGGCATGTCAGGGTCCGGCTCGGCAGCCACATCCAGGTCTCTGCTCACCACATCCACCGCGGGTACGGCCATCTGCAGGGTGTCAAACTGTCCGCGCAACTCATCCAGCTCATCCTCGCGGCTGCGCAGGCTGTCGAACAACTGCGCGCGGTCTGCCGCCATGTGGTCATGCTCGCTTTGCAGCACATCCAGGCGGTGAGCCAGTGCGGCGTACTCGTCGTTGCGCTGGCTCAACCGTGCCTCCAGCTCGGCGCGGGCCTGCGTCACCTGCTCCAGTTGGCTGCGCAGGGCGTTCAGATCGCTGTCGCGCTGGCCGAACTGTGCTTCCAGGGTGGCTTGGGTGGCGGCAGCCTGGTTGAACTGTGCTTGCAGGCTGGCAAAGTCGTTGTTGCGCAGGTTGATCTGCGCCTCCAGCCCGGCGCGGGCGCTGGTGGCCTGGTTCAACTGTTCCTGCAAGCTGGCGAAGTCGCTGTTGCGCAGGGTCAATTGCGCCTCCAGCCCGGCGCGGGTGTTGGCAGCTTCATTCAACTGGGCGCGCAGGCTGGTCAGATCGCTGGTGCGCGCCTGAAGTTGGGCTTCCAGGTCGGCGCGGGCGCTGACGGTCTGATCAAGTTGACCCCGCAGGCTGGCCAGCTCATTGGTGCGCGCGTTCAACTGCGTTTCCAGGTCGGCTTGCACGCCGCTGGCCGCAGCAAACTGGCTTTGCAGCAGGTCGAAATCGCCGCTGCGCGTGTTGAACTGCGTTTCCAGATCGGCACGGGCTGCCAGCACGCTGTCCAGTTGGCCGCGCAGGCCGTCGAGTTCAGAGCCGCGCAGGCTAAGCTGCGTTTCCAGCTCGCTTTTGACGTTGGCAGCCTGATCGTACTGCGCCTGCAGGTCGCTGAGTTGCGCGCTGCGCTGGTCGAGGCGGGTTTCCAGGTCGGCACGGATGCCGGTTAACTGGCTGATCTGGTCTTGCAAGGCGGTCAGCTCGCTGGCCCGCTGCGTTAGTTGCGCTTCCAGCAGAGCTTTGGCCTGCCGGGTTTCGTCGAGTTCCGCCTGCACGGTGGTTAGGTTGATGTTGGCTGCGGCCAACTCGTTGACCTGGCCTTGCAGCGAGAGCATCTGGTCGTTGGTGGCAGCCAATTGGCGCTCGCGTTCTTCCAGTGCGGCCGCGATGGCCGTGCCTGCGCCCACTGCGCCGAGGCCCGCCACCTGCGCGCCCATCACCCGCTGCGATTCCACTTCGATTTGCGCCAGCTCGGAACGGGCACTGTCGTGTTGGGCCTGCAACGCTTGCAGGGCTTGTTCAGCGGCGTCGCGGGATGCAAGGGCCGCGTCGAGTTGCGTTTGCAGGTCGTTGGATTGGGCCGTGAGCATTTCGATCTGACCGGTCAGGCCGTCAATGTCGTTGGATAGTGCTTCGACCTGCGTCTCCAGCTCGGCATGTGCCTGGGCGCGCACCTGCAAGTCAGCTTCGGTGGCTGATTTACCGGCACTTAGTTCATTTAATTGCCCTTGCAGATTGAGCGTATTTTCGTTGTAGCTGCTGATTTCATCGGTCATGGCTTGCACCGATGCTTGCAGGCTATCGCGTTCCTGGGTCAGGGCTGCGATTTCGGCCTTTAACGTGTCAATCTGGCCGGTCAAGTGGGCTTGGAGCGTGCTGGTTTCCTGGGCGCGCTGCTCAAGCTGGTTGGTCAGTCCGGCTGTTTTCGCCTGCAAGTTCTCTAGCTCGATTTGCAACTCTTCCAGCGATTGGTCTTTTTCGCTCAGGTCGGCTTCCAGTGCCATGCGGGTGGCTGCGACGGCATCCATTTCCGCGTGGATGGCGCTGGCCTGCTCGGCCTGTGTACTGACTGTGCGGTTGTGATCTACCAGCGCGGAGATGGACGCGGCTAGCGCGCCGAGGCGCATGGCGCGACGCTGGCGTGGGTCGTGCGTTTGTTCGCCGATGGTGACAGAGGGCAGGTCAGCTTGCAGGTCTGTGGGCAACGCCTTCAGCAGGTCGCCGTGCATTCCCGCTAACTGCTGCTCGATGTCGGTCAGTTCAGCGTCTTTGAAGCGCAGATTGTCCTCGGCCTGTGACCAAGCCAGGTTGATTTCGTCTACGTCGTTTTGAAGCTGAAGCCAGCGGGGGTCTTCGGTGAGATCAACCGGTGCGGCCACTGCGGCCACCGCAGGCACATCAACGCGCTCGGAAACTGTCGGAGCTTGGGGGGTGCTGTCCAGAGCGATGGTGGGGGTGGTGGCGCTGTTACCTTCCAGCGCGACCACGGCTTCGTCTGCACCGAGGCTGAGCGTGGCTACTTCCAGATCGGCAGCGGGCAAGTCTGTGGTGATATCAGCGGCTGCCAGATCGGTGGTGGGTAAAGCCACTTCAAGATCAGGGGTTGCCAGGTCTGCGTCCAGTGACGCGGCAGCTTCCATTGTGGATGGCGCGACAGACGACGCGTTGACATCTATCGTGCTGTTGGGCTTGGGCAGTTGTGAGGCGGATGATTTTGACGCGCTGACGCTTGCTGAAGCCGTTTGCCCGTTGGCCGCATCGGTAGTGACTGTGTTGGCACTTATGTATTCGTCGGACGCGATGATGACGGTTTCAGCCGGGCTGTTGAGCGCATTGGTATCGTGCGCCAAGCGCGCGCGGGCCATTTCCATCCATCCATCCGGCAAGTGTTTGGTCAGCGCCAGCAGGTCTTCGTATTGACGAGTGCGCTGCTGCAGGGCGGTGGCAAGTTGTGCACCGGCCCAGGAAAGAAAGCTGAGGCTGATGCGCATTTCCGAAGGATGAACAGGAAGGACAGAAGTCTGGCGATCAACCGACGCTGAACCAGCCTTATCGTCGCTGTGTTCGAGTTGGGTCTGGGTCTCCATGCTTCCTCCTAGTGGGAGCGCGCCTCCAGCTCAGCTTGCAAGTCAGCGATCTGCTGTTGTGCATTGGTGAGCGCCTCTTCTTTCATGCGCAGCATGGTGGACGAGAGGATTGCCAGCTCGCCAGCCACTTCACCGCGCAGATTGCGGATCTTGTCTTCCAAACCGGTGTTGGTGACGCGCAGGGTGGTCATTTCGCTGCGCAACTGGTCGAGTTCGCTTTGGCTGCTGACAAGCTGCGCCTGGTCAAACTGAAGTGCATCAAGCTGGCTTTGTACAGCATTGTAGCGCACGGCTTGGGCAGTCAGGTCTGTCTGGACCGCTTCGGCCTGCCGGCGGGTTTCGCTCAGCGAGCGTTCGCTAACGGCCAGACGCTCGTTCAACGACGCCACTTCGCTACCATACCGATTTGCCCGGCTGCGTGCCGGCAGATAGAAGAACAGCCAGCTCAGCAGTAAACCAGCCACGCCACCGATGGCTAGTGCTTGCCAATTGGCGGTTAGCCATGCTTGAATATCCATTGTTGCCTCCTTGGGACATGTAAAGAAAAGAGATAGAAGCAGAAAAATGTCGAACCAACAGAGTTAATTATACATACAGTGCGCCCTTTGCAAAGCAGGATAGCTGCTGCTGTGATGTGGGTACGGAATGCGTAAAGGCTGATTGTAAACAGGCCATCGTGGGAACTTATCTTTGTGTGGCAGCGTCTGAAAAACGCCGCATTTAGAGGTGCTTGAAAAGAGAGAAATTTGGAAGTGATTCTCGATATTACCGCTTTCAAATTCGGAATGGCGGCTTTTTAAGCAATTCCTTACCCGCGAACAGTCTTCCAGACACACATTTGCTCTGACCACAGGAGTTTAATTATGAATTGGTTGCCCAGAAGCGGGCTAATAGTGATGTTATTGTTAGGCTTGATACTCCCCGCGGGGCAAAAAGCGCCAATCGCCAGCGCGCAGGCGGCTGGTGTGCGCATCGTAGAAACCACCGACACAAGTTTCGTGTTTGAAATTGATATTCCCGCGCCGACTCTCACCAGTATCGAAGTTGAAGGCCGCACCTTTCAACAGCTCGCAATTCCCGATTTTTCTTCGGTGGGCCAGCCAGGCGCGCCTGCTCTGCCGCAAACCAGTGTGACGTTGGGTATCCCCGCGGAGGGCGATGTTACGGTGCGCGTGCTGGACGGCAAGGCGGACACACTGCCAGAGACGCTGCTGGTTTATCCCGCGCCGGACTATATGGTGTCACGCGATCCGGCCAGCGGCGAGGTGGATGCTGCGCAGGGCGTGCAGACGCAGTTTGCTTTCAACGCGGACGCGTACGCGGTGGATAGCTTCCAACCGGACGCGGTGGTTTCGGTCGCAGAAACTGCCTTTGTGCGCAGCCAGCGCGTGGCGCGCGTGTTGATCCAGCCGGTGCAGTACAACGCGGCACAGCAGACGGTGCGCGTGTACCGATCCCTGCGCGTCGAGGCCACGTTTACCAACGTGCCGACGGTGCGCCGCGCGGCGGTTGCCGATGTGTTCGATCCATTGTTGCAAAGCCAGCTTCTGAATTACGAGCAGGCGCAAGGCTGGCGTGCGGCGCACCGTACTAGCAAAACCAGCACCACGGTTTACCCCGGCGACACCAGCCGCATCTGGTTCAGAACCAACCTTGCCAAGAGTGGCATGTATAAGATCACGCTGGCCGATCTGCAAGGCGCAGACCTGGCCCCGCTGGCCGCGGCCAATCCTGCGAATTTGCAGGTGTGGGCCTACGGCGAGCAGGTGGCGGCCTATTTCATCGGCGACGCCGATGCCCAGTTCGAGGCGAACGAGGCACTGCTCTTTTACGCTAAGATTGAGCCGACGATTTACAGCGATACGGATGTGTATTGGCTGTCAGTTGGCAATGAGCCGGGGATACGCATGTCCACGAGCGACTCCATGCCCACCAGCGCGGTCACTGATACCACTGCGCCTGCGACTGTTCATCTGGAGCAGGACGCCGTGTATCGGCCTGATGTGCCGAAAACCGGCGTTTATGAACGCTGGTACTGGACCGAACTGAACAATCTTTTCACCACCTCCCGCACGATCTCTACTACCTTGCCGCTGGCTGTGACGACCAGCAGCGCGACGGTGCGGGTGGTGCTGCAAGGCGCGTCGGATATCCTGGCAGCCAGCCCCGACCATCGCGTGCGCGTTGATTTGAACGGGCAGGCTGTGGGCGTAATGAGCTGGAATGGCTTTACCAACTTGCAGCAGCAATTTCAGGCTCCATCCGGCCTGCTGCGTCGCGGAATCAACACGGTGACCCTGACCCAGGAAGCTATTGCTGGTGTGAATGTGGACATTTCCCTGCTGGATTGGGTGGAATTGGGCTATACGCAATCGCTAGCCGCGCTCAATGACGTGGTCGAGTTCACGGCCAACAGCAGCGGCCAGCGCGAGTTTCAGGTGACTGGCTTCAGCGCGGCGGATGTGCTCGGCTTTGATGTAAGCAATCCCGTCGCGCCTGTCCGTCTGACCGGTATGCAAATGACGCCGGATGTGCAGCAGGCCGCACAGGACAGTCCCGCGCAGGTCAGTGCGCTTACCAGCGATCACGCCGTCTACTTGCCCCTTGTGATGACCAGTGGCGGCACACCTGCCAGCGCCTACAAAGTGCGCTTCCGCGCTGCACAGACCACGCCTCGCAGCTATCAACTGGTACGCACCGCGGCCGTGCCGCGCGTCGCGCCGCTTGCACGCGACACTGGCTCGACGTTGCATGATACCAACAATCGCGCTGACTATCTGCTGGTTACACACCGTAGTTTGTGGTCGGCTGCGCAGGCACTGGCGACCTATCGGCGCTCGCGCGGGTTGACTGTCACAGTGGTGGATGTGCAGGATATCTACGACGAGTGGAGCAATGGCCGACTGGACCCCAATGCTATTCGCAGTTTCGTAGCGTATGCTTACGAGAATTGGCAATCGCCGGAACCTGCGTATTTAATGCTGCTTGGCAGTGGTCATTATGACTATCGGCTGCGCACCGGCATTACCACGCAGCCGATCCTGATACCACCGTTTATGGCGTGTGCCGATCCGTGGACTTGCGAAGTGGCTGTGGAGAATGAGTACGTCACTGTCAGCGGCAACGACCGTATGCCCGACCTGGCGCTGGGCCGCCTGCCTGCCCGCAATCTGACCGAAGCGACCTGGCTGGTTAACAAGACGATCAGCTACGACAGCGCACCGCCCGCGGGATCGTGGGCAGGTACACTGACCTTTGTGGCAGACAACCCGCGTAGCGCGACGGGCACATGGGATACTGGTGGTAATTTCGAGCTTTTTACCGAAAACATTATTGCCCTGACACCAAGCCAGTATGCTGTTAAACGTGTGTTCTATGATCCCTACCCGGCGGATGACAGCAACGAGCCTTATCGGTATCGTACGCCGGAAACAACCACCGATGCCATCGTGGCCGCGGTAAACAGTGGCACCGTGTTCCTGAACTATACCGGACATGCCGGTACCACAACCTGGGCGCATGAGGCTATCTTGCGTACGCGCGATGTGGGACGCAACGACGTGACCCGCCTGACCAACGGTGCGCGGTTACCGATCATTTTGGATATGGCTTGCGCCAGCGGTAATTTCGCCGATGCGACATATACCGGTTTGGAAGTGATGATGCTCAACGGGACTAACGGCGGGTCGGTGGCGGGCTGGGGTGCCACGGGCTTCGGCGTAGCCACCGGCCACGACAAGCTGCACCGCGGCTTTTATCAGGCGGTGTATACGAATGGCGAACGCACGCTGGGCCTGGCAACGGCTGCGGGCAAGCAAGCGTTGTGGGCCAGTGGCAATCATCTCGATTTGCTCGATACCTTTGATTTGCTTGGCGATCCCGCACTGCGGATCAACTTGCAACCGGCTAATTAAGCCAGCGTGTTTGACACGTATCTAGCCCTGTGCTAACATTTTGGGTCGTATATCGTTTTTGGTAAGGAGAAGAAGTATTCCATGAAGCGTCCTTTTATGCGCCTTATTACGCTTGGTTTTATTCTGTCTGTTTTAACGCTCCTGATCGCGCCAGCCGAGGCGGCTGTTGGCTTGACTTATTTTAAAGTGGAACGGACCACCAGCCCGACGGAGATGGCGATCACCTGGGGCACGGAAACAGAAACCGATGTGGCGGCTTTTCTGGTGAAGCGCGGCGCAACGGCCAGTCTGGCCCAGGCAACGGAAGTACACCGGGATGCTGCCCGCGGCGCCGTGTCAGGCGCGGATTACAGCTATACCGACACCGGCCTGACCAGTGGGCAAACGTACTATTATTTTCTGGTCGAGCTGAGTACAGCCGGTGTAGAGAAAGAGCTGGGCAACAAGCAGATCATCGCGGGCGCGGGCGTGCCAACCTTTACGCCCACTATCACACCGACGCGCGAACCCACAGCCATCCCGACAGCTACCCCTGTGCCGACGAATACACCGGTGCCGGCCGCGACCAACACGCCGATCCCCACGAATACGGCGGTCCCGACCAATACCCCGCGTTCGCAAACGAACAATTCACAGCCCGCGGCCACCAATACCCCCTTGCCGGCCGCAGCCGCCAATACGCCCAACACGGCCGCGCCCGCTGCGGTAGCTACCCAAGCGCCAGCCGCAGGTCAGACACCGGCAGCCACCGGCAACGGCAACCCGGCCGCAGTCAATACGCCGGTCACCGTCGCGCCCCAGGCGAACACGGCGGCCACCGTCGCGCCCCAGACGAACACACAATCACCCGTCGAACAGAACAACGCCGCGGCGGCTACCCTTTCGCCTGAGCAAACCGGCACACAAGCCCAGCCCGCGCCGACCACCGGCGAAACCGGCGCGGCAGCCCCGGACGCTGCGGCAGTACCTACGGCCAGCGACACCACCGCGCAAGTAACCACGCCGCAGAGCGTGGCCGCCGATACACAGTCGGGGCTGGTGCGGCCTACCGCCACCCCGCGCCCGACCGGCAACGCGGCCAAAGGTGGCAACAGCTCGAACCTGTTACTGCTGCTCGGCGGCGGTAGCCTGATCGGCGCAGCCCTGCTGGCGCTGGTGGCTTTCTTCGTTTGGAAACGTCAATAACACATTGTTACGCAAACTTATGAACAACCGCACGGCACAGACTGCGGCGCGCTTCGGCGCTGCCGCAGTTGTTTTACTGTTTATCACCCTCGCACTGGCCGCATGTGGCCGCAAAGATGCCGCCACGCCGCGCGCCAAGCCCCCTGTCAACGCGCCATCAGCCAACACCATCCCTGCCGAGCCAGTGGACGCGGTCAAGCTGATGGTCGAGACAACAGGCTTGTACCGCGTAACCGCCGCCGACCTGCACGCGGCCGGTTTCGATCTTACCCCGCGCACCAACCAGCAACTGGCCTTGACGCTGAACGACGAGCCGGTCGCTTTGCAGATCGAAGGGGCAGGCGACGCACTGACGTTGACCTTCTACGGCGAGGCACGCGTCAGCCGCTACGGCACAGCCAACGCCTATTGGCTGCACTGGTCTGATGCCGCCGCAGACAGCGTTCTCTCGCGCAGCGTGCAGTCGGCGACAGGCGAAACAGCTTCCATCGTGCCCGCACAGGTACACATCGAAGAGGCGCTTTACTATCTGTCGCAAACGCCCGCGGACACCGACCACTGGCTGGGGCCGACGCTCTTTGCCCCGGCCGCGTACACCACGACCTTTGACTTGCCCGGCTGGACAGGGGACAGCAGCGCAATTCTGGCGGTCAGTGTGTGGGGCAACACCGAGGATTTGAGCATCCAGACTGATCACCACGCCTTGCTCAAGGTCAACGGGTCTGTGGTGGCAGATGAAAGCTGGGAAGGCAAGGGATGGCGCACGATTTCAGCCACGTTGCCCCTTGACCTGCTGCACCCCGTAGGCAACAGTTTGGCGCTGGCCGCGCCGGGCGACACCGGCGCGAGCGTGGATATGCTCTACTTCAACCGGGCAGACATCACCTATCAACGCACGGCCGCGTTGGAGGCCGATCAGCTAGCTTTTGCCAGCCCAGCCGGTATATCCATTACCGTGGCTGGTGCGGATGCAACGACTTTGTTGTGGGATGTCAGCGATGCGCGGCAAGCGCAGCCGGTCACAGGCGCGCGCGCCAGCCAGGCCGGGTTGAGTTTCAGGGACGACACAGGCAACACCGAGCGCCGCTATATCGCTTCAACGCCCGCTGCGCTGCTTCAGCCTGCGGCGATTGTGCCGGTGGCTGGGGCTGACCTGCGCATCAACCCCACCGGCGCCGATTATATGGCTGTGGTATATCCTGAGTTCAGTGCGGCCTTGCAGCCACTGCTGGAGTACCGGCGAAGCCAGGGGTTGCGTGTCACCGAAGCCAACATTGAAGACGTGTACAACACCTTCAGCGGCGGCATGGTAGACCCCGCGGCCATTCGTGCCTACATGCAGTACGCTCGCACAGAGTGGCCGGAACCTGCGCCGCGCTTTTTGCTGTTGGTGGGCGACGCCAGCTACGATTATCAGGGCTTTTTGCCCAATTCAACCCCCGATTACGTGCCAACCTACCTGCTGCAAACGCATTTTGTGGGTGAAACGGCCAGCGATAATTGGTTTGTCAGCCTTGATGAGGGCGATGACCGCCCGGACATGGCAGTGGGACGCATCCCCGCCCAGTCCGCGGCCCAGGTGGCGGATGTGGTCGCGAAGACGCTGGCCTACGAGCAGGCCGCGCCTGGCAGCGATTGGATCAGCCGCGCGCTGTTTGTGGCCGATAACGAGCAAACTTCCTTTCAGCAGATCAGCGACGAACTGGCGACGAATTTTCTGCCGCAGAGCTACACAGTGCAGAAAGTCTATCTGGGCGTCAACGAAAACCCCAACGCCACAGTGATCGCAGATCTTAACCAGGGGGTGGGTGTGGTGACGTATGTAGGCCACGGCAGCATGAACGTCTGGGCCAAGGACAAGATGCTGCACATTGAGGACGCGATCAAGCTCGGCAACAAGACCACCCCCTTCCTGATGACGATGACCTGCCTCGTGGGCTATTTTCATCACCCCACGGCCAGCAGCATGGCCGAGGAACTGCTGTTCAACACCAAGGGCGGTGTGGTGGCGGCCTTCGTGCCGACCAGCGAGTCGCTGGCGAACGATCAAAGCCAACTGGCGGAGAACCTGTACGCGCACCTGTTCGGCGACGCGCCGACCGTGGGCGAAGCGATTATGCTGGCCAAGCAGGATTTGAGCGCGGAACATGACCTGATGCAGGACTTGATCGAAACGTTCACATTGCTGGGGGATCCGGCGCTGCGTTTGCAACAGCCGCGTTGAGAGTGACAGGAACAGCAACGGCGTTACCGAACTTTTCTGGCTCGGTAGCGCCGTTTGTTTTACTCTTGAGTTGTTCGCTCGCGCTAGAAGTGGGCGAGGCTGCCGTCCATCTTGGCGCGGTTCACCGCACGGCGGAAGATGTACAGACTGATCGGCACCAGTAGCACGGAGAAGATCAGCAGAGCCACGATGTTGGGCAGCAATTCGACGAAAGAGGCATCGGTTAGCAGCGCACGACGCATCCCATCCAGCGAATAGGTGATCGGCAACAGCCACGAAAGCTTTTGCAGCCAAGTCGGCAGCAAGGAAACCGGGTAATAGACGCCACCTAAAAACAATGATAACGAGTTGAAGAACCAGGTGACGGGATCGCCGCGCTTGAGTACCATGATAAAGCTGGCGGCCATGATGCCGAGCGCGGTCATGGCAACGATGGTCAGCACCAGAATCACCAGCGCCGCGAGCAAGTTGCCTCTGATGTGAATGCCGAAAAGCAGCGCACCCACGACCAGGTAGAGCAAGACTTGGAAGGTGACGAAGCCATAGTCGTAGATGCCGCTGGACAGCACGATGGTGCGCAGCCGCGTGGGCGTCAGCAGCATCGCCTCCAGCGTACCAGTGGTTTGTGCCTCGCGGATGGTGCCCGCGAAGCTTTGCAAGCCGACGCCGAAATAGCCGGAAAAGGCCAGCCCAACGAGTACAAACGCGAAGTAATCACCGCCATATTGGGCAAGATAAGGCGATGCAGACGGCCCCACCAGCTTGCTGAAGAAGTAAAACACGAACATGCTGAAGAAGATGCCGAAGATTTGCAGCACAAAGGCGAAGCGATAGCTCATTTGTAAGCGAAGATCGCGACGCAGGAAGGCCAGAGCGCGTTGCATAGGCGTTAAGAATGCTCAGTGAAACGCTGGAAAACCTGCTCCAGCGACGGTTGACGGCGGCGGACATCGCACACCTCGCCGCCTGCCGTAACGATGCGGTGCAGCAGCAGGGCCAGCGCGCTTTCATGCTGCACTGCTTCCAGTGTCACAGTCCAGTCGCCCGCGGCGCTGCCCGGCTCGGCTCGCACACTGCCGGCCAGGTCTTTCACCAGCGTCAACGGGTCAATGGACAGGCGGCGGACTGTAAGTGTGTAGACGATGGCTGCACCGAGGCGCATTCGCAGTTCGTCGGGTGTGCCCTCGGCGCGCAGGCGGCCGTGATCCATGATGCCGATACGATGGCTGAGGCGTGCCGCTTCGTCCAGGCGATGCGTCGTGAGGAGGATGGTCATGCCCTCGTCGCGCAGCAGGCGTTGTTCAATGAATTCGTGCAAACGCATGGTCGCGGTAGGATCAAGGCTGCGCGAGGGTTCGTCCAGGAAGAGCAGTCGCGGGTGGTGCAGCAGCGCCCGCGCGATGCTGAGACGCTGTTTTTGCCCGCTGGAATAGGTGCGCACGGGCCGGTCGGCGTGGCTGGCCAGGTCAACTTGCTCCAGCAGTTCACGCGCGCGGCGGCGGGCTTGCCGTTCGTTCAGGCCATAGAGTGCGCCGAAGAATTCGAGGTTGTTTTGGCCGCTCAAGCGCCAGTAGAAGCTGCGTTCTTCGCCAGAGGACATGCCAATCAGTTGGCGAATGTTGTTGCTTTCGGTCAGATCAATGCCAAACACCTGCCCGTGCCCACTGCTGGGCAGGATCATGGTGCATAACATGCGGATCAAGGTGGTTTTACCTGCGCCATTTGGCCCCAGCAGGCCATACAATTCACCAGTGCGCACTTGCAGCGATACTTGATCTACTGCGGCGACCATGCCTGCGGCGTTGGCAGCCGGGCGTTGGCGCATGATTTCCTGCCGGAACATGGTGCGCAAGTCGCGCGGCAGAGCGAATTGTTTGCTCAGGGCTTCTGTGATAATCGCGAGGTCCGTCATACCAGGATTATACCACTGTGCTGCTAGAGCGGTAAACCATCTGGTTGCTGCGGTTGGACGCCAGCCAGCCAGTGACTATAATCTATCCAATGCTTGCAGTATTTGCTGCACGCACCGAGGATTGACAAGGGTGGAGTGAGTTAACCGCCTTTGAACATGAGGTTATCTGATGAATTTGTCCCATCGTCCGCTTTTGTTGACCAGCCTCGCCTTGACTTTGGCTCTTGGTTTGCTGGTTGTTATGTCAGCAGCCGCGGCTGACTTACCCGGCTCCTCGCAACCAGCCGTTGATGCACCGGCTGCCAGCGAAAATAGCCGTCTGGCTGCGCCTGTTGAGGCCAGCTCGCCAGCGCAATCCTGGCCAGACCCGGGCATTTACGTGTTTCTTGACTGGCGCAACACCGATCCCGCGCAGTATCCGTATATTATTGGCGGCCATCAGCTATTTCAGTGGCATACGATTGAAACCGGGGCAGGTGTGTACAACTGGCAGCCGGTTGATACATGGTTGCAAACGGAAGCTAGTCTGGGCAAGCCAACGGGTATTCGTTTCAATAGCTATGACGGGCCATGCTGCGGCGGCGCGTGGATGCCGCAATGGTACATGACGCAGCATCCGCTAGGTGATGGCTTCGTGTCGTGTAGTTACTATGGCCAGACCCACTATATCCCCAAGTTTTGGTCAGCCAGCTACTTGCAAGAATGGTCGCGCTTTATCCACGCGGCCGGTACACGCTACGACAACGACGCACGCGTGGCGTGGGTCGAGATCAGCGTCGGTATGTTTGGTGAAACGATACCAACAGATAATTCGATGGATGCTTGCTTGGCTGCGAATGGGCTGACCAGCGCGGTCTGGATTCAGACGGTGAAGGCCATCACCGATATCTATCGTTCGGCCTTTCCTAACACCCCGCTGATGCTGCAATACGCGCCGTTTTATCTGCAACGCTTCGAACGACGCGAGTTCACTGACTATGCCGGCAACTTGGGCGTGGGATTGAAGCACAACCACTTGCTGATTGATCACGACGATCAGGTGATTGACAACACGGATCATGCGGAATATCGCGCCGGCCAGTATGATCCGATGTTCAGCTTTCCCAATACCGGCGGGCCGCTGGCGTGGGAACTCTACCGTGACGGTCTGGATACGGAAGCGGACGTCTATTGGGGCGTTCTCAATGCACTGGATAAACACCCCGCGTATTTCGTGGCGAAATGGGACCTGCTCACCTCAGCGACGCCCTTTGAAAAGACGGTATGGAACTTCGCCAACCAGTACCTGGGGCGCACGCTCGATGACACGCCGGGCATTTGGACGGTGATGCGGGAACCGGTCTCGACTTGGTATCCACAGCGCGGCAACTATAACTTCTGGCTTTATCAGGATACGGCCGCTAGCGGCGGCGCGACCGTGCCGCTGTGGAATGTCACGAGCGACATGCGCGGGCGCTATGCGCGGCGCACCGACGCGGCCAGTGGCAACCCGTACATGTATTTCGACGTTGACGATGAATACATTCTGGGCGGCAGCACTGCCGTCAGTGTGACGGTGACCTATCTCGATCAGGGAACCGGCACCTGGAGCCTGCAATACGATGCCGTGGATGATCCCTACGCCACCGCGTTTACGGTGCAGAAACAGAACACCGGCCAATGGCGCACGGTCACACAGGTACTGGGTAATGGGTATTTTGCCAACCGTCAGACTGGCGGCAACGATTTTCGTCTCACCAACGGCGGCGATGATGACGATACTTTCCATCGCATTGATTTGGTACGCTTGACGAGATACGAAGAAACCGGCGTCACCTTGCAACCCGGCAGCAACGGCTACAATGGCGTGACCGATACGTTTATCAGCAGTTGGAGCCCGGAGACCAACTATGGCGAGACGATTAAGTTTTCGGTGCGTCCGAACGACGAATGGGCCGGGCTGATCAAGTTCGATTTGACCGGCATCCTGCCACCGCAGGCCACGATCACCGAGGGCTATCTTGACTTGTACGTGACGACGCGCTCCAACGACAGCAATTGGGTGGATGTGGGCGTGTACGCGGCGCGGCGTGGCTGGCTGGAGGCGCAGGCTACCTGGCAGCGCGCCACCAGCAGCACTTACTGGACAACTGCCGGAGCCAATGGCATTCCTGCCGACCGCACCAACACTCTGCTGGATCAGCAACGGCTGGAGAGTGTACAGGCTTGGGAGCGTTTCAATGTCACCGCGGCGCTGGCAGAGTGGGCATCCGGCATCACAAACAATGGTCTGGTACTAAAAGGCGGCACCGGCAGCGGCGGCGTCAACTATGACTTCGCTTCCAGTGAAAACGCCGATCTGACGATCCGGCCGCGCTTGGTTTTTACCTATGCCATCGCAGTTGTGCCGCCCACGCCGACCCCCACAAACACACCGACGAAAACCCCCACACCCACGGCTACACCGACCGGCCAGCCCACCCATACCCCCACAGCGACAGCGACTGTGACGCCGACCGCTACGCGTACCCCCACACCTACGGCGACAGCTACCCCCACAGCTACGGCGACGCCGGTGATCCTGGGGCCGGGTCAGGTGATCAGCGCCACGTTTATGACCTTGCCGCCCACGCTGGACGGTCAATTCAACGAATGGAACTCCAACAGCAGCGTGCTGCTGAACAGCACCAGCGCCGCCGAAGTTCGACCTACCACCGTGGCCCCACCCACTGCGGCGGATGCCAGTGTTCAGGTGTGGACGGCCTGGGATGATGATTATCTGTATGTGGCCGCGCGCGTGTGGGATGATGTCATTGTCAACGACAGCGCGGATGTGTGGCAGGACGACGAACTGGAAATTGCCTTCGACGGTGCGCACGACGGAACATTTACCGGCGCTGACGATCATCAGATCACCGTCAACCCCGATGGACGGATCACCAATCGCGGCAATGTCTACCTGACAACGATTACACCGGCTATCGTGACCCTGCCTGATGGCTATCAAATCGAGCTAGCCCTGCCGCGCAGTTTGTTGCAGCCGCCAGTGTGGGATTCGGGCTGGTCTGTGGGCTTTAACATCGGCCTGCACGATGATGACGATGGCGGCAACTGGGATCATTACCTGATCTGGCAAGGTACAGCCACCAACACCCAGGCTCAGGCGTTTGGGCGACTGGACCTGGTGGGGGGATGTCATAGCTCCGATGTGGAGCCGAATGCCAACCATACCAATCCGCTGGCTTGCGATGGAGACGTGGACATCGCCGATATTCAACGTATCGCTGGCTGCTGGCTTATGCCGGTCAGCGCAGCCTGTCCTGCGAGCCTCGATCTGGACGGTTCGGGCCATTTCAGCGTCGCTGACATTGTCAGCGCGGTGGAGGATTGGGGCTGGCGGCGTTAACGATTAGTCGTGCCCCCGTCGGTTGAGCCTGCCGAAGCCGAGCCGTAAGGCGATTTCCTCAAACACCATAAAAAAACGGGTTGCCGATTGTTGGCAACCCGTTTTTTTATTAAGCGAACATACTAGAAGTCCATACCGCCGCCGCCCTGAGGCATCGCCGGCGCAGCTTCCTTCGACGGAATGTCAGTGATCAGCGCTTCGGTCGTCAGGATCATCGCGGCGATGCTGGCCGCGTTTTCCAAACCACCACGGGTCACCTTGGCCGGGTCAATGATGCCCTTGTCTACCATGTCCATATACTGCTCGCTGATGACATCATAGCCCAGGCGCGTGTTGCCCTGTTCCTTCTGCAGGCGGCGCACCGTCTCGACGGTCACAGCGCCATCCTTACCGGCGTTGGTCGCGATCTGGCGCATCGGCTCTTCCAGCGCGCGGCGCAGAATGCGCACGCCCGTCAGAATATCGCCTTCAGCGCCGGCTTCGGCCTTTTCCAACGAAGCCACGGCGTTGACCAGAGCCACACCACCGCCAGGCACGATGCCTTCTTCCACAGCCGCGCGGGTGGCGCTCAGGGCGTCCTCGACACGGTGCTTCTTTTCCTTCAGCTCCACCTCGGTGGCAGCGCCGACGCGGATGATCGCCACACCGCCAGCCAGCTTGGCCAGGCGCTCTTGCAGCTTCTCGCGGTCGTAGTCGCTGGTACTGTTGTCAATCTCGACCTTGATCTGCTCGATGCGGGCCTTGATCTGCTTCTCATCGCCAGCGCCGCCGACGATGGTGGTGTCATCCTTGGTGGAAACGATCTTGTCGCAGCGGCCCAGATCGCTGATCTGGGTGGTTTCCAGCTTGCGGCCCATTTCCTCGGTGATAACCTGCGCACCGGTCAGGATCGCCATGTCTTGCAGCATAGCCTTGCGGCGGTCGCCAAAGCCAGGGGCCTTGATCGCCAGCACGTTGAAGACGCCGCGCAGCTTGTTTAGCACGAGGGTCGCCAGCGCTTCGCTGTCCACGTCCTCGGCGATGATCACCAGGTCGCGCTTACCAAGCTGGATCAGCTTTTCAAGCACGGGCACGATGTCAGCCGCGGCCGAGATTTTCTTGTCGGTCAGCAGGATATAGGGGTCTTCCATTTCGGCTTCCATCCGCTCCGGGTTGGAGACGAAATAGGGGGTCAGGTAACCGCGGTCGAACTGCATACCTTCGACGAACTCGGTCTCGAAGGCGATGCCGGTCTTGCTTTCTTCAACCGTGATGACGCCGTCCTTGCCGACCTTGTCCATGACATCAGCGATCAGGCCGCCGATTTCCTGGTCCTGCGCAGAGATGGCAGCCACCGCGGCGATTTCGTCCTTGGTGCTGATTTCGATGGCCTGCGAGCGGATCGCATCCGCCAGCACGCCGACGCCGCGCTCGATACCGCGCTTCAGCAGCATCGGGTTGGCGCCTGCCGCCACGTTCTTCAGACCTTCGTTGACGATGGTCTGCGCCAGCACGGTGGCGGTGGTAGTGCCGTCGCCCGCGATGTCGTTGGTCTTGGTGGCGGCTTCCTTCAGCAACTGGGCGCCCATGTTCTGATAGGGGTCTTCCAGCTCGATTTCCTTGGCTACGGTAACGCCGTCATGGGTAATCGTGGGGGCGCCCCATTTCTTGTCCAGGGCGACGTTGCGGCCCTTGGGGCCGAGGGTGGTCTTGACTGCATTGGCGAGGGTGTCCACGCCGACCTTCAGATTGCGACGCGCTTCTTCGGCGAAAATGAGTTGCTTTGCCATGTTGTTTTAAAGCTCCTTTGAGATAAACCTTGTTTGTTGTGTTATACGAATCGAAAATTACCCAACGATGGCCAGCACGTCACTCTCACGCAGAATGAGATACTTCACGCCGTCCATCTTCACTTCGGTGCCAGCATATTTGGCGTACAGCACGCGGTCACCCACGGTCACGTCCATTGCAATGCGTGAGCCGTCGTCCTTGCGGCTGCCAGCACCTACGGCCAATACTTCGCCTTCCTGCGGCTTCTCTTTGGCGGTTTCGGGCAGGATAATGCCGGAAGCAGTCTTTTCTTCTTGTTCGATTGGCTTGACCAGCAGGCGATCGCCCAGCGGCTTGAGGTTCATGTGTGTTTAGCTCCTCTACAATAGGTGTTTTTTGCTGTGACACGCTGGTCACAGGGCTATAAAAGAAAGGATGTTAGCACTCTTGTGTATTGAGTGCTAACATCCTAATCATACATCACCCTGTGCGAACGGTCAAATTTGTCGCAACAGTTGTTGCGGTTCGTTACGGACTGGCCGGCACCACACCGCCACATTCCCGGATGCTGTCCGCCGCATCCACATACGGAATCATCTCGGCATCCACTTCCAATGCCTTTTGCAGGTTGGGCACAGCGTTGGCGCAGTCTGGCACTTCAAGGTTCAGGTAAGACCGCCCAATGATGTAATAGTTGATCGCGGCGTTGTTGCCCAGATCAATCGCCTTTTGCATGTTTTCAATCGCTTCTTCATAGGCGCGGCGCAGATACAACCCCACCCCCAACTGCTGATAGGCGTCAGGCATGTCGGGCCGCAGTTCCACCGCCTTGCGCAGCTCGCGCAGGCCGAGTTCCTGATCACCTACCTGGAACAGCGTTTTGCCCAACTCGAAGTGCAGCCAGGGGTCTTCCGAAGCACCCTCCAGCCCGCGCCGAAAACTGGCAATGGCCTGGTCGTAGTCTTCCAGCGCGCGGTAGTTGCGTCCCATCACCAGATAGATCAGCGGAATGTGTGGCTTGAGGTCTGCGGCCTGCTGATAATAGTCGAGCGCCTCGGTGTACTTACCCTGCACTTCGTAGGTGTAGCCCATGATGCGCACAGAATCAAAATCGCGCGGGGCCTGATCAAGCGCCACCTGCACTTCCTGCTGTGCCTGCCGCCAGCTTCCCAGACTGGCTAGCACTTCGGCCAGTTGTGCATGAGCCTGCGGCAACTGTGGATCCATTTGTACCGCCAACTGTGCGGCGGAATAGCCGTCGTCGAAGTTTCCAGTCCAGGTCAACGCCATCGCCAGGGTGGCTTGGTTGCGCGCATCGTCTTCGTTGATCTTGACGGCCTCCTGCGCCACCGGCAACGCGTCGCTATACTGACCGCCGTAGATATACAAATGCGCAATCTCGCGGCGCACTTCATCGTTTTCCGGCTCGCGTTCGGCCACAATTTTGAGCGTTTCCGCAGCCTGCACCACTTTGCCTTCGTCTACATATGCATCTGCTTCATCGAAATAAGAAAGCGTCGTGCGCGTGGGTGTGGCTGAAGGCGTTGGCGTCTGGAAGGGATTGCGCAACAGGTCGAACTCCTGGTTGGCTACGAAAGCCACCACCAGCAGCGCGGCAATAGCCACGATAAACATGGGAACCGGCGAGCCGCGACGGCGGCGCCGGGGGCGTCTCTTGTTATTCAGATACATAACACATCAAAAAGACTCGAAGATCCTATTCCAGCATCGGCAAGTGACGCCCACCGCGTGCTTCGGCAATGCCGTTCAGCAGCAGCGCATGGACGGTGCTGTGCGCGCCGACCACCGTTCGATCACCTGGTTGCCAGGGGCGACCCGAATAGGTGGTGACCAGGCCGCCAGCTTCAGACACCATCAGAACCGCGGCGGCCATGTCCCAGACCTGCACACCGCGTTCCCAGTAGCCGTTAACCCAGCCCGCGGCCACCCAGGCCATGTCCAGTGCGGCAGAACCGGCACGCCGCACGCCGCGCGTGCGTGGCATGAAGTAAGAAAATTCAGCCAGATTATTGTCGGCATTGCTGGCACGGTCATAGGGAAAGCCGGTTGCCAGCAAGCTGCTCTCTAGGCTGCTGCTGGGCGCTACCTGCAACCGCCGTTCCCCGCGCCAGGCTCCCTGCCCACGCTGCGCCCAGAACAGGTCATCGCGCAGTGGATCGTAAACCACGCCCAGTTCTGGCTGACGGTCTACCAGGAGCGCCAGCGAGATACTGAACACCGGAAAGCCGTGCGCAAAGTTGGTCGTGCCGTCCACCGGATCAATCACCCAGACTGGGCCGGCGGCAGGCAGTGTATGGTCGCCTTCTTCACCCAGAATGGCATAATCGGGAAAATGCTGGCGCAGGCCAGCCGTTATCAGACGCTCCGAGGCCAGGTCATATTCCGTGACCAGGTCCACCGCGCTGCTCTTGCTGGCCGCGCGGCCAGAGCCGTTATAATGGCCTTGCCGCAGCAGGTCGCCCGCCGCGCGCACGAGGTTTATCGCAGTTGCAAGCATAACAAAATCGTTTCTGAATAAAAATGATCGAAAGAGCGGCTCAGGCGGCAGCGTGCGCCGCTTTCAGCGCGGTCAGGCATTTATTCGGCACATACACACCACCCAGTGGTGCGCCAGCCGACCCTTCGCCGTGAAAATCGGAGCCGCCCGTGACCAGCAAACCAAACTTGCGGCTGAGGCGTGTCAGACGCTCGATCAACCGCGGTGTGTAGTTGGGATAGTACACTTCGATGCCCGCCAGCCCGGCGTCTACCAGGCCCGGCAGCGACGCTTCCACCGGCATCGGTTCCAGCACGCGGCCGCTGGCCGTGGCAATGAAGGGATGCGCAAAAACCGGCAACCCGCCGACGCTGCGGATCAGGCGGCAGGCATCTGTCGGCAGCAGCTTGGCACGTTCGACGTGGGCGGGGCCGTTGCGTCCGATCAGCCGCTCGAAGGCTTCACCCTTGTTTTGTACCAGCCGTGCTTCTACCAACGCCTGCGCAACGTGTGGGCGGCCAATCGCGCCGTCCCCCGCCAGCTCCAGCACGCGCTCGTAAGTGATGGGATAGCCCAGCTCATTCAGCTTGCGCACCATCGCCTGCGCCCGACCTACGCGACCCTCGCGCAGACGGCTCAATTCCGTCTGAAACGCGGCGTCGGCGTAGTCCGGGAAGTAACCGAGCATGTGCAACTCACCTTCCGGCACGTCACAACTCAACTCAACCGCGGGAATCACTTCAACGCCCGCCTGTGCGCCAGCAGCCAGCGCCTCCGCCAGGCCCGCGGTGGAATCGTGGTCACACACTGCCACCGCGTGCAAGCCCAACTCGCCCGCCATCTGGATCAGCTCGGCGGGGGAGTGTTTGCCGTCAGAAGCCGTTGTGTGGGTATGCAGATCAATCTGGTTCATAGAAAATCATCCCGGCTGGGCCGCGGCCCACGCTTGCAGCGACTCAATGGTGCTTTCAAAGGCAAGATCGTCCCAGGGAATTTCCTCCAGGCCGAACCAGCGCGCTTCGCTCACGTCATCGTTGGCCTGCAACTGACCACCGAGCAGTTCCCCGCGATAGGTCATCAGGAAGCCGGGCTTCTTGGGGTTGGCCGTGCGACGAATGCGCAGCAAATCACCCACTGCCACAGCCAGACCGGTCTCTTCCAGCACTTCGCGGCTGGCAGCTTCGTCGGGCAGTTCATGTTCCTCGACAAAGCCTGCGGGCAGTGCCCAGTAGCCGCTGCGCGGATCCACCGCCCGCCGGATCAGCAAGACGCGGCCATTATCGTCAATCAGCACAGCCGCAGCGACCTTGGGGTCCTTGAAATAAACGAAATCACAGGCTGGGCACGCCTGCCGTGGCAAGCCGTAGACTGTACGCTCAACCAGCGATGTCCCGCACATTGGGCAATAGAGATAAGGTTTCATGCGTTAAAACTACTGTTCTTCGGTGGTGCCTTCAATGGTGACCAACGCCTCAGCAGGACGTTCCTGGGTAGGATCGGTCATGATATACACTACAGGAAAGCGGTGGGTGATACGCGTATCCTGTGGCATTTCCCAGCCCTGACCGCGCCAGATCACCCAATCGTTGCTAAGATCGTAGCCATACAGCTCCAGTGGGATAGCTTTCAGCCGCTCAGCATCCGGGTTAAACCACGCCGACGACTCTACATAGTCTGCCAGGGCAATGCTTGACCAGTCGTAGGTAGTGAGCAGGGGAGCAATGTCCGCGAGCTTCGCTTCAGCCGCGGCGCGCTGGCTGGCTTCGTCCCAGGCGAAGGTGCTGGCCGTGCGCACAGTGAGCTGGCCGCTGTTTACTTGTCCATCCAGTTGCACCAAACCCGCGGCGAGGTTCGACAGAGCCACGGGATAACGCATGCAGCGGATCGTTGTCGTTTCCAACGCGCAGGCCAGCAGCGTGTCACTGCCCGCGCTGGCCGTGCCGTAGGCCGCGATGATGCCGGTTGCCGGGCCATCGGGCAAAACCGCGTCCGCTTGCTGCACTTGCATCTCAACCGCTTCACTGAACGGGATCGGCGCGCGCGTGGGCAATACAATCGGCGTCGGCGTTGTCAGCGAGGAGCTACAGGCTGACAACACGAACGCGGCCAGCAGCGACAAACCAATAACACGATATAACTTTACCATACAAAAACTCCTTGGCGCATAGCATATGCGCAATGCAGGATGATAGCACAAAAGGAAGGGGGGGTCAATTGAAACGAGACGGGCTTTGGGTGGCAATCCGGTTTTCCGGGCCGGGAGAGTTGGCATCCCCCAACGCGAATTCGAAATCCGTACACAGCCGGTTTGCTAGACAATTGCCCGTTCCCATGCTAGAATGAACGTAATGACGGGTTTTCACAAGGTAGATGCTTTGATGTTTCCTTCTGCACGGCGTATGCTACATTTACCGGCTCACGCTGCTCACGCTGCTCGCTCTGCTCGCCTGCTGTTCCTGCTGGCGCTGCTGGTGAGTTTCAGCGCGCCCGTCGCGGCCGCGCCGCAGTCGCCACCGGTTGATCTGGCCTGTGTTGCCATTACGCGCAACCCAATCAGCGGCTGGCCTGCGCAACTGCGCACCTGCACAGTGCCGGGCGAGCCGGGGCAGGGCGACGTCCGCGCCCAGGCCGATGCTTTCGTCCGCACTTATGCCGCGTTTCTCGGTGTAGACCCGACGCTGGCCGACCTGCAACTGATCTCTGTGCGCAACGGTCTTGACAGCGGCCACGTGGTTTATCAGCAGACGCTAGCCGGTCATCCGATTTACGGCGCTTATCTGGCCCTTCATCTGGACAAGCACGGCCAGGTGCAGGTGTTGCAAAGCCGCCTTCTGCCTGACCTGCGCTTGCCCGACGCCGCAGTCGCCCCAATCACGCCGGTGCAGGCTGTGCAGAGCGCCCGCGCCGCCATTCAGTTTGCCGCCCCGCGCGCGAACAGCCCCGCACCGCAGTTGATGGTCTTGCCCATGAACGAGACCACCGGACAACTGGTCTGGCGTGTGCTGATCTCCGCGGCCCAGCCACAAGGGGACTGGGAAGTTTTTCTTGACGCGGCGACCGGCGCGGTGCTTAAACGCTACAATCGGCTGGTGCTGGCGCGCGGGCAAGTATTCGATCTTACGACGCCACAACCTGCGACGGCGTTCCGTCGCGCGCCGCAGCTACGGTCTTTGCCGTTGCAAGGGCTGGACGGCAGCGGTTGGCTACGCGGCGAGTACGTAGATGTGACCCAACCAGAAGGTTATCTGCCATCTGCGGCCTTTTCGTCGCAAGGCACATTTGAATACGACCCCAACGACCCGCGTTTTGCCGAAGTGATGGCCTACTACTACATTGACACCACCCAACGCTATCTGCAATCGCTTGGCTACAGCGCGGCCAACACCCCGGCCAACGGCATTCGTGACCGTGTCACCTTTGTCAGCGCGCACTGGTTCGAGCAGGATCAGTCGTTTTACAGCATCAGCGACGATGCACTGCACTTTGGCGATGGTGGCGTGCCCGACGCGCAAGACCCTGATATCATTGTTCACGAGTACGCGCACGCATTGCTGCAAGATATGGCCCCGTACTGGGGTGGTGGCGACATGGACGCACTCGGCGAGGGCTTTGGTGACTATCTGGCGGCTTCGCTCTTCGCCGATACCACCAACGACCCCGCGTGCATCGGCGAATGGGACAGCCGCGGCTACGCGCGCGCGGCGCGCTGTCTCCGCCGGGTTGACCGGGCACGTCAATACCCCGTTAATCTATCCGGCGATCCACACGTAGACGGCGAAATCTGGAGTCGTGTGTTGTGGGATGTGCGCGCAGCCGCCGGGCAAGCGGTGGCAGATCGGCTGGCGTTGGAAAGCGCGTTTTATCTGCCGCCCGCGGCCACACTGCCCGAAGCTGGTCAAGCTTTGCTGGACGCCGACGCCAATTTATACAACAGCGCACACCGCGCAGCCATTCTGCAGGCACTGCAAAGCCGCGGGCTGGCCACGCTGCCTGCTCCATTGCTGCGCAGCCCCGCGGGCGGTGACACGTTGCGCCCCGGCGGGCTTGCCGCAGTGGATTGGCAAACGCGCACCGAGTTGCCGGTAGCTTTTGAACTGGCCTGGAGCGCCAATGCCACCGCCGTCGGCACGCGGCAGCTTGATCCTGCGCAAGGTGTACCTGACGATATGCAAAGCTACGGACAAGCGGGCTGGCTGGCTCTGGACGGCGCTTTCCGTTCCGGTGTAATCGAACACAGCCAAAGCAGCAGCCTGCGTTGGCCGGTGCAGATGGTGGCCGATGGCCCCCTCAGTTTTCGTTATCGCCTGGACACTGAACAGGGTTTCGACCTCTTTGAATTTCAGGTGGACGGCGTGACCTATCTGCGGGCCAGCGGCCAGCAAGATTGGCAACCCTTCACCGTGATCCTGCCCGCGGGCGCGCATGAATTGACCTGGCGTTACCGTAAGGATGGCACAGTCAGCCGCGCGGAGGATGCAGTCTGGTTGAGTGACGTGCGCGTGGATCGGATTAGCCTGGCCGAATGGCAACTGGCCGAGGTAGAGCCAAGCCGCTCGGCCACCGGCGCCGTCTTGTGGCGCGTGCCGAAGGATGCCACCTCGACCGCGGGGCTACGCATCCGCTCGCAGTTGGACACAGTGAACAGTTCATGGGCCAGCCCCAGCCGTGCTTTAACCATTGACGAACCGACCGCGGTTGAGCTTGCCAGCTTCAGCGCACAAAACCAGGCCTTGCCCGACTGGGGCTGGGCTGCGCTGGGTGTGGTCGCTGGTGTGCTGCTGGGTGTGTTCTACCGCCAGTTCTTCCGCCCGCGGCGCTAGCCAGTCGGTTCCTTCCGCGCATTTCATGAACATAAAAACGCCAGCCCTGCGGCTGACGTTTTTTTTATTGCGAAAATAGGCTGGCTTAGGCTGGCACAGCCAGACGTTGATTGATAAAGGTCACAATGTCGGCAGTGCTGGTGCCGGGGCCGAAGACCGCGGCAATTCCTGCTTCGCGCAGCGGCTCAATATCCTCGTCGGGGATGATCCCACCCACCAGCACCATCACGTCTTGCATGCCTTGCTGGTGCAGCAATTCCACCACGCGCGGGCACAGCGCCAGGTGTGCGCCGGACAAAATGCTCAAGCCGACGACATCAACATCTTCCTGCAAAGCCGCCTCAACAATCATTTCTGGCGTCTGGCGAATACCGGTGTAGATCACTTCAAAACCGGCGTCGCGCAGTGCGCGCGCGACGACCTTTGCGCCGCGATCATGGCCATCCAGGCCGGGTTTGGCAACCAGTATACGAATTTTGCGCTCCGACATGGGCTGCTCCTTTAGCGATAAACGTGTAATGAAATTGTACCATTATGCACGAGGACTGTCAAACGGGTTGTGTATTGTATAATTCATACCCTAGAAGAGTGCGTTTTTGCAATCGCAGGGGTCAATTCTGTGCTACGAACTGCGAGATGGGGGCTGCGTTAAAAATACGCCGGTTCGTGATAGACGCCAAATACCTCGCGGAAAACATCGGTGATCTCGCCCAGCGTGGCATACGCTTCGACGCATTCCAGGATCGGTGGCATCAGATTGATGTGTGGATCGCGGGCCGCGTCGGCCAAACGGTGCAGGGTGCGCTGCACGACGCTGCTGTCGCGTTCTGCGCGCACGCGACGCAGGCGCGCGATCTGCCGCTCGTACCCTTGCGGATCCATCGCCAGGATCGGAATAGCTGGCGCTTCACCCGCGGCGTATTCATTGACGCCCACGATGATGCGTTCGCCCTTGTCAATCTCGCGCTGATAAACGTAGGCTGCCTCGGCGATTTCGCGCTGGAAAAAGCCTGCTTCAATGGCTGGCAACACGCCGCCCAGCCGTTCGATGGCGCGGAAATAGGCGTTGGCCTCATCTTCCATGCGGTTGGTCATTGCTTCAACAAAATAGGAACCGGCCAGCGGGTCAATGGTGTTGGTAACGCCGCTCTCGTGACCAATGATCTGCTGCGTGCGCAGCGCCACCGTGACCGCCTTTTCCGAGGGCAGCGCCAGCGCCTCATCCATTGAGTTGGTGTGCAGCGATTGTGTGCCACCCATCACCGCGGCCAGGGCTTGCAGCGCCACGCGCACGATGTTGTTTTCCGGTTGCTGCGCAGTCAGGCTGGCTCCGGCCGTTTGTGTGTGGAAGCGCAGCAGCCAGCTACGCGGCTGTTTGGCCCCGTACTTCTCGCGCATGGCGCGCGCCCAGATGCGCCGTGCGGCGCGGTATTTGCCGATTTCCTCGAAAAAGTCGTTGTGCGCATTAAAGAAAAAGCTCAGGCGCGGCGCAAAATCATCCACATCCAGCCCGCGCGCGATGGCCGCCTCCACGTAGGCAAACCCATCGGCCAGGGTGAAGGCCAATTCTTGCGCCGCGGTGCTGCCGGCCTCGCGGATGTGGTAGCCGCTGATGCTGATCGTGTTCCATTCAGGCAGATCGGTCGCGCCGAACTCCACCGTATCAGTGACCAGGCGCATTGAGGGTTCAGGCGGGAAGAGAAATTCTTTTTGCGCGATGTATTCCTTCAGGATGTCATTTTGTAGTGTGCCGCGCAATTGTTGCCGTCGGTAGCCTTGCTTTTCCGCCGCGGCGATGTACATCGCCCAGATGATTGCCGCAGGCGAGTTGATGGTCATTGAGGTGGTGACTTCGCCCATCGGGATGCGGTCGAATAGCACTTCCATATCGGCCAGCGAGCTGACTGCCACGCCGCACTTGCCGAATTCGCCGAGCGCTTCCGGCGCATCGGTGTCGTAGCCATACAGCGTTGGCATATCAAAGGCCACGCTCAAGCCCGTTTGGCCCTGTTCCAGCAGGTAACGAAAGCGGGCATTGGTCTCTTCAGCCGTGCCAAAGCCCGCGAACATGCGCATCGTCCACAGCTTGCCGCGGTGCAGGGTAGCGTGGACACCGCGCGTATAGGGATATTCACCGGGGAAGCCCAGGTCGCGCAGGTAGTCGGTGTCAGCGATGTCCACAGGTGTGTACAGGCGTTCCACCGGCGCGGAGGAGGTAGTGATGAACGCGGGCTGGCGTTCGGGGAAGCGATCGAGCGTCTTTTTGAGCGTGGTCGCTTGCCAGCGCTCAAATTCCTGTTCGATACGGGCCACATCATCGGGGTCAGTCATCATTCGCTCCTGTTGTCATTAGTGCGACGGCTCGGCTAGACCTGTGAAGGCGCGCTCCGACCCGCAGTGAGTTCGCCGGGTTCATTAATAGGTTGTCGTGTTTATGTCCTGCAAAATAAAGGGTAATTGTTCTATTTTGTCAAGGGTATTAGCATCGTTATTTTGATCAGTTGTCTGTCTGAATTCTGTCATTCCTGTTGTACGGGCAGCGGCACAGACCTCGCCCCAACTTACAAAGTACTCGTCATAATAATGGATGGGGTAGGCTCCATACTGAATGACATCTGCGCGTGTGGGTAGCTTGCCGAGCTTTTCAGCAATTCGTTTGACTTCTAACTGTAATTCTTTTTTTGGGATTTCATATTTTCGTTTGGGTAGGCGTGGAACAGGGCTGTTTTTTGCCGTTAGCGTACGTTCTTCTTTGCGAAATGGGTCAATTCCTTCGGCGATCTCCTGATGTCTTTGTTGAGCAAGCCGAAAATAGTCTGGCGATTTTTCAATACCAATGTAATGTCGTCCCAACTGGTGCGCGGCTAGTGTTGTGGTGCCAGAACCGTTAAAGCAGTCTAGCACCAATTCACCTGGTTTGGTGAAGATTGAAATGAGCCGATACAACAGATGAGGAGGTAGTTGAGTAGGGTGATCTACCCGCCGGCTGTTGTGCTTTACCCGATGAATATCCCACCACAAATCTGTAAGCGGGCCGCGGTCATCAATTTTGCGCAGTTTGCGGTCTTGTATGCAGCCAGCGCGCAGACAGTAAGTCTCTCCCATCGGCTGTAATGCCTTAAAGGCGGGTGGGGCGCTGGCTGGGCTGGTGCATCCGGCTGTGCCTGTTAACCCCGGAAGTTCACGCGACGGCCCCTTGCTAAACGCCAAAATCGTATAATGGGCAGGCATAATCAGCCTGACGGGAAACGATAGAGCGTCCCAAGCAATCCAATTCTGGAATTGCAGCACTGTTTGTAGAAAAAGAAAATGACGCACTGACCAAAGTGGAATATTGAGCAGAGTCAGAGTTCGTCCCGGCTTGAGGATACGAGCCAATTGCGCAATCCACGCATCGCACCACTGGAAATATTCCTGGATTTCCAGATCATCGCTATAGCCATTGTATTGTTTTCCCAAATTGTAAGGCGGATCTGTGAAAACGAAGTCAATGCTGTTATCGGGAATTTGCTTTAATTGCTCTAGGCTATCGCCGTTGATCAGGCGATCATAAAAAACCAGCGATGAACCGTTTTGCTGGGTTTTGTGGTCGTTTCCATTACCAAACAGCCGATATTGAGGAGCTGGTTCCCGAGCAGTCACGAGACTTTTTTGCCCATTTTGGGAGATTACTTCGCCTTTGGTAGTGACGGTCCAATCCATCTGACGACAATCCAGCAACAAGAGTGTTTGGTAGGAGGGGAGGCCAAACAGCTCCTGAAAACGGTGTACCAGCGGTGCAAGGTCGCCGTTCAGATCGTAAGCAACATCTCGCCACACATCAGACATCAATGTGCCATACTCGTGGTAGGTGTGCTTCTTACCGCCGTAATCCTTTGTCGTTTTTTTGCACGTGGGGCAATATGTATATTCAATTCTCGTTTTAATATGAGCAAGTGATTTTTGATACTTTGTGTGAATTAGCGCGCTAAAGTGGTAATTGGGCAATGCACGCGTGTCTTGCTGCTGGGGTTGGGAACGCTTAATGGCAATCCAGTGCTGGTAGCGGAGCGACGTTGGCATCGTTGCCTGTACCTGAACCAAATCGGTGATCTCGCCCACGCAGATCAGTGTTGAATTTTGCCCCAGGCTGTTGGCAATGCCAGCCATAAACGTGCCGACTGAAGGCGCGGCGTAAACGACTTCGTCGGTGTTTGTATGTGATGGCAGGATCACTAGGCAAACATCGGGGAAGTTATGGATTGCTTTGCCGATTTCATCTTCGTGACGTACCACAATCGTTTGCAAAATGAGCGGCTGGCTGTTTTCAGCAAGGTAAGCCATCAGTCCGTTGTTCCTGTAAAATACTGTTGCAAGTAATGGCACAACACGTCTAATTCAGCGTGGGAGAAAGCCACCGTACAATCGGAGTAGGTGCATAGAGTGTTCAGTGCGATATGTCGCTCGAAGTTGCCCGCTCCATCCAGTACATAAGCAATCCTGTGCCCCGCAGCATGTATCTGCTCATAGCGTGCTCGCGCTTGCCCCGCTTTGCGTTCGATCACGCTATTTGTCGTGACTTGAAAACAAACTTCAATAGCAACGTATTTTCGGCCGTCACTGACGACCAAATCGAAAGTAGTAAAATGGTCAGCGGTGTTGTCCGTATGGGTGACTTCAGGCAGTCGCCCATTGCTTTGGACGCTGACGTCGCGCAGTCCGAGGTTATCTTTGAGATATTCTTCAACAAACTTTTGAGCTAATTGTCCCAGATTATTGGACTGGGCTCCACTAGTAACCCTGCTCACCCAGATATATCGCTGTTTAATAAACGTTGTCAGCTCATCAGACTTACCCAAGTAGCTGCCTAACTCGCACTTTGCCAAAACAGACGTTGCATTGGACGTATAATCTTCGTGTGCGCTCCCAAATAGCAGCAACATAATCGCATCACGTTGTAAGTCGCTCAACGGATGGTTTTCAAATAACTTTTTGCCGTCAATCTTGAGTGCTGTATTACTGAATTTTTGGCGAGGTAATGCTCGGAAAATATAAGTTCGCGGTTGACCCTGCCACCAGTAGTTGAGTGTGCCAGCCGGAAATAGGGAATAAAACTGCTGGCTTACGCGCTTTAGCATTTCACCGCCGAAATCCGCTAAAATGATCAGATGTTTGACAAAAAGATTGGCGGGTAGGCTGATAACTTCGACGATCTTGAATAAATCCTCTAAATCGTTTGTTTTTAGGCTCAAAGCATGAATGAATTGGTCTTGGGTTTTTAACAGCAAGGGGATAACACTGAGATTAGCCTCCATTTCGGATAACTCTATCGGCCAGAATTTGGAGGCTACTTGCTCAAGCTGCTCAAAAGTTCTTTTATAATTGAATTTAGAAGTCGTCATTTGATGAATTCTTACAAAGCCGTCCCAGGTTGGTGATTGGGTTATTGTATTGTGGATTGAACAGGATGTCAAAGCTGGTACAAATTGCTGGCTATGATAATCAAAAACAAGCTCCTGCGGTCATAACGGGCCGAGGAGCTTGCTGCTGGTTCAGGTTTACACCGACTTAGCGCGGCAGGCGTTCCACCAGCACTGCGGCCAGATCAGGTTGGCCGATCTCCTGCAATTCATAGCCCACGCGTTGGGTGGGGCGGTTGATCTCAATAATGCGGTTCAGATCAATCGGCGTGGCAATGATCACCAGATCGCAGGGTGTTTGATTGATCGTGGCCTGCAAATCGGCTAATTGCTGACCGCCATAGCCCATCGCCGGCAGCACTGCACCGGTAGTTGGATACTTGGCGAAGGTGTCGGCAAGCGAACCAACCGCCCAGGGCCGCGGGTCCACGATCCTGGCTGCGCCAAAGCGCCGTGCCGCCACCACGCCCGCGCCATACGCCATTTCGCCGTGGGTCAGCGTCGGGCCATCCTCCACCACCAACACGGTCTTGCCGCGGATTGCAGCCGGGTTGTCCACGAAGATCGGGCTGGCCGCTTCCACCACCAGCGCGTCCGGGTTGACCAGCCGGATGCTGTCGCGCACGCGCGCGATGCCGTCCAGATCTGCCGTATCAATCTTGTTAATGATCACCACATCAGCCATGCGCAGGTTCGCCTCGCCGGGATGATAGCTCAACTCGTGGCCAGGGCGGTGCGGATCGGCCACGACAAGGTGCAGATCGGGCTGGAAGAAGGGCAGGTCGTTGTTGCCACCGTCCCAAACCACCACATCCGCTTCCTGCTCCGCCTGACGCAAAATCGCCTCGTAGTCCACGCCCGCGTACACCACCACGCCACGATCAATGTGCGGCTCGTATTCTTCGCGCTCTTCAATCGTGCAATGGTGGTGATCCAGATCGGCATAGCTGGCAAAGCGCTGCACAGCTTGTTCCACCAGATTGCCATAGGGCATGGGATGACGCACTGCCACCACTTTCAGCCCCTGGCTGCGCAAAATATCGCAGACGCGGCGGGTCGTCTGACTTTTGCCAGAGCCGGTGCGCACGGCACAAATAGCCACCACGGGCTTGCTGGAGCGCAGCATAGTGTGTTTCGGCCCCATCAGCATGTAATCGGCTCCTGCGGCCAGCACCTGCGACCCCTTGTGCATAACTGTTTCGTGGCTGACATCGCTGTAGGCAAACACCACCAGGTCAATAGCCAGCTCGCTGATCAGCTCGCTCAGCTCGCTTTCGGCGTGGATCGGAATGCCAGCAGGGTACAGCTTGCCTGCCAGTTCCGCGGGATAGACGCGCCCTTCGATGTCAGGAATTTGCGTGGCGGTAAATGCAGCCACCTGATAGCGGGGATTGTCGCGGAAAAAGACGTTGAAATTGTGGAAATCGCGGCCCGCCGCACCCATAATCAAAACACGCTGTGCTTCTGTAGACGGTTTCGTCATTGCTTTGAACTCCTTTGTTCAGAATGGTTGCGTATGCGTACTGCGTGGACTGTTGCGACGGCCAACTAGACGAACTGAATTCCAGCGGCATCACGCAGTAGGCGCTACTCATTACGTTTTTGATACATCCAGCCAGCCAGCACAATGCTGAGCAGGTACAACACAATCAGGGGCAGCATCACGATGCCCATGTTCACCGGGTCAACCGTGGGGGTAATCAATGCAGCGATGACAGCAATCACGACAATTGCCACACGCCAGCCCTTGCGCAGCGCTTGCGGTGTTACGATGCCCAGCCGCGCCAGCAGCGCAATGATCAACGGCGATTCGAAGGCCACCCCCACCCACAAAATCAGCCGCGTGGTAAAACTGACGTAGCTGCTGATGCGGAAATTGCCCTCAATGCCGCCGAAATTAGCCAGAAACGGCACGGCTGTGGGCAACATCACGAAGTAGGCAAAGGCTGCACCTGCCAGAAACGAAAGGAAGATGAACGGCAAGGCAATGTACAGGCCACGTTTTTCGTGCGGCAATAGCCCCGGTACGATGAAGGCAACTACCTGGTAAACGATCACCGGCATTGCCAGGATCGCTCCACCCATCAACGCCACGCGCATGTATACGCTGATTGGTTCGGTCAGCTCAATGGCTTGCAGGTTCCCCAGCCCGCCAATCGGCACCGCCAGCAGCGCCAGCAAGCGCGGTGCAATCAAAAACGCCAGCCCCGTGCTGACAGCCAGGGCAATAATCGCTACAAACAGCCGTCGCCGCAGCTCGTTCAGGTGCGGCAGCAGCGCTTGCAGCGTTTCCGGCAGCTCCCATTGCGATTGGCTAGTCATGCGGGGGTTCCTCTGGCGGTGCGAGAGGCGCGTCTGTGGCTGGATCACGCGGCGGCGCAATTGTATTTTCGTTGGCTTCAGTGGGTGCGTCCGCGTTGTCCTTGGCGCGCAGCGCCTCTGTATGACGTTGCTGCTCGGCGCGCTCTTCCAGCGTCAACTGGCGATTGAGTTCCGCGTTGAATTGTTGCCAGGTGCGGGTAAATTGGGAGAGGGTGCGGACGATTTTGCCCCATTGGCGGGCCAACTGCGGTAAGCGTTCAGGCCCCATGACCAAAAGGATGATCACAAGGATCAGAATCAACTCCCCGCTGCCAACGCCAAACAGATTCATGCCGCGGCTGCCTCGGGCGATGCGCCGGGCGTCAAGCCACCCTGCATTTCCGGCGGCAGAGCGTTGCCCAACTCTGGGCGCGGCGCTTCAGCCATCAGCGCTCCCAGCACGCCATTGATAAAGCGCGGGCTGCTGTCGCTGCCGAAAACTTTCGCCATCTCTACCGCTTCGTTGATCGCCACTTTGGAAGGAGTGTCCAGATCGGCATTGCTCAACTCGAAAATAGCAATGCGTAAAATGTTGCGATCCAGCACCGCCATCTGATCGAGCGGCCATTCCGGTGCATAGCGCGTAATCAGCTCATTCAGACGATGGCGATGGGATAAAATGCCCGTCATCAACTGACGGGCGAACGTTTCAGCCGCCGGGGGCAGTGGCTCGTCGCGTAAACGCGATTCCAGCGCGTCGCCCGCAGGATGGTTGGCAACATCCACTTCATACAATGCTTGCAGCACAGCCATACGGGCTTTGCGTCGCAGTTTCATAAGGAACTCTTGCTAGATGGGTCGAACTCAACCTCATCAATAAAAACGTTCACGGAGCGCGTCTGCATTCCAACCATCAACTCTAGTGCGCGGGCAATCTGGGTCTGTAAAATCTTGCCCAAATCAGTCAGGCTGGCCGTAGGATCAGCGATTACATGCACATCCACGGCAACCGTGTCGTTTTCCAGCACCTCAACGCGCAAGCCCTCATCCGGCGCGCTTTTGCCGCGCAGCCGCGGCAGCCCGGACTGGGTGCGCGAGGACAGTCGTAACACGCCCGGCTGGTTCAACGTGGTCATGCGCACAATCGTGTTCAGTACACTCGGTGCAATCGTAATCGTGCCCAACGGCATGTCGTATTCTTGGCTCATAGGTCACCGTGGCAGGGCGGCTATTGCATCACCAGGCCGCCGTCAACACTTAACACTTGCCCTGTAATAAAGCTGGCTTCATCAGACGCCAGAAACGCCACTGCCGCGGCAATGTCTTCCGGCGTGCCGAGGCGCCCCAGCGGCGTGGCTTCGATGGCTTTCTGCGTGTTGTCGCCTTCCGCCAGAATTCCTTCTGTCAGCGCGGTCGGTACAAAGCCCGGCGCCACCACGTTGGCTGTGATGTTGCGGCTGCCCAGCTCCTTGGCCAGCGATTTGGTGAAGCCGATGACAGCCGCTTTGCTGGCCGCGTAGTTGGTTTGACCTGCCTGGCCAGCCAGCCCTGACACGCTGCTGATGTTGACGATGCGTCCGGTCTTGCGTTTGACCATCGGCCGCGCCACCGCTTTGCAGCAGTTGAAGACACTCTTGAGGTTGGTGTCAATCACCGTGTCCCATTGCTCTTCTTTCATCATCATGAGCAAGGTGTCGCGGGTGGTGCCTGCATTATTCACCAACACATCCACCTGACCAAACGCGGCGATTGTTTCCTGCACCAGCCGTTGCGCTTCGTTGAACTGGCTGATGTCCGCCTGGATCACCAGCGCCTCGCCGCCTGCCGCACGGATCAATTGCGCGGTTTCTTCTGCGCCCTCGGCGCTGCCGCGGTGGTTTACCACCACGCGCGCACCTTCCTGCGCCAGCCGCATAGCAATGCCGCGGCCGATACCACGGCTCGCTCCGGTCACAATGGCAACTTTTCCTTGAAAGCGGTTCATGTAAAAACCTCGCATCGTTTGGCGGTGGTTGCTGAACCCAATACGCCTTGGTTACAGCGCCGCGCGCAGCCGTTCGACCCCATCGGGATCGCCCACAGCTAGCCGCTGCACCTCACGGTCAATGCGCTTCATCAAGTTCGCCAGCACGTCGCCGGAACCGATCTCAACCACACGGGTTACGCCCTGGCTGACCGCGTAACGCATAGATTCGGTCCAGCGCACCGAGGCCGTCAACTGACTGGCGAGATCCGCGCGAACGTCGGCCACCGAGAGCAGCGGCTCAGCGTGGACGTTACCAATCACTGGTACAGCAGGCACGGCAATCGGCGTTGCTTCGACGGCAGCCCGCAGCGCGGCTGCGGCCGGTTCCATCAAGGGCGAATGGGCCGCGATGCTGACAGCCAGCCGCACGATTTTCTTCGCGCCAGCCTGCCGCGCCAGTTCCATCGCCGCTTCCAGTGCATTAAAATCGCCGGAAATCACCGTTTGACCGGGACAATTATCGTTGGCGAGCTGCACTACGCCGCGGGTTTGTGCGGCTGCCTCCGCACACAATGCCTCGACAGCCGCGGCATCCAGCCCCAGCAGGGCTGCCATGCCGCCCGGCGCGCGCACACCCGCTTCCTTCATCAGCCGCCCGCGCTCGCGCACCAACCGCAGGCCGTCGGCGTAGCTGAGCGCGCCCGCGGCCACCAGCGCCGAATATTCGCCCATGCTGTGACCAGCCACCAGTGCCGGGGCCGGCAGGTCAGGCAGTGCCTCCTGCAAAACGCGCAACGTTGCCACGCTAGAGGCTAGCAAGGCGGGCTGGGCATTGATCGTGTCGGTCAGCAGCTCTTCCGGGCCGTGGTAACACAGCGCGGACAGAGCAATTCCCAGGACGTCGTCAGCTTCGGCCATTGTCGCCGCGGCAACGGGATAACGCTCGGCTAAAGCCTGCGCCATACCGACCGCCTGCGATCCTTGACCGGGGAAGAGAAAAGCTGTTTTGCTCACGCGAGGGGTCTCGGCTTAACTAAAGCGGGGGACTTGGCCTGGTTGCCAATCCCCCGTCAGGTGGCCGGCTGCGCGGATAGAGTCCCGCGCCGTCGGCAAAATATCTCCAATCGCCCGAAAAGAGGGGGAACGATGACATGTCCAACTGACATGTCATCGTTTCTACTTCTCTTCTTCAGTGGACAGCACCGCGCGGCCGCGGTAACTGCCGCAGCTGGGGCAAACCCGGTGCGCCAGATGCTTGTTGTGGCACTGGGGGCATTCCACCAGGCTGGGCTTGCTGATCGCGTCATGGCTGCGGCGACGATCGCGGCGGCCCTTCGAAATTTTGCGCTTTGGCAATGGGGGCATGAGACTACTCCTTTAATCTAACTGTTTATATCTTCTAAAAGCGCACTTAACTGATCCCAACGAGGATCATCTTCTTCGTCGGAACAGTCGCAATCGCCTTCGTTTAGGTCTTGTCCACAGGTCTGGCAAAAACCGGCGCAATCAGGCCGGCATAATACCTGCATCGGTACGGCCAACAACACTGCCTGACGCAGCACTTCGCTGATGTCCAGCAGGTGGTGATCGTCAATCAACAGCGCCGCGTCCTCTTCGTCGGTGGACAGGTAAGTCCCGCGCACCACATCGAGGGTTGGCTTGAACTCTTCCACCAAGTCAACCGTCACGGCTTGCCGCACTGGCTTCAGACACCGGCTACAATCTACTGTCACCACACCGTTGAACGTCCCCTCGACGAGAACGCCTTCGTTGGTGCGCAATAGCGAAACCGATCCGGTCAGCGGACCAACCTGGTTGATGCCAGGCTCATTGTACAGAACGGTTGCAATTGCTTCGTAGGTGCGCGTTGCTCCGATAGGTTCTTTGAGCAACTGCGCAACATTCCATTGTTTCTTTTCTTCGTTCATAGATCACGGCAGGCCAACGCTACGCATAACAAACATGCGCGAGCGCGCCAGACCACGAATTATAGGCCAGCGTTAGGTGTCTGTCAAACTGGCAGGGTCAGGAAATTGGTCGGTTAATTGCCTTGAAGCGAGCTGATGCCGTTCTGTACTTCCCGCTCAAGGCGGGTCAATTGCTCGGCCAGGCTAAGCAGTGAATTCAGCGCGTAGCGGTCAGCTTCGGCGCGCATCCCCGCGGTTTCCTGATCTGCGCCTACGAGAATGTCGTTGGCGCGGCGGCGGGCATCTTCCACCAGCTCGTGATGCTCAATCATGTCAGTGGCTTGCTCGCGCCCCATCTGCACGATGCGCGCAGCCTCTTCGTTGGCCTGCGCGATGATGCGGTCGCGTTCGCCCAGCGTGCGCTCGGCCTGTTTGATGATGTCGGGCACGGAGACGCGCATCTGATCAATGACACGGCGTAATGATTCTTCGTCCACAATAATGCTTTGGGACAGCGGCACGCGCTTAGCCTGGTTTACAACACTTTCCAATTGGTTGATGAGTTGCTGAAGTTCTATGATCTTACCCTCCATGCCGACGGAAACCTCGGCATAGCACTGTTTGGAATGCAGGTCAACGCTGATTTGCTGCTAGGCGCGTTCGTAGCGCTTCCTGCACCACGGGCGGCGCCCACTGGCTGATGTCACCATGCAGCGTCGCCACTTCTTTTAAAATCGTTGCACTCAAATAAGCATAGTGCAAGCTGGTCAACAACATGACGGCGTCAACTTCGGGAGCCAACGCCTTGTTGGCGTGGGCCAACTGCGCTTCATATTCATAATCGGAGCTGGCGCGCAGGCCGCGCACAATTGCGGTCGCGCCAACGCGGCGGGCAATGTCTACGGTCAGGCCGAAGTAGGGGATCACCTCGACCGCGGGCAGATGCCCCAGCACGTTTTGCGCCAGAGCGACGCGCTGCTCGGTGCTGAACAGCAGCCGCTTGCTGGACGGGTTGTCGTAGATCGCCACCACCACGCGGTCGAAAAGCTGTGCTGCGCGCTGGGCAATGTCAATATGGCCGTTGTGAATCGGATCAAACGAGCCAGGATACAAAGCAGTCGTCATTAGCTCACATCTCCGTCGCCGCGCCAGAATTGGCGCGCTTTGCGGCCCAGTGCAATATGTTCGGGTCGCGACAGGTCGGGGTCTTCCGCCAGTAGGCGGGCCGCTTCTGTGCGCGCCTGCTCCAGCGTGCGCAGGTCGCTCAATTGCGCCAATTTCAGATCGGGCAGGCCACTCTGGCGGGTGCCAAAGAAATCGCCGGGGCCGCGCAATTGCAAGTCCTTCTCGGCCAGTGCAAAGCCATCCTGCGATTGTTCCAGCGCGTGCAGACGCTCGGCCGCGTGCGGCGTGCTCGCCTCCGAGATCAGGATGCAGTACGATGCGTGCTGGCCGCGGCCTACGCGCCCGCGGAACTGGTGTAACTGCGCCAGGCCGAAGCGTTCCGCGTCTTCGATCAAAATCACTGTGGCGTTGGGAATATCAATACCTACTTCGATCACCGAAGTCGCCACCAGAATATCAATGTCGCCGCGCTGCATTGCCTGCATCACCGCGTCCTTTTCCGCGCTTTTCATGCGGCCATGCAGCAGGCCCAGCTTGAACTGCGGGAATACCGCGCGCGAGAGGTGTTCAAACTCTGGCACGGCGGCTTTGGCGCTCAGGCTCTCCGATTCTTCCACCAGCGGGTAGATGATGAACGCCTGCCGTCCGGTTTCCACCTGGCGGCGGATGAAGCTGTAGGCGCGCTCGCGTTCGGTGGGTAGCATCCAGCGCGTCTTGATCGGCTGGCGGCCCGGTGGCATCTCGTCAATCACCGATGCGTCCAGATCGCCGAAGATCGTCAACGACAGGGTGCGTGGGATTGGCGTGGCGGTCATCACGAGCAGATGCGGCGCGGGGTCTTCCGGCTGGCCCGCTTCTGCAATCGCCTGCTCGTGCAGCACTGCGCGCTGGCGCACGCCAAAGCGGTGCTGCTCGTCAATGATCGCCAAGCCGAGGTTGTGAAAGGCCACGTTGTCCTGAATCAGCGCATGGGTTCCCACCGCGATGTCCACTTCGCCGGCGGCCAGCCCGCTGAGCATGGCCGCGCGCTCTTGCCCTTTGACGTTGCCGGTGAGCAGACCAACGCGCACGGGGCGGCCTTGCACCTCCAGCCCGGTAAACAGGCGGCTCAAGCCGCGGAAATGCTGTTCGGCCAGGATTTCGGTCGGGGCCATCAGCGCGCTTTGTGCGCCGTTGTTTGCCACGGCCCACATGGCGTTGGCGGCCACGGCGGTCTTGCCCGATCCCACATCGCCCTGTACGAGGCGGCTCATTGGGCGGTCGCCTGCCATGTCCTGCAAAATATCAGCGGTGGCGCGCGTTTGTGCGCCGGTGAACTGGAAGGGCAGCGCCCCTGCGAAGGCCGCCTGCGCGGCCGCGTCCAGTGGAAACCGCTGCGTGGGCAGCGCACGGTACTCGGCGCGCTGGCGCAATACGCCGATTTGGATCATAAATAGCTCGTCGAAGGCCAGCCGACGGCGCGCGGCCTGGAGCATTTCATTGTCGTCGGGAAAATGCACCTGATCCAGCGCCTCGCTCAGGGTCAGCAGCCCGGCGCTTTGGCGCACGCTTTCCGGTAGATAATCGTGGACGCGCTTGCCCCATTCGTCTACCACGCGCTTTTGCAGGTTGCGCATCCAGCGGGCGGTAATGCCTTTGGTCAGCGGGTAGACCGGCACCAGACGACCGGTGTGCAGCAATTCGGCATCCGGTTCTTCGAACTCAGGGTTGTTCATTTGCAGGCGACCGCGGTAGCTTTGTACCTTGCCGCTGAACACATACGACTGGCCGGTGCGCAGTTGTTTGGCAACAAAGGGGCTGAACCAGGTCACTTCCAGCGTGGCCGTGGAATCGCCCAGGACGCCCGAAACGAGGGTGGCCCCGCGGCCCGGCAGGCGTTTGGTTTTCAAGTCCCAAAGGTTCGCCAGAATCGTCACTGTTTCGCCATCGCGCAGTTGGTAAATCTGCTTGAGGTTGCGGTAATCATCATAGCGGCGCGGCAGCAGCCACAACAGATCGCCCACGGTGCGGACATTCATCTTGCCCAGCTTTTCCATGTAACCGGTGCCGATCCCTTGCAGGCGATTGAGCGAGGCGTTCAGGCTGGCAGACCCCACGGGCGTGGGGCGCACATTGGCATAGGCCGGGCCGTATGCGATGGCTGGCGTGGGGGGGCGCGGTGCCGGCTTGGGCGCGGGCGGGGTTGGACGCTTGGGCGCAGGGGCCGGCGCTGGCTTTGGCGTTTGTGCTGGCGCAGGGGAGGGTGCTGGTTTTTGTGTCACTACAGCCGGTGCCACTGGCTTCGCCACCGGCGCGGGCACGGGCGTTTCTTGCGGCGCGGGGCGGGGCGCAGGCGGGTGATCCCACTGGGCCACCAGCGCGGCGATCTGGTCGAGGGTGTCTTTGCGCGCGGTGGTGCTGTCCAGCCCGTTATAGCGGTTCAGCAGCACGACTATCTGATCAACCAGCTCTTGCTGGCCGGTGAGCGTGCTTTCTTTGGACGCGTCCAGTTGCCAGCGTTCTGACAAGCGCCCCAAACCACCAATCACCGCTTTGTTGCGGCAACCTTGCTGCTGTTCCAGCTTCAAAATCTTTTTCAAGCGTTCAATCGCGTTGTTCACGAAAAGCTCCCTAGCTGACAGCTTCCATCACCACAACCCCCATTGCATCGGGGCCAAGGTGGACTGCCAGCGACGGATTATAACTCAATTGGTTGAAGGTTTGGCCCGGATAGGCCAGTTCGAGCCGTTCCAGCAAAGCCTGCTGTTCTTTGACAAAGCCGTTTTGCAGCACGGTGGCCCGCTGCAAGCTGCCGAATTCCGATACATAGTCGAACAGCTTGTCTACGCCTTGCTGGGCGTTGCGCACCTTTTCCAGCGGAATGATCTCGCCATCCTCGATTTGCAGCAGCGGCAGGATGTTCAACATGCTGCCGAGGATAGACTGCGCGGGGCTGATGCGTTTTTCGCGCTCCAGATAGGGCAGGTGCTTGACGAGAAAAAACAGGTAGATGTGCGGCATCAGCCCGCGCACAAGGCGAATGCAGTCATCCAGGCTGCGTCCGGCACTGGCCGCCACCGCGGCCGTTTGTACCAGATAGCCCAGGCCGACCGTGGCGGACAGGCTGTCAATGATCTCGATGGTGGAGCGGCCCAGGTACATCTGGCGTGCCGCGCGGGCGTTTTCAACTGTGTTGCTAAGATGGCTGGACATGTGTACCGACAAAATCTGATCGTTTTGTCGGTGCAGACGCCCGTACAGGTCGGCGAAACTTTCAATGGACGGTCCGCTGGCGCGCGGCATGAAATCACCGCGTGCTTCTTTGACCAAACGGAAATAGTCCGCAGGCGATAAATCCACCCCTTCCTGAAACGCGCCCTGAGGCAGGTAGATGGTATGGGGGAGGATGTGGATATTTAGCTTTTCAGCCAAACGAGGCGAGATAAAAGCATTGCTATCGGTAACAACCGCAACACGATTCACGCAAGGCTCCTGTGGCGGCTATTCCGCCGAAAGAATGTAATGATAATGGGGTTGACCGCCCGCTACGACCTCGATTTCCTGATCAGGATAGGTCGCCATTATGCGTTCGCCCAGTTGCCGCGCGGTATCCGCGTCAACTGCATCGCCGTAGTATACGGTGATAATTTCGACATCGCTGGCGCGCATTTGCTCCAGCAGGTCGAAGACTACAGCTTCATCAGTGGCACCGCGGCTGGTCAGGGTGTCGTTCAACAGACCGATTACGTCACCGACTTGCACGGCCAGGCCATCAATTTCCGCGTCGCGTACAGCCACTGTGACCTCGCCCGTGTTAATGTTCGCCAGCGCGGCGGTCATCAGTGCGGTGTTTTGCTCCAGATCGGCCTGCATATTGAACGCCAGCAGCGCGCTGATGCCCTGTGGTGCGGTGCGGCTAGGCACGACAGCCGCGCGCTTGCCGCGGCGGGTCGCTTCCTGCGCGGCGCTTTGCGCGGCCATCAGGACGTTGCTGTTGTTGGGCAGGACGATCACTTCTTCGTTGGGCAGCGCTTCGATGGCATCCAGCAGTTCCTGGATGCTGGGGTTCATGGTTTGGCCGCCCGCGACCACGCTGCCAACACCGAGGCTTTCGAAAACCTCGCTCAAGCCTGCGCCAGGAGAGACAGCCACGACGCCGATGTGGCCCAGGTCTTCGCTTGCCGCCAGCAAGTCGCTGGGTGCGGTGCTCAACTCGTCCTTGACATCTTCGGGAACCATGCCCGCGGCCGCCATTGCGTCCATATTTTCGACCACCAGATCGGTCAGGAAGCCTTGCTGCAAGCCATAGGCCAGCGGGCGGCTGGGGTCGAACACATGGACATGTACTTTGACCAGCGTTGAGCTGCCTTCGACCAGCGCGAAATCACCGTTTTCGATCATCCAGCGGCGGATCGCGTTCACATCAAGGTCTACGCCCCAGACTAGGAACTGGACATCAAAGCCGTAACGCACAGGTGGCAGGTTATGCGGATCAATGACGGCGGCTTTTTCGGCTGCCGGAACGGCCGCTGCTTCCGTCGGTTGCGCAGTAGCTTCGCCGCGCAGGCCGCGGTACATGCCTTCCAGAATATAAAACAGGCCCTTGCCACCCGAATCGACAACGCCCGCCTTGGCCAGCACCGGCAGCAGCTTGGGGGTTTGCTCGACTGCCTCGCCTGCGGCTTGCACGGTGTGGCTGAGGACGAAATCGAAGTCGTTCTCCAGCGACGCAGCCCGTTGTGCAGCGTCAGCCGACTGACGAATCACGGTCAGAATCGTGCCTTCCACCGGCTTGACCACGCCCTTGTACGCGGTGTCAGACCCCTGACGCAGCGCGCGCGCGAAATCCTGGGCGCTGATATTGGCTTTTTGCCGAAAGGCATGAGAGATGCCGCGTAAAATCTGCGACAGGATGACGCCGGAATTGCCGCGCGCGCCCATCAGAGCGCCCTGCGCAACAGCCTGGGCCATGCGACCCGCGTCTTGTTCTTCGCTTTCGTCAATTTCCCGCCAGGCCGCGCGCATGGTCAGGTACATATTGGTGCCGGTGTCGCCATCGGGCACAGGAAAGACATTGAGCGCGTTGACAGCTTCCTTATGGCGTTCCAGCCATGCGTAAGCAGCGGCGATCATGGTTTTCAGATCGCCGCCGTTGATTTGCTGCCGATGCCCGTTGGCCTGGGCAGAAGGAGCGGTTTGCGCGCGCGTGGTATTAGATCGAAGGGATGCGTTGCTGGTCAATGCTTCGTCTCATCGGGGAAGGATGGCCGGCTGAGCTAGCCGGGCTGGGAGGTGCTGGAATCGCTGACGCGCAGCCCCTGCACATGCACGTTCACGGCATGGACAGGAAGTCCCGCTGCCTCGGTGAGGGTGAAGTAAACGCGGCGCATAACGCCGGTGGCTACTTCGCTGATGCGAATGCCGTACTCCACAATGACATAAATGTCCACCACGATGCCGTTGGCGCCCTGGCTGATTTCAACCCCCCGGCGGTTGCCGCGTTGCAAGGAGCCGGCCAACTCGTCGAACCGGTTGCGGCTGCTCATGCCAACGACGCCATAGCTTTCTTTGACAGCTTCAGCTACCAGAGAGGCGATGGCTGTTTGGGAAACTTTGATTCGGCCAAATTGATCGTCGCGTACAGTCATTGTGCGTTGTCCACGCTTCAGTTTGCAGTTTGACAGTAGCTATGCTAGAATAGCTACCGTTCAGTCGGGATTACACCCCGGAGCATAACGCCTCGGGGTTTTCATTTGCTAATGAGGTATCACTATGTCGAAGTGCAAGATTTGCGGTCGCGGACCACAGTTTGGACACAACGTCAGCCACTCGATGCGTCACACGAACCGCCGCTGGAATGTCAACATTCAGCGTGCCAGGTTGACGGTGGATGGCAAGCTGCAAAGCGTTGCGGTGTGCACCAAGTGTCTCAAGACCCTCAGCAAGACCCAGTAAGCGGAGCCGGTAGCCAAGAGCTATCGGCTCTTGCTTTTTAGTGCGACGTGTATTGTACCTGCTTATCCCGCTTTTGACAAGGTTTTATTGTCAAGTTAGCAGCGTATTCGGGGAAATCGGTGGGGAGAGGTAAAATAGCCCATTGCATAGGCTTGTGCTACAATGCGCGCCGCTTGCCGGTGGTCCTATTCCGGCAAGAAAAATTTCTGTCCTCGCTTCAGGAGGTCCACTTATGAATCGTTTTCACTCACTGCGCCAGATCGCAGCCCTGAGTATCTTGGCGGCAACATTGACGGCCTGTGGCCCGGCGACAACGCCGACCGTGGAGCCGACACCCACGCGCCCCATGCGCGCGACCTTTACGCCAACGACTGCGGCAACCAACACCCCTGTACCCACGGATACGCCTGTACCCACCAACACCCCCGTAGCAACGGATACCCCCACACCGGCTGCGCCGAAAGCCAAAGTCGGTGGCAGCGGCCAGGTAAACGCCCGCTCTGGCCCCGGTACGGCTTACGACGAGATCGGGCAGGTGGCTTCCGGCACAGAGCTGGATATTCTTGCCACCAACCCGGCAGGTGACTGGTATCAGGTATGTTGCGTCAACGACCAGAATGCCTGGATCGTGGCACGCCTGGTAGAGGTGACCGGCGACTTGGCGCTGGCGCCGGTAGCGGAGAACATTCCCGCCCTGCCGACAGCTGTTCCCGTGCCCACGCGCCCGCCTGCGGTGGTGGTGGTGCAGCCGACCCCGCGCCCAGTGCAGCCTGCACAGCCAGTGCAGCCGGCGGCACCCGCGGCCACGCCTGTGCCCACGCAACCCCCCGCGCCGACGGCTACGCCGGTGCCGGCTTTTCCCTTCACGAAACTTGAATTGGGCCTCGCGCGTGCAAGTAGCAATTCCTGGATTACCTTCTATGCTATGTTGCGGCAACGGACCGATTTGGTCGGTGTGGGCGGTTATAAACTGATTGTGCAAGGGCCTGGCAACACGGATGTGGCCTGCTCAAGTGATCTTCAATGGGGCGGTGGCCCTGAGGCTTCCAGCAAATTCCTCTATAATTGCAAGGCCGAAATTCCGAGCGGCGCGCAAGGCGTGTATCGTGTTTTTCCCGCTGATATGGGAGGCAACCCGGTAGGAGAAGCCTATGAAATCACCGTGCAGGGTGATATGCGCGAGTTCTTCCCGCGCTGGCGTCTCAACTAACCTGTTGCCCGGCTAGCTTTTCATGCTCACCTTGCAAGGCGCGGTTGAGCGCATCACCTTTCACAACGAAGAAAACGGCTACACTGTTGCGCGGTTGATCCCCGAAGGCCGTGACGAAGAAGTCACGGTCATCGGCAACATGCTGGGGGTGAGCGTCGGCGAGCATGTGCGGCTGGAAGGTGATTGGACCTTGCACGGTCAGTATGGACGACAGTTCAAGGTCGAACGGTATGCCTCGGTGCTGCCCGCCACCGCCGCGGGCATGGAAAAATATCTGGGGAGCGGGCTGGTCAAGGGGATCGGCCCGGTGATGGCAAAACGCATTGTACGTAAGTTCGGCAGGGACACCCTGACGGTGATTGATGAACAGCCCGACCGCTTGCATGAAGTTCTGGGCATTGGCCCCAAGCGTGTCGGGCTGATTAAAATCGCCTGGCAAGCGCAGCGCCAGATCCGCGAGGTGATGGTTTTCCTGCAAAGCCACGGCGTCAGCCCGGCGCTGGCCGTGCGCATCTACAAGCACTACGGCGATGGCGCGGCCGGGGTGGTCAACAACGACCCTTACCGACTGGCGCGCGATATCCACGGCATTGGCTTCCTCACCGCAGACAAGATCGCACGCAACCTCGGCATTGCCGCGGACGCGCCAGAGCGCGTAGCCGCGGGGGTGGCCTATACTCTCAGCCAGAAAGCCGACGACGGACATGTGTACGTGCCGCAAGCAGAATTGGTGGCTGACAGCGCCGAGCTGCTGGCTGTGCCGCCGGAGTTGGCCGCGGTTGCCATTGAAACGCTACGCCGCGACGAGCAGATTTACATCGAGACCGACGAACGGCGGCGGGTGGAATATCCACAATTGGCCGAAGCGCGGGCTGTCTATCTGATGCCGTTTTATCGCGGTGAGGTGGGGGTGGCAAGTCGCCTGCATCGCCTGCTGGAAGCAGCCGAAGATCGCCTGTTCCTCTTCCAAACCTTCGACTGGCCGGCCGCACTGGCCACGGTGCAACGACAAACCGGCTTGCAATTGACCAGCCAACAGCAGGCCGCCGTGCGCACGGCCCTGACGCAGCGCGTGGCGGTGATCACCGGCGGCCCAGGCACGGGCAAAACCACCACCATGCTGGCCTTGATCCGACTGCTGGACGCGGCGCATTGTCGCACCTTGCTGGCCTCGCCCACTGGCCGCGCGGCCAAGCGGCTCAGCGAAGCCACCGGCCGCGAAGCCAAGACGATCCACCGCCTGCTGGAATGGCAGCCGGGCAACGCCGGGGGCTTTGCCTTTACCTATAACGAAGACAATCCGCTGGAGGCGGACATGGTGATCGTGGATGAAGCGTCCATGCTGGACTTACTGCTCACCAATCACCTGCTGAAGGCCATTCCGCCGGGCGCGCACATCCTGTTTGTGGGTGATATTGATCAGTTGCCGCCGGTGGGGGCGGGCAACGTGCTGGGCGATGTGATCGATTCTGGGGCTGCCGCGGTGGTACGGCTGGACGTGATCTTCCGGCAGGCCGCGGGCAGCTTCATCATCGAAAACGCGCACCGCATTAACCGCGGGCAAATGCCGGAATGGCGGCCTGAGCAGTCGCAAGATTTTTATCTGTTCCAGACCGACGACCCGGAGCGCGCCGCCGAGCTGGTGGTCGAGATCGTGCAGGAACGCATCCCGCGGCGTTTTGGCATCCCCGCGGGTGAGGTGCAGGTGCTCAGCCCGATGCACCGCGGCGCGGTGGGGGTCGGCGCGTTGAATGAACGCTTGCAGGCCGCGCTCAATCCGCCCGCAGCCAACAAGCCGGAGCGCCGATTGGGGGGCCGCGTTTTTCGGTTGGGCGACCGCGTGATGCAAATTCGCAACAACTATGACAAAGAGGTCTACAACGGCGACCTCGGCCAGATCGTTGCGCTCGATTCGGTGGAACAAACGCTGGCTGTGCGCATTGATGGGCGGGTGGTGGGGTATGACTTTCTGGAGCTGGATGAGCTGACGCACGCCTACGCGGTGTCGGTACACAAGAGCCAGGGCAGCGAGTTTTCAGCGGTGGTCATCCCCGTGATGACGCAGCATTACATGCTGTTGCAGCGTAACTTGCTTTACACCGCGGTAACACGCGCCAAAAAGCTGGTGGTGCTGGTGGGGGCGCCGCGCGCAATTGCGATTGCTGTCAACAACAACCGCATCAGCGGGCGCTACAGCGGCCTGGCCGAGCGTCTGCGTCCATAATTTCATATCAAACACACAACAAGGTTCTCCATATTTGCGCATAATGTTTTTTCGCGCTTAAAATACCCTCCAGTCTTCGCCAGTTTGTCAACGCCATAGCTTAACTTTCCCCCTTGAGTGGCCTGATTGGCTGGTCTATCCTCACCGTTCAATTGCATAGCAGGAGGTCGTTTTGTCTATGTCCGCACCGCATTTCGGGAGAAAACGTCACGTTTTCGTTCTGCTGGCCGTGTTTGTGATTTTGGCTATGGTGGGCAGTACGGCTTTGGCCGCGCCCGCTGTACGCCAGGAAGGCCCGCTGGGGCGACTGGAAGCACAGAGCAACGGGGCTGTGCGTGTCTTTTCTTACCAGGCAACCGGTGTTGCCCGCTGGATTGACGCTGAATATGGAATTTTGACGACTGAATACGCCGACAAACGTATGACCACAGAAGGCATCGCGCGTGCGTTTCTGGCTGATTATGGCAGCCTGCTGGGCGTTGCTGATCAGGCTGCGCAGTTGCAGGTTGAAAAGATCGAAACCGACACGTTGGGGATGCAGCATGTGCGTTTGGATCAGGTGCAAAACGGAGTGCCGGTTTTCGGCGCGGATTTGATCGTGCACATGGACAGCCGCGGCGCGGTCATCTCAGCCAATGGCTACATTGCGCCAGAGGCAGTCAGTGTGAACACCACGCCCAAGCTGGACGAAAAGCAGGCCGCGGCGCTGGCTGTGAAGTATGCCGAACTGCGCGATGGCTATGTGACCGAAGCCAGTCTGGCTGTGCTCAACCCCGCGCTGATCACCGAACAGGCCAGCCCCACTTTCCTGACCTATCGCGTACATGTGGACTCGCCCAGCGAGCCGCAGCGGGCGCAGTGGGTCTTTGTGGATGCGCACAGCGGCGATCTGCGTTTTGCCTACGCTTCCCATCCGGAGTCGCGCAATCGCAACACTTATAACATGAAGCACGGCACCAGCTACACTTCGGCGACGCTGGCGCGCAACGAAACGGCTGGACCAGTTACCAGTGCGACAAGCTGCACCGTGGCGGACATCAACAACGCTCACGACTACGCGGGCAACACCTACGACTTCTATTTCAATCGCTACGGCCGTGATTCTTACAACAACGCCGGCGGCGCGCTTAATTCCTATGTTTGCTACAGCAGCAATTACCAGAACGCGTTCTGGGATGGCAGCAAGATGACCTACGGCGATGGCTTTGCCGCGGCGGACGACGTGGTGGCGCATGAACTGAGCCACGGCGTCACGGAATATTCCTCCAACCTGGTCTATTCCTATCAGTCGGGTGCGTTGAACGAGAGCTATTCGGACATCTTCGGCGAGGCTGTAGACCTGACTAACAGCGGCGGCACCGACACTGCGGCAGTGCGTTGGGACATGGGCGAAGACATTCCCGGCATCGGCGCCATCCGCGACATGCTGGACCCCACCCGCTTTGGAGATCCCGACACCACCAGCAGCTCTAGCTATGTCTGCACATCTACGGATAACGGCGGCGTTCATACCAACTCGGCGATTGGCAACAAAGCCTTTGCTCTGATGGTGGATGGCGGCACGTTCAACGGCTACACCGTGGCAGCCATCGGCATTGATGCGGCGGCGGCTATCGAATACCGCACCAACAACACCAAGCTAACCTCATCCGCCAAGTACTACGACAACTATTTGGCGCTGCTGCAAAGCTGCGCGGAACTGTACGGCGCTGGCTCGGCAACCTGCACCAGTGTCAAGAACGCGGCAGAAGCTGTCAAGATGCACGGCCCGGTCTGTGGTAGCGGCGGCGGCCCCACAGCCACCCCGGCGGGTACAACGACGCCGCCCGCGCCGACCAGCACGCCGACCAATACGCCGATCCCCGCCACCGCCACAGCTACGCCGCTGCCGGGTGCCTGCACCACCTATGCCAGCAGCGATCTGCCCAAGAGTATCACCGACCTGGCGTCAGCCACCAGCACCGTGGCTGTGGCCGCTGGCGGCACAGTGAGCGATGTCAACCTGACCATCGGCAACCTGACGCACACGTATGATGCCGACCTGGACATCTACCTGCGCCATCCCGATGGTACAGAGATTTTGCTGTCTGATGACAACGGCGGTTCGGGCGACAACTACGTGAATACGGTTTTTGACGATGAAGCCAGCACGGCTATCACGGCCGGGGCTGCGCCGTTTACCGGCAGCTATCGCCCGGAAGCTGTGCTCAGCGGATTTGATGGCAAGGCGGCGTCGGGAACCTGGACCTTGCGTGTCTATGATGATGCTAACACTGACACCGGCCAGTTGACCGCCTGGAGCGTCACCGTCTGTACCAGCGGCGGGGCGACGGCCACGCCAACCGCGGTTCCGCCGACGGCCACGCCCACGGCGACCGCTGCGCCTGCAACGGCCACACCGACCGCGGTTCCGCCGACGGCCACGCCGACCAGCGTGCCCGCGGGCCAACTCATCAACGGCGGCTTTGAACTGGGCCGTAATGTTGGCTGGACTGAGTCTTCTACCAAGGGGTTGGTGCTGGTCGGCACAGGGTCTGCACGTACCGGCAGTTGGCGTGCCTGGCTGGGCGGCTCGAACAGCGAAACAGCCCAGATCAACCAGACCTACACCGTTCCAGCCAACGCCACCCTGACCTACTGGTATCGCATTACCTCCAGCGATGTGTGCGGCTATGACTACGGCTACGTGCGGGTAAACAGCACCAACGTTAAGACCTATAACCTGTGCTCCTCCACAAAGATGAGCAGCTATGCGCAGGGATCGGTCAGCCTGGCGGCCTACGCTGGCCAGACGGTAACGCTGTCCTTCCGCCTCACCACCGATTCATCCTACACCAGCTCGATGTACGTAGATGACGTGGCGATTGCCACGGCGTTCCAGGGCCTGCTGGAAGAGCCAGGGCTGGCAACGGGTGATTTCACTCGCCCACAGCCGAAGCTGGACATGCCACAGATGGATGTGCAGGAACGTTAGCGGGGGTAGTACGTCAATTGTGGAAAATTTGACAGAAAACCGCCGAAATGTTACCATTCAGATGTAGGATGTAGTAAGTACCTGTTGGGTTAATGGACGGCCGCCAGGGGTTACCTCCTGGTGGCCGTTTTTGTTTGCCTGCAAACGGAGCTTACTCAGACTACGCCATTACGCAAGGCGGTTTTGTACCGCATCAGACAAGGAGAAATTCATCGTGGCTAATCGTGAACAGGGAACCGTAAAGTGGTTCAACGCATCCAAGGGTTATGGCTTTATCGCACGCTCCAATGGTCAGGACGTTTTTGTGCATCACACTGAAATTCAGTCCGAAGGCTACCGCACGTTGAACGAAGGCCAGCAGGTTGAGTTCGATGTGGAACAGGGCCGTAAGGGCCTGCAGGCCAGCCGCGTTATCGCGATCTAAGTTCTGCCCGTTTCACCGCAGCACTTAAAGATACAGCGCAGGGTTTTATCCCTGCGCTGTTTTTGTTAGGCGTTACGCAGTTGGCAATAACGCTGTCATTTCGACGTCGTAAGCACAAAGGAGTGAGAAATCTTGCCATAGGCGGCTCTGCTCCGCGCAATGACATGAACCGCGTAAGCCCTCTTTGTTCAAGCACAGTCTGGCCATACCCAGCCGCGGCGCAGCAGTTTGCGTCTGGCGTGCCTTACACTATAATTTGTCTAGCTGCTCGTGAGCAGGAATACACGATTTTATTTCGGAACTAATCACCCGCCACAGGTTTACTGGCTTGCCGGCATACGTCTCTCCCTCTTTGCCATTGCCATCCATGGCCTTCTGGTCTATGGCGTGCTGCGCGGTCTGGCCGCACTGTTGGAACTGCTGATGCCGATGCAAGTTAACAGCCAAGCGGCTTAATTCCGGTTAAACGCCATTCTGGAGACATCATGGATAACCAAACACCCCCTGTCACCACGATTGATGCCTATATCGCTGCCTTTCCCGCGGAGATCCAGGCCAAACTGCGAGCGATGCGGGAAACGATTCACGCAGCCGCGCCTGATGCTACGGAAAAGATCAGCTACCAGATGCCCACGTTTTACCTGAATGGCAATCTGGTACATTTTGCGGCTTTCAAACAGCACATTGGCTTCTATCCCGCGCCGAATGGCATTGAAGCCTTTGAGCAAGAGCTGGCATCGTATGGCCGCTCCAAGGGTGCGGTGCGCTTTCCCCTTGATCAGCCGTTGCCGCTGGATTTGGTCCGCCGCATCACAGTGTATCGCGCAGAGGAAAACCGACGCAAGGCAGGAAAGGGTAGACAAAAACAGAAGTAGACAAGCTTGCGTCGCATCAGAAACTGGATTATCTACCTGTTCAACGTTTTTGCGTGTGAACTTACTTGCGGAGAAGAACCATGACTACACCTCCCAATAGTTCAAAACCCCATCTCACTGGCCTGCGCAGCAAATCACAAACGACCTTGACCCGCGACATCAACCGCGAATTCGATAACCAACTCACCCTGGGACAACGCGTCGCAGATAAAGTTGCCGCGTTTGGTGGCTCCTGGACGTTCATCATCCTGTTTGCCAGCATTCTGGTGAGCTGGATCGTACTGAATTCCGTGATTCTGGCGCGACAGCACGCGGCCTTCGATCCCTATCCTTACATTCTGCTCAACCTGTTCCTCTCCATGACCGCCGCGGTACAGGCACCGGTGATCATGATGTCGCAGAACCGTCAGGCAGCCAAAGATCGGTTGGACGCAGCGCACGACTACGAGATTAACCTCAAGGCAGAGATGGAAATCAACACCTTGCAGGAAAAACTGGATGAATTACGCGAACAACGCTGGGCTGAGTTGGTGGCCATGCAGCAGGAACAAATTCATCTTCTGCAACAATTACTGGAAGCCAAGAACAGCCAATAGCCAGTAAAATCAGAAGCGTGCGAATTTTCAAGCGGCCCGGCACTGATTGCTGGGCCTCTTATTTCCCATTGGCGAATTTTCAGGAAAGGACAACACCCGTATAATCGGATTATCATTAAGAAAGGTGTTGATCTTGTCTCAACTTTGGATTTATTTACTGCTGGTCGTATTAATCGCGTTGCAGGGTGAAGTCACCATCCTGATCGCCGCGGCCGCTGCGTCCACGGGGTATCTGGATCCGCGGGCCGTGTTCGTCACCGCGGTGTTCGGCAACATGATCTCCGATACATTTTGGTTTTTACTCGGTTATTATGGCAAGATTGACAGCCTGCTGCGCCGCTTCAAGTGGCTGGGCGTCACACCGGAACGACTGGAACTGCTCAAAAAACTAATTCACCGTGATGTCACCAAGCTGCTGATCATTGCCAAACTGACCAACTGGATGGTTATCCCGGCCATCATTGCCATCGGTGTGGCGCGCATACCCTGGCGGCGTTGGTTCTGGCTGATAGCCCTGAGCGACCTACTCATTGCTGTCGTGATGGTACCTCTCGGCTACTACATGGCTTCCAGCCTGATGCAGGTACAAAAAGGCATTGGCTATATAGCGGTCGGCTTTACAATCATTTTTCTGTTGGGCGGCTTCTTCTATATTCGACATGTACTCAATCACAAAGATTTGTCTGTGTATTTTGAAGACCGAGAGTAAGGTTTAAGAAGCAGGAGGCAGCTATGCGTATCCTCCTTGTAGGTATTACTTATCCTCCTCAGCTCAATGGGCAAGCTGTTTTCACCCAGAGCCTGGCTGAGGGTTTAGTTGAGTGTGGACACGAAGTCGTGGTTCTGACACCGGAAGATCGGCGCGCGGGCCCACACATCGTCCACACAGGGGTAAAGCTTGTCCATACACCAGCCTGGCGGCTGCCGTGGCTACATCCCGATTTGCTTATACCGCGGACCATCCTTTCCGTCGTGCAACGAGCGTTTAACGACTTTCAACCCGATCTAGTCCATTGCCAGGACCCTTCGCCGTTGAGCCAGGTTGCTGTGCAAGCCGCACGCAGACGCCGTTTGCCCGTGATGGCCACCCACCACACCGGCCCCGCGGTAACCGCACCCTATCTGCGCCTGCCACAGGCCCAGGCTCAGCAACTCGCGGAAAAGCTCACTTGGCGCGGTCTCATTGCCTCGCTCAACCAGATGGACCTAGTCACCGTACCATCACAATTCTCGGTGACCATGCTGCAAGCTCACGGTCTGCGCGTGCCGGTGCAGGCCATTCCGTGCGGTATAGCCCTGGAAGCCTTCCAATTCGATCCGGCGCTGGATCGGCAAGCCATTCGTCGGCGCTTTGGCCTGACTACCGGCAATCCCTTGCTGCTGTACGTTGGCCGCCTGGATAAAGAAAAGAACGTTGAAGTGCTGCTGCGCGGGCTAGCCCTGCTGCAGCCAGCCCTGTTAACGCTGGTTTTAGCCGGCCGAGGCGCACAGGAAACAGAAATCAAGCATTTGGCCGGTACTCTGGGCATCCGTGACCGCGTGCATTTTCTCGGCCAGGTCGAACACACCGATCTACCTGCCCTGTACAATGCCGCCGATATGTTCGTGATGCCCGGACGCTTCGAATCGTTCAGCATCGCCACCCTGGAGGCGATGTCGTGCGGTCTGCCCGTGCTAGCGGCGCAGGCTGGCGCGCTGCCAGAGTGGGTTTCCCCCGGCCTCAACGGCTATCTATTCCAGCCCGATTCCCCCGAAGACGTCGCCCGTTACATGGCACAATTACTGGCCGATGCTGACCGCTGGCCTGCCATGGGAGCGGCCAGCGCAGCCCGTGCCCAACGTTTCAGTCTGGACGGCATGGCGCTTGCCTATCAGCAGGTGTACGAAGAGTTATATACCAAGCCTCTCACCCATTACGTCGCCAGGCAATGGCGTTTGCTGAATTTGATCCCTTGAAACGCCGCATCTGGCTGGCTGTGCTATAATCCAGTTGTTTTCCACGCATCCTGCTCATTACAGTAGCAACAAGGAGGTATTCCGCATGGACGAAGTCGTGAAAGAGTACACCAACGGCGAAATGACCATTGTTTGGCGGCCCAGCATTTGTTTTCATTCCACCCGCTGCTTCAAGGGCCTGCCCGAAGTATTTGCCCCGCGCGAGCGGCCCTGGGTAAAAATGGAGGGAGCCAGCAGCGAGCGCATCATGGCCCAGGTCAACGAATGCCCGTCTGGCGCGCTATCCTATTACCTGAATCAAGAGGCTGCCGACGCTTAGTCCGGCGAACACAAAAAAGGGCCGGTTACGCGTGTAACCGGCCCTTTTTGATTCGCCACTGGGCAGATCTTACGGTTTCCAGTCGGGGAAGCGGTCCATCCCCGCGCTGTCAGTCAGACGATAAATTTCACTCACATCAGATTTGAGCAAATACAACTCCCAGTTGGGGATGTTAGTCGAATTCATATCCGAGCTAATGATCATCCAATCGTCGTTGATCCAGGTTGGCGTCGAGTTATTGAAGCCGGGGTGTGTCAAGGAACGAACCGTGGTTTCCATCGAAGCATTTGCGCCAGTCGCGCCTTCAGCAGGTGGTTGGATTGTAAACAGGCTAAAAGTCGTGCTGCTGCGGTTACTTTCAAAGACGATATACTGTCCATCCGGCGACCAGCGCGGCAGACTGTTTTCCCACGAACCTTCGGTGATGCGCACCTGGTTACTGCCATCCGCATTCATCACGTACAACTGGCGATTACCGTCGCGCTGCGACACAAACACGATGCGCTTGCCATCCGGCGACCAATCGCCCATGAAATTATTGCCCGGCGCGTCGGTCAGGTTGACCAGCCCGCTACCATCCGGGTGTATTTTAAAAATATCGAAGCGCGGCGAGCCATTTACCAGCGGGTTGCTATGGAACAAAATCCATTCGCCATCAGACGACCAACGTACACCGATCTGATCGGAAGTCATGCTCGTTTCCAAACGGCGCTGATCGGAGCCGTCCGCGTTCATGATATACAGATACGCGTTGTCGGGATCGTCGCGGTCAGAGGAAAAGACGACCTGCTGCCCATCCGGCGACCAAATCGGCTCGAAATCACGCCCCGGTGCATCCGTCAACTGCTGCAAATCGCTGCCATCCAGGTTCATGGCAAAGATATCCAGCTCACCGCTACGGTCAGAATGGAACACAACGCGGCCGCCCAGTGCGGGCAACTGCGTGTTGCTAATCGGCAAGGTTGCAGTCATTTCAGCCATAGGCGGGGCAACCGTGGCTAACACCTCCGCCGGCACTGTTGCGGCCACAGGCGCAGGCGTCGCAATGTCGGGTTGCAGCACCGCGGCGCGCCCCGCTGCCTGCATGTAGGCCAGCAGCGTGGCGGCCCACAATCCCATGCCCACAAGCGTCAACACATAGCGCCGATTAAGCTGCCGTCCAAACGCTGCCCCACCCAGTGCAGCCAGCCCCAGCACAAACAGCACCGCAGCCAGCACATAATACACAAATGGATTCATACTCGGTTCTCCTACGTGATCGCCGGTCCAGCCAGCCAGTCATAGCCAATCGTTGGATCGTCGTGCGGAATGCGACCTTCGTCGTTGGGGTTGTAAACGTTACTGGTGATGTAAAAAAGATTCACTTCCGCGCTCAACACACGATAGCCATGCGCCACGCCGGGTGGAATGCGCAGCACGCTCGGCTCCATTTCGTCGCCCATCAGCAATTCCTGCAACTGGCCGTAGGTCGGCGAATCGGGTCGTGTGTCATACAACGCCACCTTGACGCGGCCACTGGCAACATACCACCAATCTAGCTGCTGCTTGTGAATGTGCCACGCCTTCACCACACCCTGATACGACTTGGTGTGGCTCCACTGCCCGAAGCCTTCGCCAAAGAAATCATCCGTTACCCGAATGACCTCACGAAAAAAGCCGCGCGGATCGGGATACGTTACCAGTTTCTTAATTTCAACGCCTGCAAGGTTTGCCATCATAACCTCAATTTTTAGATAAAGTGCAGTTCGCACCGGTTTGTTGCCAGCATCATACCACGACTTGAAGATGCGCCCAAAGGCCCAAGCCGATTACTTTTCTGCCAACGTAACCACGCCGATATCCACCCGATTGTCCACGGTCGGCGGCGTCACCGTCAGGTTGCGCAGCGGTTCCACTTGATACAGCCCCGCGCGCAGCGCGTACGCACCCGCGGGCAGCCCCGCAGGCAAGATCAGCACATGCCGGTCGGCAATGATTTCGCCCGCGCGCCAGCGTGTAGTGGGCGAGTAGCCGCCGACGGGATCACCATCGTGCTGCGTCAGCACGGTCCCATCCGCGCCGAGCAAATGCACAAACACCTTGTAATTCTGGCTGGTTTCACGCAGCGCCAGCCAATACAGCGTCACCTCGGCCACACCCAGGCGTGTGTCCGTATGCGCCTCGCTCGCCAGCAGCACCGCCACATCCTCCAGGCTGGCCTGTGCCGCGCGTGGGCGGACGGTGCGTTCGCCCACCCCCAGACTGTTCAGCGTCAACACCGCGACCAGCACCAGCACGCCCGTCGCCGCGGCCAGCAGCCCGCGCGATCCCCTCGCCCGGCGCACCACCAAGATCAGCCAGACCAGCAGCGCCAGCCACGTAATCGCCCAGCCCAAGCGGCTGCTGGCAGTTTGTCCGAAGCGCAGCGCCACGCTCGACCTGCCCGCGGGCACATCCACCGTCACCAAACCCAAGTCACCGGTGGGATAAACCGTCGCAGGCGCGCTGTTTACGCTAGCCTGCCAGCCAGGCGCAGCAAACTGATGCAGTCGCAGCGCGAAGGGCTGGGCGGTTTCGATCTCGGCAACGAGTGACGCATAGCCTACGCGCGCGAGCGTGACCGCAGGCACAGGAGCGAGCGCGAGGCCGTCGGTTGCGTCTGCGCGCGGCCTGCCCAGCGCCCAGCGTTGTTCGGTGACGCTAAGCGGCAAAAATTCGCCCGTCCAGGTCGCACCCACCTGTCCGTTGGCCGCGTCCTCGGCCCACATGCGTTCGGGCAACATCACATCGGCCAAGCTGAGCGGTAACGGCTCGACGCGCAAACCGGGCAGCGTAGTCAGCCACATCAGCAGCGTCACCCCTGCCAGCAGCCAGCCGCGCGGCAGCTTGGGCAACAGCCTGGGCAGCGCAGCGGCAACGCCCAGTAGGCCCACAGCCTCTAACAGCAAAAAGCGCCACGGATATTGCAACTGGCCGAGGATCGGCGTCAGGGGCCGCCAGATCGGCAGCGTCAGCGCGGTGGTCATCGCCAGCGCGCCTGCGGCCAGCAGGCCATGCGCAGCGGCCACCGGCCAAGCCGCGGGTAGGCGACGCTGCATCGCGCGCAGCACCAACAGGCTCAAGCCCGCGGCGAGCAAGCTCAGTGCGGGCCAGGCCAGCGGATAAATTTGTCCCAGTGTGTCGGGCGTTTCAAGGAAATAAGCCAGCGAGCGGCGTAGCCAGGTGGCGCCAGTGAGCAGGTGATTGGCGTAGCCGGTAGACGCGCCCAGCCCCAGCCCCACCGCGCGGCTGTCCACCAGTGCAGGCAGCCAAAAAGTGGCAGTCACCCCCAACGCCAGCAAGGGCGTGCCGATTAACAGCGGCCCTTGACGCCAGCGCCCCGTCCACACGAGCAGCACCAACGCCAGCGGCGCAAAAGCCAGCGCCATCAGCAGCGCGGTCAGGTTGTGGGTCAAGGCCAGCCCGGCCCACGCCAGCACCCCGGCCAGCACTGCGGGCCAGGGCTGATCGCGCCGCAGGGTGGCCGCGGCCCCCCACAGGATCAGCGGTGGAAAGATGAAAGCGGCGTGTTCGGGCAGCGCGCCGCGCAGATACGCGTCGGCCAAGTGGTAGGGGGTGTAGGTGTAAACGACCGCCGCCAGCACGCCACCCACCGGTCCAAACAGGCTACGTGCGTAGCCGAACGCGGCCAGCGCGGCCAGCAAAAAGCTCAAAGCCAGCGTGGCCTGCACCGCCGCGGCCGGATGCAGCCCCAGTAGGCTGAGCAGCGCGGCGGGAACGTAGCTCAGCGGCGCATAAAAATGCAGCACCGCCTGGCCATAGCCGAAGCCAAAGTCGGGGAAAAGTTGCGGCCACAGCACGCCGTGTCGCCAGGCATCGGCCAGCGCGGCGGTGCGATAGACGTGGAACAAACCATCGTCGGAAACGAAGAAGCCGGGCTGGGCCAGCGGCCAGAGCGCAGGCAGCGTCAACAGCACGACCAGCCACGGAGCCAGACGTGCGCGGCGCTGGGTCATGGCCGTACCTCAATGCGCGGCAGCTCGATGAAGTCGCCACTAGGGCCGGTAAGGCGCGGCTGCCCCGTCACGTCGCCCTGATACAGGCCGGTAATCAGGCGGTAGTCGCCCGCTGGTACGTCCAGCGGCAGCGCCAGATTGTCGGTGATGACCTGACCAGCCTGCAAGGCCGCTGTGGGGAAGAGGCCGTCGCCCGGCCAGCGGTCGCGCTGTGCAGCCACCTGCCCGGCCGCGTCCAGCAACTGCACGAAAACGGTGTAGTTGCCCTGGGGTGCGGCGTCGGCTCGCCAGTGCAGGCCGATCTGCAAGGTGTCGCCTGTCTGTGCTACGATGCGGCCATCGCCCGCGGTTTGTGCGGGTGCGTCGCTGGGCGCGGGTGGCTGGATGTTGAACTGCGCGTCTTGTAACGTAATTTCACCCAGGGCTTGCTGCGGCTGTGTCTGCTCTGCGGGCACGCCCGCGGCTGAGAACTGGATCAGCCGCGCCCAACTGTCAAATTGCTGCTCTTCCAGTTTGTAGCTGTGTTGCGCCAAATAGCGTTCAGTGCCGCGGCGGCCCTGTTCGTCGTCGGTGGCTGCGTTGCGGTCGCGCACCAGCCAGATGCGGCCATAGCGTTGGGTGAGTTGCTTGAGCAGGCGGGTTTCCACTGGCTCATATTCGATACCGTACCAGACCAGCGAAGCGTCCAGGTAATTGAGGAAATAATCGGTCAGTGCAGGATCGGGAACTACCATCGTCTCGTCGCAACCAGTCCAGCCACAGGGTACTTCGGCCAGCCGCGCCATGATCGGGCGCAGGAAGCGGTCGCCGTCATAGGTGTCGAAGCGGGCGTCGCCGTGGCGATAGAAGACCAGTAGCGCGGATGCTACCACGATACTGAGCAGGGTCATGCCGACGCCGACGACTGCGCTGCGCGCGGGTCTGCGCCACAGCCAGACGAACGCTGCCAGGGCCATCGCGACGAAGACCAGCGACAGGGCGAGGCCCTGCGACACGAGCGCGGTGGCGCCTTCCGGCCTTTGCTGCAACCAGGCGAAATCAAGCGGCGCGCCGCCGTTGAGCAACAGGCGGATGTGGCCGAAGACAGGGGAGTAGGCCGGAGTCATGTAGGTGTTGTCAATCGCCTGCCCCATGCTGCCCCAAATCTTCTCCTGGGCGAGCAGGAAGGGCAACTCGTAGGCACGCCAGTCGAATAGAACGCCCAGGATGGCGACGAATGAACTCCACAGGATGACAGCCCACACCCCCGCACGCAATACCGTTTGCACGCTGGAACGTGCCGACCGGCCAACTGCCGCGCCCTTGTCGTTGATCAGCCAAACCCACACTGGCGCGGCCAGCAGCAACAGGAAGGGGATGATGGGCAGCATGTAGCGAGGGCCCCAGGCCACGCCGCCTGACCAGTACAAATAGCGGCTGTAGCCGAGGATATGGGCCGCGACCAGCCCCAAAAAGGCCAGCCCTTCCCAAAGGTGTTTACGAATGAACGCGGGCGCAGCCAACAGTCCCAACAACAACAAGGGCGTGTACCAAAAGATACCGCGGAAGGGGCTGATCGTCAGGCCGGTGCCGCCCAGCCATATGCGCTGGGGCAGAGAGCTGGAGAGTTGCGGGTTGGTGGTATAGTCCACGATGTTGCGGGCAAACAGCTCGACATCGCCCAGTGTTGCGTCCTGATACAGCTTGCCCAGCAGCAGCAGCAGGCCCAGCGGCAACAGCGCCGCCAACGCCACACGCAGGCGCGTAGACCAGACGTTTTGCCCTGCTTCTGCGGGTCGTCGCCACTCATACACAAGCGCCAACAGCGCCAGCGATGGGATGGCGGCCACGCTGATCTGCTTGGTGGTCAGGGCGATGCCTAAAGCCAGCCCGGCTAAGAAGGGCCAGCGCAATTGCCTGGACGCGGGTAAACGATAGCGCAACAGGGCGTAAAAAGCGATCAGATAAGCCAATACGGTCAACGGTTCGCGGAAAAAGACGCGACTATAGGGCCAGGCTAGTGTAGCAAACGCATAAATCAGGGACGCCAACAGGCTGGTACGCCGCCGGTAGCCTAACTCAAGGAAGCAGAGATAAAGCAACGCCACAGAAGCCGCAGTGACTACCGCATTGAAGAACATCACCCCTTGCAGCGCCGCGCCCAGGCTTCGCCCCCACAGGTAGAAGGGAATAGCCAGGATCATTTGCGCGGGTTCGTAGTTGGGAACCATTTCGCCGCTGGTGGTTTCCATCGCCACGTTGCTGTAATCCCAATACATTTGGTTGACATTGAAATTACCGCGCTTCAGCAGGCTGTCCATACCACTGAACAGGGCGCGCTCGTCCGGGCTTTTGGGGGCACCGAGGTAGGTGAACAGATAGACGGCCAGCACGAAGAAGAAGAGGCCCACCGCTATCCGCCGATCTTGATTGCGTTGTTGTAGCTCTTGACTCATACCCGCATAGTACCATGTTGCCAACGTGATGACAAAATAAATCGCAGCCAAACGCTTTCGATTGAAGGGTCTGCGCAAAAATAGATATAATCGTCTGGTGATGTCACGCCCCTCCCCGTTCGATCCTCGCACTCTGGTCTGGCTGCCGGCGGCAGCTTTGGCTGGCTATGCCGGTGCACTCTTCACCTGGCAACTGACGCACCGCGCCCGGCTGGCTGCTTATTTGCTGGAGAATCAGTTGCCGCGGTCAGACAGGCTGGCCCTGCTGGGCTGGTTGGCGCTTGGCGCGGTGTTCATGGCTCTACTCTGGGCGATGATCGCGCGCAGTGATCATCTGCGCCGGTGGTTGCCCGTCAGCCTGCTGCTGATCCCGTTGGCTCTCTTGCCGCTGTTGAGTGTGCCGGGCATCGAAACCAGCCAGCCCGCGCTGGTCTTCAGCCTGATCGCACTGGTCAGCCTGCTGGTGGCGCTGATCACTCAGCGTTGGCCGCGCGTGGCGCAACCGCTGCCTGCGGGCACGCTTGCCGCAACACCCGTATCATCTATGCGTCGTCCCGTCTGGCCAGGATTGATGCTGGTGCTGGCCGCGGCCGCGGCGTATGCAGTCTTCATGAGCCTGCTGACGCTGGCGCGGCACGATACCTTTCGCTCTTACGCTTTTGACCTCGGCATCCACAGCCAGTCCGTTTACGCCCTCGCTACCCGCGGGCTGCCCCTGACGACTTTGTATGGGCCGCAGCCGGTGAACCAGTTCAGCGATCACTTCGCGCCGATCTTTTACCTGTTGACACCCTTCTACTGGTTTGGCGGCGGGGTGCGCGCGCTGTTGATCGTGCAAAGCGTGGCGCTGGCTGCGGGTGCGCCCGCGGTGTACCTGCTGGCGCGACGCAATCTGGCCTCGCAGACGCTGGCCCTGGCGCTGGCCGTGGCGTATCTGCTCTTTCCTGCGCTGCACGGCATCAACCACTTCGACTTTCACGAAATCGCCCTGGCCGCGCCGCTGCTGCTGTGGAGCCTGTATTTTTTGAATGCCGGTCGCTTTCGGCTGTTCGGCCTGTTTTTGCTGCTGGCATTATTGACCAAAGAAGAGGTGGCACTGACCGGCGCAGCCATCGGGCTGTATTGCTTATGGCAGGGGGAAACCCGTCGCGGCTTGGGCGTGCTGGCCGCCTCTCTGGCTTATTTCCTGCTCGTGACCGGGGTGTTCATGCCCGCGTTAGGAGGTGGAGCAGATATTGGCCGCTTCGAGGGGATGATTCCAGAGGGCTTCAGCGGCTTCAGCGGGGTGGCGATGACGCTGGCGACTAATCCCCTCTTCGCGCTGCGCTATGCGCTGCTGGACGCGGACAAGCTGCTGTTTCTGGCGCAATTGTTGTTACCGATGTTGTTGCTGCCGCTGGCTGCCCCAGGCGCAGCCTGGATCATCGCCGTGCCTGCGTTTGCCACATTGCTGCTCTCCTCGTATCGGGCGCAATATCTGCTGGAAACGCACTATTCCGCGATTGCCATTCCAGCGATTTTCTTTCTGGCAGTGCTGGGCGCGGCGCGGCTGGAGCGTCGTCGCTTTGCCGGTACGACGCTGGCCGCGGCTCTGCTGGTTGCCAGCCTGCTGATGAACTGGCAATATGGCTGGCTGGGTGGCAAACTTTATACCGGCCTTCCCCAGCCGACAGCCCGCCACGCAGTTGCGGAGCGGCTGATCGCTGCCATCCCGCCCGCAGCGTCCGTCAGCACGTTGAGCGTCTATGTACCGCATCTGGCCGGGCGCGAGCGCATCTATCTGTATCCGACCGTGGCCGACGCCGACTACATCCTCTTTGATGCGGCACTGACCGCCGATTATTTCCCGTTGATCAGTCGCGACCCGCGCGGGGAGGCCATCGAACGCCTGCTGCCATACCTCACCAGCGGCGAATACGGCGCGGTGCAGGTGGAAGATGGCTTGCTGTTGCTGCAACGCGGCCACGATCCCGCAGCCAACGCTGCGGCGCTGGCTGCCCTTGGCTCGGTGACGTACCGTGCTGCGGCGCTGGCCGGCGCGCCGGGACTGGCTATACAGCCCGATGCCGACGCGGCCGACGGCGCGGCGCGGGTAAGCGCGGCCTTCGAGCCGGGTGACGAGCCGTTGCCCGTGGTGTTCGGCCCGTATGCCACGCTGATCCCCGGCCACTATCGCATTGATTTTCGCATCAAGCTGCTGGAGCCGCCCACCGTGCCGGAAGACCTCGTGGCGACGGTGGATGTGTTTTCGTTTGCCGCGGGTGGGCAGGTGGTGCAGCAAAACCTCACCGGCGCGACCTTCAGTACACTAGGGCAGTACCAGGTGTTCAGTTTAGAGCTAACCACTGACAAACTGCTCGACGATGTGGAATTTCGGGTGAGGCACAGCGGGCGCGGCACGCTGGCAGTAGATACCGTTTCCGTGGTGTATCTCAACGCAGTGGGACAATAACGTCTTCGGCTACGGAGCTTCGATCATCAATTGCGACCAACCCACCGACAGAGGCCGGGGATCGTTGCTGCCGGGGCTGACGGCATAGGCTGCGCGCAGGGTGACCTCGTTGCGTCCCAGCCGAACCAGTGTGGCGGGCAGCTCGATCTGCGCCGTCCACGGCTCGCAGTCTGCCCAGCGATGCTCGGCCACCACCTCGCCGTTTACCTCAACGGTGACAGCCTGCTGATTGTCCGCGACACATTGAGGAAAGGCTGCCAGCGCCAGGCGACGCCCTGAATTTGCAGTCCCCAGCCAAAAAGCCCGCGCGGTTGTGCCCTGCATCCATGCACCCCACGGCTCCTCGCCTGACCAGCCCTCTTCTAGCGCGAGATTAATGGTAGTCGCTGGCGGGGGCAACAGTTCCAACACACAGATCGGTTCCGGCCAGGCGTTACCAGCGACCGGCTCGAAACAATTCACCAGCCGCAACTGCGGATTGCTCTGGGCATCGGCCAGCAATTCCTGCTCCTGTTCGCCCTGCATGTGCAGCAAAATGTACTGGACGTGGAAGGGAAAGCGCAGCAACGCAGTTAGCTGCGGACTAGCTAGCGCATAGTCGTGGGTGGTCAGCCAGAATTGCAGATCCGATGCCGCAGCCGGCCACACACTGCTTGCGCCGGAGACAATCGGCCAATGATGCAGCCGCGTGGGCCAGATGGTTTCGCCGCCATTGCGGAACATCGGCGTGTGGGCACGGGCCGCGCTCAGATCAATGACGCTGGCAGCTATGTCGCCTGTCGCGGCGCGTTGATCGGCCAGCCAAACAAATGCAGGGTGCGGAGGCATGGGAAAGGGAAAGCGGGCGAGCGGGGCTGGCAGCAGCTCGAACATCAGCAGCGAAAAGAGGGCCACGCGCAGCCAGCGGTAACGCACAACCTGCACGCCCAGGCCGGTGAGCAGAAAAACGCCCACCGCACCTTCGAGTGCGTAGCGCGCAAACACGCGGGCGCGCTCCAGCCAGGGGATCGCGACGGTCAGCCAAAACGCAGGCAGTGTGATCCCCTGATCAAAGGGAGCAAGGGGGTGCGCAGTTGGGAAGAGGGCGGGCTTGAGGCTGTGACCGATCTGCCACAACGCTCGGTTGATCGGTTGCAAAGCGGGCGCGGTCAGCGTCTCGTTGTCCCATTTCAGTGTCAGGCCCAAGGCAAAAACCAGGCCACCCGCGGCCAGCAGCCAGACAGGCAGCCATTGCCGCGATGTGCGCCGGGCAGCCCATGCACCAGCCACGGCCAGTACGCTGGCGAGCAGGCCCAAGTTCACGCGATCCTGCTCTGCGCCCAGCCCGCGATACACCTGACGGCTGAACGTGCCCAGCCATGGATGATCCACAGAGGGCAAGGGCAGCGCGTTCAGGCTCGCTCCCCAGGCGTTGACTTCGCCCAGCATAAAGAAGCCACTGCCGACCTGTCCTGCCGCGCTCAGCGTCCACAGGGCCACCGGCGCGCTGAGCAGGCCCATGACCAGCGCGGGGATGGCGAGTGCAGCCAGCGCGGTGCGTGTGGTGCTGCGGCGGGCCAGCCAGCGGCCTGTTATCCACAACAGCAGCGCCAAGCCGTGTAGCCAAGTGAAATAGAGCGAACCCGCCGCCGCCAACGCCCACAACACCCCGACTAAAACCAGCTTGGCGCGCCAACGGCGCGGGCTGGCTGACAGGACGGTTTCCAGCAGCCACAACATCCACGGCAGCACCGCGGTGCCGAGCAAGATATTCAAATGACCGAGGGCCTGAAACCAGCGGAAGCCCCAAAAGGTTAGCAGGCAGGCAAAGGCGAGTGCGCCGAGGTGCTGCAAAAACAGACGACCGAGCTTCCACGCGCCCGCGTAGGTCAGCACAAAGGTTAGCAAGACTGCGCTGTTATAGGCGAAGGCCGCACCACCCAACCAATACAAGGGTAGCAAGACAAAAAGGAGAGCCGGCCCCGCGCCGAACGTCGCCAGATACCAGCCAGTCGGGTAGAACGCGCCCGGAAACAGCGCGACGTTTTGTCCGCTGCGCAGCGCCTCATCGTACCAGGTCAGCGCCCACGTCAGTTCTAGCGCATCGCCGTAAACAGGCAGCGACCGTGTCAGGGACTGCTTGTGCCAGCCCCAGACTAGAAAAAGCGCCAGCAGTAGCCACGGCGCAGCGTTTTTTAGCTTGTCAAGAGTGACGGTACGAGACATATTCGGCACAGGGATGGATTACTTGACTTCGACGTAGCCTACAAACAGGATGGTTTTGCCGGTTCCGCCGATTTCGAGGCGATCCCCGCTGACACGATCATATGCGCCAGCCAGTACAACGTAGCGACCGGGGGGCGTTTCCGCGGGAACCTGAAACTGCTGTTCATCCAGCACAATCGGGGGGCTGGTCCAGGTGGCCCAGAGGGTTGTCGGATACAACCCGTTGCCCGGTTCATGGTCGTTTTGCGCGATGCGCGGCACGTTTTCATCGGCAGGGTCGGCGGTGTTCAGCACATGCACGAATAACACATAGGATTTGTCCAGTGTGCCGGTGCGCTTCCAGGCCAGCAGCAGACGTGCGGTGTCACCGGGCCGCAGCGTGGGCGTGGCTGCGGGGTCGGGCTGGCCGAGCCAGGCATAGGCCACGACGGCGAGCGGGCTGGGTTCAGGATCAAGAGCTGGCAGAGGCGTCAAGGGGATGCTTTGCTGGAACTGCGCCAGCTTGTGACCGCCTCCCTCGGCAATCACCGCATAGTCATGATAGACCGGCGGCCACTGATTGGGTGCGGCAAAAGGAAATTCCGGTGGGCCTGCCAGGGGCGGCTCATTTTGACGCAGCAAAAATTGGGGTGGCTCTTGGGGCCGCGCCACGGATGGGTAAATGGTCTGGCGATTGCTGAGTTGTGGCAGCAAATGCCATGGGCCGCTGACGGAAGCCTTGTCGGGTATTTGCGCCAGCAAGCTGTAAACCGCCTGATCGTCGGCTGTTGTGCGAAAACTGGCTGGCTGAAAACGGCGACTACCCGGCCCAGGGGCTTCAAAATAATAGGTAATGCCGGTAGCCATTACGATGCCGAGCAAGGCCAGTTGCGTTAGCCGACGTCCGTTTACGGTCAAGCGCCAGCGGTAGAAGGTCTGGATCAAGGCAAAGAATAGAATCGGCAACAAGGGTGGGTTGTAATAGCTGCGGATGGACCACTGTGGCTCATAACTGCTTAACATCAAATAAAACAGAATCGGCGCGGCCAGTCCTACCACCGGCCAGCCCAACAGTGGCAAGAAGAGGAAGGGGCCAAGCAGACGCACTAAAAACAATAGCTTTTGCGGGATGAGCAATGCCGACAATATCTGTCCAGGCTGCGTCACCAGCGCGCGCAAGGCTCCTTCGGGGGTATCGGCCAGCCAGGCATAGCGCCGACCGACAAAGGGATAGGGCATGCCGCGAGTTAAGGCGGGATAAAACACCTTGAGAACCAATACCATCCAGACAGCAGCAAAGGCAGCGATCAGCAGGCCATCGCGGCGGCGAAAACCGGTTGGCTTAAGCAGCAGGATATACAGCCCCACTGCAAAGGCTGTGACCGCGACATCTTCCTTTACCAGCAATGCCAGCCCAAGAAAGACGAACACTACGCGCCGCTGTCCGCGCAATAGGCCATACAAGGTGAACCCCAGCAGCACCGGCAGGAAGGACATCTCGTGGAAGTCGTATAGATTGGCATTGTGCAACGCTGGCATGATCAGATACAGTGCGGCTAGCAACAAGGCAATGCGCAGGCTGCGGAGACGCTGCCACGCGTACAGGTAGATGGGCAGGGAACCCAGCCCAAGCGCCACGGCTTGCAGAATTAGCAAGACATCGGCGTTGGGGCGTAACCAGTAGAAGGGAACCAGCAGAACGAGGATCGGCTCGAAGTGGTCGTAATAGCCCTTGGTTTCAAAAACCAGCGTCGTCTGCCAAATCCGGCCATGTGCCAGATTCCAGATAACCTGATTAAAAATGCCCAAATCGTAGCCGGTTTCCAGGGATCGGTAACGGAGGACGGCCAGCAACAGCAGAAGGGCGGTTCCTAAGATCAGCAACACGACGTAGGGCAGATGTCGCCAGCGGAGTAGCGCTTTGAAGGAGTTCGGCGATGGAGAATGCGCTTGTACTTGAACTGTTTGTACGTTCATACGCAATGCATGTGTCCGGGAATTGACTATGGTGAGACTAAGGTTGCTCGAAGGTTGCTACGACTGCGCTGTTACCCACGGGCTGTTGATTTTGGTCAAGGATATCCAATCGTACACCATCGCTCGGATCATACAGGCCAAGCATGACCTGATAGCTTCCCGCAGGCAATGAAGAGAGAAGCTCGATGCGGTGGGTGTCCTTGATGATTTCGCCGGGTTGCCATTGCACCGGTGAATAAAAGCCCTTGGTGGGAAGTTCATCCACCTGGGCAACGAGACGGTTATCAGGGCCGATTACGTGGAGAAAAACCTTATAGTCTTTCTGAGGCACGGCATCAACTTGCCAATACAGGGAGATTTCCAGGTTACCAGTCGCTCCAGGCGATAACGGGCTTTCCTGGTCGTAGCCAATAAACTGTACCAGATTATTAAAGTTGAGATTATTCGGATGTGCTGGCTGGAGCGTGCGTGATTGCTGCGTTATCTGGATTTTGGTCAGCAGGGGGAAAATCTCGTCACCTTGAGTATTGTATACCGGCAAGTTCGTAGCTGTCTCCAATTGATATAAGCCAGCCGATACCCATGCCGGAATTGGCCCAGGTGTATCGGCGCTTATGGGTACCAAAATACGATCTTTGACAATCTCCCCTGGTTGCCACCAGGTAGTTGGATAGCTGCCATCTACCGGGTATAAGTCAGTCTGTGCGAACGGCAGGGTGGTTTCCAGGCTGTTGACATGGACAAAAACGCTCAAAGGTGTATCTGTGCGTTTGTTGACCTGCCAATACAAAGTGACGACAAGGTAGTCGCCGGGGGCTACCTGATTTTTGTCGAGTTCGAAGCCAATTAATGTGGCTATATCAGCAAAACGATAATCAAGCCGCTGCGCGGTCGCTGGCATCTGTGCGACAACGGGCTGCGGGCGCGCGTAGGCAGGAGTGATGAATAGAAATGGAGCCAGCACAGCCAACAAAAGCCATAGCGTCGCTCCGCTCCGCACTACGTGATTCCGGATGCGTTCGGGAACCCACGCCAGGAATCCCATCACCATGAACAGTGACAAAGCTGCTATTGTGGGAAACATGAGTCTTCCCTGCGACGCCATAGTTGTGCTTGTCCAGCGTATCAGCGCAAGAAACGTTATCAGCACCCACAATGCAAGCAAGAGTATAGCGACGCGCGTGGGGGTTGCGGCGCTTCTTTGTGTACGAAATCCCCTCAGGATGATCCCCAGCGCACAAATGATCGTAAAGGCATCCATGACTTTGTAGAGCCAGACCGGCTGCATCAAAATCATAAACGAGCCGAACAATCCCCAGTAGCTCATGCGAAATCCCTGGAATTCGGCAACAAGTTGGCCGGCAGTTGGAGTTTCGGCGCGTGGGCTGACGATCTGAACCATGGTAGCCAGGCCGGTCAACTCGCCGTATAGCTGCCAGTTACGCACGTACCACCAGGCTGCCAGCCCAGCGGCGACAGCAGCCAGAAAGGCGATGTCTGCCAGCAAGCCTTGCCAGATTCTGGATAAACGCCAGTTCTTTGCATCAAGACGTACATAACTGAGTGTTAAAATGCTCAAAGGCAAGAGTACCAAACCGCTTAACTTCGTCAGGCAGGCCAAACCAATCAGTACAGCCAATGCCAGCAGCAGCTTGCTGGAATAGCTTTTTCTTAAGATCATGCGCACCAGCACAAGCATCACCAACGAAGAAAGAAAAATCGTTAAATTATCGTTGTTCACGGATGCGCTGATAAACAAGAACATGGGATTGAACGCGGTCAAAGCCATGCTGCCGGTGGCGATATAAGGCTGCTTGGGGAATAAACTATTTGCCAGCAAGTAGGTAAACAACAAGGTTCCTGCCGCGAGAGTAATCGAAAAAAAGCGCACAAGGTGAATAGCCAGCACACTGCCGCGCCAGGGAAATGCTTCAGCCGAGTGAATTATCTTGTTTTTGCCGAAGGGTAGTTCAGGCTGACCTACGGTGGCATGGGGATTCATGAATCTGACCTGCGCCAGATCAGTGGTGTCAATCAGCTTGATTAAAATCGCGCTGACCAAATAATACAACGGCGGTTGACTTCCTTCCTGCTCCCACAATGTATTTAAGCCCGGCTTTTGTACCGGCAATGTGCCGGTATTGGCGATGTGGATCAGCACCGGTACATGATATTCTTCATCGGGCGATTCCATAATCGGATTGACTATGCTGTAGATACTTGCCAACACGACAAAAATTAGCAGAATCGCCCTGGCTGAAGGACTGAAATACAAATGGTTTTGGGAAAACAAGTGCATCGCTCCATCTGCTCAAGCAATGTGTACTGTGCCCAGGATAATATGGTCGGCGTTATCAGGCGTTGCCTGCAATCGCTGCCCACTCTTGCCGTGGTACAACGCTAACACCATTCGATAGTCACCGGCAGGCAGGGTCGCGGGCAACAGCAGGCCATAGCTTTGCGCGCCAGCCTCACCACCCATCGCAAAGGGCTGGTCTACCTGAGCCGCCAAAGCGCCGGAGGCATCCAAAAGCTGAAGAGATAGTTTTAAATCATCTGGCAGGGGTGTCACTGGCTGTGCCCAGGCAAGATATACGCCAACCACCCCCCCTGGAGCAGTTTCGGTGGCGGTCAGTGTCGTGCCTGCCAGGTATAGTTCTAAATCAGCCGCTGTCGGGTCTGTAAAAAGCACGTTCATGGCTGGCAGCGGTGCAGGCACACGCTCGTAAATCACCACCGGCCACACGCCAACCGTGGTTTCCAGCACGGGCGTGTACGCACCAGCCAGTGCCGTGCGCGCCAAAGTATCGTTGTCCCACCAGCCAGACGGTTGATCCACGAAGACCACGCGGCGCACACCCGCTGCGACGAAATCGGCGACCTGCCTGACCGCGCCAGCTCGGTCTGCCGCATCCGCTGGCAACAGAACAGGCGGCAGGGCAGCCGGTAGTTCGGCGGGCAATTCGGATCGGTCGCCGTTGGTGGCCACGCGCACCTGAGCAGGTGCATAGCCCGCCGCGAAGGCTTCAGTGGCCTGTGCCAGCTTCTGCCACAGCGTCTGCCGGGCAGGCAGCTCGTACAGGCGCACGGGCGGATCGCTGGCTGCCCAGGCTCCTTCCCACTGCAATTCGCCGTTGTTCTGTAAAAACGGCTCAATGTCCGGCCTGTCCACTGCCCACAGCACCAAGGTTGGCTCGGTGGCTGCCAGTTGCATCGCGTCGGGAAAGGAAGGATAGGTCTGATAGGGCCAGGGCAGATGTTCAACCACCAGTGCCCGCACAATCGGTTCCAATTCGTAACGTTGGTCAACCAGTGCAAACGAAGAAGATGGTTTGACGAAACGGGCGGTGATTTGTTCGTCGAACAGTGCGGCCACCACGGCGGGGCTGTCCTCGTAGCGCGGATCCATGCCCGGCAGCGCCACCTGCACCGATGTCAGCCCGAGCTGTCTGGCCCGACTGTGTGCGGCTTCGGTCGCAGCTTGCCAGCGCGCTAGCGGCACGCCAAAGCCATTGTCGCCCGATCCGCTGGCCGCCGCGGTCAACATGGTGTTGTAACTGCCCACCCAGGCCAGCGCGCTCAGCGCAGCCAGACCAACACCAACCCATTCGCCGGGAAAACGCCTGCGGGCCAACCAGTTCATAACCACGCCCATGCCAACCGCGAAAAACAGCGCCGGCAAGGGCAACAGAACTGTCCAGTATTGCAAATAGACCGGCGCGCCTATGCTAAGTGCCAACAGCGGACCGATCCCCCAGGCGAGTATCAGCCGTGCGCCGCGCCGCGTTTGTTCGGGTGCGTGCCAGGCTAAATTTATTAGGCGCACGATCCCCAGCACCACCAACCCCAGCACCAGCCAAGCCAGCGTATCCGCTGCGGCATACCAGCCGGTGGCGCGCACTCCCACGAGACTGGCGATCCCTGAGCCGCCAGTCAGTTGCCGCAGTTGTCCCCAGCCAGCGCCCAGCCGCCAGGCGACGTTGCCGGACAGCACCGGAGCAGGATCGCTTGCCAGCGCTGCCTCTCCGGGCTGGCTGAGCAGCGCTGCGGCATACGGTAATAGCAACAACAACGCCAGACCGAGACCGATCAGCGTTTCCTTGCGCCTCCAGCGTTTGGGAGCCACCGCCACCGCGGCCAGCCAGCTTAGCAGTTGCAGCCATGCCAGCACATGCGTGAGCAGTTGCAAAGCCGCTGTGACGCAAAAGCCAATGATGGCGCGATTGTTGCGTCGAGTCACCACTTGCCAGGCCAGCCAGAGCAGCGCCACGCTCAACGCGACCTGAATGTGCGCCCACAGTTTACGGTCGAACTGAACCAGCCAGGGATTGGCAGCCATGAACAGCGCCGCCCACAGGCCAACCGCTGGCCCACCGAGCTGCTTGCCCAGCGCGAAGGTCAGCGCAGTGGCAAGCACCCCCAGGCTTCCTTGCAACCATACCAGCGCTTCCGGGTGATGTCCCAGCCAGCGCAAGGTCAGGGCATTGAGGTACACATCCAGCGCCGGACGCTCGATGCCCAGCGAAGTGCCGCCGGTCAACAGAGGGAAGGCACGACCGGCGGCAATGCTGGCGCTGAGCTGGAAGGTGTGCGCTTCGTCGTATTTGAACTCGATCCAGGTCGGTTGGTTCCAGCGCAAAGCCGCTGCCAACAGCAGAATGAGCAAGATTGCAGGGTGGAGCCAGGATAGCCACTGTGGACGGGTTTGCATGAGCTGAAGGGCCTAGCCACTTTGCCAAAATGAGGTGAGCGCACAGTCGTGCCTGCGCGATTATGCCCCAATTTCAACCTGCCGCCAAAACCTTTCCCTGAGTGGGTTTATCTTCGGATTTGATACTTGTGTTGCCAAAATACTCCTCGTAAATGCTAGTTTGGTGCTGCGCTAACTGCGGGTATACTGTGATCGAACTGTTTGGAGCTACCATACATTCAGTGGAACTTCTGTCCAGGCGCTTCCTGCAAGCAGTTCAACCGTTGATGTGTGCTACATCGTGCAGCCTATGACTCGCCTGGGGCGAGCTTGTACGACGCAAACCCTGGCTGCCGGCGTCCTTCGCCGCTGGGCCTTCGTGAATCCTGTCTATGCAAACTACAATCCCCTCTTCCCGTGTCAAATGGCAGGCTGCCGCGGCCGCGCTGCTGCTCTTCGCGGTCTACTGGCTGACCGTCAGCGGCGCGTTCCATTCCATTGACGAGCAAGCCGTATTTGCTGTCAGCCGCAACCTTGTCTATCACGCCCGCGTGGACGAAAGCACGCTGTTTTGGGGATCACCCTTCGATGCGCAGGCGCGGGTGGGGGTGGATGGCGAGCTGTATTCCAAGTATGGCATCGGCCATTCTGCGCTGGTGGCGATACTGGTTGCCGTTGCCCGTCTCATCCCGGGTGCTGGGCTGGCCAGCACCGCCATGTTGCTCAACGCCCTTGCCACCGCACTGACAGGCTATTTCTTGGTATTGACCGCCGCGCGCCTAGGCTATTCCCAGCGCACGGCAACGATACTTGCCTTGCTGTTCGGCCTGTGTACCTACGCCTGGGTTTACGCCAAGACGATGTTCAGCGAGCCATTGGTGGCGCTGGGCTGGGTCATCCTCGTCTGGAGCGTGGCCGACCGTGTCAGCGACCGCCGCGCGCTGCTGGCCGGGCTGGCCATGGCAGCCACCATCGCCATTCGCCCCGCGTCCATTCTGCTCACCCCCTTCTTTGCCTGGTTGCTCTGGCAGCGCCAGCCAGCCATGCTGACCCGCCGGTTGATCTGGTTTGCCTTGCCCATTGGCATCACAGGGGTATTATTGCTCTGCTTCAACTGGTGGCGTTTTGGCGATCCTTTGCAGTTCGGCTATTACGAAACCTTTAACGGTTCACTGCTGGCGGGCATCGTCGGCTTTCTCGTCAGCCCGGATCGCAGCATTTTTCTGTTTGCGCCGCCGCTACTGGCGCTTTTTGGGGCGTTTCCAGCCTTTGTCAAGCGTCATGGCGCGTTGGGCTGGCGACTGGCCGCCATCGCCGTGGTCACCATTTTGCTGTACGCCAAATGGCCGGTGTTTTGGGGTGGCCCGGTGTGGGGGCCGCGCTATGTGTTGCCTGTGCTACCGATCCTGCTCTTGTTGCTGTTGCCTGCTGTGGAGCGGGCAACGGCTGGCCGCGGTTGGCAACGCTGGACGCTGCTGGGGCTGGCAGTAGCCGGCTTCATCATCCAGTTGCCCGGTGTGGTCTGGAATTCATTGCCAGAAACGCAGACGTTGGGGCAGCGCTACCCGCTGTGGACGTTGACGCCGCAGCGCGCCTGGCTCGACATTGCCTGGCTGCACGGCCAGGCGCAAGGCCTCTTGTTGGCCGCGGGCTGCATCGTGCTGGCGGCTATCGCATTGTGGCGGCCCCGGCGGGGCGTGGTGACTGCAACCACCCTGATCATAATCGGCGCTTCCGTGATTTTATTGCGCTGGCTGGGGCTGACACAGTTCGGCTACCCCGCGGCCCCCGCGTACACGTCCGCGCTCACACGCGTGCAAGCCGCCGAGCCAATGCCAGCTTTGCTGCTCAACCCGGCCCTGTATCAAAAGCCCCTTGACCAGCTCACTTCGTTTTTGAATGCTGCCGACGCGCGCACACCGTTTTATGGGCTGTACCGCCTGCCCGCAGGGGAAGAGGGTCCGAGTACGCAGCGCGTGGACAGCTTGCTGCAAGCCTACCCGCGGCTGGCCCTCTTGACCGAGGGGGTTGGCCCCGGCGATCCTGCCAGTACCACCGAGCTGGCTTTGTTGCAGCGCGGCTACTTGCTTGGCTCGGAATGGCTCGAAGACGGCTTCCGGCTGACCAGCGTGGCCGCGCCGCAGCCGGTCAGTGTCGAGGGGCAACCGGCCGCGCGGCTGGATGGCGAAATCGTGCTGGAAAGCTGGTCGCTGGCCGCTGCCCCGGCCGACGCGCCCCTTCTCCTGATCACCCTGCGATGGCACGCTCAACAGCCGGTCGCAGCCGATCTGCACACCTTCGTGCAGGCGCTGGATGCGCAATCCGGCAGCCTGCTAGCGGGCTGGGACAGTGTTCCGCTGGGCGGCTTCGCCCCAACTACCAACTGGCAAGCCGGGCAGGTGATTGAAGAACGCCTGGCTTTGGCTGCGCCCAACGGTGCAGCCTGGCCGCCGGTGCGCATGATCGCCGGGCTATACGATCCTGCTTCCGGTCAACGGCTGCTGACGCCACAGGGCAGCGATTTCATTGAGTTGACTGTTTGGTCGCCGTAACAGCCGTGCGATGCAAACCAAAAAGTCCCCGGCCTGAACCGGGGACTTTTTGGTGCTGCACCGCGGCGAATCAGTCGCGGGGGTGGATCAATAACACTGGGATGCCCGCGGCGCGCACGACGCGGTCGGCCACACTGCCCAACACCCAGCGCGCCGGGCCGGTGCGTCCATGCGTAGACATGGCGATCAGGCTGCCATCCACGCGCCGCGTGAACTCGACGATGGCATCTGCTACCGCGCCAGTGGCGGTTGTCACGTCGGCAGTGACCGAGTACCCTTCTGCTTCCAGCTTGCGCACCAGCGGGGTGATGTAATCAGTCGCCAACGTTTGTTCAGAGGAACGCAGCGATTCCGACAGCGCCGCGTCGTCCAGCAGATAGTCATAGGTTTTGTGGGTTAATACTTGCAACAGGATGATCTGGCTGCCCAGGCAACGGGCCAGCCCCTGCACATGCGGCAGCACCTGCTCGGCCAGCGGCGAGCCATCCAGCGGGACAACGATTCTTGCGTACATGGGTGAGTTCCTTTGGTGTGAGGGGCGAAACTAATGCCCAGCCACTTCTTGCATGGTTTGCATCTTGGTGTTGGGAATGAGCAACGAGCTGAGGGCGCCCAGCAACACAAAGATACTGGCAATCAACGCCGCGCTGCGTGCACCGTCCACGAACGATTGTTTGATGACTTGCACGATAGCTTGACCAGCCGGCGTATTTTCTGCGCCCGCGGGCATGCCTTCAATGCTGGCGCTGCTGCCTTCGCTCATGCCTGCGCCTTCTTCCAACTGTTGCACAATGGCCGTTTTGACGAAATCTGGGATGGCCTGGTTGGCGTCCAGTTGTGTGCGGGCCGAGTTGCCGATGCCGGTGGTCAGCACCGCGCCAATGATCGCCACACCAATGGCCGCGCCGACCTGACGGATGGTGTTGTTCGCGCCGGAGCCAGCCCCCAGCCGCTGTGGCGGCACTTCGCTCAGCACCACGCTGGTCAATTGTGCAATTGCCAGCCCGACCCCGACGCCGTACAGCACCAGCACGGCAATGATCAGCGGGATCGGCGTGTCTACCCGCAGCACCAGATACAGCGCGAAGATCGCAGCAGCTTCCAGCAACATGCCCGTGGTCACGACCCACTTGGCACCGAAGCGTGAAGACAGAATGCCCGCGCTGGGGGCAGTGAACAGCGTTGCCAGCGCGAAGGGCAGGAAGAGCAGGCCCGTTTGGAACGCACTCAAGCCCAGCACGCCCTGCAAGTATAACGACAACACGAAGATGATACCAAACTCGCCCAGCGCCACAATTGCTACGGTGATCAGGCCAAAGCGGAAGCTGCTAAAGCGCGTCAGCGTGAAGTCGAACAGCGGTTCCTTGCCGCGGCGCTGCATCCGCAATTCCCACCAGACGAAGAGAGCCAGCAAGATGATGCTGATGACCATGCTGACGAAGGTGATGGAGACGTTTTCATACGGCCAGGTCCAGGAACCGATGCTGAATGGCTGCTTGGGTTTAAGCCAGCCATAGGTCTGGCCTTCGATCAAGCCAAAGACCATGGCGCCGATACCAAAGCCGGTCAGCAAGATACCGGGAATGTCGAAGGACAGCTTGTGCCCGCTGTCGCGCGATTCCTGAATCAGCAGGATCGAACCGATGATGGCGATCAGGCCAATCGGCAGGTTGATGTAGAAGCCCCAACGCCAACTGGCGTTGGTGGTCAGCCAGCCGCCGAGCAGTGGACCAAGCGCGGCCGAGGCTCCCGCCACCGCGCCCCACACGCCAAAAGCGATGCCGCGCGCGCGGCCGGTGAAGGTGGCAGAGACGATGGACAGCGTTGAGGGCGAGGTCATGCCTGCACCCAGACCCTGAATGACACGGGCCAAAATCAGCATATTGATGCTGCTGGCCGCGCCAGCTACCAGCGAGCCGATCACGAAGACGACCACACCGGCAATAAAGATACGCTTGCGCCCGATCTGGTCGCCGATGCGCCCCCAGGTGACGATCAGCGCGGCATAGATCAGCGCGTAGATGGAGTTGACCCATTCCAGTTGCTGCAAGGTGGCGTTGAATTCCTTGCGGATTGAGGGAATGGCTACGTTGACGATGGTGCTGTCAATGATGACAATGGCCAGGCCCAGGCTAAGTACGAGCAGGGTCAGCCATTGGCGGCGGGTAGGACGACTGGCAGCGGGCATAGCTTGCGACATAAATTATTCCTTCCTGTCTTGAAAAGTTTCAGCTCCAACCAGAAAAAATGCGACCAGACGCCGGGCCAGAAGATTTGCTGGCGGCAGCGCGGCTTGCGTTGTACTCGATTTTGTACGGATAAAGGTGTTGACCAAACCAAGAAAAATCCAGGCGTAGAACTCCGGCTCATCTGCGCGTAATTGACCTGTGGTCATACCAGCTTGCATCACTGCGATCAGTGGGTCCATCAGCTCGCGACGAAAAGCCTGATTGACCACGCGGTGCAGCGCGGGATCATGGATGTGTGCCATGTCGTGCATCATGCTACTGATGTCTGTGCTGAAAGAGGCCAGCATGGCAGCAGCCAGCGCCTCCAGCCGCGTTGTCAACGGCTCTGTACTTTGTAAAATCGCACGATACCCCTGCAACTGGCGCAACATCACCTGAATAAACAGGCGCTCCTTGTTGCCGAAGTAGTAATACAGCGTTGGCTTGGTCAGGTTGCAACGCTGGCACAGCTCGTCAATGGACGCGCCGCGATAACCCAATTCCTGAAACATCAGCCAGGCTTCGTGGAAGATGCGTTCGGTGTTTTCGTTAACCGGCACTGTTGGCAGGGCAACTTGTTCGTTTTTTACAGTTGGTGCAGTCATGGGTGTCCCTTTACCGTGTCTATTCTATACTAAACAGTATATTGTTCTGTAAGTTCTATACCTAATAGTATAAAAGGATCATCCGTGCAGTTTGCATCCCCGGTGCGAACCAACACATCGCCGTCTGCATGTCCTCTCACAAATTGAGGATAAACCTTGAAAGCGTTATAATGGACGCAGCGTTCGGGCCTATGCCTTCCCGGTCTGGGCTTTTCGATACGAACTTATGGTTTTACATACAACTGAACTTTCAGCAAAAGAAACTTCAGTTGACTAAAATTTGATACCTGCAATGACAATGGCGCATTCCCTGTATCCTCTGATCTTTACACCGGTTCTGAAAGAGTACCTGTGGGGCGGACGTAATCTGCACCGCAAGTTGGGGCGGTCTCTGCCCGCTGGCGGCACCATCGCGGAAAGTTGGGAGATCGCCGCGCATGAAGACGGCGCGTCGTTGGTTGCCAATGGTCCCTTTGCCGGCCAGCCGCTAACCGCAGTCCATGCCGAATTGGGTCTCGATCTGATCGGGCGGCACAATGCCTGGGCGCAGGCGCGCGGCAAATTTCCCCTGCTGGTCAAGCTGCTGGACGCGCACGCGCCGCTGTCGGTGCAGGTTCACCCCGATGACAGTTACGCGCAGGCGCACGAAGGGGATGAACTGGGCAAAACGGAGATGTGGGTGGTGCTGCACGCCGAGCCGGACGCTGAATTGATCGTGGGCGTCCGGCGGGGTGTGACCGTGGACAGCCTGCGCCGCGGCATCGCCAGCAATCGTCTGGAGACGCAGTTGCATCGCGTACGCGTGCGGGCAGGCGACCACGTGTGCGTGCCCGCGGGCACGCTGCACGCAATCATGGGCGGCCTGTTGATCGCGGAAATCCAGCAGAATTCCAACACCACCTACCGCGTGTATGACTGGGGACGCGTGGACAAGAACGGACAGGCGCGGCCGCTGCATGTGGACCGGGCGTTGGAAGTGATTGATTTCGACCGTGTGGAGCCGCCGGTTGGCACGCCGCGGCTGTTGGCTGCAGAGCCGGGGCAGCGCCGCGAACTGCTGTGCAGCAACCGCTATTTCACCACCGAGCGCATCATGCTGGACAGCGGCGCGGTGTGGCAGGGAGCTTGTACGGGCGAAAGCTTGGAAATTTGGGGCGTGCTGAGCGGCTTGGTCGAGGTGAATGGGCTGCCGCTGGCTGCGGTGCACTTCTGCCTGCTGCCGGCGGCATTGGGCGAGTATCGCATCGTTGCGCATAGTCCAGCCACGTTGCTGCGCACCTACGTGCGCGGCGCATAAGACAGCAATAAATAAAAAAGGGGCCAGGTGATGCAGAACAGCATCATCTGGCCCCTTTGCGCGTGACCGATCACGGCCCGGCCACCTCTTCGACCACCGGCACAGTGGCGTAATGCGCGGCCAGTACCACGATGTTGCTGACCCAGGCAGGACCTTGCGCACTTTGTACCTGCCACCAGGTACGATCCACGTTGCTGCCAATGATCGGCAGGCTGTCGCCCGCCTGCATCTGTCCCACCACGCTGAAACTCGTCCCTGGGCCTGCGCGCAGGTTCGCCAAGCCGCTGCCGGTGAACACCGTCGGCCCTGACGCGTCCGCCAGGTTGATCGGCTGCCGCAGCCAGCGGTCAAAGAATGCCACCGACTGGCTCATGGCGCGGTCAAAGTTCGCGGTAATATCGTGATCATCTCCCGGATAGGTGACGAGTTCAATCGGCATACCCGCTTCCTGCCCCTGCTCGTAGAGGATTTGCGAAAACTCCACCGGCACTTCTTCGTCGCCCATCGTGTGATGCAACTGGATCGGGCCGGACAGGTCCTCCAGGAAGTAGTTCGCCGAGATGGATTGCCAGAACGAGGGGTTGGTTTGCGGCGAGCCATACAGCAAGCTCAGGCTGTTGCGCCAGCGCGTCGGCGAGCCGTTGGGGTTGGGCGTTGGCGCTGGGCGCGTGCCGCGCCGCCACTTGGTCAGCAAGTCCTCGTATGACCCCACCACACCGCCCCAGATGACTCCCGCCTTGATGTCAGGATCGGTCACCATTGCGCGCAGGGTGATCCAGCCGCCCATGCTGTGTCCCCACATGCCAATGCGCGTCGGATCGGCGTCAGGATACTGTTTCAACGTCGCCACGGCATTTAGCACGTCAATGATGTAATCGGGCGAGCCATACGCGCCCGACGCGCGGCCTTCTGATTGGTCGTGCCCGCGGTAATCTGCGCGAAATACAATGTACCCGCTGCGGGCAAAGCCGTCCAGATAGGCTACATAGCGCTCTGTGGTCTTGTACTGACTGGGGGGGATGTAGCCGTGGTTGAAGATGATCACCGGCCAGCCAGTGGTGGGCTTCTGGCCGCGCGGGATCGTCAGCAGGCCATATTGTTTCAGCCCTTCGGAATAATAGGATGCGTAGTAGCGGTCGTAGTTGGAACCGGGGGTAAACGTATCTTCAATGACCAACTGGCTGCCTGGATAATTTTGCTGGCGCAAATAATCAATCGTCAGCAAGGAGGTTGGCGTCGGCGTAACGGTCGGTGTGGGGGTGGGAGGTGCGGTCGGCTGAGGCGTGGCAGTAGCCGTTGGCTGCGGTGTGAAGGTCGCAGCCGCAGCCGCAACAGGCGCGGCACTGGCGGCCACAGGCGGAACGGTCGGCGTGTTAACCGGCTTCGCCTTGCCGCTGCAAGCAGCCAGCACGCCGATCAGCGCAACCAGCACCAGCCAGCGGGAGTGGGAGGAAAAAGCCGAAGCATGGAACTTGTTCATACAATCACCTCGATACAGTTTCAAACAGTGGTCGGTTGGAAAAGAGCAAAGCCCGGCTGCCGTAAACCGGCGGTCAGGCCTTGCTTTCAGATAGATGCGACGCGCCTCATGCGAGGCTTGATGGTTAAGGACGTTCGCCCAGTGTTACAGGCACGCTGATCTGTTCGCCGTTGCGCAGCACGCTCAGTTCGATCTGCTGGCCTGGCTGGGTATGGAAGACCAGATAGCTGTTCAGGTCACCAAAGTCACCCACCGGCTGGCCGTCAATCGCCACGACGAGATCGCCGCCGCGCCCGGTGTTGGGATCGGCCTGGCGCAGGCCGGCTTGATCGGCTGGCCCGCCGGGGCTGATGCTGACTACGTAGGCGCCCTGGGTCTGGTCAATGCCGTACAGCGACTGATCGCGCAGGCTGATTTCATCGTCGAAGCTAACGCCCAGATAGGAGTAGTTATGCCCGCCTTGGCTGATCAAATCGGGCACGATCTGATGCACGGCAACCACGGGAATGGCGAAGCCGACACCAGAACCAACGCCGGTGGCGCTGGCAATGGCCGAGTTGATACCCACCACTTCACCGGCCAGGTTCAGCAGCGGGCCGCCTGAGTTGCCGGGATTGATCGGTGCGTCCGTTTGGATCACGCTGGGTAACGAATATGCAGTGCCGCTGTTGGTCAGGCCGCGCTGCGAACGCAGGCTGCGCCCCAGGCCGCTCACGACGCCGAGGGTCATTGAACCCTGCTCGCCGAAAGGATTGCCGATGGCGACCACGAATTGGCCTACACTGATGGCGTCGGCTTGGGCCAGTGGCAGGGGTTGCACGCCATTCGGCAGCGCGCCTACCTTCAAGACGGCCATGTCGCTGTCTGCGTCCGCGCCCACCAACTCGGCTGCTTGCCGCTCGCCGGAAGCAAACACCACTTCGAATTGGTTTGAACCTGCCACAACGTGCCGGTTGGTCACGATGTGGCCGTCGTTGTCATATACGAAGCCGCTGCCGCTGCCCTGGCTGGTGATGATGTACACTACGGAGGGGTTGGTGCGCTGGTACAGGCTTTCCAGCGTTGTTTGTAGATCGGCAGCGTCGCCGACGAGATTGGTCTGGCTGACGGTAGAGACGCTGCCCTGTTGCGCCAGACGCGCCTGTACGGCTTCGTCCACCATCTGCTGGAGTTTTTCCGCGGCAACCGCGGGCACAACCTTTTCCAGCTCGGCTTTAATGGCTGCGCTCAGGGTGGCTGAATCGATTTCGGCCGTTTGTTTGGGCAACTGCGCCTGAACCTGGGCGACCACGCTATCGGCCAGTGCGGCCACATTGATAGGGGTTGCTTCGGAAACAGGGGAGATGGTGCTGCGGGGGCTGGCGCAGGCGGCGCTCAGCACGACCAGCAGTAGAAGTGCAAGGATTAACGTCACACGGGTTTTCATCTTGTACACTCTTGTCTAAGCTTATCCAGCTCAAAAAGCCTTGTCAGCAGTCGTGAAGACAAGCTCAAGCCAGGTCGTCCGCATCTTCTGCGGCTACGGGCAAGGTGATGGTAAACGTGGCTCCTTTTCCTGCGATGCTATCCACTCGAATCGTTCCACCGTGCGCCTCGATCAGCGACTTGGCAATTGCCAGCCCCAGGCCCGACTCGCCGTTGGCGCTGCGCGATGTGTCGGCACGGTAAAAACGCTGGAACACAAAAGGCAAGTGATCGGCGGCAATGCCGGGGCCGGTATCGCGCACCTGAAGCTGCACCTGATTATCGCCAACGCGCTGCGCCGACAGGGTGACGGCCCCGCCTTCCGGGGTGTAGCGCAGTGCATTGGTCACCAGATTCGCCAACACCTGGGCCATACGCTCACGATCCACCTGCACCAGCGGCAAATCCGGTGCAATCTGGGTTTGCAGGCTGATGCCGCGCTGTGCGGCCAGGGCAACGTGGGACGTCGCTGTGCGTTCCACGATCTCGCTGGGAAGTACGAGGCCGCGGTTTAGGCTTAATTCACCGGCATCAGCCAGCGAAAGGGTGCGTAGATCGTCAATCAGATGGTTGAGCAGCCTGGCTTCGCCATACATCGCTTCGTAGATCGCTGGCTTGCCAGGTAGTTTGCCATCCACCAGCGCCTCGGTATAGCCCAGAATAACACTGAGCGGCGTGCGTAACTCGTGGGCGATGTCCGCGGTCATCTGGCGACGCAACTGGTTGGCAGTCGCCAGGTCGGCGCTCATACGGTTGAACGAGCCAGCCAGATCGCCCAGTTCGTCGCGCGTGCGCACGGGAACCTGCAAGCCCAGCTCGCCTTCGGCCACGCGATGAGTCGCTTCCGTCAGTTCCTTGACTGGACGGGAGATCGCGCGCGCGAGCAGTACGCCTAAAATCAAGGCGAGAATGGTTGCCCCTAAAGCACTGTACAGAATGGCCTGGTTTACGCGGCCTAAAAATTCCTGTTCTGGCGACACCTGATCCCGCTGGTCATTATTATCGCGGGTATCAACCAATACCTGACCAACGAGTTTACCATTCACTTTGATGGGGATGGCGTTGCGTAATTGATTGCGGTTTAGTTGTTGTCCCAGACGATAGTCGTGACTTTCCAAAACCACTGTGTCGGTAGTATCTACCAATGCGATAGGCGGGCTTGTGTATTTGGGACGCGGCTTGTCGTCGTCGGGACGGGCAAATTGCAAACTGATTCCAGATAGCCCGGCCCAGCTTCCGTTGACTTCGTAATATTCAGCCAGCTCATCCACGATATCCTGTTGATAACGATCCAAAACAAACTGATCGAACTCGCGCTGGGTGCGCACGCTGACGAATATCGCCACCAGGGCAGCACCGATCAAGCCGATAAATAAAAAGGCCAGGGTAAGCTTTTGGGTTAGCGAGCGCATAGCATGAGGTCAATCCTGAAAGGTGAAGGCTGAAAATTGAAATAGAACCAATAGCACTTCTTAAAACGTATGTAAAGGCTTTCTTTTCGTCTTACCACGGGGCCACTTGTTGGTCTTCGACCGGGCCACCGCCTACTCCGACGCGAACCGATACCCCACGCCGTACACCGTCTCGATATAGCGTGGCTTGGCCGGATCTGGCTCGATCTTCAGGCGCAGGTTACGGATATGCACGTCAATGGTGCGTTCATAGCCATCGTATGCGTCGCCCTGCAGCCGGTCCAGCAACTCGGCGCGGCTGAATGCACGCCCCGGCGCAGCCAGAAAGGCACCCAGCAAGTCAAACTCTGAAGGGGTCAGGTCTACTGCGCGTTCGGAGACGGTTACCAAACGGCGTGCCCGATCGAAAACCACATCGGCCACGCGCAATATTTCGTTTTCGGTCTGCTCGCGGCCAGTCCGACGCAGCACTGCGCGCACGCGTGCGGTTAGCTCGCGCATACTAAACGGCTTGGTGACAAAATCATCCGCGCCCAACTCCAGACCGAGTACCTTGTCACCTTCTTCCAGCTTGGCCGTCAGAATGATGATCGGTGTGTCTGTTTCGCGACGATGGGCGCTGAGAAATTCGTATCCGCCCATCTGCGGCATCATCAGGTCGAGAATGATCAGGTCGGGGCGCTCGTGGCGCGCAACATACAATGCCTCTTGCCCGTCAGCCGCGGTCACCACGCGAAAGCCTTCCTGTTCCAGATAGGCCTTGATCATTATGCGGATTTCTTTTTTGTCGTCAACGACCAAAATTGCTTTCGCCATATGAACCCTGTGTCATGGATGGTTGATACCGCCCGACCTCATCGGTTTGTCGAGGAGGCCGGGACGGTTCAAAGGGGCTTATTACTGCGCAACCGCTACGAATTCCAGCTCAAGCAGCACGGTATCTTCTACAGTGTCCACGGAAGGCGCATCGGGGATGCTCAGTCCCAGGTCACGGTACGGGATGGTCAGAGAGGCCAGCCCGCTGATCTCCGTCTCACTGATCGGCGTCGCGGTCACATCGAAAGTTACTTCCTTGGTGACATCGCGCACCGTAAGGTTGCCGACCACCTGGAAAGTCAGTGCCTGTCCAACCGCGACGCTGGCAGGCAGTCCGGTCACCTGGGTTGGCTCAAAGGTCACAAATTCGTAGGTGTTGGTGCTCAGAATTTGATTCTTGATGGCGCGGTTACGAAAATCGTTGTCGGTTGCCAGCGTGCGCGCATTGACTAATATCGTGCCTACCTGTGCTGCGGCCGGATTCGCCGGATCAATGGCGATTTGTCCAGCGACCTGATCCGTGGCGCCAACGACGCGCGTCGGCGTGCCGCGCAGCACTTCATTGATGATGAAGCGCGCCTGAGAACGATCCTGCTGAATTTCAAAAATCACAGGAGCCGAAGCGGCTGGTGCTTCGGTGGCGGCGGGTGGAGCCTCAGTGGCGGCGGCTGGTGCTTCAGTGGCCGCAGCCGGCGCTTCAGTGGCCATGCTTTCGGCCGTGGGGGCAACCGTGGGGACCTCGGTTGCCGCGGCCTGAGCGGTGGGCGCTGCCGTTTCCACGGTCACCGGAATGGCAGCAATGGGGGCACTCGCTTCTTCTGGCGTCTTAAAAACCTGATACAGCAAGAAGGCCAGGACGATCGCGGCCAGGGCAACAATCGCAAACACGATATTTTTCTTCATAAACTTTCTCCATTCGGTAAAGGACAGGATTTTTATCGCACAGTTTCGTTTCCTGTGCGAATTATTCCACATAATACACAGTCATCCGAAAAATACCGTTTATCTGCTACCAATGTTGCGACTCGTTAACAAAGTCTGTCTCCAAACGTTGTCACGCTGCTGCTTTGCCAAATCGCGCTTGTCCTCTTCACAATACACGTTTATTGTTTAGAAAATATTAAGAACCAATAGAGAACCCGTTATAACTTTGCAGCTTCGCCCGCGCTTGACGCGCAACGACGCGATGACCAGGGGAATTTGTCATCGCGTCGCTGTCAAGGCAGGCTGGCTGGGAAGGCCTGTCCTTGAAATCTTTGCTTGAAGTGGGCCTTACCGCTCAGGCAACGGCAAAAGCCACAAGTTGCGGTCGCGGTTCTCTACATAGACCACGCTGCGACCATCTGGTGCAACGCGCCAGTCGGCGTTGGCAATCTTGATCGTGCTGGTCGCAGGATCGGTCAGCGGCTGCACCGCGCCGCTGTTCGGATTGAATTCGAGGAAGGTATGATACAGCGTGTCGGGCTGGAAAGGTACGATCAACAGACGATCCTGGGCTGCGCTGCAACGCTCACCGCACGGTCGCCACTGGTAGCTGCCAAACAGGGCATCGTCGAGGTGGGTGGTTTGTGTGCCATCGGCGCTGGTCAGCCACAAGCCATTCAGCGACCGATCCGGGTCAAAGGCCAGGTAATAGATCAGCCATTGGCCGCTGGGCGACAACGATGTGCCGCGCAGCCGCTCGCTGCGAATCAGCTCCACGCGCGCGCCATCCACGAGGGAATAGGTGGAAACCACCTGCTCGCGGGCGGTCTGGCTGTCGCGCCCGCTGATGAGCAGCGTGTCGTTGTTGATCCAGCCGCTCAAGCCGCCGCGCGGTAGGGTGGCGATCTGCCGTGCATTGCCACCATCCAGATCAGCGATCCAGAGCGCGGTCACCTGATCGCTGGAGGGTGCATCGTTGTTGGTGATGGTCCAGGCGATGTGCGTTTGATCGGGCGCTATCTGCACGTTGCGTCCTTGCGCCGCGGTCACTGTCCAGCGTTCGCCCGTGGCGCGGCGTTCAATGATCGTGGCATCTCCGCCGGTTTCGATGATGAACAGAGGTGATGCGCTGCTTTCCGCCAGCCGATCTGTGACGAATTGCGGGGCAGACAAGGGCGCTGCAATGTTCACTCCCCAGATACCAACCGGCTGATCTGCGGCGGGTTTGTCAATAAAACGCACCTGCTGGCCGTCCGGCGACCAAAATGGCTGCGTGCAGCACCCGTTGTTGGTCAACTGGATCGGTTCACCAGCCGCGGCGCGCACCGATACCGGTTGCTGCGTGGGTTCAGGCGTAGCGGTTGGCGGTTCGGGCGTGGCGGTCGCCGTCGGCAGGGCTGTCGGCGGCAGGGTGGCAGTCGGTGACGCCGTGGGTGCTGGTGTGGAGGTCGCAAGAACCGCGGTCGGTGACGGCGTGGGTTCTGGTGTGGACGGTGCAACTACGACAGTCGGCTGCGCTGTATCGGCCACTGAAGTCACGGGGGCGGCCTGCCGGGCGCAGCCTGTCAACCCGATCACCGCACTCAGCCAAAGAATGCCCAGTAAACGCGGCTGTTTCATGGCGTTAACGGCTCCTCGGCCACGGATTGGCGAAGTTGTTGATGATCGGGCCGCCGGTCACCGCGGGCGGTTGGTCGTCCAGATATTGCCATTTGCGCGGGTCGTCGAGATCACGCTCGAAGCCGTTGCGAAAACCACCGATCAGGGCCAGATTGTCCCAATCTGCGTCAATTAAGTTGACCGGGTTGTACTTCCAGCCACGGCCTGGATAATCGCGGATTTCCAGATGCAGGTGGGGGCGGCCAAAGCAAGTTTCCTCTGGGTCGCCGGTCAGCGCGATCACCTGGCCTTGCCGCACCTGCTGGCCCGGCTCCAGGTCTGCCCGTTGCAGCAAATGTCCGTACAGGCTGGCATAATCAAGCTGCGGATGATCAATGATCAGGTTGTGCGGCGCAGAGCCGTAGGCCGTGGCATCCACCAACGCCACCACACCATCGGCAATCGCTATGACCTCAGTACCGCACGGTGCGGTGAAGTCCACGCCAAAGTGAATGCCCTGACTATAGCGATAAGTGGTGTTGCGGCTGAAATACGCGCCCACCGTGTTGCCGTAGGCCTGGCCCATCAACCATGTGTCTGGCCCGGGAGGGGCGGCAAAGGGCAAAATAAAGGGGCGGTCATTCGTTTGGGCTACTGTGGAAGCGCTGGCAGGCTGGGCCGATTGGGCCGCGCTCAGCGGTAGGGCGACACTCGCCAGCAGAGCCAGGCGAGTCAAAAGTGATGAAATCCTGGGCAACAAGGGGTCTTCCCTCCGATCTTACAAATCAGTTGCTAGGGCACGGCTGCCAGATCGTTATCGAACGCGGCCACCGCGGCCACTGGGTAGTAAGGGCCTTCGGCTTGAGCAGGTGTGACGGGCAGCGTACCGGCTGTGCCGGTGTCAATAACCAAATCGTTCGTTAGCACGTCCACCGCTGTGCCATTCAGCGTGACCGTTTCCAGCGTGGTAAAAATCAGCAAATCGCCTTGATTGCCAGCCTGCGCAAACACCCCTTCACCGGTTAGGCTGCTGCGGTCTTCTTCGAAATAAAACTGCGTGGTCAGCAGGGTTGTGCCGTCTTGCTTGACCTTGATGTGGATATGCCGCGGACGAGGTTCATAGTAGCCGGGCTGCACCGTGCGGAACAGATAGCGTCCATCCCCGTCAGTGGTCGCTGTGCCGTAAAACTGAAAGCCGCGGTCGCGGTTGGCCGTGCCTGCGTCACCGGGATGATCGTAAACGCCGGTGCTGTCAGTTTGCCAAAACTCTACTGCGACACCACCCAGCGGATTGCCTGCCCGATCCAGCACGCGTCCGGTTGCCAGAATCACTTCGCCCGCGGCTGTCACCGGCGCATTGAATTGCGCGGCCAACTGCTGATCCAGAGGCGTTGCCGCCATCGGTGCGATGGTAGCCGTCGGTTCAGGTGCAGGCGCGTCCGTGGAAACTGCGGGCGCGGTGGTTGGCGTTGCTGCCGCAGCGGGCGCGACAGTTTCAGCCATCACTGCGGTAGCAGTTGGCAGCGCGCTGTCTGGCGTTGACGGTGGATTGGCACAGCCCGCCAGCATCAGGAGTAGGATCACGAGGAAAAGGAGGTATGTTTTCATGGTTCATTCCAAAGATTAGCTTGCACCTTGTTACTCTTACGTAGCGTGAGAATAACATAACGAAAGCATTATTTCTGTGGGGTATGCACCAAACTGCGCCGCCGCAGGGAAAAAGCAGGGGCCTTCGGCGGGCCTGCTACCTCAAGCATAGCAAAGAAATGTTCAAAAGTTATGAAGAGCCGGCCCCCTGGCTTGCTTTTGGCGGATGGGGAAAAAAGTTTACAAAAAGAGCGCAGCCATAGCTGCGCTCTGATGAAGGGTTGTGTGAAGTGTTTACAGATCGGTAGAGTCGGTGGGAGCCGTGTTCTGCGTCGGCGCTGTGCCCATTCCACCGTCGCCACGGAAGCCGCCGCGTCCACCGTGACCACCCATGTCACCGCGCCCGCCCATCAAACCGTGACCGCTGGCGAGGATGCTGTCGGCTTGGGCCTGGGTAATCACGCCTGCCTGCACGGCTTGCTTTACCATCTCCTCAAACAATGCCTGGCTTTTGCCGCTGTAATCCTGGTCTTCCATGTACTGCTTGAGCGCCTCGCGTGCCTGCATGGCGTCCGCCTGTTCCTGCGTCATACTGCCATCCGCTACGGCGGCGTCCATGCCCAGTTGCCGCGCCTCGGTTTTGGCCGCAGTCAGTTCGGCAACACTGATGCCCAAAGCATCGGCCAGCAGTTGATCCCTGTCCATATTCACGCCGCGCAGGCCGCGCGCGCCGCGATCAAAACCATCTGTGCTAAGGCGTGTCTTCAGCGCGTCTGCCTGTTCCTGGGTGATCGTGCCCGCGGCCAGCGCCTGGTCAATGGCGGCTTCGCTGGCTTTCTGCTGCGCTGCGGCCAACTGATCGGTGGTGATGCCGAGCGCCTGGGCTAGGTAATCGCCATCAGCCCCGGGGCCGCCGCGATGGCCCAGAGCCGGGCGCGCGCTGGGTGTGGTTGTGTCCGGGGTAGTCGCTTTGGGTGTGGCCGGTGTCGTTGTGTTCGGCGTTTGCGTTGATCCGCTGCCGGGGGCTGTGGTCTGCTGCACAGGCGCGGCCACCTGCGTGTTGGCCGAAGCCATCGGCAAGGCAACTGCGGTTACGGTCAACAAAGCGATACCCACGCCAGCGCCTGCCATCCACTTCTTCAAATTCGTCATCTCAAAGTCTCCTTGGATTAGTGTTAGAAGGTTGTCGGCACATTGTTTCGCGCCGATTGATCCAATCATAACAAAAAATTGTTTAGAAGTTATTTAGAGATGATTGAGAAGCTGTTGAGAAAGGCCGAGAAAACGAATGCATCAGGATTTATGTCGTTGGTGCCATTTCGAGGAGTAAAACGACGAGAACCCCCTGTTTCTGAGTACAGCGTCGGGTTCCCGCGCATTCGCAGGGGACTGCGCGGTCTGTCAGGGCCTTGCAATGACAATCGTCTTGTGAACTGCCTAAGTCCTGAATACCACAGCACCCTGACGATGATCATTGCCGAGCGCGAAATCATCCTTCTTGACGCGGCGAGCCGCGACGGGGTTTGCTGCTTGCCCGCAGCCGGGAGACAAGCGGACGCTTGACGGCGTTGATGCGCAGCAACAACAAGCCCGCCAGTAACACCCCCCATAACAATGGCTGGCGAATGTCGGCCTTTTGCACCCAGGCATAATGCAAGATCACCAGCACCCCCGCCGGGTAAACCCAGCGGTGCAGGCTTTTCCAACGCTTGCCAAGGCGGCGCTGCCAGCCCTTGGTGGAGGTGATCGCCAGCAGCAGCAAGATCAGCAGCGCGGCGGCGCCCACCAGCACGTAGCGTTTTTCAGCCAGTTCCAGCCCCACCAGATAGAGGTCAAAGCCGTAATCCACGCCGATGAAAATGCCGAAATGGATGGCCGCGTAAAAAAACGCTAACAAGCCCAGCCCGCGGCGCACTTTCAACGCCTGCCGCAGGCCGAAAACGGTGTTCAGCGGCGTACACGCCAGCGACGCCACCAGCAAGATCAGTGCCGTCTTACCGGTGCGCAGCGTGGCATCCTGAATCGGGTTCACCGACAGCCGCCCGGCCAGCGCATCAAAGATCAGCAAGGCCAGCGGCAGCAGCGCCACCGTGTAAACGATCCATTGCAAACGGGTTAAACGAAGCCAACGGGGCATCAGCGTATCCAAACCAGGTTTTACTAGAAAAATTTGCGCAAGTCCATATCCGCGTACAGACCGGCTACTTCATCCGCGTAGCCGTTGAACAGCAACGTCTCGCGGCGCTTCCTTTCCCCGATGCGGCGCTCGGTGCGCTGCGACCAGCGCGGATGCGGCACATCCGGGTTAACGTTGGCGTAGAAGCCGTATTCGTGCGGCGCGGCGATCATCCAGAGCGACGAGGGCTGATCTGCGACCAGGTCAATCTTGACGATGGACTTGATACTCTTGAAGCCATATTTCCACGGCACCACCAGCCGCAGCGGCGCACCACTTTGCGGCAGCAGGGTTTTGCCGTACAGCCCCGTGGACAGCAGCGTCAAATCGTTCATAGCCTCATCGAGACGTAACCCTTCGACATACGGCCATTCGTACACCGGACTGCGCTGGCCCGGCAGGCGGTCGGGATCGAACAGCGTCTCAAAGCGCACATATCGGGCTTCGGCAGTCGGCTCGACTTGCTCCAGCAGCTTGCGCAGCGGAAAGCCCAGCCACGGGATCACCATAGACCACCCTTCCACGCAGCGCAGCCGGTAAATCCGTTCTTCCTGCTCAAAGCCACTCAAAATATCCTCAATGGCAAAGGTTTTGGGCTTGTTTACCAGCCCGCCAATCGTTACCGACCAGGGATCGGTGACAAAGCCTTGCGCCAACTCCGCCACGCGCTGCTTGTCCGTGGTGAACTCGTAGAAATTGTTGTAGTTGATAATCTCTTCAAAGCTATTCAGCACGTCGCTGGACGCAGCTTCTGCCGCGGGCGTGACCTGCGTTGTGCCAGCTTCCTGCGCGGCGGGCAACTCATCGGCGGGCGCGCCACAAGCCGCCAGCGCCACCGCGCCCAGTGCCAGAGCGCCAACACCCTTCATCAACTGCCGACGCTGTTTGAATACCGCTTCCGGTGTGATTTCTGAACTCTTGATCGGGATCATAGGGCTACCTCTTGATGGCTGCGCAGCGCAGCACGCCGAATACTCGTTGCCGCGGCTGGGCTTTATACGGGCGGCATCGTGCGACTAGTATAGTACATTGGTTGGCTCTTGTCTGTAAATTCCCTATCATCCCTGCATCTTGCTTATTTTTTAAGACTTTCACAAAAAAGTAGCCAATGCACGCAAGTTGTGGTAAACTTGTTTGGTATTTGGCACGTTGCTGCCCGCCCGTTCATCCCAAACGTCTAGTATGCGTGGAGGTTGTTTTATGGTCATGGGTCGTCCCCGCACGGAATCGTTGTCCAGTGTTGATGTGGCGTGGTATCACATGGAAGATCCCACCAATCTGATGATGATCACCGGCGTTTTCGTTTTCGACGAACCCGTGGATTTCGAACGCCTCAAGACGACGCTCAATCTGCGCCTGATCCGTCGCTTTCGTCGCTTCCGTCAACGCATCGTCGCCAAACGCTCCCGCTTTGGCCGCCCCTACTGGGAAGACGACCCGCATTTCGATCTGGGGACCCACCTGCACCGTATTGCCCTGCCCCAGCCCGGCGATCACGCCACGCTGGAGGCCGTGGTCAGTGACTTGATGAGTGCGCCGCTGGACTTCACCAAGCCGCTCTGGCAATTTCATCTGATCGAAGGCTACGGCAACCGCTCGGTGCTGCTGGCCCGCCTGCATCATGCCATCGCCGACGGCATCGCGCTCGTGCAAGTGCTGCTTTCAATGGCCGACACCTCCCCCGACGCGCCGCCCGCAGACGAAATGCCGCAACCCGCGCGCCGCCCCAAGGGTTGGCGTCCCCTTAATCCGGTGCTGAAACCAGCCTACAACGCGCTCAAGCTGACACAGCAAACAATGGACACCGCGGTCAAGACCACCGTGCAGATCACACGCGACCCCGAACACCTGGTAAACATCGCGCGCGTAGGCGCCGACCTGGCGCTGACCACGGGGCGCATGTTGCTGATGGCGTCCGACCCCAAGACGGTTTACAAGGGGCAATTGGTGGTGCGCAAGCGCGCAGCCTGGTCCGATCCCATTCCGCTAGACGAAGTCAAGCTGATTGGCCGCGCGGTTGGCGGCACAGTCAACGATGTGCTGATGTCCGCGGCCGCCGGAGCCATGCGTCGCTACATCATCAGCCGCGAACAGCCGGTAAACGAGCTAAATTTCCGCGCGGTTATTCCGTTTAACCTGCGCAAGCCCTCGCGGCGCATTGAGTTGGGCAACAAATTTGGGCTGGTCTTCCTCTCGCTGCCCATTGGCATCGAAGACCCGGTAGATCGCCTACACGAGCTGAAAAAGCGCATGGACGCGCTCAAGGACACTACCGAGCCGTTGGTCTCGTTTGGTATCCTCGCTCTGATCGGTATGATGCCCGGTCGTGTTGAAGACAAAATTCTCGAAATCTTCGGCAAAAAAGGTACGCTGGTGATGACCAACGTACCCGGCCCGCGTCAAAAACTTTATCTGGCCGGTTCCTCCGTTGGCGAAATGATGTTCTGGGTCCCGCAATCAGGCCGGCTGGGGCTGGGTATCAGCATCCTCAGCTATAATAACCAGGTAATGGTTGGTGTGGCCACCGACACCAGCCTGGTGCCCGATCCTGAAACCATTGTGGCCGGGTTCCAGGAAGAATTGAACGCACTCAAACAGGAAATGCGCGAGCGGCTGATGGACACCGCAAGGCAATTCAGTATCCCCTTGGCCGAAGATGCCCCGGCTGAAGATGCCGACCTAACCGACTTCGCCTGGGATTTAGCAGTCGAATGGACGCCCCCGCCTGCGCAGCCCGTCCAGCCACACGATGATTTGACACAGATCGTTGGCATTGGCCCCGCCTACGCCGCCCGCCTGCAAGCTGCGGGCATTTCAACCTTTCAGCACCTCGCGGCAACCTCTGCCGACGAGCTTGCCGCGCTTCTGAACGTCCCCGACTGGCGTCGCCCGCCCTTTGAAAGCTGGCGCGACCAGGCGATGGCCCTAACGCACACATCTTGACCACCCCTGACCGGTGTGCGCGCGCTGACAGCCCGCACCCTAATTGAATACCTGCCGAGGAGACGCTATGGCCGAAGATATGTCCAACGTTGACGTTGCCTGGCTGCGCATGGAGCTGCCCAACAACCTGATGATGATTACCGGTCTGTTCATCTTTGAAGAGGTGGTAGACTGGGAACGCCTTAAAACAACTTTGGAGCAACGACTGGCCCGCTTTGATCGTTTTCGTCAGCGCGTCGTTGAGCCGCGGTTGGGCTTGGGATCGCCCCGCTGGGAATTCGACCGGCATTTCAACATCGCCAACCATCTGCACCGCATCGCCCTCCCCGCGCCCGGCGATCAGGAAGCCTTGCAGGCGCTGGTTAGCGATCTGATGAGCACCCCGCTCGATTTTTCCAAGCCGCTTTGGCAATATCATTTGGTTGAAGGCTATCAGGGCGGCAGCGTGTTGGTGTGCCGTCTGCATCACTGTATCGCCGATGGCATCGCGCTGATGCGGGTGCTGCTGTCCACCACCGACCCGGAGGCGGATACCGTCTGGACGCCCCCCGCCGAAGCAGTGGAACATCATCATGGCCGCAGTCCCTGGCGCGTATTGACGGCACCCGCTTCTGCTGCGCTGGGTGCGACCCGCCGCGTCACCAGCGCGCTGGTCAGCAGCGGCATGGATTTGGTAACCAACCCCAGCCATGCGCTCGACTACGCGCGCCTGGGCACAGAAACCACGATGGCGCTGGGGCGGCTGGTGTTGCTGCCGCCCGACCCCAAGACGATCTTTCGCGGGCCATTGCAGGTACAGAAGCGCGCGGTCTGGTCGGTGTCCATCCCGTTGCAGCAGGTCAAGGCCATCGGCAAGGCCACCGGTGCCACAGTCAACGATGTGCTGCTGGCCGCGGTGGCGGGTGCGCTGCGCCGCTACGCGCAGGAACATAACCAATCGGTCGAAGAGCTGGATGTGCGCGGCGTCATTCCGGTCAATCTGCGCCACGAAACGGAAAAGATCGAGTTGGGCAACCGCTTCGGGCTGGTCTTCCTTGGGCTGCCTCTCGGCCTGTCCAAGCCGCTGGAGCGGCTGGCGGAGCTGAAACGCCGTATGGACGAGATCAAAGACTCGCAGGAGGCCGTGGTCGCCTTTGCTCTGCTCAACGCCATCGGCATGGCCCCCGGCGACATCGAAAACCTGGTGGTCAATATTTTTGGCAGCAAGGCCACTGCGGTGATGACCAACGTGCCCGGCCCGCGGCAAAAGATGTACTTCGCCGGTTCCCCTATTCACCAGATGATGTTCTGGGTTCCGCAGTCGGGCCGCCTCGGCCTCGGCGTCAGCATTATGAGCTACAACAATCAGGTCTGGCTGGGCGTTGCCACCGACGAAGGCTTGATCCCTGACCCTGAGCTGATCGTAGATTATTACCGCCAGGAAATTCAGGAGATGTACGATCTGACGCAGCCGCAGCCGACGGCTACGGCCCCCGTTTCCGTTGCGTCACAAGCAGCGCCGCCCGCACCCAAGCGCGCTCCCGCGCCTGCTGCTGACGATCTGACCCAACTGGCAGGCATTGGGCCAGCCTTTGCAGGCAAGCTGCGCAACGGCGGCATTAGTACCTTTGCCGCGCTGGCTGCCAGCACGCCGGAGACCCTGGCCGGGATCGTCCAGGCCCCCGACTGGCGTCGCCCCGATTACGCATCCTGGATCACCCAGGCGCAACAGCGCGTTTAAATCCCCGTGTTTGGCTGCGGTTCATGCTTGAGAGCATGAACCGCGCAAAGCGCCGTTGACAATGGCGTCACGGCGCTTTTTTCGCCCCCATTCAGTCCTGCATGATTTCTGGCGGCTCTTGGCCGGCCCAGCGCGCCTGCTCGGCCCGCCGCCGCGCCACCAAAGCCTGCACCTGCGCCGCGTCGTTCAACTCGCCCGTCATCAACTGCTTCAGTTCTTCTAACTCCAGTAGGAACACATCGTCCGCGGCCAGCAGGCGGCCATCGGCCATGCCCTCCTGTGCTGCGCCGAACGACCACTGCCGCGCGGCCGCGATTACCGTCACCAGCGCGGCACGGCTGGCAGGCAACAATTCTACGATCTGCTGTAACTGCTCGAAAACAGGGGTAAACAGACGCTGCTGCTTGGTATCCAGCCGTGCGGTCAAGGCTTGTGCCGCAGCCGCGCGGCGTGTGTGTGCAGCCTGGAGGCTCAGCAAAGCCGGGTCGGGTGGCTCGGCCAACCGCGCGGCCAGCCGACTGTACAGCGTGACGGGCGCTTCGGCCCAACGCGCGCTGGCGACTTCGAGCGGTTGATCAGCCCAGCGGCCATACGCGGCCAAAAAGCCGGCCAGCGCGTCACCAAACGCGCCCGCGGGCGCGTTCCCGTCGCCGCTGCGCAGCCATGTAGCCGCCGCTGCGTTTTGTCGCGCCGCCTGGAGCAGGCTTTGCAGGTCGTAGCGATACTGCGCCCAACCCTCACGGCCATCCAGCCCGGCAAACAGATCGTCGAAGAGCGCGTGCGGGGCGTCTGGCTGCCACTCGGCCACCCAGCGCGTAAGCTGACGGCGCTTCGATCCCAGACCAGTGGTCAGATAATCGCGCACGGTCAGCACCGCTTCTGCCTGCGGCTCGATCTCTTCCATCACCTGTAACACGGTGGCCTGCCGCCAGGTCAGCGCGCTAACCTGCTCCCACCAGCGCGCCGTCGCGGCAAATACCGCGGGCGCGCCTTGCAGTTGGGCGCGCAGCAATTCCGCGTGGCGACTTTCCGGCTTGCGACCAAATAAACGCCAGCCGCCGGTCGCAGTTTCTGCCTCGCCCGCGGCCACGGCTTGATCGGCTGTGGTCAGCACGCCGGTGTTCAGGTAGGCGCGACCCTCAATGCGCCGCCAGATGCGCGCGTCTGCGGGCAGGGTGATACCCCAGGCGCGATAATGGGCGCGCATGGCACGCTCTGCTGAATGGCTCAAAACAGACCAGGTCAGGGGGCTGAGCAGGCCGCGCGCCAGATCGTCGGCTGCGGCGCGTGACCACAGCGCCGGGCTGTTGGATGTTGTCACAAACTCACCTCGTCGAAAAAGATCAACCGGGGGGCCAGGCCAGCTTGCGCCCGCCGAGGACGTGCAAATGCAGGTGATAGACGGCCATTCCTGCGTCGCGCCCGACGTTGAACACGGTGCGATAGCCACCCGCGGCGATGCCGGTGCGCTCGGCCACCAGCGACGCAGTGGCCATGACATGGCCCAGCAGCGCCTGATCGCCAGGCTGCGTCTGTGCCAGCGACTCGATGTGCCGGTTGGGCACGATCAGCACATGCACTGGCGCTTGCGCGTTGATGTCATGAAACGCGGTGACTTGCTCGTCCTGATAGACGATTTTGGCGGGGATGTCGCCAGCTACGATCTTGCAAAAGACACAATCCTGGGTCATGGGAACCTCCGTGAGACGGAAGGAGTGAAGCGTGAACCGTGAAAAATAGTAACTATTCAGCCTGGCGGACATATATGAAGTGAACAGTTGCTTTGGTTATTTCGATACCCGTCAGGGGAAGGAGCTGTCAGGTCGCAGCCCTCCAACCCGCTCAAACCAGCAACTTTGCCCACACTATATCGCCGTCCAGATGGGTGAGCTGGGCGAGGGTGATGCGGTTTTGCAGAGCCACGCCGTGCGGACCAACCGCCTGCACGCGCAGGTAATTGTCGGTCAAGCCGCTCCACAGCGGGCCATCACCGTTGGCCGGACGTTCCAACGCCTCCCACAGCACCGGGCGTACCGTGCCCAGGAAGCCGCGGCGCACTCTTTCGCCACTGTGCCGGGCCACGGCTTCCACCGCGTCCACACGCTGCCGCCGCTCCTCAACGGGAACCTGGCCGCTGAACGTGGCCGCGGCTGTGCCTTCGCGTGCTGAGTATGGAAACACATGCACGTGCGCAAAGTCGAGCGCGGCGATAAAATCCAGGCTTTCGGCAAAGTCGGCGTCTGTCTCGCCGGGGAAGCCGACGATGATGTCGGTGCTTAGCGTGAGATCGGGGATGCGCGCCCGCGCCTGCGCGACCAGCTCGCTAAAACCGGCTGTGCGCGTGCGCCGCGCCATGCGCTTGAGCGTCTTGTCGCAACCAGCCTGCAAGGGCAGGTGCAAATGGGGACACAAGCGGCCTGCGCTGCGCGGCCACAGATCGAAAAAGGCTGGGTCAATATCCCACGGCTCCAGCGAGCTGAGCCGCAGGCGGGGCAACGTCGTATGCGCCAGCAACGCGGCTACTAGCTCCGGCAGCGCGGCCGCGCCGTCAGCATAGCCGCCGAGATGAACGCCGGTCAGCACCGCTTCCTGATAGCCCGCGTCTGCCAGGCCCTGTACCTCGGCCACGATCTCGGCCACCGGCCTGCTGCGCTCTGCCCCGCGGGCTACGGTGACGATGCAAAAAGTGCAATGGTTGTCGCAGCCATCCTGGGCTTTGATGAAGGCGCGCGTGCGGCTGGGCAGGTGCAGCGGCGCGTCGGGAGCCAGTCGCCGCCATTGTTCGCCGTCCAGCTCGGCAGCCCACGGTTGCAGCAACTCAGCCAGCCGATCTTTTTGGCTGTTGTCCACCACCAATTCAACGTTGGGCAGGCTGGCTACCGTCTGCGGGGCCAGCGTGGCATAGCAGCCGGTAATTGCCAGCCGCGCGGAGGGGTTGCTGCGCATCAGCTTGCGCGCGAGCTGGCGCGACTTGCGCGCGGCCTCGCCCGTGACCGCGCAGGTGTTGAGTACGCACACATCGGCCTGTTCGGGGGCATCTACCACCCCGTGACCTGCGGCGGTCAACTGCCGGCCCAGCATTTCCATTTCGCTCCAGTTGAGGCGACAGCCCAACGTTTCTAAATAAATCTTCATGGCGGCGCAAGCATAGCACGTCCCCGCGGGGCTGTCAAAGATGATGGCTGCGGACGCGCAGCGGACTTGCACGCACGCGGGGCATTCGGTATCATGGTGGTATGGCGAAGAAATCCAGCAGTAAGCCAGCCACTCCGGCCCCCAAGCCGACGGATAACCGCGCGCTCGAACGGCGTGTGACGCTGTTGATTGTGGTGATGATCGGCCTGCTGGCGGCTTTTGCCTGGATGGGTGGCAGCGCTGGCCCAGCCGCTCTGTTTCTGTCTGATCTTGGGAGCGCACCGGCGGATCGGCTGGCGTTGAGCGGGCGACACATCGGCGTGATTTCCGGGCATCGCGATTTTGATTCGGGCGCGATTTGTGACGATGGCCGCACCGAGGTGGCGACGATTGCCCCAATTGCCGAACGGGTGCAGCAACGCTTGCAGCGCGCGGGCGCGACGGTGGATGTGCTGGGCGAATACGACCCGCGGCTGAACGGTTATATGGCGGACGCGCTGATCTCGATCCATGCGGATTCGTGCATCGAGCGTAGCGGTTTCAAGGTTGCGCGCTGGGCGGACAGCGCCATGCCCGCGGTGGAAGATCGCCTCGTGACGTGCCTGTCAGATGCTTACGCGGCGACCACTGGCCTGATCTTTGATTTCAACACCGTCACGAACGATATGACGCAGTACCATGCGTTTCGACGTGCGGCAACACAAACCCCCGGCGCAATTATTGAGGTTGGTTATTTGGGCGGGGACTGGTCGCTGATCGGGGAACAGCCCGCTACGGCGGCGGATGGCATCGTGGATGGATTGGTGTGCTTTTTACAGCCGCAAGGGCCGTGAGTGCGGGGATGAGAGGGATAAAACCCCCTGTTTGAAAAGATAAAGCCCCTTGCGGGGCTGGGGAAGCGGTTCGTTTATTCCGGTTTGCGCGCGATGATGTAAAACGCAGAGGCAATCAGTTCGGCACGCGGGTGGCCTTCCAGCCACGCATCCAGCCATTTGAGCGGTGTCAGCAGCCAGGGGAAGACGCGCCGACCAATCTTTAGCAAGGTTTCGTTGCGGAAGGAGAAGAACAACGCCAGCCATTCGCTGGCAATCCACATCAGCGCGGAGCTGGGGCCAACGGCAATGCCCTGTTCCACGATGACGTAACCGGGAGCTAGCTCGGCGATGCCGACCGAGGTGAAGCGGCGAAAGTCGTTGGGCGAGGCGTGATAGCCTTGAATGAAAGGGATTTCGTGATAGACCAGGCCGCCGGGGCGCAGCACACGATCAATCTCGGCCACGGTGGTGCGCAGATCTGGTACATGCTCCAACACGCCTTGCGTGATCACGCCGTCTAGGCTGGTATCTGCAACCGGCAGCCGCTCGCCCACCGCCACCACATCCACATGCAGCCAGGGGCCGATATCGAGGTTAACCACGCGCTCGCCGAAATTTGTGCGCCCGGAACCGAGGTTCAGAATCGTGGCGGCCGGGCCGAGGCGCTCGACAAACTGCGGAATACGGTGCTGGCTGCGTGCAGTCTTGTACGCGAAATTAGCCGACGGCAGCGCGCGTTGCAGCTTGCGTATCGTGGTTGCTGGCGGCGGCGGTGGGGCTGGCTGGGGCGGCAAGGGCTGGCCGGCTGCGTCCAGCAGCATCCACGCCACGCCATCCGCGACCGCATACGCGCGGTCGCACGCGTCGCAGCGGCATTGCTGGCCGCCTGCCTGCCAGGTTAACGGGCCGCGACAGTCGGGACAGGCAGCAATGGTTTGGTAGAGTGGCTTCATGCGGTCACCGGTGTAGGGTTGATGAATTCCAGCAGCATGGCAAGCACCACACCGACCAGCAGGCTGACCAACGCCACCAGCAGCGCCAGTTGCAAAGCGGGCGATGTGCCGGGTTCAGTGGGCAGGAACGCGGGCTCGACGATCTGCAACGAACCGACGTTGACCGCCTGCGCTTCCTTGAGCCGCGCTTCAGCCGCCTTGCTGCGCAGGAATTCGTAATCGGCTTGGGCGGTTTCCAGATCCGCCTCCAGCGCATTGTAGTCGCTGCTCAGGCCGATCAGTTGTGCCAAGTCGCCGGAACGTTGGTTGATCTGTGTTTCCTGCTGCGCGGCCAGGGCACGCTGCCCTGCGGCAATCGCGCGCTGCGAATTGGCCGCGTTGCGCTGATCGCGCTGGGCCTGGCGCAGGCTGTTGACCTGGTCGGTCTGTGTATCAAGCTGCACCTGCTGGGCCAAGGTGGGATTGTTCGGCGTGCGTCCCAGTAGGTCAGTCAGGGCTTGCTGCGCCGCGGCCAGGTCGGTCTGCGTTTCATCGGCTTGGGCGTTGTATTGTGCGATCAGCGCGTCGGCCTGGGCGGCTTCGGCCACTGCGGCATCCCGCGCAATGCGCAGGTTGCGCAACTCGTCCTGCACCGCGTTGATCTCGCGCTGAAGGTCGCCGACGTTGTGCTCCAACTGGAATTGCAGCAGGGCGTCCTGCGCTTTTTTCAGCGTTTGACCCTGTGCGTTCATCTGCTCGTTGACAAACTGGCCGCTGACGCTGGCCGGGCGCGAACGCATGGTGTTGTAGTAAGCCAATGCGTTGTCCACGTGCCGGTTGAGTACGTCCATTGCTTGCTGTGGTGAAGTCGCATCGTAGGTGACAGAAACGAAATCGCCCGCGGCGCTGGTGGTGAGTGAGCTGAGCAATTGGCTGGCACTCATGTCGAGATCGAGATCGTCAATGGTACGCCAGGCGATCAGCGAATTCTGTAGGGTTTCGTTGAAATTGAATTGCGTCAGCGCGATTTGATCGCTGGCTGCACCGGTCGAGCGGCGGGTGTAAAGCGCGACTTCCTGATCGTCGAGGGCCAACGCTTGCAGGCGCAGCGACGAACGGTAGGTGGGCGGCGCCTGCAACGAGACGACCAGTGTCACCAACACAGCGCCCAGCATAATAAGGCCAATCAACCACCAGCGGCGACGCAAAATCGCCAGGATGGAGAGTCCTGACCGTGTCGCGGGGCGTTGATTGGAGAACTTGGTACCTGCGTGCATAGGGTGTTACCTGAAAGTTTTTGGGTCTTTGTCTTGTTGTAAAAACTCTGACACTCTAACAGTTGCTAAGAGCGGCTGGCCGGACGCATCTGACGGATACGCATCCGAAGACTGGCTAGCGGCTGCGCCAGCTCGGCGCGCAGGTGCGCATCGAAGCGCCATACCAACGCAGCGTAAACGAGGCTCATCACCGCGCCGCCAGCCAGCAAGGCCGCGGCATCCCAGACACCCGCGGCCAGCAGGCCACGATTGACAGCATACCCCAGTCCACCAGCCAACGCGGCGCAAAGGAACAGGGGCGCTACTATCTTACCATACGTTGCCATTCGTGCCGATAAAATGCGATCTACTAAATAGGCTGAGATGAAGAAGTCCACCACAGCCACGCCGGTGGACAGCCAGGAAACACCAACGATGCCGCCCCAGCGTGTCACCGGATACAGCAGCGCGGCCATCGTTAGCAAGCGCCAGATGGCAATGCGCGAGAGCCACTCTGGCTTGCCGCCTGCCTGAAAGATTACACCCATGTTGGCAGCAATGGAGCGAATGACGCCGTACACTGCCAGAATTTGCATCGGCAAGATGGCTGGAATCCAGCTTTCGTTCATGACAGCAGTAACGAAATCATGGGCAAACAGCACCGTAGCTACGCCAATCGGTAGGGCCAGCACACTTACTACGCGAATTTGGCGAAAAAAGGCGTTGTGCATCCGTTCCCGATCAGCTTGCAGGATGCTGAACGCGGGAAAAGTGACGCGATTGACCAGACGGGTGATGTTGGTGGCAGGGGTGTTGGAAATCTTGTAGGCCATGCCGTACTGGCCCAAAGCGGCCTGTCCGGCCATGCGTCCCACGAACATATCGTCAATATTGGTGATGCCAAAGATCAAAATCTGGCTCAGGGTGACATGTTTCCCATAGCCAAACAGTTGATTGAAGTAGGTGCGGCTGAATTGCCAGCGTGGTCGCCAGGTGGAAACCGTGTATGCCAGAATGGTGGTAAACGATGCGGTCACCAGTTCGCCCATTACCAGCGCCCACACACGCCATCCTGCCCATGCCAGCGCCAGCGCGGTCAGATTGCCGATAAACGCGGCCACAACTTCTGGCAACACCTTCTTGCGAAAGTCCAGGCTCTTGGTGAGCAATGTCAGCGGCACGCGGCTCAAGCTGTTGATCACCATTGTCAGAGCCAGCACGCGCAGCACCGCGGTAACTTCCGGGCTGTGGAAAAAGCGGGCCACCAGCGGTGCGGCTACGAAGGCAATGCCATAAAGCAAGGCGCTGCTGATGATGATTGTCCAATGGGCAGTGTTGGACGCGGCCTCGACTTCGTGCTGCCGATGCACCAGGGCTGCGCTGAAGCCAAGTTCTTGCAAAAAGACCAACGATTGAATCGCCAAAGTGGCGATGGCGATCAGGCCAAAGTACTCGGAAGTGAGCAGCCGCGCCAGCAGCAAGGTGACGAGAAAGCCCATGCCTTGGCCGATCAGCGAAGCGCCACCCTCCCAGAACAGCCCGCGCGAAACGCGGCCTTTCAGCGTGGTCATGCCGCTCCTTTGCGCGCCAGCAGGATCAGGTCACGCGCAAACAGGCTGGGGCGGCGGTGTGCCAGAGCCTCGTACGCGCGCGCGGGCAGGCCGCTGCGCAGGAAGGTGGGGTACAACCCGCGTACCCACAGGCTGGCGCTGCCGTCGAGATGCTCAATGCGCAGGCCGCGCGCGTGCAACAGGCCGCGCAGGTCAGGCAGGGTGAAAAAGCGCAGATGCAGCCAGTCGGTTGGGGTGTGTTCAACGTAGGGGAAGCGGCCTCGCAGCAGCGCCCAGCGCACGCGCCAATGGGCCGTGTTGGGGACGCACAGCACCAGCCGCCCGCCGGGGCGCAGCACGCGGCTGCACTCGTCCAGGTAACGGGCGTAGTCCACGCGATGCTCGATCTGCGAATCGCTAACTACCACGTCAAAGCTGGCGTCAGCGAAAGGCAGCGGCTGGCGATCCAGGTTGAGTTGCTGGGCATTGATGCCGCGACTGCTGGCGCGGCGGATCGCCTCCGCAGACAGGTCGGTGGCTGTGACGTGGGCGCCCTTTTCTATGAGTTGCTGCGCCAGCACGCCGGGGCCGCAGTCTACCTGCAACACCTCGTCACCGGCGTGGATGTGCCGCGTCAAGAGGCTCTGGCGGCGGCGGTCGAACTGATCACCCTGCTGCTGCCAGTAGGCGTCATAAAAAGCTTCAAAATCCAAGCACGAACTTCCTTTACCGCTGCGGCTGCGCAGCGTCTTTCAGGATCATGGGCAGGTACACCGGCGGCGGGCTAAAATGGACGCCGAAGGCCAAATCCACGGTGGCACCCGCTGTCACCCAAACCACTCGCTGTGTTTGCGTGGTCGGCACATGCGCGCGCGGCGGCACGGTCATTATCACCGTATAGTAACGATCTACGGTCAGACCGGCAAATTGGAAGGAGCCATCCTCAGCCGCCGTGGTCTGAGACAGGGTAACGCCGTTCTCAATAAGTATAAAGATACCGCCGGGCAGGCCCGTTTCCCCGGTGTCGCGCACCTGATCGCTGTCCAGGTCGTTCCAGAGCAGGCCGCGGATTGTGCCTACCTGCGGCGTGGGGGATGGTGTAGCCGTCGACGTGGCGGTGGGGGTGGGCGATGGTGTGGCGGTGGGGGTGTTGGTCGGCGTCGGCGTAGCGGTGGGGGTGTGCGTCGGCGTCGGGGTGACGGTGGGGGTATTGGTTGGTGTCGGCGTGGGGAGGGCCAACGCATAGACGATCAGTAGCTTGGGCCGCTGGCTGGTGTCGGCGTTTTCGCGGCTGGAAACAACATATTCCACGCTGGGGTCTTCGCCGCGCAGCAGAACACCCTGGTTGTTGTTGGCATTGGTCACCCAGCTTGATACCATATTGGTCAAATCCCAGCCTCGGCGTACCGCGAATGTTGACAGGACGCGGCTATCCAGGCTGGTGCTGGAGCGGTCTGCCGGAACGCCGTTTGCGCCGCCCTGTGCCCACGGCTGACCCGCTGCTGCCTGCTCCCAGGTCGTCTGATTCTCCGTCCAGGGGCGATTCACCTGGTAGGCGTCTATTTTGGAGCTGTTGGCATTGCTGGCGCTGGTAATGTAGAGGCTCAGGGCTGCGCCGCGCACGCCGTTGCTCAGGGCTTGCGCGGGTACGTTGCTCAGGTCGAAGCGCAGCAAGCCATTTTTAACGTTGGGCGAACGCAGGCGCAATTGCGTCGCGCCGCCGTAGCCTGAGGTCGTACTCCAGCCATCCAGGTAGGTGTCGCGCGTGCCCGCGTAGCCGTTGATGCCGTCCTGTAAGGTGATGGTCGCCATCGGCAAGGGGGTCTGGCCGGGATAGAGTACCACGCGATGCGCGCCGGAAATCAAATTGATCGAAACCTGGTTATTGGTCAGGTCGCTGGCCTGCGACGCAAAAGTAGCATTGTCAATCGCTAAATCTTCCACCACATAACGGGTGAGCGGCAAACCAAGGCTGCCCACATCCACGTTCAGGGTCAGACCGGTGGTGTCAATCGGGTGCAGGGTGAGCGTGTTGTCCGCGTCCAGCGCGGCCGTCAGCGTTGTCCAGCGCGCTTCGCCCTCTTGCTGAACCACGCCGACCCACCAGAGCGTGGTGGAGGTGTCGGTAATGGCGTCGAGCGTGGTGGGGGGGGTGCCGCGTACTTTGCTGCTCAGCCATTGCACGACCGCGGCTTTGCCGCCGGGCAATGGCGTGGTATGGTTACCGTCAAAGGGAATATAGGTGACCGGCGCATCGGCGCGGTAAGAACGAATTGCAGCGACCAGATCAGTTGAATGGTGCGGCAGCACGGTGGTGTCGCCGGTGGCGTGATAGACCATCAACGGTGTATTGACTAGGTTACGGGCGAAAATAATCGGTGAGCGGCGTTCATATTCGAACCAGAGCGCGCCGTCGGGCGCGCCGCCCGTTTCCTGCTCGATCAGCAATTGCCGCCAGGGTTCCGTTTCGACGTACCAGCGCGCCAGATCGGTTGGGCCGCGGTCATCCACCACCGCCGCGAATAAGCCGGGGTTCTTGGCCGCAGTGACCAGGGCAATCTGGCTGCCCATCGATTCGCCTGCGATGTAGATGCGACTAGCATCCACGTTGTAGCGTGTCCGCACCCACTCTATCGTGTCGAGGATATCCCGCTGGCTGGCGCGCGAGGCGAGTGGGTGGTCGTAAGCCGGCCGCGGGTAGGCGCTGCGTTCGCCGTGCATATCCGCGGAGACCAGCAGCCAGCCGGCGTTGTTGGCCGCTTCGGCGTAGTCTGTCAGCGGTGCCCAACGATCATCGCCCCAACCATGCACCACCACCAGCAAGGGGGTTGCCTGCGCAGCCTGGTAGGTGGTGGGAATTTGCAGCGCGGCGGGCTGGCTGGTGCCGTCATAACTGCTGGTGAAGGTGAAGTCTACGATCGGCGCGGCGACCAAATCCGGGCCTTCCAGCACCAGATGTACGTTGCTCATGCCCCACTCATCCAGCTCGCCGCCTGGCCGCGTCGCCGCGGTCAGGCGCACCCGATTGTTGCCCTGGCGGAGCAGGGCCGGGCTGATGGCCCATTCTCTGGTGGCGCCCGGGTTGGGGGCGCAGCCAGGGCCGTTCGTGATCGCGCCGTCAATAATGCTTTGGCCGACGAGTGTATCGTTCAGGTAGATGTTGTTGTATGCGCCGACGTTGAATTCATCGCCCACCAGCTTCGCGCTGGTTACTGTCCCGGTCCAAACGATAAACATGTTCCCTTCGGGATTGTTTTCTGGATAACCAGCCCAGATGCAGTCAAGGCTGGTAGAGGAGGCCGTGCCCTGTGGCAACGTCACATCCGGGTAAGTTTGCACATCTGGCCCCGCCTCCTGTGCCAGCCCTTTTTGTGCAGCACCGGGCAGCAATAGCAGAGCAAAAAGCAGGCTGGCAAGCAGCCACAGCCAGCTACTCCCCTGATGACGAAGAAGATCATACCATGCCGGTTGAGTTTTTCGAGTACGCTTCATGGACACAATCCTTATACGACACATTGCAGCGCCGGAGAGAGTAAGAGCCTTTGAATGCAATGTTCCAGGCATCCAAAGGCTCTTGCAGGCTTCAAGAGACACCGCTGGGATGAAATTTATCCACCTTTTGTGATCATCGGTAGATAGAAGTAGCGGAATTCCCAGTGGATGAAGTTGGTATATGTCAAACTACCGACAGCCACAGTCACATTGGCTGTTGAATTAAGCGCGGGCAAATAGCCAGCCGGAGGCGTTTCCCGCAACTGATAGCTGCCCGGTAACACATCCGAAAAGCTGTAAATGCCGGTGGCAGTTGTCGTTTGGGAACCGACAAGCTGCCCGGCGCTGTCGTACAGATTCACCTGGGCACCAGCCAGCAGGGTGTCGCCCACAGTATAGATGTAATTATGATCTGCATCATAAAAGGCCAGGCCGACCAACCGTCCACCGGCCATGCGCGTGGGCGTCGCCGTGGGGGTGGGGGTAAACGTTGCCGTCGGTGTAGCCGTGGAGGTTGCCGTCGGTGTGGCGGTCGCCGTGGGCGTGCTGGTGGGGGTGGGTGTCATCGTCGGGGTGAAGGTCGGTGTGCCTGTCTCCAATGGGTAGACCACTAGCAACTTCGGGCGGTTGGCAACCGCGGCATTGTCGGCGCTGACCAGATCGTACTGAACCGCGCGGCTGTCGCTGCGCAGCATCACCCCGTAGTTACTGGCTGGTGCGGCCACCCAGCCCGCCACGGCACTGGTCACATCAAAGCCGCGTCGGATGTTTTTGCCCAGGAACTCACGGCTACCGATGACGGAGCCGTCGCGATCCCCAGGTACGTTGTTCGCGCCCGGCCCGATCCAATTTTGGCTGCCGGTGGCCGCGTTCCAGGTGGCTTCAAGCTCGTTCCAAGTACGATTGATCTTATAGGTATCAATGTATTGTTCCGCACCATTGCCATTATTTTGAACATAAAAGCTCAATGCTGCGCCGTGGATGCCCCCAATCAAGGCCTGCGCAGGTACCCGGTTCAGATTGAAGTACAGTATACCATTGAAGGTGTTGGGAGAACGGACGCTCACCAAAGGATTGACGCCATAATTGGTGGTCGGCGCCCATGCTGAAAGATAGGTGTCGGCTACACTGGTATAGCCATTCACGCCATATTGCAGCTCCACGGTGGCCATCGGCAGTGGCGTTTGGCCGGGGTAGAGCACGATCCGATGCGAGCCTGCTTCTACGCTCACCGTCAATTTACCTGCCACCGGGTCAACGCTGCGATTGCTGAACTGCGCACCATCCAGGTCGAAATCTTCCACCGCGTAGCGTTCGGCACTCGGCAAGCCAGCGGCCGCAAGATCAAGGGTAAAGGTTACGCCGTAATCATCCACAACCTGTAAGACCAGCATATTATCAGCTCCCAGCGCCGCTTGTACCTCGGTAAAACGCTCAGAGCTGGTTTGCTGTGCCACATGCAACCACCAAAAAGCTGTGGTTTCGTCGGTCAGAACATGGAACTGATCGGGGGCAGCGGCCAGTGTATGCCCGGCTAGCCACTCGATTACGGCTGCAGCCCCTCCCGGCAGCGGGGTAGCATGTGTGCCGGCAAAAGAGATGATGGATACCTGCGCGGCAGGGTACAGTGCCAGAATGGAGGTACGCAGATTTTCTGCATGGAAGGGGCGGACATCTACATCGTCCGTAGCCGAGTACATTAATAACGGCAACGTGGCATAGTTGTGGACATAGTTGAACTGTCCGACATATTCCCGCAGCATTGAACGGCTCTGGAACTCCCACCAGCCCGCATCAGGATTATCACCTATTTCAGCCTCAATAATGGCCTTGCGGTTGGCTGGCGAATCATCCCAGAAAAATATCAAACTGGTGAAACCGCGATCACTCACCACTGCCGCAAATAGCCCAGGGTGCTTGGCTCCCATCACCAGCGCTGTTTGTCCACCCATTCCCTTACCGGTAATGTAGATACGTTGAGCGTCCACGTTATAGCGACTGCGCACCCATGCGATTGCATCGAGAATATCGTGTTGACTGGGTCGCGCAGCAAAAGGATACCACATCGGATGCGCGGGATCGGGCGCATTTTCGCCGTGCATATCCGGCGAAACCAACAGCCAACCTGCCGCGTCAGCCGCGGCCTTGTATTCATTGAATGGTGGCAAGCGGTCCTGTTCCCAGTCATGCAAAACCACCAGCAGCGGCGCGGCCTGACTGGCTTGATAACCGGTGGGTTCCTGCACAACCGCTTTCTGCGTGCTGCCATCGTAACTGCTCGTAAAGGTGAATTCCACCGTCTGCGCAACAGACGTTGCGGCCTGGCTGGCCATGCCGACTGCCGGACTGACCAGCAGCACAGATGAGGCGATCACCATCACCAGCAGCAGGCTCAAGAAGGTGGTGCGGGCAGAAGGTCTTGTAGTGCGACGAGCGACTGGTTGATGCGAGACGGGCGATGAGGGATACGACATCATACAGTGTTCCTTTTCTCCCTGACAGGTGAATGAAGCCGCGTCGTCCTGTTAAGAGGATGCAGGCACATTGGGCTTATTGTGCTCCAGTAACATGAATTTTGGATGAATATTCTGGTCTGGTAAGATGACAGATTTGTAAGAAAAGGCCGTTACAGAAAACAAGAGATGCAAAGTTCGCTTGGCGAACCTGCATCTCTTGTCAATTTTCTCACTGCCGAGGTCGTTTAAACAGCTTCCTCCGCGCGCCAGGTATGCAGCGCAGCGCGGAAGATATCGCTGTCGGTAATCAGCCCGACCAACTGCTGCCGACCAGAGCCGCTCAGGCGGCGCACCACCGGCAGCGCGCCGATCTTGTGCGTCAACATCAACTCGACCGCGTCTGCCAGGCTGTGTGCCGGCGTCACGACGATTGGATTCTCAGTCATCACTTCGGCCACCGTCAGCCAGGCTTCTTGCGCGTCAGGTGCATACGGGCTGGCGATTTGTGCGGCCTCAAGCGTGGAAGCCTCGCGCACATCGCCCCAACTGACAATGCCCACCAGCTTGTTTTCGGCATCGAGCACCGGCAAGCGCCGCACCGCGTGCGCCTCCATCAGGGCTTGTGCCTCCTGCAGCGCAGCTTGCGTCTCGACCGTCCATAACTCAGTCCGCATAATTTCGCTAACTGTCTGGATCATAGCACACCGCCTTTGCAACGAGGTCGCGGCCAGCGCGACCGGGCCAGTGGTTCGCTAGCTTGTATTATACGCATTTTGCCGGAAAGTAATAGCCTGCCGCGCGGGTCAAAACAAAAGGCGAGCCTTGCAGCTCGCCTCTTTAGCAGGGTGCACAAATTCTAGCGTTGCTGGAAACCAAGCCAGCGCAACGCAGCCCAGCCCCCCGGCAGCAACAAAGCCGCCAGCGTCAGCTTGAAAATATCACCGACGATGAAGGGGGCCACACCCGCGGCCAGTGCCGGCTGGATACCGCCGACAAAGGCGGATAAGCCCAATACACCCACCACGTAAATCGCCAGATTGCCCAACGCCATCGCGACCGCTGTCGTCAGCACGCGGCGATCCCAGCCCCGTTCAGCCAACCAGCCCACCAGCGCAGCCGCCAGCACGAAGCCCAGCAAATAGCCGCCTGTCGGCCCGAATAACCGCGCCAGACCAAAAGCGCCACCCGCAAAAACGGGCATGCCCAGCGCGCCCTCGGCGATATAAGTCAACACGGCCAAACTGCCGCGCCGACTGCCCAACAGCGCACCGACCAGCAGCACCGCCAGCGTTTGGCCGGTCACAGGCACCGGGCTCCACGGCAACAACACAGCCAGTTGCGCGCTGATGGCAATAAACAGCGAGCCTGTCAGCACCAGAGCAAGATCATACACCCAGGCATTGCGGCGCACCGCGGGACGGAAGACATCGGCGTAAACCATAACAAACCTCCTGTGGATCGTGTGAACGGCGGATCAAGCACCATGCAATCTGCTTGGACAACGGTTGTGCATTATATCGCAAGACCGGGCTACGACCAAACTGCCTACTCAGGTCGCAGGATCGGCGGGGCGCTGCGGCTGCCTGCGTTCCCGCCGCCACGCCCACAGCGCCAGCAGCAAGGCTATACCGATTAGCCCGGCCACCACCAGCAGTTGATCGTGCAACGCCTGCACAATCACCGTTACGGGCGCGCGGCTGATGTCCACCGGCTCACCGGCAAAGTGGTTGAGGCGGCTGGCAAAGAACGCGCCCATAAACGCCACCCCCATCGTCTGCCCGAGTGTGCGCGTCATGCTCAACAGGCCTGACGCAATTCCCAGTCGGTGACGCGGAGCCGCACCCATCACCGCGCTGTTGTTCGGGCTTTGAAAGATACCCATGCCGATGCCAATCGGCAACATGCGCAGCACATAGCCCAGCGACGATGTGTTCACCCCTAACGTGCTGGTGGTCAGATAGCCGATCAGCAAGAAGCCCAGCCCGACCAGGCTGACCGGTCGTGTGCCAAAGCGGTCTGACAAGCTGCCGGAAAGCGGCCCCAGCACTGCCAGCACCAGCGGCACCACGCCAATCAACAACCCGACCTGATTGACCGGCAGGCCGCGCACCAGTTCCAGATAAAAAGGCTGCAAGAACGTGATTGAGGCAATAGCCACGAAGGTCAGCAATCCGGTCAGCAAGTTCAGGCTGAATTGCCTGTTGCGAAACAGGCTCAGGTCCACCATCGGATACGCCGCGCGGCGTTCAACCTGCAAGAACAGCGCCAGGAACAGCACGGCCAGCAGCAACAACGCCACGATCCGCCCGTCGGTAAAGCCCAGCGTCTCGCCAATTGTCAGGGCCAGCAGCAAAGCCAACAAGCCCACAGCCAGTACCCCCGCGCCGAGAAAGTCAAACTTTTCGCGGCTGGCTTTTGGCTGCAAGGGAGGAATAAAGCGCGTAATCAAGATCAGCGCCAGCAGGCCAAGCGGCACGTTGACAAAGAAAATCCAGCGCCAGTTCAGTGCGCTGATAATCAGGCCGCCCAGCGCCGGGCCGATAACGATCCCAAGCGAGATCACGCCGCCGGAAAAGCCAATGGCCTGGCCGCGCTGCTCCGGCGGCCATGTTTCTGTGACAATCGCCACCCCCAGCGCCACGGTCATCGCCGCGCCGATGGATTGAAGCAACCGCGCCGCGATCAGCGCGTAGATCGAGGGCGCAATGCCGCACAGCATCGAGCCGATGACGAAGATCACCAGCCCCAACGTAAAAATGCGCTTTTTGCCCACCATGTCCGCCAGTCGGCCTACGCTGAGCAGCAGCACGCTCAAGCCCAGCAAAAAGGCCAGCACCACCCATTGCACCGTCGGTAGCGGCGCGTTGAACTCAGCAGCCAACGTCGGCAGCGCCACGTTGACAATCGTGCCGTCCACCGCACCCATAAAGAGCGTCAGGCTGACCGCCAGCATAATCCACCATTTGTTACGATAGGTATTGGTATCCATCAACTCACGCATTTCATGGTATACTTCGGCTCATTCCAGTTTACTACGCCACATCGGCTAGCCACAGCATCGTGCCACTTGCACCTTGCCAGCCTTCGATCTTGCCATCTGCTTCTGACTATGACTCTACAAGACAACGCCCGCACGTTGGGGATTGACCTCAGCGACGCCCAAATCAACGCCTTTGAGCGCTTCCAGCACGAACTGCTCGACTGGAACCAGCGCATGAACCTGACCTCGATCACCGATCCCGCGGAGATCCAAACCAAGCACTTTCTCGATTCGCTCTCTTGCCTGCTGGCATTGCCGCAAGCCGACAGCCGCCCCTTGACAGAATGGCTGGCCAGCGCGCCCAGAGCTGTAGACATCGGCTCCGGTGCCGGGCTGCCCGGCATTGCGCTGAAAATTGCCTGGCCCGGCCTGCGGCTGACGCTACTCGACGCCACCGCCAAGAAATGCGCCTTTATGCAGCATGTAGTAGATACGCTCGGCCTGACCGATGTGACGGTGGTGCAGGCGCGCGCCGAGGATTTCGGCCACCGCGCAGGACGCATCGCCTACGAACTGGCCTTTGCGCGCGCGGTTTCCAAGCTGCCAACGCTGTTGGAATATGGCTTGCCCATGCTGAAGCAGGGCGGCTTATTCGTGATGCAAAAAGGTCGTGCGCCGCAGGAGGAAATAGACAGTGCGCGGCAGGCGTTAAAAACGCTGGGCGGCAAGCTGCGCACCGTGTTGCCGGTGACGGTGCCGGAGCTGGACGCTGAACGGTCGCTGATCGTGGTGAGCAAGGTGACGCAAACGCCAGCGATTTACCCGCGGCGCGCGGGCCTGCCGGAGCGCGAGCCTATTTCGTCCTGACCGTTCCCGCGCCCAACACACCGCGTCCGGCATGGGCGATCAGCACCGCGCCGATCTCAACCATCAATACCTCACTGCGGGGAAAATTCAAAGCCGCGGCCAGCTCATCGGCCAGCGCCGCGGCTTCTTCAGGCGCGCGACTGTGCGCCACCGCCAACCGCTCCACGGGCGCAGTGACGGCAATCTCCTCCGTCAGCCGCTTGATTGCACCGCGCCGGCCGCGCGCCGGTCCCACCAGGCTGATGCGCCCTTCGTCGTTGATGGTGAGCAGCGCACGCACATTCAGCGCCGCAGTCAAACGGCTCAGCAGCGGCATGACGCTATCCAGCCGCCCGCCGCGCTTGACTTGTTCCAGCGATTCCAGGAAAAAGCGCAGCGTCAGGCGGCTTTGCATATCCAGCACTGCGGCCACTACCGCGGCCCGGTCTGCGCCTGCCTGTACCTGCTGCACGGCTTCCAGCACTTGCAAGCCGTAGCCGAGCGAAATCGAACGGCTATCAATTACCGATACGCTTGCCGGGAAATCCTGGGCCGCCACGGCCGCACTGGTGTAGGTGACGCTGTGCGCGCCGGTCAGCGTGATGCAAACAATCTCGTCGCCCGCGGCGACCAGCGGGGCAAAGGCAGCACTGTATGCGCCCACTGCCGGGCCAGACGTAGCACAAGGCAAGCCCGTCTCGACGCGTTGCCACAACTCCGCGCGGGTTTCCGGCGAATCGTTCACTTCGCGGTCGCCAAAACGCAGCACCAGCGGCACCAGTTCGATGCCGTAGCGTGCAATCAGCGGCGCGGGCAGGTCGCAGCCGGTGTCAGTGACAATTTTGATCGCCATAAGTCTTTTCGCTTCTGATTGGTATCGAGACGACCATTATAGTCGGAAACCCGATTGAACGATAATCGTTCTGTTCTGGTTAGCGCCGAAAAGCAATTGACAGCCCCTTGCCCCTATGGTATGATCGCGGCGACCCAAAGACGATGATAAACCGGGCAGCGCCGCCACCGCCAGAGTTTTGAACGTTCCCCGCTGGACAAGCTGCCCCTTGGGAATTTTGCGAGCAGGAGAGCTTCGATGACGGCAATGATTGATACAAATGCCTCCGTAATGGATCAATGGCACGCGCAGGCGCGGGCCACCCGGCAGCGCGTGTGGGGTGATATAACCGATGCCCAGTGGAATGATTGGCGCTGGCAGCTCAGCAATCGCCTGAATAGCGCCGAAGAAATTGGCCGCGTGGTCAACCTGACCGAGGACGAGATCGAGGGCCTGTCCGCTCCGGACAAGTTCCGCGTGGATGTCACCCCCTATTTCGCCACCTTGATGGACCCCGACGATCCGCAGTGCCCCGTGCGCCGGCAGGTGATCCCGCGTGGCAGCGAGTTGCGCGCGTTCACCTCCATGATGGAAGATTCGCTGTCGGAAGATGCGCACTCGCCCGTGCCGGGCCTGGTACATCGCTATCCCGACCGCGTACTGATGCTGGTAACCACCGAATGCGCCAGCTATTGCCGCTACTGCACCCGCAGCCGCATTGTGGGCGATCCATCGGCCAACTTCAGCAGCCAGGAACACCAGGCGCAGTTGGCCTATATCCGCGCCACGCCGCAAATCCGTGATGTCCTGCTGAGCGGCGGCGATCCGCTGACCATTCCCCCGCGCCGTCTGGACAGTCTACTGGGCAGCCTGCGCGCAATCCCACACGTCGAGATCATCCGCATCGGCAGCCGCGTGCCGGTCTTCCTGCCACAACGCATTGACGAGCAGTTTACGCAGATGATCCGTCAGTATCACCCCTTCTGGATCAACATTCACGTCAACCATCCCAAGGAGATTACGCCAGAGCTGCGTGCGGCCTGTGCGCGGCTGGCTGATGCCGGCGTGCCGCTGGGTAATCAGAGCGTGCTGCTGGCTGGTGTGAACGATTCGGTGGACATTCAACGCATGTTGGTACATGAGCTGGTCAAGATGCGTGTGCGTCCATATTACCTTTACCAGTGCGATCTGGTGGAAGGGGCCGGGCATTTCCGTACCACTGTTGCGCGCGGCATCGAGATCATCGAGGGTCTGCGCGGCCACACCAGCGGCTATGCTGTGCCCACCTTCGTGGTGGACGGCCCCGGCGGCGGTGGCAAGATTCCAGTCATGCCGAACTACGTCATCAGCACCGCGCCTGGCAAGGTCGTTTTACGCAATTACGAAGGTTTCATCACTACCTACACCGAGCCATCTGACTACAACCCGTTGGAGATTCGGCATCTGGAAACGCAGATTCCGAAACGCCCCGAAGCCGGCCAGGAAGGCGTGCTGGGCTTACTGGAAGGCCGCCAGATGGCTATTCGTCCCGCGGGCTTCGACAGCACACACGCACGCGGCGGCGCGATGCATCGTCTGCGCGAGCGCAGCGACAAGTGGCAGCCGTTCATGGTGGGTGAAACCGTCGAGCATCAGCCGCGCACCACGCCGGAATTAACCGAGCCTGACTCTCAAAGCAAGGAGTAAGCAGTCAGCCGAGGAGGGCTGTCTCTCCCACTTACTCCTTGTGCTTTACTTCGTTACTCGCTTTCATATCAACCCACCACACGAGGATCTATGCGCGTCGCAGTACTAGCCAACCTGAAAAAGAATGCACCAAGCTGGCCGGGCATGTCGCCGGATCAATGGGATGACCTCGACTCCGAAGAAACCATCGAAGGTATTCTCGATGCCCTGCAAATCGGCGGCCACGAAGCCGAGTTCTTCGAGGGCGACCTGACGCTGGTTGAAAAGCTGCCAGCCTTCAAGCCAGATATCTGCTTCAATATCGCGGAAAGCCATTGGGGCGACAGCCGCGAGTCGCAAGTCCCCGCGATCCTGGAGATGATGCGCATCCCCTACACCGGTTCGCGCGTCATGTCGTTGGCGCTGGCACTCGACAAGTCCATGACTAAGCGCATCCTGCACTTCCATGAGCTGCCCACACCTCCCTTCCAGACCTTCGAGCGCGTGGATGAGCCGTTGGATGAGGATATGAAGTTTCCGATGTTCGTCAAGCCCAGCCGCGAAGGCACGGGCATGGGCGTCAGTGCGGCCTCCATCGTGCAAAACGAGCTGGAGTTGCGGCGGCAGATCAAGGAGATCCTCACCCGCTACCGCCAGCCCGCACTCGTAGAACATTACATTGACGGTCGCGAGATTACCGTTGGCGTGGTAGGCAACCTGCGCGGGCCGGTGGCGCGTCGCGTACCCGGTGATGAAGATGCGCCGCGCATCACCGCGGGCCTGCACTTCCTGCCGCCGCTGGAAGTAGACCTGGCACGCTACCCTGAGGAAGAGGGCGGCATCTACACCAATCGCGTCAAAACCGAATTGGCCGACAACTTCCATTACATTTGTCCTGCACCTGTAGACGAAGACCTGCTGGTAGACCTGAACTGGTACACCGCAGCCGCATTCCGTGTGCTGGGCTGTCGCGATGTCGCGCGCGTTGACTTCCGTCTCGACCGTCACGACAACGACAAACCCTACATTCTGGAAATCAACCCGCTGCCCGGCCTAAACCAGCGCATCAGCGATCTGGTGTTGGAAGCGCGCGCCGAAGGCGTCAACCATGCCGAGCTAATCAACAGCATCCTGCTGCAAGGCGCAGCCCGCCACGGCTTGCTGCCCACCGGTATTCAGCTCAACTGGCCCGCCGCGCGGCTGCCGATGGCTAACGCCTGATGACAAAGCTGGCAGACAATTGACGAAACGCAATGGAATGGCGGCGACAGGCCGCCATTCTTGCTATCCAGCCCGCTTGTCGTAGAATACAAGGGTGTTTTACGTGGTTCGTGTCAGTTGGCGGCACTGCACCGAACATTGCGTAGCTTCGTCCAACACCCCATCCCGTGAGGAGATTGTCATGCAATTTGCTGATTTGCTAGGTCCCGAAGCCCTAACCTTTGACGATGTACTGCTTGTGCCCGGTTTTGCCGAAATCCTGCCCGCCGAAGTCAACATCCGTACCCAGTTGCACCCGCGCCTGCCGCTCAACATCCCCGTGCTGTCCGCGGCGATGGACACCGTTACCGAAGCGCGTCTGGCGATTGCCTTAGCGCGGCAGGGCGGCGTAGGCGTGATTCATCGCAACCTCAGCCCCACCGCGCAGGCCGATGAAGTAGACAAGGTCAAACGCTCGGAAGCTGGCATGATCGTAGACCCGATCACCCTGCGCCCGGATGACACACTCGCCGACGCCGAAGCCATCATGGCGCGCTACCACATCTCTGGCCTGCCAGTCACCGACAACGGCAAGCTGGTCGGCATCCTTACCAACCGCGATGTGCGCTTTGCCACAGTGCGCGAAGCCCCGGTCAGCACCTACATGACCTCGCACAAGCTGATTACTGCGCAGGTCGGTACATCGCTGGAAGAAGCCAAAGCCATCCTGCACGCCCACCGCATCGAAAAACTGCCGCTGGTGGACGAAGAATACAACCTTAAGGGGCTGATTACCTACAAGGACATCCTGAAAAAGCTTGATTTTCCCCAGGCCGCCACAGACAGCCGCGGGCGCTTGCTGGTGGCCGCGGCCGTTGGCGTTGGCATCGAGCTGGAAGAGCGGTTGGAACTGCTGCTGGACGCGGGGGTAGACGCGGCCGCAGTGGACACCGCTCACGGCCATTCCGCAGGCGTATTGCGCGCCATCCAGCGCATCAAGATGATCGCCCCCGACCTGCCAGTGCTGGCAGGCAACGTCGTCACTGCCGAAGGCACGGTGGCGTTGATCGAAGCAGGCGCGGACGTGATCAAGGTAGGCGTCGGCGCGGGCAGCATTTGCACCACACGCATCGTCTCTGGCGCGGGCCTGCCACAGATGACCGCGGTGGCCGAGTGCGCCCAGGCCGCGCGCCACTACGGCGTGCCCGTAATTGCCGATGGTGGCATCAAATACTCCGGCGACATCGTCAAGGCGCTGGCCGCGGGAGCCAGTGCAGTGATGCTTGGCTCGCTGCTGGCCGGCCTGGATGAATCGCCCGGCGACCTGGTCATCTACGAAGGACGCCGTTTCAAGGAATATCGCGGCATGGGCTCGTTGGGCGCAATGAAGGGCCGCGCCTCGGATCGCTACGCTACCGCGCAGGGCGAGGGCAAGAACCTCGGCACCTTTGGCAAGCTCGTGCCGGAGGGCATTGAAGGACAGGTTCCCTACAAAGGCACGCTGGCCGATTACGTGGGGCAGTTGACCGGTGGCCTGCGCAGCGGCATGGGCTACGTCGGCGCGGCCACGCTGGACGATCTGCGCAGCAAGGCGCGCTTTGCCCGCATCACCAACGCCGGTCTGCTGGAAAGCCACCCGCACAGCATCTTCATCACCAAAGAAGCGCCCAACTACCAGCAGGCCCGCTGATGAAAACAGTTGCTTTTCGACCCGCGGAGGCGGCGGATGTGCCGCGCCTGGCCGCGCTGATGCCCGACCTGTACAGCTACGACGGCCACGCACCCGATGCAGCACCCTGGGCCGCGGCTGTCGCCGAACTGATCGGCACGCCCGGCCTCGGCAGCGTCTGGCTGATCGAAACAGGCGGCGAGCTGGCAGGCTATGCCGTGCTGACTTACGGCTACACTCTCGAATACTTTGGCCGCTACGCGTTCCTGGATGAGTTGTATTTGGTACCGACCGCCCGCGGCCAGGGCATCGGCTCACAGACGATTGATTTTCTCGTCGCCCACGCCCGCGCACAGGGGCTGCGCTCCTTGCATCTGGAAGTGGACGAAGCCAACCGTGACGGCCAGCATTTTTATGCCGCGCGCGGCTTTCATTATCGCGGCCACATGCACCTGATGAGCCGCCCCTTGCCATGACTGAACAAAATTATCTCTTGGGTGCAAGCATGGAATGTCGCGCGGGGTGCGGTGCCTGCTGCATCGCTCTTTCCATCTCTTCACCCATCCCAGGGATGCCGGATGGCAAGCCCGCGGGCGTGCGCTGCGTGCAATTATCCCCCGGCAACTTGTGCATGATCTTCGGCCAGCCAGAACGCCCAGACGTGTGCAACCGTCTGCGCCCCAACGCGGAAATGTGCGGCGACTCGACCGAGTACGCCATGGCCTGGCTGACCATGCTGGAGCGTTTGACCGAACCGATAAGGCTTGTTGAGGCACATCCATGAAAATGTTAGTGATTGGCTTCGGCGGCTTCATCGGTGCAAACCTGCGCTATTGGCTGCAAAGCGCGCTGGCGGCACGTTGGGGGACCGATTTCCCCTACGGCACGCTGCTGATCAACATCACCGGCAGCTTCATACTGGGACTATTCGTCACCCTGATCACCACGCGCTGGGTGGTGTCGCCTAACCTGCGCCTGTTCGTCGCTGTTGGGCTGCTGGGCGGCTATACCACCTTTTCCTCGTTCACCGTCGAAACCCTGACGCTGCTACAGAACGGGCGCTGGTTGCCTGGCGCGTTCTACCTGCTTGGCAACGTCGTGGTCGGGCTGATCGCCGCGCTGGGCGGCATGGCGCTGGCCCGCGCCTTGTAAGGAGCAGGACGACACAAATTCGGAAGTGGCGGAGCGCGAGGACACAAGCATGGCCTTGTCGGACAGCACTTGACCAGTCATCGGCCACTTCCGAGTTCTTTGCAGGATGATGCGTTGTAAGGAGCAGAGCATGGACAGCATCGGCGCGGCCGTCAGAGTTACGATCTATTTGAGCGAAAGCGACCGTCGCGGCCAGAAGCCGCTCTATCTCGGCATTCTGGAGCTGCTCAAGCGCGAGCACGCGGCCGGCGCGACTGCGCTGCACGGCCTCGCGGGCTTTGGCGCGTCCAACCGCATTCACACCAGCACCGTGGTGGACCTGGCCGCAGATTTGCCGGTGCTGATTGAGTGGGTAGACCGCGCCGACCGTGTGGAGCGTGTGTTGCCCTTGCTGCTGGAGCTGGCCCCGCACGTCCTGATCACCCGTCAGCCGGTGGAAATCATCGGCCAAGCGCAGCGCGGCCTGCGCAGCCTGCCCGCGGCCACGCCGGTACACGAGATTATGGCGCAGCAAGTGCCGACAATCGCGCCGGATGCTCCTGTCGCCGCAGCCATCGAACTGCTTATCGGCCAGCGGGCGCGCACCCTGCCCGTGCTGGACACCGACGGCCGCCTCGTGGGCTTACTCACCGATGGCGACTTGTTGCAACGGTTGGGGCTGCCCAGCGCAGGGGTCCAGGCTGCTTTCAACCAGCAGGAACTACAAACGCAACTGGCTGCGCTGCGCGCCAGCGGCCTGACTGTGGCCGATTTAATGCACCGCGCAGTCATCACCGTTGGCCCCACCACCCCCCTGGCCGCTGCGGTGCAGCAGATGAGCGCGCACAGCATAAAGCGCCTACCCGTGGTAGACGAAGCCGGGCATTGGCTGGGCCTGCTTAGCCGCGTGGACGTGCTGCGCGCGTTCGCTCAGCAGGAATTTGTCGCGCCGCGCTTGTCGGCAGATGACAATGCCGCGGCCACCGTCGTGGGCGAGATTATGACGCGGGATGTACCCACCGTAGCCGCGAACATGCCGCTGGACGCAGTGGTGAGCCGACTGACCAGCGCGGCCCAGCGTCGCGCGGTGGTGGTGGACGCCAACAATCGCGTGCTGGGCATCATCACCGACGGCGACCTGTTGACGCGCGCCACCGCGACCGAGCGACCTGGCCTGCTGCAAAAGCTATTCAATCGCTGGGCGCGCGCGGAAAATGTCGGGCTGTCCCCGCGCACGGCCGCGCAGGTGATGACCCCAAAGCCGGTGACGGTGACACCCGACACCCCGCTGCAGGACGCGCTGGGCCTGCTTTTGCAGCACGAAATCAAGCGCCTGCCGGTGGTGGATGCCGAGGGCCGTCTGGTCGGGCTGGTTGGCCGCGGTGCAATTTTGCAGACACTCGCTGAACATTGGGAGCTTGGTGTATGATCCAATCAACTGGTTTACATTGGTGGCAACGGGCCGCGCACGCGCTGACAGCCAGCGGCCCAGGATCACGTCTGGCAGCCAGGGTGCTGCCGCGGCTCGACAAGGTCGTGCTGCGCGCCAGCGGTCAGCGGTTCACCCTGAGCAGCCTGATGATTGATGTGCCGGTCGTGATGCTGACGACGATCGGCGCGCAATCGGGGCTGCCGCGCACCGTGCCGCTGCTGGCCTTTCCGGAAGGCGCGGCGCTGATCGTGATTGCCTCCAGCTTTGGCAGCCCCCAGCATCCGGCGTGGTATCGCAACCTGCGCGCCCAGCCCGTGGTACAGGTGGCGCTGCCCGGCCAGCCCGCTCGGCCCTATCACGCTCGCGAGGCGCAAGGTGAAGAACGCGCGCGCTATTGGCAGCGCGCTGCGCAGGCCTATGCCGGCTACGAACGCTACCGCCAGCGCGCGGGCGAACGAGTTATTCCTGTGATCGTGCTGGAACCAGCGCAGGAGGTCTGATGCGTCATTTAGTCGTGCCGCGTACTTTGTGTTTTGTGCTGGATGGCGACGAGGTGCTGCTGATCACGCGTGCGCTACACAAGCGCCTGTTCCCCGGCAAGGTCAACGGCCTGGGCGGGCATGTGGAGGCGGGCGAGGACCCGGCCGCGGCTGCTGCGCGCGAGATCGAGGAAGAAGCGGGCATTGCCGTCTATGACCTGTGGCTGGCCGGGGTGATCCATGTGGACGGCGCGCTGGGGCAGGCAGAGCCGCTGGCCGACGGGGTGTGGCCCGGCGTGCTGGTGCTGGTCTACACCGCGCAAGCTGCCAGCCGCGCCGTGCGTGCCTCGGAGGAGGGCACGCTGGCGTGGACGCGGCTGAACGCGGTGGACGGTCTCGACTGGGTGGATGGTGACCCGCGGCTGTTGCGTCTGGCACTGGCCGCGCGGCAAAGCGGGGAGCCGTTTTCGCTCTATTTGAGTGGCTGAACAGACAGCCGCGCGGGTTGCCGCGCAACCCGCAAAACTTTTGACAAGAATTTTTGCCTGTGTTATCATCCCGCCACAATTTTATAGCCAATGACGCTCTTATCCAGAGAGGCGGAGGGACCGGCCCTGTGATGCCTCGGCAACCGGATGAGCTTCAGTACGGTAACCAGTATTCAGATAACCAGCAATGAGTGCAGATTAAACGGCTCCTTGCTGTGCTGAAGACTGAATACGGCTGATCCATCGTGGTGCTAATTCCGTCAGCGCAAGCTGGGAGATGAGAGGCGTGGATCCCGCTGGTTCCCGCTCGCACCCCCGCATCGTTGATGACGGGGTTTTTTTATAGCGCGGGCCGGCCAGCCCCTGGATCGGAGCGATTATCCAGCAAAGGAGTGCAACAGAAACGTATGCGTGTTTTGAAATTCGGCGGCACATCGGTCGGCAGCGCCGATGCCTTCGCACAGGTAGCCAAAATCGTCGCGCACGCGCGGCAGGAAGATAACGAGGTCGTGGTAGTGACCTCGGCGATGAGCGGCGTAACCGATGTTCTCATCAACGCAGCCAAAGCCGCGGCCGCGGGCAACAGCCAGCCTTATCGCGAAGCGCGCGACATTCTGATGGCCAAGCACCAGATGGTGAGCGGGCAACTGGTGACCGACGGCGTCGAACGCGCCGCTCTGGGCCAGCTTTTCGAGGCGCGCCTTGCCTCCTTTGAGCGGTTGTGCCGCAGCGTTGAGGTGCTGGGTGAGCTGACCGCACGCGGGCTGGACGTGATCTCTGGTACAGGTGAACGGCTGGCCGCGCCGTTGCTGGCCGCGGTGCTGCGCGCCCACGGCGTCGCGGCGGAATGGGTGGACGCGGCAGAGATCGTTGTCACCAATACCACCTTTGGCGGCGCAGATCCATTGATGGACCTGACGACACAGCACGCCAAGAGCCGGCTCGGCCCGCTGTTGCGGGGCGGCATCGTGCCGGTGGTGACCGGCTTCGTGGGCGCGACACGCGAGGGGGTTAGCACTACGTTGGGCCGCGGTGGTTCTGATTACTCCGCGGCGATCCTGGGCGCGGCGCTGGATGCCGACGAAGTGCAAATCTGGACAGATGTCAACGGTATTATGACCGCGGACCCGCGCATTGTCCCCACGGCGCGCACGATCCCCGAAATTTCCTACATCGAAGCGGCTGAACTGGCTTTCTACGGGGCCAAGGTGCTGCACCCGAAGACTATTCTGCCGTCAGTAGAACGCGGCATTGCTCTGCGCGTGCTGAACACCTTCGAGCCCGATCATCCCGGCACGCTGATTGTGAAAGAAGCCAAGCCGAGCAAGGATGTCGCCAAGGCGATTTCAGCGATTAAGGGGCTGTGTATGGTGACGGTGGAAGGCCGCGGGATGTTGGGGGTGCCGGGGATTGCGGCGCGCACCTTCAGCGCGGTGGCACGCACAGGCGCAAATGTGCTGATGATCAGCCAGTCCTCGTCGGAGCAGAGCATTACCTTTGTGATCCGTGAAAATGAACGGGACGCGGTAATTGCCCAACTGGAAGCGGAACTGGCGCGCGAGCTGGCGAGCCAGCACATTGATCAGGTGCGTCCCCTCGATGGTGTGGTGATCGTGGCGATTGTCGGCGCGGCCATGAAGGGCACCCCCGGCATTGCAGCCCGCATTTTCGGCGCCTTGGGCGACGCAGACATCAATGTGATCGCGATTGCCCAGGGCAGTAGTGAATGTAACATTTCGCTGGTGATCACGCGCGACGATGCCGACACCGCGGTGCGCAAGATTCACGACGCGTTTCATCTGAACAACGAAACGAAAACCAACTAACCGCTTCCGGGTAGTTCAACTGGCTAACGGGCGCGGCGCGGCCTGGCAGGTGGCAACGCGCCAACGCTGCGCAGCCAGAGTATGGCTTGGGCAATGGTCTGCGGCAGCGGCGTCACCTGCCAGGCCAGTTCGCGCATTGCCTTGCCGTTGTCAGCATAGATATACCGACTGCCAAAGCGCAGCACATCGCCCGCCAGTGGTAACCGACGCGGTGACACGCGGTTCAGCCCGTCAATCGTTAGCGCCAGCGCACCGATCAGGCGGTCAGGAATGACGCCGCGCGGCCAGGCCACGTCCAGCGCCGCGGCGATCTGACGCCCCAGATGCAACAAGGTGATATTGTGGCCGGCCAGCAGATAGCGTTCTCCTGGTCGGCCTTTTTGCAGCGCCAGCAGATGGCCGCGTGCCAAATCGGTGGCGTCCACTACGTTGACGCCACCCGCGGGAACCAGCGGCAGCCTGCCTGCCTGTATGTTCAGGATGATCTGGCTGTTGTAAAGGGTGGCGTCGCGCGGGCCAAGCACCACCGAGGGGTTGACGATCACGGCGTGTAGGCCACGCTGTACCGCGGTCTGTACGACCTGCTCGGCCAGGTGTTTGCTGTGACCGTAGGGGTAAACCCGCGGATGCAGATTGAAGGTGTGGGTTTCGTCCACCGGCTGCTGGCCTGTGCTAAAGCCCAGCGCGGCTTGTGAACTGGTGAATACCAGGCGCGGCACGCCGGCCATCAGCGCAGCCTCGACCACGTTGCGCGTGCCGTCCACGTTGACGTGATAGGTCAGCGTCTTGTCCTGGTTCCAGTAGTCGGCCACGACACCGGCGGCGTGAAAGACTGCGGTGCAGCCTTGCATGGCGGGTTGCAGCGAAGCAGGGTCGGTCACGTCACCCAGCACGGGCGTGTAGGCGAGGCCAGCCAGCCCCGCGTGGGATGAAGTTTTGCGCAGCAGTGTGCGTACCTGCCAGCCTGCTTCGTTGAGGGCGGCCACAATGTTGGCGCCGACAAAGCCGCTGGCGCCGGTGACTAAAGCGATGGGAGCAGTCATGGGCGGATTTACGGGGGAGCTTGCCATACATGAAAGCCCAGCGCGGTGTAGAGTGTCGTTGCAGCTGTGTTGTCGGGATCAACGCGGAGGGCGAGCGTGCGCCAGCCTTGCTGGTGGAGGGCCTGCGCTGCGGCGATCAATCCGGCGCGCGCCAGGCCGCGCTGTCGGTGGGCTGGATGTGTGAAGACTTCGATGACGAATGGGCCGGCGGGGGTGTCGGGCCACGGAGCATGCGCTACTGTCATCACTGCGCTGACGATGATGGCGTCGTGGATCAACACAGGCGAGCAAGCCAGGAGCAACTGGCCGTATTCGTGTGCGAAGGTTTGTTGCATTTCCTCCAGGGCGGCGGGCAGGTCGGGCACGATGGTGCGGTCGTAGGCGGCAAAATAGAGCGCGGCCAGCGCGGGCACGTCGGGGGCGTGCATGGGGCGCAGAACGTAGCCGGCTGGCAGGGTTAATGGCCGCGCGGCGATGGGTTGCGTTTCAGCGAGTAAGGTGAGCAAGGGGTTCCTTTATTTTTGGCATAAAAAGGGGTAGGTCGTCACACGACCTACCCCTGATAGCTGCAAGAAACAGAGATTAGACGAGGCGCTGCTCGGTCTTGGGATCGAACATGTGCATGTTGTCCATGTTGACTACCAGATCGAGGTCTTCGCCGACGTGGGCGCGTGTGCGCGGGTCAAGGCGGGCGACGAAGCTCTTCTTGCCACTCAACAGGTAGGCGAAGATTTCGCTACCCATCATTTCCGTCACGTCCACCTTGGATTTCATGTAGGCGGGTGCGATGCCGGGCGGTGTAAATTCGCGGCTCTGAATGTCTTCGGGGCGAATACCGAAAACGATCTGCTTGCCCTTGTGCTTCTGAGCCAGCGCCAGGTTCTTGCCGGGCACTTCCAGGCGGAACGTGCCGCCGTCGGCGTACATCTTGCCATCGGCCTCAACCAGGGTGGCATCGAAGAAATTCATGGAGGGGCTGCCGATGAAGCCGGCGACGAAGATGTTGTTGGGATGGTCGTACAGATATTGCGGGGTATCGCACTGCTGCAAGAGGCCATCTTTCATGACTGCGATGCGGGTCGCCATCGTCATGGCTTCCACCTGGTCGTGGGTCACATAGATGAAGGTGGTGCCCAGGTTTTGCCACAGTTTGGTGATTTCGGCGCGGGTCTGCACGCGCAGTTTGGCGTCCAGGTTGGAGAGCGGCTCGTCAAAGAGGAAGACCTTGGGGTTACGCACGATGGCGCGGCCCACGGCCACACGCTGGCGCTGGCCGCCGGACAGGGCCTTCGGCTTGCGATCCAGGTACTGGGTAATGCTCAGAACGTCGGCAGCTTCCTTGACGCGGCGATCAATTTCTTCCTTCGGCATCTTGCGCAGCTTCAAGCCGAAGGCCATGTTGTCGTATACCGACATGTGCGGATAGAGCGCGTAGCTCTGGAATACCATCGCGATGTCACGATCCTTGGGCGGCACGTCATTGACCACGCGGTCACCGATCAAAATCTGGCCGTCGCTGATCTCTTCAAGGCCAGCCAGCAGGCGCAGGGTGGTGGATTTGCCGCAGCCGGAAGGACCGACGTATACCATGAATTCTTTGTCTTGAATGTCCAGGTTGAAATCGTTAACGGCGATGACATCGCCCCAGCGCTTGTAGACGTTCTTGTAAGTTACGCTTGCCATGAAAGGCAACTCCTTGGAAATTGAGCACACCACGGAAAACAGAACTTTGCGGTCAGATGGTTGACAGACATCCGGGCATGAGCGCCGAAACCGCTTTTCCACAGCATGCGTCCAGGTCACGGGTTGGGCGGTTATGGGGAACTGGCCGAAGCCAGCAGTGGGGGTGCAGACTGGAGGGGCGCTGCATTTAGCAGGATACAGCGTCCGCGAGGCTTCCCGCCGAAGCTCGCGCGTCACCAGATCTTGGGGATGTCACCTCCTTGATAGATCCATGAGGCAGCAACTTTGCTGCACGGGCTGGGGCCGCGGTGCGGCCGATGACTTTTGCATTATAACACACGTCGAATTCGTTGACAAGCCTTTTTGCGTGTATTTTCTCACGAATGTTGCTTTTTTGTTGCTGACAACACAATTGCCGCACGAACGGGGAGTAGCTATAATAGGCCGCACCCGATGGAGTAAGGAGTACTGCCGTGAACCGATTTTATCGTCATCTTGCCGGTGTTTTGATTGTCTGTGGTGTGTTGACGCTGGCCGTGCTGCCCACACCAGCCTCTGTTCTGATGCCCGCGGAACCACGCTCAGCTTCCAGTGTGGACAGCATCGCTCCCAACCTCGATCCGGGACGCGAGCGTTTTTTGCCGGAGCCGGGCGAAGACGAAACGCAGGAAGGCGCGCACTTGCTGGCAATGGGTGATTATTTTTATCATCGCGTCAGCTACCCTACTGGTCAGTTCGACCCGGCCTGGTACCTGCAAGCGAAAACGCAGGATGAACAGATCGAGCGGGCCACGCCGGATGGAGTGGTGACGTATAACCGTACCGCCAGCCAGTCGCCCCTGGCGCTGAACCCGGATCGTTTCACCGCATTGGGGCCACAGCCGCTACAGAGCAATGGCTGTCTTGCCTGCTATTACTTTGGGCTGGTTAGTGGACGCACCAACGTCATCGCGGTGGACCCCGTCTCGCCCAATGTGGCGTACCTGGGTTCGGACGGCGGCGGTGTCTGGAAAACCACCAATTGCTGCACCACCAGCACCACCTGGACATCGGTGACCGACGACCCGCTGTTGACTACTATTGCCATCGGCGACATCGTTATTGACCCGAACAACCATAACGTGGTTTATGCTGGTACGGGCGACCTGCGCTTTGGATCGTACAGCTTCGGCTCTGCGGGCGTGCTGAAGAGTGACGATCAGGGCGCGACTTGGCATGTCCTCGGCGCCGATGTGTTCAATGGCGCGTACAGCCAGCCAGCGGGTATCTATCCACAATATCAGGCCATCGGCAAGGTGCGCGTTGATCCGAACAACAGCAACAATCTGGTGGTGGGTACAAAAACGGGCCTGTTTCTCTCCTATGACGCGGGCACGAACTGGACTGGCCCTTGCGTGACCAACGCGTTTACCACGCAGCGGCAGGACACTACCGGCCTGATCCTGCGCGATACCGGCACACAGACACAGATTTACGCGTTTATTGGTGCGCGCGGCTTTGCCACGACGGTGCAAAACAACCTGGACCAGAACGGCGCGAATGGCGTTTACCGGGCACTGCTGCCTGCCAATGGCTGCCCATCCGGCTGGGAAACGTTGAGCCGGGCGGACAATGGCTGGCCGACCGATACCGCAACTGGCGTGCCGGTGAATACTTCCACGCTCACCGGCAACCAGCTCGGACGGCTGGACGCGGCCATTGCTCCCAGTAATCCCGACGTGATTTATGTGGCGGTGCAGGCGATTCTGGCGAGTGGCGGCACGCAGCGCGGCGGCTTGCTGGGGGTGTGGCGCACCACCAACGGCGGCACTACCTGGACCAAGCAGGCTGGGCCGGCTGGTTTGGGTGGCTGTTTTGGCGATTATAACCAAAACTGGTATGACCAAAACATCGCCGTGGATCCCAACAACGCCGACACCACTTTTCTCAGCACGGTGGACATCTTCCGTTCTACTAATGGCGGCACGAGTTACACCAACCTGACTTGCGGCTATGCAGGTGGCACCACGGTTCACGTTGACCAGCACGCGCTGGCCTTTGTACCTGGCTCATCTAGCGTGCTGCTGGCGGGCAGCGATGGTGGTGCGTATGTTTCCACCAATGCCAACGCGGTCAACCCAACGTTTACACAGATCAACAGCAGTTTGAGTACGCTGGAGTTTTATTCGGGTGACATTACAGCGAACTTTGCCATCGCTGCGCAGCCAGGCATCAACGGCGGGATGCAGGACAATGGTTCGGCGGTGTATGTGTGGAGCGCGGGTAACCCGACCCAGACGGTTTGGCAGATGCGCAAGGGTGGCGATGGTATGTTCGCGCGTATTGAACCGGTGCTGGGGCAGCGCTGGTATCAGGAAAGCCAGAACGGCAACCTGGCTGTCAGCACCACCGGCGCTTACGGTTCGCAAACCACGGCTACCGGCGGCTGGACAGCCGACCGGTTAAGCTTCATCTTTCCGTATGAAATCCAGAAGAATGGTTGCCCCCCCACTGGCTGCACCCACATGATTGCGGGTAGCTACCGGGTTTTTGAATCGGTGCATGGGGCGATTGGCGGCTCGGCCAGCGCGCGCTGGCACGTCAACAGCGGTGACCTGACCAAGAATACCCTGGCCGACCGTTCGTTCATCAATCAACTTAACTACGCCTGGAGCGACAACACGCGCGCAATTGTCGGTACGAGCGATGGTAACGTGCAGATGGGCTTTAATCTGGGACAGGGGGTGGCAAACAGCGCCACCTGGGTAAACGTCACCGGCGGCAACGCTGTGCTGCCCAATCGCCCGATCCTGGATGTGTTCCAGGACACCGCCAACCCGCTGATCGGCTATGCCGCGGTGGGCGGGTTCGATCAAAACACGCCGACCACGCCGGGGCATCTGTTCCAGGTCACTTGTGCCACCTCTTGTGCCTCCTTTACGTGGGTGAACAAGTCGGGCAACCTGCCCAATATTCCGGTTGATTCGATCATGGTCAACCCGAATTTTCGGCAGCAGGTCTTTGCCGGCACAGACTGGGGGCTGTATTACACCAACGACATTGACGCAACCGCGCCGGAATGGTATCGTTTCCAAGCGGGTCTGCCGAACGTGATGATCTGGGACATGACGATTGACGCGGGAGCCACCACGCTGGCCGTTTGGACGCGCGGGCGCGGCGCGTATGTGTGGCCGTTACCCAGCGCGCCGATGCGTACCTGTCCCGATTTCGACGGCGACAGCGACATTGATGTGCTGGATGTGGCAACAGAAGCCGCACACTGGCTGGAAACCAGTGCATCGCCGGGCTGGAACAACCGCTACGACCGCGATGGCGACGGCGATGTGGACATCATTGACATTTTGCTCACAGCCTCCGCGTTCGGTGATAGTTGCTAGCCGGTTTCCCCTTCGCTCACGGCTACCTTTAACGGGTAACGGGCGCTTCCTTGCTGCCAGCAAGGGAGCGCCTGCTTTTTGACAGGCATATCCCGTGTCATTCGCCCATTCAGAGAACGGATGTTATAATTCCGGGCAGACCGTCTTATTTGAAGCAGGTAAACGATTTATGGAAACAGTAGATATTTTAACTCCCACAGAAGCTACGACACTGCCGCGCACTATCCGCGAAAATACACCGCTTTATCGGCTGCATCTGGCCGTTCCCGCCACACGCAGTTGCCAGTGTGCTGCCAATCATCTGAACTGTATGACGGCCAAGGATTGGATTAAAAGTCAGCTAGGTGTTTGGCAGTTTACATACAGTGGCAAGGATGTGCGCAATAAAGATTTGCACCCCGCGACGTTTCCAGTTTCTCTTGCCAAACGGGTCATTGAATTGTTCACGCATGAAGGTGAGTTGGTACTTGATCCATTCGTCGGTAGCGGAACGTCGTTGGTCGCAGCACAGGAACTAAATCGCAATGCGGTTGGCTTTGACTTGCAAGAGAAATACATCAACTTGTGCGAACAGCGACTCACCAGCGATAATTTCTTCAACCAGGCGCAGCAAATTGCTGTCCAGGATGATGCTTCGCATATTGCCAACTACCTGCACCCCGGAAGTGTCAGCTTGATCTGGACATCCCCGCCATACGCGAATTTACTGAACCGCAAACGCAAGAACAAGTCGCGGCGGGGTGAAGAGCGCAAGAACGAACAATTCGACAAAGTCGAGCAGTATTCGCAAGACCCGCGCGACCTCGGCACGATGCCGCTCGAAGAGTATACGCAAGCGATGGGTGATATCTTTGAGCAGCTATTGCCGCTCTTGAAGCCCAAGGGCCACTGCGTCATCAATGTACCTGATATGTGGTGGGAAAATGAGCGCATCACGATCCATATTGCCCTGGTTGAGGAATTGCGCAAACGTGGCTACGAGTTGCGCAACACAATCATTTGGGATCGCACCAACATCGTGAACCGGGTCGGCATTTTTGGCTGGCCTTCCAATTACATTACGATGGGTACAACGTTCGAATACCTTTTGGATTTCTGGCGACCGCCAATCAATCAATGAAACTCTATACCAAAGAAACCCTGATTGAGGAATTGCTCAAAATTAAAGCGAGGGGATGGATTGCCGGATCTCGCCCTGACAACGCGGGCAGTATAGGCAATACGCTGGAGGATCTGTTGGGAATTCAGGAAAACAACCTTCCCATCCCGAACGCTGCCGAATGGGAACTGAAAGCCCACCGCGTAGATAGCAACTCGCTGGTGACGCTCTTTCACATGGAACCTTCCCCGCGTGCACTACGTTTTGTGCCAGCGGTGTTACTACCTCAGTATGGCTGGTCACACCAGAAAGCCGGTGAGCGCTATGCGTTCACAGAAATGAGCTTCCGGCAGACTATTACGGGAGCGACGCACAGCGATCGCGGCTTTAAAGTGTCTATTGATCGTAGTGAGAACAAAGTATTGATCTCTTTCAATCCTGACGCAGTCAATTCCAGGCATGATCTCTGGCTTGCAGATGTAGCAGGCCGCGTTGGCTTGCATGAACTCGATCCACAGCCTTATTGGGGATTCGAGGATCTGCGCAACAAAGCAGGCACAAAATTACTCAACAGTTTTTTCGTGCGGGCAGAAAGAAAACTCGAAGCGGGCAAAGAATATTTTCGGTACTCCAGTATTATGATTTTGCAAGGCTTCAAATTTGCTGGATTGCTGGATGGACTTGAAAACGGTCATGTGTTTGTGGACATTGACGCCCGTACCGGCCACAACCACGGTACGAAATTCAGGATCAAACCCGCCAAGTTGCCGCTGCTTTACGCGCATCAACAGATAATCGCCTGAATCGGCGTTTCATTTTTCTTTCGACCCTCAGGAGACAAGGCAAGATGCCTCATTTACCCCGTGTACTCCGACGCCCCCAAAGCACGCTGGTGATCTACGAAGGGCCACCAGCCGCCATCTATAAGCTTAACCCACGCGACAGTCTGCGCATCGAACAGGACGCGCAGACTTCGCTCGATTTTCTGTCACAGACCGCGCTTGTGACGGCCCTCAACACGCTGCCTGCTTCGGTGCTGCCGCTTGACGCCGACGATGAAGCCGCGCTGGCGCAGTTGGGCGTGACGCTGCCCGTCGCACCGCCGCCAGTGACCCCGCGTCCGGTCGCGCCTGTGCCGGCTGCGCCCCGCCCCCTGCCACCTTCAGCCACCAGCGCGCAGCCGCGGCCCGACACCACCAGCACCCCCACAGCATCCCCCCGCCCCGCGCAACCCGTGCCCGGCGAAGAACCACCAGCTTCTGGCCTGCGCGTCGGTCTGATCGCCACCGTAATCGGACTGGGCCTGGTGTTGCTGCTCATCCTCTGGGCACTGAGCCGCCTGTTTGCCAGCCCCAGCGGCGGCAGCACCGCCACCATCACGCCCGGCAGCGCAACGTCAACGGCCATCACCAGCACCGTGACTTTAACACCTGACGTTGCCACCGCTATCGCGCTGACCAATGTCTCGGTGCGCAACGGTCCCGGCGAGTCATATACCGTCATCGGCATCCTGCCCGCGGGCGGTTCAGCCACGATCATCGGCAAGACCGAGGACAACGCCTGGTGGCAAATCCGCGCGGATAACATTCAGGGCGGCGCTGGCTGGGTTGCCAGCGAGCGCATCCAGGCGCGCAACACCGACGCGGTGCCCGTAGTTACCCCGCCGCCGTTACCCACGCCTACCCCGACACCGCTCACTACCTTCCGCGGGTGGAAGGGGGAATATTTTGCTAATCCCAACCTGCAAGCGCCCGCGGCCGTGGTACAGGACGACCCGGACATCAGCTTCAACTGGGGAGCGGGCGAACCCGTCACCGGCGTACCCGCAGACAATTTCTCTGCGCGCTGGTCGCGTCAGGTATTCTTCGAGGAAGGCAACTACCGCTTCCGCGTCGCAGCTCAGGGGGGGGTACGTGTGTGGGTAGATGGTCGTCCGATTGTCAACGACTGGCAGAACGCGGCCATGCGGCAACTGGAAGCCGACAGCGGACTGTTAACGCGCGGCGATCACAGTGTCGTCATCGAATACGTTCATTTCAGCGGCGATGCTCAACTGGCCGCAAGCTGGCAGTTCCAGGCTAATCAGCCCCCCACCGCCATCATCACCGGCCCGACGCAAGGCATGATCGGCCAGCCACTCACTTTCGATGGCCGCGCGTCCAGCGTAGCCACCGGTCACAAGATCGTGCGCTACGAATGGCGTTTCGGTGACGGTACGGGCGACACCCAGGCGCAAAGTGCCAAAACCTATAGCACCGCAGGAACGTTCGACATCACCCTGGTCGTCACCGATGACGCCGGACTGACCGGCGTGGCCGTCCAGCAAGTAACCATCCTCGCACCCACGGCCACCCCCACTACGGTCGCGCCGCCTGTTGCCATCATCAGCGGGCCTTCGCAAACGCTCGCAGGCGCGGCGGTCACCTTTGACGGCAGCAGCTCAACGCCGGTCGGCGGGCTGAACAGCTATCGGTGGGACTTCGGTGATGGCGGCGCAGCCAATATTCCTACTGCCAGTCATGTTTTCGCTCAACCCGGACTGTACGTCATCACACTGACGGTCAGCAATGCAGGCGGCCAGACCAGTCAGGCGCGCACCACCGTGCAGGTGACAGCGAATACGCCGACCACAACCCCGCTGCTGGGGCTGCAAACCACGCCGTGGGCGCTGCAAAACGCCATGCCTGACGCGCGCATTACCGCCAACTTCAGCGAAGGGCGTATCACCGGCTCCGCGGGCTGTAATACTTACGAGGGCACCTACAGCACAACGGGTTCCAGCATCAGCTTTGGCCCGCTCAGCATCTCAAACCAAACCTGCGCGCCGGCGATTTTGGATCAGGAAAATCTTTTCTTGGCCCGTTTGCAGGTCGCCAACCAATACGAAATCTCCGGCAATGAGCTGCGGTTGTCAGGCAGCATGGGCGACGAATCGTTCCGGCTGACTTTCGTTGCGGTCAGCCGCTAGGACAGAGGAACCTTGCTGTCTGGTAACTGTGTGCGTTGAAACTGGTGTTGTGCCAATGTTATTTCAAGCACCCTGAGCATCGGGGTGCTTGAGGCTTTGGCCTGCCGCCTGCCAAAACCGATCGCTGGTTTGCAAGTTTAGCAAACTGGATTATACTGTGACAGTGCGTTATTAAGCAGATCGGGATTTGCATTGTACAAGCATCAGACAAGCTAAACTGCGCAACTGGCTTGACAAATTCTTTCCCGCTATGCTATAATTTTTAGCAGATTCCGCATGTAATTGCATCTTTCCTTGCATCCAATACTCTATGTCCCGTCTTTCTTTGCAAACTCTGCTGGCTAAAAACACGAATACTGTGATTGATCGGCTGGTAGAAGACCAGTTCCTGCTAATCAATCTTGCAACAGGCGACTACTACAGCCTTGACAGTGTGGGTTCCTTAATCTGGCAGCACATAGACGGTCAGCACACGGTCGAAGATCTGGTTGATAGCGTGTGGCAAGAGTATGAGGCGGATCGAACTCAGGTAGTTGACGATGTTCTCCGTTTGGCCGAACAATTGACCGACGAAGGATTGCTCGTTTTTGTGTAATTTGTCAACTGTGAAATGTGACTTCGCTGCCCGGTGGCAGCATCATACGTCGTATCGCGAACAGCGCCCTAAGCGCAATTAACCAACACGGAGGTATCATTGTGAATCAGAGCACGCCTGTCAAGAAGACCTACCAGACCCCGACTTTGACCAAGCATCAGCGACTCCAGAAGGTAACGCTGGGCACTGTTTCCCCCAGCCCCGATTGGCTGCTGCCCGGTAATAACTAAGGCCCCGGCCACAATGTCGTGGCTCTTTATCGAATTTTATAGCCGGATTTTTCGGCAATTCACGCGTAAGCTCATAAGAAGGAAAGTTGGTCCCCAGCTTTCCTTCGTTATATTTTTCGTTTGACTACCTTTTCTTCTACAGCTGCGGTTGATGTAGCGGCTTGCTTTGCGCAAGTCTTCAGCCAAACAGCCCGTACCCCCCTGCAAACCGTTACCCTACACATTGGTGACTGCACCGTCACCCTGCGCAGCACATCGCCGACCTTGCTCCAGCAGGTGTTGCGTCCTTTGGCCTGTCCAGTGGTTGCCGCCAGTGAGACAAGCCAACTGACGTTGGATCTGGTTGATCTGGGCCAGGACCCGCTGCCAGCCTTGCCGTGGCTGCCGCAGCAAGTTTCGCACGAGCAGGAGACCAGCGAGTTTCACCATCCACCCTATCTGTTCACGCGCCACGGTGATGTGATGCTGACCGCACTCAACCAGACAACCGGTCACGCAGTGGCACTGGTACACGCACCGGAGCAATGGCCGCTGCGTCACTACAAACAGGCGATTTTTATCTCGCTGTACCAACTGTTGCGCCCACATGGCCTGCATCTGATCCACGCGTCGGCGATTGCCTGCGCGGGCCGTGCCGCATTGATCGCCGGCCGCTCGGGCGCGGGCAAGACCACCACCATGCTGACAGCGGTCAGTGCGGGCCTCGACTTTCTCGGTGACGATACCACGCTGCTGCAACGCACGGACGCGGGCGCGGTGGACGTGGTGGCGTTGATGGCGACGATGGATGTGACAGCCAAGACCGCGGCCTGGTTTCCCGCGCTGGCTCCACACCTGTCGGCCCAGCAAAGCCATACCGGCAAACGCCAGGCGATCCTGACCGAGGCGTTTCCGCAACAGATTGCACCGCGCGCGCGTGTACATGTGATCCTCGCTCCGGAAGTCACCGACCGCCGCGATACCCTCCTCGTCCCCGCCAATAAAACCGCTGTATTGAGCGAATTGCTCTTTTTTAGCGTAGACCTGCAAGACCCCGCCCAAGCCCGCCGTCATCTAGATTTTTTGGTGCAGTTGGTGGAAGAAACCCCGATTTATCGCCTGCAACTGGGCAGCGACCGCACGCAAATCCCCCGCGTGCTGCGAGAAGCTCTGAACGGCTAGGCTGGCGACCGCAGCGCGGCAACGCGCGCTTGCACCTCTGCGAACTCGCTGGCGGCACGCGCCAACAGCGCGGCCTGCTCGCTTGGCAATGTTCCCTCATCCGCAGCCTGCAAGCCATTGCGCAATAATTGATAAGGGAGGCGCGTCAGGGCAAAGAATTCCAGCTTTAATTCGGCCAACTGGCGTGGGGTAAGGCGCGCGGCCTGGCTGCGCTGCGCAATTTCCAGCTCGGGGATGCCGTCCAGCAGGCTGAAGGCCAATTCATACCACGCACTGCCCAGTTGCCGCTGGAAATCGTCGAGCAGTTGGCGCAGCGCAGTCACCTGTGGATCGAGAAACTCATAGGGCAAGGATTGGTGAATGCTGCCGCGCAGGCCACGCTCCGCTTCGATTTGGGCGCGAGCGGGCGTGCCGGGCATTAGCAGCAAGCTGCCGAGGATCAGCGGCGGGAAATAGCCGAACAAGCCCTGTTGCTCAATGAAACGCATATTATCGCGCAGGTCGGCCAGGGTGCTGCCTGGCTCGAACATGATGAACTCCACCTGGGCCGCGATGTCGTTGTCGTGCAGAATTTGCAGCGCGCGGCGGTTGATCTCCACCCCGGTTTGCTTGACCATGCGCTCCAGCGACGCCTCGCTGCCGCTTTCGATGCCGACGCTGACATAGCGCAGCCCGGCTTGCCGCAGGGCGGGGAAGTAGCGTTCTCCTTTCACCACCTGATCGGCGCGGGTCAAAAAGGCAAAGGAGAAGTCGCGGCCGGTGCGCGCATAGGCTTCTACAATTGCCAGCGCGCGGTCGGGCCGCACGAAGAAGTTGTCGTCCTGGAATTCAAAATGACTGGCTCCGCTCTGTTCTGCCAAATCCACCATCTCGGCAACGACATTTTCCACACTGCGGCCGCGCCAGGGCTTGCCGCCCGCGTCCGCGTAAAAGGCAATGATCGAACAGAAGTTGCAATGGAAAGGGCAGCCGCGGCTGGAGATCATCGAAGCCTTGCGCCGCAGCTTGCCCGCCACGGTGTCGGCATACGCCGCGTAGGCTTGCAATGGCGGCAACAGATCGCGGGCTGGAAAGGGCAACGCATCAAGGTCGTTGTTGTTTGGGCGGCTGGGGTTGGCAACGATTTCGTCTCCCTGTCGCCAGGTGACGCCGGCAATTTGCTCCCAACTGATCGCACGCGGCCCAGCCTGGCCCGCGGCCTGCCAGTGCTGCATTAGCTCAACGATGGTTAACTCCCCTTCGCCGCGCACGCACAAGTCTACCGCGGGGAAGTCGGCCAGAATCTCGCGGTCGGCAAAGGTGGCATGATAGCCCCCCACGACGATCAACACGGCGGGATCGCTTGCTTTGATGCGCTGGGCGAGCGCGGCCACCGTGCCCATCACCTGCGAAACGGTGGAAATACCCACGACGGGACGTTTCCCGTCGGCGCGCGCGCGCGCAACGAAAGCCAGCACCTGCGCGACGAGGTCGTTAAAGGGCAGCGGGCCGTCTACATTGGCATCCAGCAGGGTCGCGGGGATGGCCGCGGCACGTAAGGCCGCAGCCAGATAGGCGATGCCGAGCGGCTGCGCGCCGCGAAATTCGCGCGTAGCGTAGTCTGGCGGACTGATCAGCAGCAGCTCAGGAATAGCCATAAGCTACCTTGCGCCGCTGCGTCCAGACCAATCCCAGGCTGAAGACGGTCAGCGCGGACAAGCCACCGAAGCATTGCAGGCCATCGAACAAGCCAGTGCCGCGCGCGGTGGCTTTAGTGCGCTCCAGCCGCGTGGTTTGGCCGCTCAGTTCGACTTCCTCCAGTTCGTACCAGTAGGTGATGCCCGCTTGCACCTTACTATCGGTGAAGGTGTAGTTGCCGCCGCGCAAAGGATCGGACGAACCGGGGATTAGCCGGTCGTTGATTTTTTCCCACGGGCCATCCTCGGACAGCGCGCGGTACACATTGAACCCGGCGGTGTTGACTTCGGTCTCGGTGGACCAGCTAATTACAATTGGCTGGCCGGGCTTGCCCTGCGGGCGACCACTGGCCGCGGCCGTACTGGCCCAGACCGCGCTGAGGCTCAGACAAATGATCAAGCAGAAAAGAAGGAACCGTCCTCGCACAAATTGCTCCTGAATGGGTGCGCCACGGGGCGCGCTAGGGTCGCGTCCAGACCAAATCGGTATCGCGGCTCAGCTCGACCGGTGTCAGCAAGCCCGCGTCGGTTGGTTTGCTCCCCGCGGCAGCAGTTTGCCAGCCCCCCACGGGATCAGCCACCACCACGCGCGCCGGCCAGGCTGGAATGCCCGGCTGCTTTTGGATGCGCAGATGATAGGCGTTGGGCGTGACCAGACCCGCGGGCAGGTCGTAGGTCAACAGGACGCGACGGGTTTCACCTGGCGGCACGGTCAGATTACCGGCGAACTGCGTGGTGTTACGCTCACCGCGCTGCGTGCTGGCCGTTGGCTCGTTGAAACCCTCCGCCTGCACCAGTTTTGCCCCGTCTGGTACCAGCACGCGTAGATAGTTGAAATAGCAGCGGCGCACCATGTCCTCATAGGAATCGCCGTAGCGCGCCACGTGTACACACAGGTCGGCGGAGGTTGTGCCGGTATGCTGATAGACCAATTCTAGTTGGGCACGGGCGCTGCCGTCGGCGTTCGGCGTAATGGTGTAGTTGGTGTTGCGTTGCACCACGCTGTTGACCTTGTTCCAGCCGATGTTGCTATCTACCACTAACAGATAATCACCATCGCCCGGCGTCACCTTGCCGCTCCAACCGGCTTCATCCAGCAAGGCCTGCACGGCGGGGTCATTCATCGCCAGCAGGAGATGCTTTTCCTGTAAGCTGCTGTACAACGCTTGCGCCAGCTTGCCCATGTCCACCTGTCCGGCTTCTAGTTTGGTACGCGCGGCCGCGGCCAGATCGCCCATGAAGTCCTTGCGATGCAGCCACCAGTCGGAGGTGGTGCTTTGACTGGCGGTGCCTTCCGTGGTTAATGGTTCGTTCCAGACCGCGCGCAGGGCCGCGAGGACGTTGCCGGTGGTGAGCGGCTCCTGATAGCCTGGCAGGGTCAGCGGCTCCAGCCCGGCCATCAAGCGTTGCGTGGCGACCAGATCAAAAGCAATAACGCCATCGGTGCTGCGACCGGTATCGAGTTGATAGAGCGCCTGGGCCACGCCCGCGGACGCCGGGAAATCCACCGACCAATTGGCGTCGCGGAAGAGTAAAATCTGCGCGCCCATCGTCGCTTCCAGATCGGCGGGGGCCAGTGGGTGATCCACCTGGTCGTTGTAGATCGTGTAGCTGTCCTCGAAATCCACCTCACCCAGCTCGCCGCGGTCAAGTGGCAGCAGGCCGACGCCGCTGATGAAGCCACCAGTGGGGCGCAGTTCATCGCTGTTCTGTGGCAATACCAGGTAGGTCTTTGCGCCTTCTGCGCCGAGCAACTGCGGGGCCAGGCGCGCCAGCGCCGACCCGGTTTGCAGCAGGGGCAAATAGGTGTCGAGCTGTTGCAGTTGGTGGGTCAAACGCGGGTCGAGGCTGGTCAAATCCAGGTGGCTGCGCGCTGCGGCCACGGCAACCAGTGCATCGTCCACTTCCTGCCAGCTCGGCTGTGTCTGTTGCAGGGCTGGAACCAGCCGTGCCAGTGCGCTGCCGCCAGTTTCCTGTGCTTTCAGGGCTTCCGCGATCACCGCTGCGCCGTCCATGCCCGCGCGGCCAGCGGTCGCCACATTCTGCGCTAAATCGAGCAAGGCTGGCGCGGCCTGCGCTTCGGCACTATAGCGCGGCAGCCAACCCATGTGACGCGTCAAGGGCAAAAATGGCCCGGCCTGACGCTCAATGATGGTGAAATCGCCTTCAAGACGAGCGAAGCGGTCACGCAGATCGCGCAAGGTGGACGGATCGAGGCTGGTGATGAGTGCCGGGTCGAGGTCTTGCAGGACTTGCAGTTCGTTCATGGCCGAGCGTGCCGCGTTGGCCGCGCGTATCACGCGCACAGCTAGCAACACAGCGACCACGGCCAGCACGATAGCCAGCATGGCCAGGATGGTTTTCCAGGAAAAGCGACGCGGTGAGGAAGAAGAAACAGGGTTGACAGTCATAACGTGTAACCTACCACAGGGTAAACATTCTGGCAAGCGCCAGAATGGCCCGCACAGACATCAATCGGTGGGGAGCAAGCGCCACACGATCCAACCATCGCCAGATGCGGTCTGTACAGGCGTCAGGCCGGGCAGAGCGGGGGGGGCTGCGCCTGTTTCCGCCCAATACAGCGGCTGGGTAAATTGGGGCCAATCCGCGGCGGCCAGGCTGGACAGCGCGGGGTGCTGGGCGATGACTGTGGCGCGATAGCTGGGCAGCGCCCACAGTGCATGGCTGACTGGTGCAACATCGGGACGCAACCGCAGGCCGTAGCGTGCATACCACAACGCAAAGGTGGCGCGGTCACCCGCGGTCAGCACTACGGCGTCCGGCTCCAGGGCGGCTAGCACTTGCTGGTAAAACTGTTCTGCATTCTGGTCGTGGCGCAGGTTGAGGTTTGGCCAACGGAGGGCAGCCGGAGCCAGCACCAGCGCAGCAGTCAACAGCACGACCAGTCCCAGACGATGCGGCCAACGCGCGGCCAGCCAGTTCAGCGCCGCAGCCAGGCCCACTCCCAGCCAGAGCGCGATGATAACCCAGCCGGGCAGGGCAAATAGCAGCGAATCGCTGGTGTTGTAGCCGATTGCCCAAAGCAGGCTGAGCAGCAAACTGAACGCCATGCCGAGTGTCAGGGCGCGCTGGCGCGCGTACAGCAAGCCAAAACCGGCCAGGGCCGCGATCACGCCCCAGGGCATGAAGTCGCGCCACAGCTCGCGCGTCCACGCGGCCACGCGGGCGGGCACAGTCGGCCACGGAACGGCGAAGGCGTAGCCGTGGTACAACTGGCCCGATACGAGCCACCAGAAGCCGTTCAGGGTGTGCGGCTGGCCCCAATTGACTGGCGGATTGCCCGCGGATGCGAGGGGCAAATAGATGTAGACCGTCAGCCCGGCCAGCAGCGCAGCCAAAAAGACCGGCCAGGTACGGCGGTGGGGCCAGGCTACGGCGAGCGCGGCGGGCAGCAGCCAGATCAGGGTTAGGTGATTGCCGAGGCCGACGCCGAACAACGCGCCTGTCAGGGCGGCCCACCGCCGCTGTGGGGCCGACTGCCAGCGCACTAATGCCCAAAGAATGGCCGCGGCCAGCGCGGCGTGCAGCGTGTAGACTTCGATGACAATGGCTTGTCCCCACAGCAGTGGTGACAGAGCGAGGGTCAGGCCGGCCAGCGCCGCGGCCATGGTAGTTGCCAAGTTGCGGGAACCCAGCAACCGCGGCACGGTGGCTGTCACTAATGCCGCCGCGGCCGCGCCGCTGAGCATGGACAGCAGGGTGATGCGCCAGATGGGCGCGCCGAAGGGCAGCTTGCTGCACAGAATTGCCAGCAGTGTCCAGGTGGGGTAGCCAGTGGGATGGGGAACACCGCGTACTAGTGCGGCAGTGGCGAGGTCGCCACCGTCCGCGCTGGCGTTGGCCCATGTCAAACCGGCAGGAGCGGTTAAACCATAGGCTGCCAATGCCAGTCCGAAGACCAGTATTGGCAGCCTTTCAAGATACGAAAAACGGTGCATCGGTCTTGACCGACAGATTATCACTGCCCTGTTTTCGGCAAGTAGGCGGGCGGCAAGGCCCAAGTCAGCAGGTTGGTGCTGGAACGTTGGTTGCCGCTGAACAGCCAGCCTTGATTCTCGATGACGCCGCCCAGCGGCTGCGTGGCAGGAATGGACAACTTAACGTCAATGCGCGCAGTGCTGCCAGCTGCCAGGTTGCCTAATTGGGCGACAATGCCGGGCTGTTCGACCCAGACACGACCCTGCGTGCTTGTTGGCTTGCCTACCACCAGCCCCGTCATGATCGGATTACAGACGGTCAGGTTGGCAAGCTGGTTCGTGCCGGTGTTTTTGACAATCAGACGCAGGGTAATCGTTTGACCCGGCATCACCAGGTACTGATCGCTTTCGGCGGTCCAAGACGCGCTCAACGCCTGCTCTGGCTGGAAGCCGGGGGTCGGAATTGTCCAGCACGACTGCGACGCGGGCTGAATCGGCGCGGGCACCAGCGTTGGTGTCGCAGTCGGTGTGACGGTGGCCGTTGGCGTCGGTGTTGCTGTGGAGCCGGGGGGCGGTGTGGCGGTCGCTGTGGCGCCGGGGGGCGGCACGGGGGTTGCCGTGGCGCCGGGTTGGGGGGTGTTCGTGGGCGAACCGCCGCCGGAAGGTGATGTGGCGGTGGGCTGTGAGCCGCCGCCGCTGGGGCGCGTCGGGGTCAATGTTGGCACGGTCTGCGAATCAGGGATTTGAGCGGGCAGCGCCCATGCGGCGGGTAGTGCGGCTAGAAAACCCAGAATCAGAATGCCGACGAAGACAAAGCTGATAAGGCGCGCAGCAGAACTGCGTTGCGGTGATGATGATTGATTAGGCATAGGTTATTGCTCCGGTTGGGGCAGTGGGAAGGCAGCGCGCGGTTCGGCCCACAAAGAGTTTTCGGCATACGAACCCGCGTTGGCACTGCTCTCACGGAAATTATATTTTGTGATTGGGAAACTGAATAGTGTAGCGGATTGTAGCACAGTCAGGTGCTGTGTGTTGTTTTGCAAGTTGGTGTCGCCCGCGACAGTGTCCACACGCGCGTAAATTTCGTACTGTCCGACACCACGATCGGGCCAGTCCAGCGTGACGGTAACGGGCAGGGTGGTATTGGCCGGGGTGAAGGTTTGTGTGCCGATGAGCTGACCGCCAGCATCGGGGTTACCGTGCCAAAACTTGACCTGCACTTGTGAGGCAGAGGTGCCGACGCCGCCGAGGTTGCGCAAGTCAACTTGCAAGCGGATCGTGGTGGTGGTGTCTGGACGAATTGGGGACAGCGGGGCAGGATTGGTACGCAGATTGACTAGCGCCAGATCGGTTCCTGACTGGAAAGGAATCGATAGGTAATATTCGTTGTTGGGGTTGCATGGCTCCGGCACAACGTTTTCTTCGTCGGCAATGATCTTGATGCCGCGTCCGGCGGTCATCGGTACGACCCAGTCGTAACTGACCGGAACGATGTACCCAGGATCGAAGCGTTTGGGCAAGCCAGGATTCGGCAGGGCTTGCAACAAAGTGCCGTTGCCGGCGCGGAAATTCACATTGAAAGGCCCACTGGCTATAGTACCACGATTGCGCAGCAACGCTTCGATATGCAATAAGCTGGACTGGCCGGCAAAAATCGGCCAGTAGGGCGTGGCCTGGCCCGCATAGACTTCCAGATCGGTGTAATTCTGGGCCAACGCGCTGACATAATTACTAAAGTCTGTGCCGAGTGGCTTGATGGTGCGCGTCGCTTCGCTGAATAATCCGGTTGCTGTGGTGCGACCTTCAAAATCGTCCACGGCCAGAGCAAACCAGAACCATTCCTGCAACAGACGGTTATCGTCCGCGGGATAGCCGAGGTTGGTATCCACGAGTTGGTTGAGGAAAAGATTAAAGCTGTTGAGCATGAAGGTGCGAACGCGCGTATAGTCAAAGCCGAGGTCTTCGGTCATCAGGATGCCGTGCTCTGTGTTGATAAGCGGCTTGTTGCGCTGACCATGCTCCAGCATCCACTGGCGAAAATCGAGAATTTGCTGGGCGATCACTTCCAGGTTATCGTGAGCATCAATCGAGGTAATGATACGCGCCCGCAGCGGGCTGTTATCCTCAAAACGCCCCCCAGGCAGGCTGGCCGTTGAAGGTGCGGCAACAGCATCCACCTTGATCCATGTATCGGTTGCTGCGCTGTTGCGACGTCCTGTAACCTGCACGCGAATATTGTGTCTGTCCGTCAGAATACCGCCTGGAGCGACCAAACCGGTGAGGGTATACTCAATTGAGGCTGGCGTCTGGGAGTACAGGTCTACTTCGGCCACTGGCGCTGCCACTTGATCAACATAAATTTCTGCAATACCTGCGTCAGGCCCTGTCCACAGATACAAAGTCACGTCTGCTCCATGAAACGCAAATGTCGCTTTTGCCCCGGGAATGCGACTTTGATGAATGGTGCCACCACTGGCTCCGGTGATTGCTACTTCGCTCCAATCGGTACCCGGATGATTGGAATATCCAACAGCATTAGGAATGCCTGGGGGAATTTCAAATCCCCATTCCTGATGCATCTCATTTGCTATATAAGTATGGATATTCCAGATATCAACAGGAATCTCCGTACCGTACATGGAATAATAGCTATCCCACACCAAATCAAGCCAATGTAAACGCAACGGTGAAACCTGAACAACACCGCTTATGACAAACTTGGCTGTGGGATCAATTGACTTAATCGCGTTATAGACCGTGTGATAGACACGCGCATAAGCTGCGGGCGTGGTGTTATCCTGCCAGATCACATCCGCTTCATTCCCTACGATCCAGGTAGAGCCGGGATTGTTGAAAGCAACGGATTTCAAAGTATCCACATTGGGAAAAAATGAGTTTTCCCCCACACGTACCATGAAATAATACGGTATGGCGTTCGGGCGGGGAGGCGTCAGATCGGCGCGCCAATTCAGATAGCGTCCGGCTGACAATGGAGTCACGTTGTAGCGGGTGATTTCATCGGAGGAGTACACCGTTATGCCAAAGCGATCTGCGGCTGAGGGATACAAGCAGTTGGTTGGCGGCGGAACATCCGTATCAGCCTGGACAACAGAAGTCGGCAGCAGGAAAAGCGATGCCAGCAAGGTTGTCAACAAGGCTAGATTAAGCAGGCGTTTCATAAGATATCTCCTGTTATCATTCCATCACATGCGATCTTCTGGTTTAGCTTACGATTAATCTTCCAACTTGGTGGTGTAAGCCGCAAAGACCTCGCCCAAGCTTGTTAGTTCACCGGTCTGTAAATCTGCCAGATTGCCGGTGGGGTACACGCTGTCGCTCAAGCTGTACCACAACAGACGCTGTACCAATCGGTTGGCATCAGCCTCGTAGCCGATTTGATCATCGGTGGCAGTAAGCAGATAATCGAAGGTAGCAGTCATAAACGCGGCTACCTGTTCCGGGGGAAATCCGTACTCCGCGGGCATCAAAATCCCGAATTCGGTCACGATCAAGGGCTTGTCACGCTGGCCGTGCTTTGCCATCCAGCGACGAAAGTCAATGATCTGTTGACGGAATAGCTCCAGATTGTCGTGATCGGTGATTTCCCACAAAATGCCCTGATCTACGGCGTCAAAGCCGGGCGGAATACCGACGCCCCACGAGCCGCGTTCTTCGCGCAGAATAAACGTATGAACATTCCATACATCTACTGGCAACGGCTCGCCGTAGGCTTGTTCGTAGGCTGCCATGATCGCTTCCAGATATTGCAGCCGTAGCGGTGTTACCTGTGAGACACCGGCAATTGCTACTTGCGCGGTAGGATCGGCAGCCTTGACCGCGGTGTAAAACTCATGGTATAGCGCCGCGTAGTGTTCCGGCGTCTGGTTGTCCTGCCAGACCACGTCCGGCTCGTTGCCAGCCAGCCACAACGCTCCCGGGTTGGCCGCGGCGATGTCAGCGATCATATCCAGCTTGAGCGGGATATTGCCGCCGCGCATGGAATAAAGCTGGGCGTACTTCAGCCCATCCAGCTGTACCGGGGTTGCATCAATATTCCAATCGAGATACCACCCCATACCGAGCTGCTTCGCCAGGCTGGCGTCGAACTCAAACTTCGTTACATAGAGCGGCACCCCCACACCCACGCGGCTGCGCGCGTGGCGCGGCAAGGCAGCAACCATAGCGTTCTCGTTGGTCGCTGCGCCTTGGTCGGTCGGTAAGGTAGCAATTGGGTCAGGCTGCGGCACAGCTACCACCGTGGGCACCAGCGGCTCCAGCGTGCGCATGGCTACCACGGTCGGTGTAAGCCGCGCTGCTGGCTCCGCGGTTGCTTCCGGTGTAACAGGAGCGGCTAAGGGCGTTGCTGTTGACTCGGTTGCGGGAACACTTGTCTCCGGTGCTACAACAGGCAATTCAGGCTCAACCAAGACCACGGTAGGTTCGATAGATTCAGCCGGCGCACTGTCTTCAGCATGAGTGACTAAATGGGGAGAAGAATCAGAGGGCGAAGTTAATAAAAGAGCCTGCCGGTCTATGGGCTGACTGCACGCAGCCAGCAATATAGTCCCTATACACATGCCAATCTGCCACCGCCAATCAAAAATCCTTTTCATAAAACACATTCAATCCTGTCTCTGGCGCCAACCGGCCAGGAGGCCCTTGGCAATACCAATGCCGAAAGCCATCGAGCGCAGCCAAAGCCCGTAAGGGGAAACCGCGGCCACCACGGGGTCGCGCGAAGCAACAAAAGCGGTAAAAGGTACAGCAGTCGCCAAAAAGGGCGTAGCCAGCAGCAGGGGATCAGGCCGACGCCGCAGCAGTGCCAGCACCACGCCTAACAGCATTAGCGGAGCCAGCAGAATTTGCAGCTTCAGCACCTGGGGCGTATAGGTATCCTTGAGCGCCTTGCTCGGATAGCGACGATAGACCAGCATTCGCCAGTAACCGCGGCCCATCTTGGTGCGGGCGTAGCCCAGCCAGCTTGGCGCATGGGGATGAATGACTTGTGCATCTGGCACAAAGTACATCCGATAGCCTTGCTCACTCAAGCGGTAGGAAAATTCGACATCTTCATTGTTGGCTTCAGGAAAGCCGGGATCAAAGCCGCCTGTCTGCACAAACACATCGCGGCGAAACGCGGCTGAATACGTCGCCACCAAATCCAACTCCGGCTTGTGTCGCATCAGACGATAGCGATCTTCGAACTCCATCTGAGCAAAGCGGGCAGCCAGCGTGCGCTGCTCGGAGCGATATGTGCCCATCAAGCCGTCGGGGCGCTCCGGGCGGGCAAAACCAGCCAGCAAGGCCGCGATCCAGTTGGGCGTCGGGCGGCAGTCGGCATCAGTGAAGAGCAGGAGCGGCGTTGCGGCCAGAGCCGCACCACGATTACGGGCCGCAGCCGGACCAGCATGATCCTGCCGCACCAGGCGTACAAGCATAGAACGATGTTCAGCCGCCCAGCGTTCCACCTGCGCCACAGTTTGGTCGGTTGAGCCGTCGTCTACGATAATAACTTCGAACTGGTTGGCTGGTACAGTCTGCCCGATGAGCGCATCAAGGCAGCGGGTAATGACTGCCGCGCCGTTGTAGACGGGAATAATTACCGAGCAGTGCCGCCCGGTTGTCTCTTGAGGTATTTTAGCTAACACATCCGCCATAATCTTCAACGTCATACTCACAACGCGCCGGCATCCGAGCCGCGCGCGGCCGCTGCGCCCACCTGTGTCGGCAGCTTGCCTAACCGCCACCCCTCGATGACAAGGCACAACGCGCCACAGATCATCAGCAACACCGGTGCAAGGCCGTAAAGCAGGATACCATACGCCAGTCCAGCCGCGCTGGCAACACCAAAAACACCAAGCGCCCAACGGCACAGCAAAGGAAAGACACCGAACTTGCCTGGTGTCGAAGGCAGAGCGACACCAACTTGTAGCACCACAAACACAAACAGGCTTTGCACCCAGGAAGCGGGCATATGCAGCGCCAGAAAGCACCAGTAGTTGGTCAGAACGGACAGAAACCAGATGGCGGCGGTGACGAGCACCAGCCCCAGCAGGCGGTTCGGCTGGCGCAGCGCGGTCAAGCCTTCAACACCGCGCTCCAGACTGTCTGTTACTCTGGAACCAAACGGCAAAAAACGCACGATCCGGCCCGTCCAGCTTACCACGCGCGCCCGCTGCCAGAGCAAGAGTACGGCGGCCGCGACCATTGCCGTCGCTACACCCATCGTTGAAACTTGCTGTTGCGCAACTTCTTGCGGCAGGGCCATTAAAATCAGCAGGGCCAGAAAACACAGTGCCAGAAAAACCGCATCCAGCAGCTTTTCAGCCGCGAGGGTGCCCAGTACCAACGATTTGCTGACCTGCCCGGCTTCGCCCGTTAGATAAATTCGCAGCAAGTCCCCTGCTCGCGGCACAGGAAGGGCCAGGTTGACGCCGGTTCCTGCCAGCCAGATGCTGGATAAGCGCGGCAGATGCAGGCGCGGGGAGGGGGTCGAGGGGGCCAGCAAAAGCTGCCAGCGCCAGGCTTTGGCAACGCCAGTCACCAGGACCGATGCTGCGGTCAGCCCGGCCCACCACCCGCTGGCTGAACGCAGCGTCTGCCACAGTTCCTGGTAATCTACATTGAGCGCAGCCAGAGCCAGGCAGAGAACACTTAATAACACCCCCAACCAGAGCCGCCAGCTTGTTAACAGCGTTGGACGGGGCTGCGGTGCGACAACTGGATCGTTGTCACTAGGGGAAAAAGGCTGCCTGGGGCCAGGCTCGCCGATCATAAGATCACCTTGGCGCACACTCGTCTAGCCGTCACGCGAGGAAGGGCCAGATTGACGCAACTGACTGCTTGCAAATGTACCTGCGGGTGATGCAGCAGTTTCTGCCCCACGGTCTTTGCGTGAGCGTCGTTTGCGGCCCTGACTTTGGTTATCGTCCGAGTTATCGTTTTTGTTGTCGTAGTAGTCGTAGTAGTAGTAATGCGACCCGGCCAGCCGATAAGAAATGCGGTTGACCGCCACGCCCAACACGTTAGCGTTGACTTTGAGCAAGCCTTGCGCGGCGCGTTTGGCGGCTACTTCGCGCGTTTTGGCCGATTCGATCACCAGCAGCACGCCGTCCATCTGTCGCGCCAGCACTGCTGCGTCTGTCACGGCCAGGGTTGGCGGGCTGTCGAAGACCAGCATATCGCCGTACTGCATCAGTTCCTCGATTAGCTCGCTCATGCGGTGCGAACCAAGCAGTTCGGAGGGATTGGGGGGTTGCGGGCCGCTGCTCAACAGCCATAAATTTTCAATCGAGGTGGCTTGCAGCAGGCCGCCCAAGTCGCTGTTCTGTGCCAGTAGCAGTGCATTGGTCACGCCTACGGCATTGGGCAAGCCAAAAACCTGATGCAAAACCGGTTTGCGCAGGTCTGTATCAATCAAAATAGTCCGCTTGCCGCCCTGTGCCATTACCACCGCGAGATTGGCAGCCGTGGTGCTTTTGCCTTCGCCGGGGCTGGCGCTGGTGACCATCAACTTTTGCAGCGGCTTGTCCAGGCTGGAAAATTGGATATTGGTGCGTAAGGTGCGGTATGCCTCGGTAAACGGCGACATCGGACTGTCTGCTGCAATCAGCTTGCGTTCCTTGTCGCTGTTGCGGTACTGCACCAGCGAGCCGAGCGCGGGCAGCCCTGTGACGCGGGCCGCTTCGTCTGGCAGCTTGACGGTGTCATCGAGATACTCGATCAGAAAAGCCAGCGCGCCCATCAGCAGCGCACCGAGTGCCGCGGCGATTAAGGTGTTCACCAGCGTGCGCGGGCGCACAGGATGGGTCGGCTCAATGGCGGGTTCGACTACGGTGATGGTGTCGCCGCGATTGGCTTCAGCGCGCCTGACATCATCACGGTTGCGCAATAGTTCCGCCAGCGAACTGCGATATTGCGCCAGGCTGGATTCCAACCGCGCGCGCTCCGACGCTTGATCCAACGTCAACTCTTCGCCATCCAGTTCCAGCGCAGTGAAGGCTTGAAGCTGCGTTTGCGCCTGTTCAATATCTGCCTGCACGCTGTCAATCTGGCTTTCGTACACTTCCAGCGTGCTGTTGATGCGTTGCTGCTGCTGCTTTTCGTTTTGGGCAATAAAAACTGCGGGCAGGTCGTTGGCGATGGCCGTTGCCAGCGCGGGGTTGGGGTCTTCTACGTGCAAGACGATGATTTGCGTTTCGCGTACAGGGTCTACGATGATGTTGGATGCAACCTCCGGCAGGCGCAGGTTGGTGGCCACTTCATTCAGTACTGGACGCGTGGTAAGCAAGCGGGCATAGTTCGCTGCCAGACGCTCACTGGTCAAGACTTCGGTCCATTGCAGGCCGGCAACGCTGCTGGCTTGCTGGATCAACAACTGTGACGATGCGCGGTAGATGGGAGTGCTGCGCTTGCTGACGATGTAGGTGATACCACCAGCCAAAGCTGCGCCCAACAGCACCAGCCAAAGCCACTTCCAGAGTGTCCGAGCGTACTGACGTAAATCCATAGTCCTGCCTTCCAAAGTCAACGGTCTTACTGAACCAGTTTGGCGACAACAATCACACGATGCGTATTGCTAATATAGGGCCAGCAGGTGACCAACGTGACGCGTGCATCCTGCGTTGGTTGGATGTAACTGGCATTGGCGAGGCGCTGTGCTTCGGTAGCCCCTACTTCCAGCAGCGGTTCCGTCACTTCGCTCACCTGGTAGCTATAACGGCGGCCTGTGGCATCGAAAAGATAGAGCATGTCGCCCACAGCTAAACCGCCTTCGCTGATGGAGCGAAAGACCTCGCCTTTGGTGTTGTGATGGCCGGACAGCACAACGTTGCCCTTTTCGCCGGGCCGCGCGCTGTTAAGGTGACGACCAGCCGCGTTATCGGCAGTCTGCCATTCAGTCACGCGCTGGCCGTCGCGTTCCACCACTTCCCAACCGACATCTACAATCGCTGTATCCAGTCCGAGCTTGGGGATGACCAGATGATTGGGCTGACCAGCGACGGGCGTGGCAGTTGGGTTAGCTACTGCGGTGTCGGCGGGGGGCTGGGTGGCTGTGGCGACTGCCGCGGTCGGCTGTGCCGCACTCGCGACTGTAGCCGCGGGGGCGGCCTGGGTCGAGCCGGGTGCGGGCAGTGTGGTTGGCGGTGCGACCGTTTGGGTGCCTGCTGGCCGCGGGCCGATGGGTGTCGGGGTTTTGCAGGCCGCCAACAAAGCCATGAACACTAACATACTGACAATTAACCGGAATGAGGTTTGTTTCTGTTTCACAGGATTGCCTACCCTTCGGCTGCGCGGTTTCAGCTTTGACAGCACCGCACAAGCCAATTGCCAGATGCTTTGACCTGGCCGGAGTGTGATTGTAGCCCAACGTGGCGGAAATAGCAAGACTGCGGGCAGTTTGCCCGCCTTGCGTGCGCGACCACATGTCACCGGCGTGGTGAAGAGGCCGCGGCGAATACAGGCTATTTGCTTTAACGCTGCCCAGCCTGCACAGGTTCCTTCCCTACCCGCTGCTTCCAGGGCATGAAATCTTCCAGAATGGAGCCGCCGAGGAACTCCCGTAAAATCGAATTATCTGGCACCAGATCGCTCGACGCAGGCTGGAACCAGCGTAGCAAGCTCAGCAGGCGGTCTGCCTCGACGCGCTCCGGCGTGTTCGTGCTGACGCGCAGCAGCAACGGCTCGGCCAGCGGGCGCAGCATTGCCAGCTCATAGGCCAACGCCGAATTGAACATCACATCCGCGTGTTCCTGAAAGGGGAAAATCCAACGCCACTCGCCGCGCTGCACGCTGGGCCAGCGTCCGATGGTGTCCGCTGCGCTGTAGCCGCGGTGGGCCGCATCGCGTACGATGCGCCGGATCAGGCGCGTGTCGGTGGTCGAAACCCGGTTGTGCCGGTCCAGGTTGAGCTGCGTCAGCGCGGAGATGTAGATGCGGTAAATGCGGTTGCCCGGCACGTCGGAGACCAGTTGCGGGTTAAGACCATGAATTCCCTCGACCAAAATCACATGGTTGGGCGTAATGCGCAGGGTTTCGCCAGCCTCACGCTTGCCGGTCAGGAAGTTGTACGAAGGCAGCGTGACCGTTTCGCCTGCCAGCAGTTGATTGAGTTGCTGGTTGAACAGGGTGACGTCAATCGCTTGCAGCGATTCGAAATCGTGCTTGCCCTCGGCGTCGAGCGGGGTTTGGTCGCGGTTGACGAACCAGTTATCCAGCCCCAGTGCCACCGGTTGCAAACCATACGCCATTAACTGCACGGCCAGCCGCCGCGCAAAGGTGGTTTTGCCGGAAGAAGATGGCCCGGCGATCAGCACCATGCCAATATCGCCGTGTTGCTGCGCAACCGTGCCCGCCATCGCGGCGATGCGCTGTTCGTGCAGCGCCTCGGCCACCAGCACTACTTCGCGGATGCGGCCATCCTCGATGGTGCGATTGAGCGCAGGCAGATTGTCCACACCGATGCGCTGCAACCAGTCACGGTATTCTTGAAAGACCTGGCCCAGCCGCGGTACATCGCGAAATGCGCTGAGCTGCGTCGGTTCCTGTCGCCGCGGATAATGCAGCACAAAGCCCGGCGGGTAATAAACCAGATCGAACCAGCGCAGATAGCCGGTGCGCGGGGTCATGTAGCCGTGAAAGTGGTTGCGGTATTTCTCCAATTGGTGAATCGAGATCTCGCGCTTGCCACTGGCTACGGCAGTGGTGAGCAGGCTGACCTTTTCCTCGTCATGATAGCCGCGGAATTCGGCGATGGCCTCCTGAATGGGAATATCAAAACGCTGAAGCGGTAGGTTGGCTGCCACCTTTTCGCGCATCCGCGCCTCGATGGTTTGCAACTCTTCCGGCGTGAAGGGCGCGCGGGCGGCGACGTGACAGAACAGCCCGCCAAAGGTCATGGAATAATCAATGTGCAGCCGCGCGCCGGGGAACAGTTCATGCACCACAGCCACCAGCAAGAAGGTCAGCGAACGCCGATAGATGCGCATCCCGTCATCGGAACTCATGTGCAGCCAGGTGACCTCGGCATCGCGGCCGATTGGTAGGTCCAGCCCAGCCAGCTCGCCTTCGACCAGCGCGGCTACGATTGGATCACTTGCCTGCTGGCCGTTGACTTCAGCGACCTGCGCGAAGGCTTCCAGCGTCGTGCCGGGCGGGCCTTCCAGGATGTTGCCATCTGGGAAACGCACCTGAACGGTATGGCGCGGCGGCGCAGCATGGATATGCCGCTGGGCCGAGGGCGTGTCGTCAGCCAGGGGTGTCGTTTGTGGCGAGGGGGGAGCGTGTTTCAAGGATAAAGTCATTGTGTGTCATTTGGGAAGAACAGGATAAGATCAGGCTGCCAGGCAGCGATTTTCCGGCGGGATTATACAACGATTTTGCCAACTGTAAAACCAATTTCACCGCAAGCCGCATTTTTTGCCGTTGCATACCTTGCCGAAAGCGACGAATTCGGGCACAATAGCAAGCAGCAATTCGTTGCTGGCAAACTCTTCCATCCTCACCTCATCCCGCTTTGGAGGTTCTATGCGCTACCTTGGTGGCATTGAAGCAGGCGGCACCAAATTTGTCTGCGCGGTTGGCTCTGGCCCAAACGATGTGCGCGCAGAAGTACGTTTCCCCACGACCCGCCCCGAAGAAACGATGGCTCAAGCTATTGCCTTTTTCCGCGAACAGGCTCAACAAGTAGACCTGGCGGCCATCGGGATTGCTGCGTTCGGTCCGGTGGACCCCGATCCCGCGTCGCCAACCTTTGGCTACATCACCAGTACACCAAAGCCGTACTGGGCCAATGTGGACCTGGCGGGCGAGGTGCGGCGCGCGCTGGGCGTGCCGATTGGCTTCGACACCGATGTGAACGGCGCGGCGCTGGGCGAATATCGCTGGGGCGCAGCGCAGGGGCTGGACACCTTTTTATATTTGACCATCGGCACCGGCATCGGTGGCGGTGGCATGGTGGGCGGCAAGCTGATGCACGGCCTCGTGCATCCTGAGATCGGCCATATCCGCATCCCGCACGACTGGCAAGCCGATCCTTTCCCCGGTCGCTGTCCCTTCCACGGTGATTGCTGGGAGGGCATGGCCGCCGGGCCTGCGATGAACGACCGCTGGGGGCAGCGCGCCGAAACTCTGCCCGCCGATCATCCGGCGTGGAAGCTGGAGGCGCACTATCTGGCGCTGGGCCTGGCCAACCTCGTTCTCACCGTCTCGCCGCAGCGCATTATTTTGGGCGGTGGCGTGATGAGCAGCCCGCACATGTTCGCGGATGTGCGACGCGAGGTGCTGGAACTGCTCAACGGCTACGTGCAAGCGCCTGCGATCCTGGAGCAGATAAACCAGTACATCGTGCCGCCGGGTTTGGGCAACATGGCGGGCGTGCTGGGCGCGATGGCGCTCGGCGAAGCCGCACTGGCATAAAGTAGGACTGGGTGGGGCTTTAGCCAGTTCTTTGTTGTCAATTTGGCTATTGGCCTTGCAGCCAAGGGGCAAGATCGTGCTGTCTGGTTCTCAGATGTATGCGAAGGATAGGACTTATGTCAGATCAATCTCTCGCGGCCTTGCGCCGAAAAGCCCGTCACCGCGCGGAAGCGCCGCTCTTGTGGCTGTGCGGTCTGATTACGTTCCTGGCAGCAGCATTGTACTTGGGCTTAATCACGATAAACATTCTTTATCCTGATTTTTTCGGATTTAGCGCCGAAGACAAGGCTTACATGCTTTTATTTGAGCTGGCCTTTGTGGCGTCACCGCTTTTATTAGTTGGGTATAGATGGTACAGGCGGTTGAAGGCGGCTCACATTCGCAGCAATGCGGTATGCGCCAGTGATACGCAGTTCCCCGCCTTGTTCAAACGTTACCAGGCAATTGCCCGGCAACTGGGAATCGCCGAGCCACCGCAGCTCTATGTTGCCAGCAGTGATGCCGCGCTCGATGAAAAGACGCGGCAGGATGCGCAGGGGGAATTTACCATTTTGCCCTCTGGCCTGGTAAAGCTGACCACAGAAGACCCTGCGGTGGTGGATTTTGCATTAGTACGTATTCTTGCTCCCGATTTCCTTGGGCATACCAAGGGCTGGCGTTCCATAATTACGGTACTGCCTGACTTGATGCGGGTGCCGGGCCGCTTTTTACAGCGCGCGGAAAACTATTCCGTAGACCGCCTGGGTGTGGCGCTTTACCCGCAAGGCTGGCGCACCGCTATTGTGTGCGACAACAAAAAGGCAGTGGCTGATCAAATGGATTGGAACGCATTCCACATCCAATGTGAACAAGAAGGAGGTTCATTTTTGGTGCGAGTTGCCAACAGCATCGCTGACCAATCTGCCCTGACGATACGCTATCTGGCACTCGCTAAATTCGAGCAATATGGTGAAGGCCACTACGGCCCGATATTCTAGCAAGCATTCCAGTGAACAGCTTTTTTGAGATACAATCAGCAATTCTTTTCAGAAGGAGGTTTTATGCCCCAACCATCTGTGGTCATTCCGGCCAACGTCCCCGATCCACCGGATATTGACTTGTCTCAGCCAATCAAACCGCATCGCCGTCCCTTTGGTCTGTATGCCATCATTGTGTTGGAAGCGCTGGCAGCAGTTATCACACTCGGGCTGGCCTATTTGCTTTGGCGCAACGCCCCAACGCTTTTTACCAACGAAACAGAACGATTGAACATGTATGGCAGCTTAAGCTGGGATATCATACGCGCGATTATTCAGTTGGTCGCGGCCATCGGACTGTGGTATCGCCGTCAATGGGCCTGGCTGGCTACTATGTTGTTGACCGGTCTGTCCATGGCAACCGACCTTTGGAACTATGTCAATAAAGCTGAAGTTTCAATTACCCTCGCGATCAGCATTGCTATTGTCTTCTACCTAAACCAGCGCGATGTGCAACAACAGTTCGTCACCCCTAAAGCAACCCATACGGAGGCCGCTTATGCTGCCCACTGATCTGGAATTGCTGCGGACCTACGAGCCGGTAGTGCGCTATACCAAAGGCGAATTGTTCTTCCCTTGTGCGGTAGATGGCTATGTGCGTGCCAGCAGCTTGTGGCTGTATGAACATAACAAGGAAGATCGGTGCTTGGCCAGGCCCGGCGAATTAACGCCCAAGGCACTGGCTGCCCACCAGTCTGCTCATCCCGACAGCACCCTGTACCTGCGGTTCGTCAAAAAGCCGCTCAATGCCGTCGAATATCAACGCTGGTCGCGACGGCCAAACCGACCGATCTTTCTCGCACCCGGACGATTGGCGCGCGTCGGGATTTTGTCGCGCGTCATAGACGCTTTCTTTAATATTTCCTTGTTGTTGCGCGGTAAAGTCCCCGGCGGCACCGCCGCCGCCGCCGAAGAAGCCTACACCGCCATGCGAGCGGAGGATCCGCGGCGCATTTATTATGGCCGCGTGATCCGCGACGGTGGCTATACCGTGCTGCAATACCTGTTCTTTTTCCCCATGAACGATTGGCGTTCAGATTTTTACGGCGTCAACGATCATGAAGCTGACTGGGAGCAGATCTTTATTTATCTCGCACCTGATCAAAACGAAGTTTTACGTCCACAGTGGGTCGCCTTTGCCTCTCACGATTTTCGCGGCGACGATCTGCGGCGCCGCTGGGACGACCCAATGCTTCACAAACACAACGATCATCCCGTGGTGTTTGCCGGAGCCGGTTCCCATGCCAGCTACTTCCTGCCTGGTGAATATTTGATGAAGGCCGAGCCAGCCGCGCTGCGCAAAGTGCGGCAAGTTCTCGAAACCGCCCAACGCTTCTGGATACGCACTTTGCAACAGGGACTGGATGAAGACACGCCGCGTACTTTTGATGCGATTGGCGTGCCGTTTGTAGATTATGCACGCGGCGACGGCGTTTCTATCGGCCCGGATCAAACCGAAACTTGGACGCCCATTATAATCAGCGATCAGGATATTTGGGTAGATGGCTATCGCGGCCTGTGGGGACTGGATACCAAAGACCTGCTCGGCGGCGAACGTGCGCCGTCCGGCCCGAAATACAATCGCAACGGTACAGTGCGTCAATCGTGGTACGACCCGCTCGGCTGGGCCGGGCTGGACAAGGTCGTTCCCCCCAACGAAACAATCAGCCGCTTACGCCAGAACATTACCCAGTTGGGCGATGAAGAGGAAAAGCTGCGGCAGGATATTGACGTCGCGCGCGAAGAGTTACGTACCCTCGCGCTGGAAGTATCCGCCACACAGCGCACTGATCACCTGCTGGCGCTGCACAACTCGCTGGAAGAAGACCTGCTTGCCAAGCAAACCTCATTGCAAGCCATGCAGGCGCGGCGCGTCAGCGTGGAAGAAACCCGCCGTGCCAGCTTGAGCACACTCGCCCGGCTGCTGGCCGGCGACTGGGGCGATCCGCAGGCCCATGTACGCCATGCCGACATCCCCACCTCGCCGCCTGGCTCGCAAGCGCGCCTGGCCGAGCTGTGGGCTGCGCTCAGCGGCGGCCTGGTGCTGCTCTCGCTGGTGTTGCTGTTGGCCCTGCGCCCCGCACACTGGTTGGCCTGGGTAGTCATCAGCATCTTCATCTTTGGTGCAATTGATGCAGTGCTGCGTAGCCGCCTGGCCCGCTACCTGCTCAACACAACCATTGTGCTGGCTGTGCTGTCAGCCGCGGTCTTGTTCAAGGAATACTGGCGCTGGCTGCTGATCGGCGGAGTGGCCGCGTTGGTAATTGTGATGACGCGCGAGAATGTGCGTGAACTGCGCAAGGACAAGTAACCCGCGTTAATCATTACCTCCAAATTTGGCCGCTTGGGCGTTGGCGATCTGTCGTGCCCAGGCGGTCAAATTTTTGAACAGCACTCCCCGCTCACTTGCGCGGCTTACGCGCGGCCCACACTGTCCGTCCTGCAGCAATACTGGCGCGCAGCCGCCCGCGCATTGTCGGCGCTTCCGCTGGCCCCATCACCGCGCTATACGCGCGTCGCGCTGTCCGTCGCCAAATCGAGCGCGCCGACGCCAACTGGTAGCCCGCCTCGCGCTGCGCATCCCGCCACCACGGTGTGACCTGCCGCTTCACTGGCGCACACCAGCGAATCGCCGTAGCCGCCCAGGTCAACCCAGCGCCAAAACCGGCAAACACCAGATTATGTCCGGGCCGCACCCGCCCGGCGGCAATTGCTTCACACAACGCGATGGGGATTGACGCCGCGGAGGTGTTGCCGTAGCGTTGCAGATTGATAAAAACCTTTTGTTCGGGGATTTTAAGCTGCTTGATCACCGAAGAGTGGATGATGCGCGTGTTGGCTTGGTGCGGAATTACCAAATCCACCTCGGCCAGTTCCAGCCCGGCGCGCGCCGCGGCTTCTCGCGTGCCGTCGGCCATCGCCTGCACCGCAAAACGGAACACCGCCTGCCCGTCCATGCGCACCGTGTGCAGGCCACTTTGCACCGTTTCCAGTGTGGGCGGATGGGCGCTGCCACCGCCCGGCACAATCAATAGGTCGCCACCGGAGCCATCCGAGCCGAGTACACAGCTCAAAATGCCCCCCGGCTCATGGCTGGCCGCCACCAGCACCGCGCCCGCGCCGTCGCCGAACAAAATGCAAGTGTTGCGGTCGTTCCAGTCCACAAAGCGCGTCAGCGTCTCCGCGCCGATCACCAGCACATAGTCCGCATCGCCCGCCACCACCAGCCCGCGTGCCATAGACAGGCCATAGACGAAGCCAGAACACGCCGCAGCCAGATCGTATGCGCCTGCCTTGCTCGCGCCCAGCGTGTCTTGCACCAGGCAGGCCGTCGGCGGGATCAGATATTCCGGCGTCGAGGTGGCGCAGATCACCAAATCGAGCGCGCTGGGCGCGACATTGGCGATTTTCAACGCTTCGCGCGCGGCTTGCGTCGCCAGCGAAACGGTCGATTCCTTCGGCGCGGTCGCTACACGCCGTTCTAGAATGCCGGTACGCGTGCGGATCCATTCATCGCTGGTCGCTACGCGCTGCGCCAATTCGTGGTTGGTCAGCACGCGCTCGGGCAGCGCCATACCCCAGCCTACGATCTGCGCATAGCGCGGGCGCGGGTCGCGCAGCACAGCCGGCGCGCTTGTCTTTGGGTTTTTCATGATAAACTCACCGGAAAGCTAGGCAGGCCAACGCCGCATGATCAGGGTGGCATTGTGGCCGCCGAAGCCGAACGAGTTGGACAGCGCAACATGTACAGGCACATGACGCGCGACATTCGGCACATAGTCCAGGTCACACAGTGGATCAGGGGTTTGATAATTGATGGTAGGAGGAATCACGCCTTCTTGCAACGTTTTCAGGGTGGCAATAGCTTCCACCGCGCCCGCTGCGCCCAGTAGGTGACCGGTCATGGACTTGATCGCGCTGATCGCCAGCCGGGGCGCGTGGTCGCTGAAGACGCGCTTGATGGCCGCAGTTTCCGCGATGTCGCCCAGCAGTGTGCTGGTGGCATGTGCATTGACATAATCTATGGCTTGTGGTAATAAACCAGCTTCGTTCAACGCCATCTGCATTGCTTCCGACGCGCCCAGGCCATCCTCGCGCGGCGCAGTGGGGTGATACGCGTCTGCCGTAACGCCGTAGCCGAGGACTTCGCCGTAAATCTGTGCGCCGCGCGCCTGTGCGTGGGTGAGGCTTTCCAGCACCAGCATCCCCGCGCCTTCACCCATCACAAAGCCATCGCGGTCGGCGTCGAAGGGACGGCACGCGGCCGCGGGATCATCGTTGCGCGACGACAGCGCACCCATTACGTCGAAACCGGCAATAGCCAGCGTGCAAAAAGCTGCTTCCGCGCTGCCGGCCAGCATCACATCGGCCAGCCCGCGGCGAATCTGCACGAAGGCTTCACCAATCGAGGCGTTACCTGTGGCACAGGCTAGCACCGGCGCCAGGTTGGGGCCGCGCGCTCCCAGCCATACCGCCACCTGCCCAGCAGCCGAATTAACCAACATACTGGGGATTGTAAACGGCCCAATCCGCCGCGGGCCGCGCTGTTGTAGCACATCGTATTGCTCCAACAGGGTTTGGATGCCGCCGATGCCCGAACCAACCACCACGCCCACACGTCGCGGGTCTTCAGCAGCCATCACCAATCCGGCGTCGGCCACGGCTTGCTGGGCCGCGGCCAGCGCGAAATGCGTGTAACGATCCAGCCGCCGCGCGTCCTTGCGCTCCATGTAAGCCGTAGGGTCGAAATCCTTGACCTCCGCGCCGATGCGCGTCTTCAGTTGGGACGTATCCAGGCTGGTAAGCAGGCCGATGCCGCTGCGGCCAGCCTGCAAGCTGGCCCAAAAGCTGGCAAGATCGTTGCCCACCGGCGAAATCACACCCATGCCGGTCACTACCACGCGCTGTTGATCTGGCAGCACGGCGCACCTCCAGGAAAAGGGCTATGACATAAGAAAGCGGGCTGCTGGCTTGGCAGTCCGTCCATCAAGGATAACACAAACAGCGTACAAAAGATACGGCGCATTATCCTGCCAGTTGTTTGGCCGGAGGTGCGCACATAGGGTACAATCGGAACGCATAGCTCCGTTCGTTTTTGTTGCTGTGAATTGAGGAAATCATTATGAAAGCAATTCAAATTCAACAATTCGGCGGCCCCGAAGTGTTGGTTTACGGTGATGCGCCGTTGCCTGAGCCAGGCCCGGGTCAGGTGCGCGTGAAGATTGCGGCGGCTGGCGTGAATTTTATTGACGTGTATCATCGCCTCGGCCAGTATCCGTTGCCACTCCCCTTCACCCCCGGCGTCGAGGGTGCGGGTGTTGTCGACGCGCTGGGGCCAGATGTTGTCGGCGTGCGCCGCGGCAGCCGCGTGGCCTATTGCATGACCGCAGGCACGTACGGCGACTATGCGCTGGCTCCCGCGGATAAGTTGGTGCCGGTGCCGGATGGTTTGAGCCTGGACCGCGCAGCCGCGGTGCTGTTGCAGGGCATGACTGCGCACTATCTGGCGCTCAGCACCTACGCGCTCGGCCCGGACGATGTGGCGCTGGTACATGCGGCCGCGGGGGCGACCGGTTCCTTGCTGGTGCAGATTGCCAAGATGATGGGTGCGACCGTGATTGCCACTGTGGGTAGCGCGGCCAAGGCGGAGCTGGCCGCGGCCGACGGGGCAGATCATGTCGTCCTGTACACGGAAACCGACTTTGTGGACGCGGTGAAGGACATCACCGCGGGCCGCGGGGTGAATGTGGTCTATGATTCGGTGGGACAGGCGACGTTCATGCAAAGTCTGGCCTGTCTGCGCCCGCGCGGGCTGATGGTGTTGTTTGGTCAGTCCAGTGGGCCAGTGCCGCCGATTGATCTGCAACTGCTCAACCAGAAGGGGTCGCTGTATGCCACGCGGCCCAATCTGGCGCATTACATAACCACGCGCACGGAGCTGTTGAGCCGCGCCGGGGATGTGTTTATGTGGGTGACGGAGGGGCAGCTCAAGGTGCGCGTTGATCGCATGTTGCCGCTGCGAGACGCGGCAGAGGCGCACCGTTTGCTGCAAAGCCGCCAAACCGCGGGCAAGTTGTTGCTGCAAGTGGACGAGTAGACAGGTAAGATTGGTTAGGAAGCATGGATATTCTCGCAGGTCTGAATGAACAACAAATCGCCGCGGTGACAGCGCCAGATGGCCCGGCGCTGGTGCTGGCTGGGCCAGGCTCCGGCAAGACGCGCGTGTTGACGCATCGCATCGCCTATCTGGTGCAGCAGCGCGGCATTCCGCCCTACCGGCTGATGGCGGTTACCTTCACCAACAAGGCCGCGCGCGAGATGCGCGCGCGCACCGAACGCATCCTGGGCGGTGATGTGGTGAACGCGGCAGAAACCCCCAGCCGTAGCGGGTTGCGCGGCCTGACTATCGGTACATTTCACTCGATTTGCGCGCAGATTCTGCGCCGCGAGCCGCAAAGCACCCCTTTTCCCAATAACTTTGTCATCTTCGACAGTGACGATCAACTGCGTATCGTTAAGACGGTGATCAAGGAGCTGAACCTTAACGATAAGCTGTACCGGCCCCAGGCGATCCACGGCTTCATCAGCCGCTGCAAGAATGAGTTGGTGATACCTGCTACACTGGAAACGCATACCTACTGGGAAGAGGTGGCTGGACGGATTTACACGCGCTATCAGGAGATTCTGCGCAACAACAACGCGCTGGATTTCGACGATCTGTTAATGGAAACCGCGCTGCTGCTGCGCGATCATCCCGATGTGCGCACGCGCTACCAGGAACGTTATCTGCATCTGCTGGTGGACGAGTTTCAGGATACGAACGTGGCGCAGTACGAGCTGGTGAAGTTGCTCGTTGGCCCACAGCGCAACCTGTTTTGCGTGGCTGACGAAGACCAGTCTATCTACGGCTGGCGCGGCGCGGACCCGCGCAACATTCGCCGCTTGCGCGAGGATTTCCCCGACATGCGCCAGGTGCTGCTGGAGCGCAATTACCGCTCGACGCAGGTGATCCTGGACGCGGCCAATGAGGTGATTCGTCACAACAGTGCGCGCACGCCGAAAAAGTTATTCACAGAACGCAGCGGCGGCGCGCTGGTGACTGTTTACCAGGCTTATGACGAGATGGATGAGGCCAACTACGTGGTGGATGAGATCGCGCGGCTGACCGCAGCGCGTAACGGCCTGGAACCGGGCGATTGCGTCATCCTCTACCGCACCAACGCGCAGTCGCGCGCGCTGGAAGATGCATTTGTGCGGCGCAACTTGCCCTATCGCCTCGTCGGCGCGACGCGTTTCTACGAACGCAAGGAAATCAAGGACGCCATCGCTTATTTGCGGCTGGTGCATAATCCCGACGACAGCATCAGTCTGGCGCGCGTGATCAACGAGCCGCCGCGGCGCATCGGTAAGACCAGCGAAAGTGCGCTAACGCAGTGGGCGTACCAACTGGGACTGTCGCAGACAGAGGCGCTGCGCGTGCTGGCTGGCGAGCGCGGCGAGCTGGCGCGCAAGACGCTGTCACCGCAGGCGCTGGATGAAGCACCGTTCAGCGGTGTTGCGAAGGCCGCGCTGCTGAGCTTCTGGCGCTTGCTGGCCGGTTGGATTGCTGCCAGGCCCAACTTGCAGGTCGGCCAGTTGCTGGATCGTATCCTCGACGAATCGGGCTACGCCACGTATGTGCGCGACGGCACGGAAGAAGGGGAGGGGCGCTGGGAGAACTTACAAGAACTGCGCACAGTGGCCGCCAACTATGCGGATTTCGCTGAAGGGGAGGGGCTGGCGGCGTTTTTGGAAGAGGTGGCTTTGGTAAGCGACAGCGATGAGCTGCCAGAAACGCAGTCGGTGCCGACCCTGATGACGCTACACACCGCCAAAGGGCTGGAATATCCAGTGGTTTTTATCGTTGGTCTGGAGGAAGGTATCTTCCCGCACAGCCGCAGCAAGGATGACCCCGATCAGATGCAGGAGGAGCGCCGCTTGGCCTATGTCGGCATCACGCGCGCCAAGCAGCATTTATACCTCATCCATGCTTTTCGCCGCATGTTGTATGGCGCGTCGCAGGTGAACCCGCCTAGCCCATTCCTCGATGATATTCCGCCGCATTTGGTCAATGGGCAGGGGATGCGCGGGCGCAAGCAGCAGGCACGTAATGAGGTGCGTCGCCAGCCGGACGCACGCGCCACGGTGTGGAGTCCCGCTGCGCCGCGTTCAGGGCCGCGCCCCGGCGCGGCAGCCGCGCCCGCGGCTGGCACGGCGCGGCAGGCGCAGTTCAAGCCGGGTCAACGTGTCAGTCACGGGCTGTTTGGCGAGGGAGTGGTGGTTAGTACCGAGTTGGCCGATGACGACGAGTACGTGAGTGTGGCGTTTCCGGGCAAGGGCATCAAGAAGCTGATGGCCAGCATGGCGCGCCTGCGCGTTGTGGGGACGTAGCTGACGAAAGTGACCGACTGAGCCAGAAGCAGGATCACACCATGCCCGCAACGGGCTGGCCGCGCAGCAATTGCAGCAGCCGTTGGGGGTCAAGGTGCGGCAAAATGGCCGCGGCGCGCTCCAGTCGTCCCCGGCGAATGTACGCCAGAAATTCCTCTTCGGCCCACGGCACAAGAATTTCCACCCCAGCGACAGTCACTGTCTGGCTGGTGGCTGATGTGATGGGCTGCCAGTGGTCTTCCGTGCGCCATTCGAGTTCGGCCATCAGGTCAACCCCTATGCCGTCGAACAAAAAGCGACCAAAATGCGAACGATAGGGTGGGTTTTCGCTGTATTGTACAGGCTGAATGGCAAAAGCATTCCAAAGTTCGCTGAGCCGGTATGCGCCCGCGCGGTCGGTCAGAAGATCAAGGTCGCGCACAGCCACCGGCATCCCCTGCGCGGCCAGTCCGGCCCCGCCGGTGAGCATCAACTGCACCCCCGCGGCCGCTGCCTGCTGCTGTAACGCGGCCAGCACGCGCGGCCAACGCGGTTTACGAGCCACGGCCAGCAAATGTTCGACCGCACTATGAATGGCTGGATCGGCGGCGACGCGCCAATTCGCTTCAACCCACCATTCCCAGGCTGGCCCGGACAGGCTGTTGACGCCGCCCGTCTCGTTGATACCCACATGGCCTTCTACACCGAGCAGGGTGAGCATCTCCAGCCCGGCCGCGCGGCAGAGTGTCTGCACTTCGGCAGGCTGGGCAAAGTACGCGCTAAAGGCGGTTGCATCCGGGCTGCGCGGCAACAGTCGTCCGCTGCGTTCGATTTCCTCGTAGAGCGCAGAATTGAGCAGCGGCTCTTCGGGGTAGCGAATGGCCGCATCGCGGTGCGCGGCGTACGGGGCCAGAAACGCGGCGAAAAGGACGCCGCCCGGCTTGAGCACGCGGGTGGCTTCGCACAACGCCTGAGTTCGCTCGTTTCGTTCCAACAGATGATAGAGTGGGCCCATCAGCAGCACCGCATCGAAAGCATCGTCGGCGAAGCGGGTCAGGTCGAGCGCGTTGCCCTGTGCCAGCGCGGCCAGAGCCAGCCCAGCTTCTGCGGCTTTTTGCTCGGCCAGCGCCAGATTCCCCGCGGCTAGATCGAACAGTGTGACCGAATAGCCTTGGCGCGTCAATTCGAGTGCGTAGCGCCCCGGCCCACCGCCGCAATCCAGAATGTGCGCCGGTGCCGGCGGTAAATAGGCTTGCAGTGCGCGCAGCGTCACCGCATACTCGGTCGGGTGACGCTCCAGCCGTGACCATTCGTTTTCAGCGTTTTTGTCGTAGTAGCGGGCGACATAGCTTTCAATATCGGAATCGGATGGTTTCGGGATCATGGGCTTTCTCCTGCACTCGGCTACAGCGCGGCCAACAGCGGCAGCAGTTCGGTGAGCGGGAGGAGTTCGCGCAGGCTGAAGTGATAGTTGACGGTCACGCCGCGGTGTTCACCCTCTACATAATCGCTGTTCGTGGACGCACGCCGCCAGGTGCGATGGTCGCGGTAGTGATTGCCGATCTGCATCAGTGGCTCAATGTGCTGGCCCCAGTAGCCTTCTCCCAAACAAGGACGCTTGACGCGCCAGATCAAAAACAGGGGGACGCCATCCATGCGGTAGTGTGCAGCATAGCGTTTGATGTCGCTAAGGTTGAGCGCGACCGTTTCATAGGGCAACAAGTCGGCGTGCGGCAGGAGCCGCTGGACGGCCATGAACGCGCGGCCCTGTGCCTTCACCTCTACGCGCGCCAGTACGCGGTCGCCGCGGATCAGCGCCAGGTCGGGCAGGCCATGTCGTCGCGGCGGCGCTTTGTATACATCTACCCCCAGCGCATCGGCCAGATGACCGGCCAGCCAGTCCTCGGCGGCCTCCGACAGCGCCACATCCTCCTCGAACACGTATGCACTCTTGCTGCGTCCGTCACAGCGCGTCGGGCACAGCTCGCAGTTGAAATGGGGCGCGTAGGTGAGGTCCATGCTATATTCTAAACTTTATCATTATGTGGCATGTTTTTCAAAATGTGCCACATAATGATAAAATATGGCACGAGGTGAATATTATGCACGAAAAATCATTGCTTGCAGAATTGCAGGTTGGCCCGCAAGGCCGGGTGGTGATTCCAGCCAGCCTTCGGCATACGTGGCAGTTGAAAACCGGTGAGAAGCTGGTGGTTTATCTGGAGGATGACCGGCTGATCATGGAAAAACCGGCCAATATCGCGCAGCGCGCCAAGCAGCGTTTCAGCGCCTTGTATGGTCAACCCAGCCTGGCCAACGAATTGATTGCTGAACGGCAGCGTGAGGCTGCCGTGGAGGAAAGTCCGTGAAGCTTATCCTGGATGCCTCTGCCTTGTTAGCCTGGCTTCAGGATGAGCCGGGCGCAGCCAGTGTCGAAGATAGTCTGCCAGAAGCCGCGATTTCCAGCATAAATTGGTCAGAAGTGTGGCAAAAGGCGCTGGCACACGGGGTCGAGGTGGCAGGACTGCGAGCCGATCTGGAGGCGCTGGGGCTGCGCATTGTGCCGTTCGACGCGCTGGATGCCGAGGAGGCTGCGCGCTTGTGGTCCGCAGGCCACGGGTTGTCGCTGGCTGATCGGGCCTGTTTGGCACTGGGGCTGCGCTATCAGCTCCCCGTTTGGACAGCCGACCGGGCCTGGGAGAGCGCCGGAGCCGTGCTTGGCGTCGAGGTGAAGGTTATCCGGCCACCGTCTACGGCGACGCGTCTGCCCATTCGCCCGTGAGCGCCGCGTCAAGACACTGCTCCAGGCTGCCGTAGCGCATCTTAACCTTGCTGTGCGCGGGCGCGTAACAGGCCATCTTGCCCGCGTTGGTGGCCATGCTCGTGACGCCCAGACTGCGCATCGGCGCGACGACAGCGCAGGTGTCGGCCACGACTTGCCCACCTGCGGCTTCAATGGTCTGCACCCAGCCTGCTTCACGGGCGCGGGCGCGCGTGATGTTGGCGGTGGTGACCCAGAGCTGCGTGCGTACCTGCTGGCCGTGCAGCCGCTCGGCGATCTGTTCGATTTCGCTCAGGCTGGCGTGCGGGCAGCCGATGGTGACGAGGTCAATGGCGCGCAGGCCGGGGTCGGCGTCCATTACAGCATAGCCCGGATCGAGGCTGTCAACGCTGAGCCGCCGCGCGTGGGGACGGATCAACTGCGCGCCGAGTTCGCGCGCTTCCGGCGTGTACCCGGCGACATGAAAGAGCGCCACCGCGCCATAGGCAGCCAGCCCCGCACCCAGTGTTTTTAGCCGGTCGCCTGCATCGCCACCCTGTGTCAGATCGTCAGGGAGCGGCGGCAGCCAGGTGGCTAAATCATCCCACCACAGGGTGGCGTTGCCCACCTGCTTACCGACGATGTAGCTTAGCGCGCCGAAGTCGGCCACGTCACGCACGGGGCAGCGCACTTCGATCACTACATCAGCTAGCCGCTCGCTGTCCAGATGATAGCCGTAGCGCGGGGTGCGTCCGACAATGGCCGCGGCCAGCGCGGAGGGGCCGCCTTCGCGGTTGCTGCGCGCGCCAAGGATCGAGTTGGCGAAGATGACTGCGGAGCTTTCGGCCCACGCTAGTGGATCGCCGCGGCGCGGCACGTAGCCGGGGAAGAGGTACGGGGTGCAGCTCATGGTGGGGGTGACACCCATCTGCGCGAACGCGTCAATTGCGCTCAGTTGCGGTTCGGCAAAGCTGGGTTGGATGCCCATTTCTTGCCAGCGTGCCAGTTCCATGCCTGCGGGGTTGAGAGTGGTGGGAACGCGCACCCGCGCGCCCTGCGCGGCCCATTCGAGCAGGAATTGCACGCCCGCGTCGCCCAGGTTTTTGTAGCTGACCCCGGCGATCTGTGCGTGGGTGATCGGCACGAGATCGGGCGCGCCGTAGATGCGGCCCAGGGTGGCGACGATCTCCATGGCGCGTTGGACGCCGGGGCCTTCGTCGCCTGCCAGCAGGCGCTGTTCTTCGTCAGTCAAGTGAAATGATGACATGGGACAATTCAGCAGATAAGTAGATAGGTGGCAGATGACTACCGGTCGTGGTTGAGCAGGTAGTCAATGCCGAGGAAGAGCGCCACGGCCAGCACGGCGAAGAGTAGCAAAATCTGGCTGAAACTGGCGTTGACGAACACGACAATGCGCAGCTTGCTCCAGATTAACCAAAAGGCGATGAGGACGGCAATCGTCAGGATTAAACTGCGACCAACTCGGGGCATGGCGGGTCTCCTCGGTTATTCGGATCAGGAACCGGCGGCAGCGAGTGCGGCCAGCTTGGCGCGCAATGTCGGCTCGGATGGCTCGACCAGTACGCTGCCATCGGGGAACAGGATCGTGGGCGAGCTGCGAAAGCCGCCGGTGATCTGTTCGACCTGGCGCGCGGCTGCTTGATCCTGGCGCATGTCTATAAAGGTGTAGGGCACGGCCAGTTCGTCCAATACGCGGCGCGCCAGCCGGGTGTCGAAGCAAAATGGCGTGGCAATCATGGTGATGCCGTCAGATGGGTTTGCCGGAGTGGTCATGGGCGCTTCCTTCTTCAGATACCCGCTGCTTGCCAGCGTTGTTTAATTCTATGGTAGAATGAGGTACGAAGCAAATAAGCAGGTTGCCGATGGCAACTTTAGAACGAGGTGGTTTATGCCTGATGCAGTGATTGTGGATGCGATTCGCACGCCGGTGGGGCGACACGGCGGCGCGCTGGCTGGCGTGCGCCCGGATGACCTGGCCGCGCTGCCTTTGCAGGCGTTGGTGCAGCGTACTGGCCTTGATCCCGCGCTGATTGAAGAAGTGTACCTGGGGTGCGCCAACCAGGCGGGCGAGGATAACCGCGATGTGGCGCGTATGGCGGTGCTGTTGGCTGGCTTGCCGCAGCAGGTGGCAGGCGTCACTTTTAACCGGCTGTGCGCGTCCGGGCTGAATGCGATCAACCAAGCCGCGCGCGCGATCAAGACGGGCGAAGGGGATGTGTATCTGGCGGGTGGTGTCGAATCGATGAGCCGCTCCCCTTATTCCATGCCCAAAGCGGAACGAGCGTATCCGACCGGCCATGCTACGATCTATGACACCACGCTGGGCTGGCGCTATCCCAATCCGCGGCTGGAGGCGTTGTTCCCGCTGGAGCAGATGGGCGAGACCGCGGAAAATATCTATGAGCTGAGCGTGCAGGGCGGTGTGGCGGGTGGTGCGATCACGCGCGCAGCGCAGGATGCGTTTGCGCTGGAAAGCCAGCGGCGCGCGGTGGCTGCTATGCAAAGCGGGCGGCTGGCACAGGAGATGGTGCCGGTGGCGATTGCCCAGCGCAAGGGACCGCCTACGCTGGTGGAACTGGATGAACACCCGCGCTATCGCCGTACTGCCGAAGGCGAAATTGTGCTGGATACCAACCTGGAGCAGCTTGCCAAGTTAGGCCCGATCTTTCGCAAAGGGGGCACGGTGACCGCGGGGAATTCCAGCGGTTTGAACGATGGCGCGGCCGCGTTGTTGTTGATGTCAGCGGCGCGCGCGTCTACTCTGGGGGTGCGACCGTTGGCGCGCATCGTGGCTTCGGCAGCGGCGGGCGTTGATCCGCGGCTGATGGGACTGGGGCCGGTGCCGGCCACGCGCAAGGCGTTGGCGCGCGCGGGGCTGCACATGGCTGACATCGGTTTGGTGGAAATTAATGAGGCGTTTGCGGTGCAAAGCATCGCCTGCCTGCGCGAGTTGGAGATTGACCCGGAGCGTGCTAACGTCAACGGCGGTGCGATTGCGCTGGGGCATCCGTTGGGCTGCTCTGGCGCGCGGTTGATGACGACGCTGGTACACGAAATGCGGCTGCGCGCGGCCGCGGGCCAGCCGGTGCGTTATGGGCTGGTGACGCTGTGTGTCGGCGTGGGGCAGGGCGAAGCGACGATTGTGGAATGGATTGGCGACTAGCCAGTGACTGTGAAGGGTCGGCTGCCGGAATGTCGCTTTACGACGCAGTTTGGGTATATAAACCGGGTTGCTGGACGGTGGCTGGCAGTTTGCGTGTGAACGTGCGATGTACTATATCCATGCGATGGATGCCGGATTAGGTCCCGTTATGAGGAGAAACAATGCCTGAAACGAAATCTTTACCTTCGCAGCGTTTCTGTGCCCATTGCGGCGCGGCGTTGCGGCCAGAAGCGCGCTTCTGTGCCACGTGTGGCGCGGTTGTGACCGGCGCTCCCGGTCCTGTGACGGCGCGCCCGTCCACGCTACCCGCCCGTACCCGCCCTGGTGGCAATGCGTGGCTGTTGGTGATCGGTGCGTTGCTGCTGGTGGCTGCGGCCGCAGCCTTTTTTTCATCGCGTAATGCGCAACCGCCGGTTGCGAGTGTGCCTATGAGCGCCACTGCGACCGCGGTTCCCGCTGACCTGCCCTATCCGGCTGTGCGGCGCATTGCTGTGGAGGAAGCGCATGTGGCTGTGATGTCAGGCGACGCTGTGTTGGTGGACGTGCGTGACAAAGAATATTATGAGGCTGGTCATGCGGCTCGTGCGATTTCTATCCCGTTGGCTGAGCTGCCCGCGCGCATGAATGAGCTACCCAAGGATAACCAAATTCTGCTTTACTGCACCTGACCGGCGGAAGAGACGAGCGCCCGTGCGGCGCAGGAACTGCTTGATGCTGGTTATACTGATGTGGCTGCCCTGCAGGGTGGCTTGAAAGCCTGGCAAAACGCTGGCTTTCCGCTGGAGTAACATTCCAAAAATACCGCCCTGTACCTACGGTATAACAGGGCGGTATTTTTATCCGATTTGGTTGATGACGAAGCGTGCGGCGCGGTAGGCCAGTGGAATGCGGCGCAGTCGGTTCAGCCATTTTTTGTCGGCCAGGATTTCGCTTTGCGTTACCCAGGCTTGTTCTGCAGCCATGCGGTGATATTTGGTGCAAGTGCTGCACGGAATATCGGCACGGTCGGGAACTTTGCCCATCAGCATCGCACGCGCGTAGCTGATTTTTTCGTTGTTCAGCGCGGCACTCAAGCCATCGGTGAAGACGTTGCCGCCGAAATCTTGCCAGTAGTTGACGCAGCAGCCCAGCACCTTGCCGTCCCAATTGACTTGCGGGTCATTCCACAGTTGCAGGCACTGCTGGAAGAGATGCGTTTGTTCCCAGTCGTCTTCGCGGTTGGTGGCTGACAGGCCGCTGTCCAGTAACACTTGCTCGCGGTTGCGTACAGGCGAAAACTCCGCGTCCCAGTTTAATTTGGGACGGAAGGTCATGTTCAATTCCTGGCACAGCGCCTTGACCTGGTTGATTTCGTGTTCGTTGTGGCCGAAGATGACGAATTGCCAGTTCAGCCGCGGGGTGGCGCTGCCGTGCTGCTGTTTGAAGGTGTTGATCTTGCGGATGTTGCCGATCACCGTGTCATAATGGCCGCGCACGCGGTATTGCTCGTAGGTGGCCTGGCTTGCACCGTCAATGGAAACGGTGATTTCCTCTACGCCGTACTTCACCAATGCTTCGAGTGCTTCATCGGAAGCTGTGTTCAGGTTGACGCCGTTGCTGAGGTTGATCTTGACCCCTTTGGCGTGGGCATAGGCTAGAATGTCCAGCAGTTGCGGGTTGAGCATCACCTCGCCCCAGTTGGACAAGCCGATCTCGCGCACGTCGGGGTTCTCGTCCAGCAGCGTTTGGAAATCGCTGAATTTGAGGATACCGGTACCGACGGCGCTTTTTGCGATGATGCCTTGGGCTGTGGGGCAGGAGGGGCAGCGGAGCTGGCAAGCGGAGGAGGCTTCCAGGCGAATTCTTACAGGTTTAATCGTAGACATAATCATTCATTCAAGTCTTGAACATAGGCCAGCCAGACGGAGCGTCGTGACTGATATGCTTACTATAAACGGACTTGCAGCTCTTGTCAAACCAATTGGCGTGCGAGTCGTCGTGTTTTTGCGTTGACGACAAGACTGGGTTGCGTTATAATGTACAATGAGAGCGTTGGTTGTCGGGTGGAGACTGCCAACATGGTGGTTGGCACAGTTTCTATGTACAACAGAAAGGTACCCATTATGAACAAGCCCTGGCTGAAGCATTATGAAGACGGCGTCGCTGCGACTCTGTCTTATCCCAACATTCCATTGTATCAAATGCTGGCAGACAGCGCCGCACGCTACGGCAATCAGTCAGCGGTCAAGATGATCTTGCGTTACCTGCCAGCCGGCTTGATCATCGGCACGGAAATCAACTACAACGATCTCAAAGACAAGGTGGATCGTTTTGCCACGGCGCTCTACAAGCTGGGGGTACGCCAGGGGGATCGCGTTGCCGTCCAATTGCCCAATTCCCCCCATACGCTGGTCGTTTTTTATGCCGTGCTGCGGCTGGGCGCGATTGTCGTCAACACCAATCCGATCTACACCCCGCGCGAGATGGAGCACCAATTCAGCGATTCTGGCGCGGAAACGGTGGTGATGCTGAACAGCTTTTACCCCAAGTTGCAGGAAATTCAAGCCAAAACTCAGGTCAAACGGGTTATTATTGCGCATATCAACGACTTTATCCGTTTCCCCTTTAACCGGCTGGTGCAGCGTACACAGGTAAAAGAAGGGCAGTGGGTGAATGTGCCCGAAGGCAATGGTGTCTATCACATGGCTTCGCTCATCAGTCACACGCCAGCCAAGCTGCCGCAGGTGGACGTGAAACCGGACGATCTGGCGCTGTTCCAGTACACGGGTGGCACAACGGGCGTGCCCAAGGCTGCCATGCTCAGCCATTACAACCTGGTTGCCAACGTTATTCAGTGTTCAGCCTGGATGACCGATCTGGAGCCGGGGCATGAAGTATTTATGGGGGCCATTCCCTTTTTTCATGTCTTTGGTATGACGGTGGCGATGGCTTTAAGCGTGGCCTGCGGCGGCAAGTTGATCGTTGTGCCGAACCCGCGGCCGATTGATAACGTGATGAACCAGATTCAGCGCGAGAAGGCTTCGATCTTCCCCGGCGTTCCGGCCATGTACATCGGCATTGTCAACCACCCCGAAGTGACGAAGTATGACCTGAAAAGCGTCAAAGCCTGCATCAGCGGCGCGGCGCCATTGCCGATGGAAGTGCAGGAACAGTTCGGCGCGATCACCGGTGGGCGTTTGGTCGAAGGCTATGGCCTGACCGAGGCTGCTCCGGTCACGCACTGTAACCCGGTATACGGCCTGCGCAAGTCCGGCTCAATCGGCATTCCGTTGCCCGATGTGGAAGCGCGGCTGGTATCGCTGGAACCAGACGCGAACGGCAACATGGTGGATGTGCCCCCCGGCAAGGAAGGCGAGCTGGCGCTGCGCGGCCCGCAGGTGATGATGGGCTACTGGAACAAACCAGAAGAAACGACCAACGTCAAGGATGCTGACGGCTGGCTGTACACCGGCGATATTGCCAAAATGGACGACGACGGCTACTTCTACATTGTTGATCGCAAGAAGGACATCATCATTGCCAGTGGCTATAACGTCGTGCCGCGCGAGGTCGAAGAGGTGCTGTTCAGCCATCCCAAAGTGCAGGAAGCGGTGGTAGTGGGCATCCCGCATCCGGTGCGCGGTGAAACAGTCAAGGCGTATGTCGTACTCAAAACCGGCGAAGTGATCAAATCCGCGGAACTGATCGAATTCTGCAAGCAGGAATTGGCCGCGTACAAGGTGCCAACCGCCATTGAATTTCGCAGTGAACTGCCCAAGAGCATGGTTGGCAAGTTCCTGCGCCGCGTCCTCGTGGAAGAAGAGAAGCAAAAGGCGCGCCAAGGTTGACGTATCCGCAGAGGGGGACTATAATTGCGCCATTCTTCCAGCCCATCCTTCTCGTGTCAGCTACCTGACTCTAGCGCAGTATCACGCTGAGTGGATCTTGCATCCACTCAGCGTGCGGGAATTTCGTACACAGCTTGTCTTGTCAATACAAGTTTTGGGCTTCTGTGCAGGCTTCCAGGGTAGCGTTTTCATTCCACGTCGGTCATTTAAACCGTCAGATCTGTTTGTTGTTTTAGGAGGTGAATATCGGTAAGTGCATCGTATGTGTGGTCCTCTCGGTAGCAGCTCAACCCGTGCAAGCCATTAGCTTGTTGATCGGGCATTCCTATCGTTTTGCAGAAGGAGATACATCGCTGTTATGAAAGGTAAAGTTGCTTTTTTTCTTGTCCTGATCATGCTGTTGTCCATGATCGCATCTCCGGCCCTCGCGGCGACGCCCAGCGCCACCGCAACCCCCCCAACCACCCAGACCGCGCGCATCAGCCAGCCATCTGATGCCACCGGCTCGGCCGTTTACATCGTTCAATTGAAAGATGCCCCCTTAGCCAGCTACTACGGCGGCGTTGAAAGCATGGCCGCCACCAGCCCGCGCGTGACTGGCGAAAGCAAGCTCAACATGAAAAGCGCCGCCAGCCAGGCGTACATGAGCTACCTGGACGGCAAGCAGGCAAATGCCCTGGCCGCGATTAACAAGGCTTTGGGTCGCACAGTTGCAGCCAAGGCGCAGTGGAATGTGGCCTACAACGGTTTCGCCATCGAAATGACACCGGCAGAAGCGGCTGTCGTGGCGACCGTGCCCGGCGTAAAGTTCATTCAGCGCGAATTCATGCGCTATCCCCAGACCGATTTCGGTCCCCAGTGGATCGGCGCCAGCAATATCTGGAGCGGCGCAGCCACCGGTAGCGCCTATAAGGGCGAAGGTGTCGTGGTCGGCATCATTGACACCGGCCTCAACCTGGGGCATCCTTCGTTCGCTGATATCGGCGGCGATGGCTACAACCACACCAATCCGCTGGGCGCAGGCACTTATCTGGGCCTGTGCGCTTCCAACCCCGGCAGCTATCCCTGCAATGACAAGACCATCGGTTTCTACATCTTCACCGGTGAAACCACGCAGGATGGCGACGGTCACGGCAGCCACACCGGCAGCACCACGGCCGGCAACTATCTGCCTGCCGGCACTGTGGATCTCGATCCCTATGGCGTATACAGTCCGGCGATCTCCGGCGTTGCCCCTCACGCCAACATCATCGGCTACAAAGCCTGTCTGGATGTCGGTGGCTGCCCCAGCACAGCTCTGATCAGTTCCATCAACCAGGCGACTGCCAACGGCGTAGATGTGATTAACTACTCCATCGGCGGTAGCAGCACCGATCCCTGGACCGATTCCGACGCGCTGGCCTTCCTGGCTGCGCAGGATGCAGGTGTTGTACCTGTGACTTCCGCTGGCAACTCTGGCCCCGGCGCTTCCACCCTCGGTTCCCCCGCGGACGCGCCCTGGGTCGTGGGTGTGGGCGCCAGCACGCACAATCGTGCGGCGAACAACGGTTTGATCAACATGAGCGGCGGCAGCACAACGCCGCCGGCCAATATGGCTGGCAAGGGCTTCGCTGCTGGTGCCGGCCCCGCTCCGCTGGTCTATGCAGGCACACTGGGCGATGCTCTGTGTCTGAATCCCTTTGCAGCCGGTAGCGTTACGGGCAAAATCGTGGTCTGCGATCGCGGCACCAATGCGCGCGTCGCCAAGGGCTACAATGTCTTGCAAGGTGGCGCAGTGGGTATGGTGCTTGTCAACACCGATCCCGGCCAATCCATGAATGGTGACGTGCATTGGCTGCCTGCCGTGCAACTTGCTTCCAGCAACGGGACTACCCTCAAGACCTGGCTGGCCAGCGGCTCCGGTCACATGGGAACGATTGCCGGTGCGAACATTGACCTTTCTGCCAGCAACGGCGACATCATGGCCGGCTTCAGCTCGCGCGGCCCCATCCTCAACACCGCAGCGGACGTCATCAAACCGGACGTAACTGCCCCTGGTGTGGACATTCTGGCGGCGTATCGCGATGTCGCTCCTGACGAAGACAGTCCTACCCGCAACTATGCCATCGTCAGCGGCACGTCCATGTCCAGCCCGCACACAGCCGGCGCGGCCGCGCTGTTGAAGGGCCTGCACCCCACCTGGACCCCGGCTGAAGTAAAATCCGCTCTGATGAGCACGGCCAAGGTTGCTGGCGTCTTGAAAGAAGACAGCGTCACCCCGGCGACACCCTTTGACATGGGCGCCGGCCGCGTTCAGGTAGATCAGGCAGCAACGGCAATGCTGCTGCTGGATGTCCCTGCGGGTGCATTCCTGGCGGCTAATCCCGCTTCTGGTGGTGATCCCAAAACCCTGAACTTGGCCAGCATGGCGAACGATGCCTGCGGTGGCACCTGTTCCTGGACTCGTACAGTAAAGGCAACAGCTGCCGGTTCGTGGACGGCCTCCACGGTGGTTCCCACCGGCATGACCATGACTGTCACCCCCAGCAACTTCACGTTGGCTGCCGGTGGCACGCAGGTTTTGACCATCACAGCCGACGTGGCCGGGTTGCCGCTCGGTACGTGGGCCTTTGCGCAAGTCAACCTGACACCGCCCGCGCAGCGCGGCGCGCTGGTTACCGCTACCCACATGCCGGTGGCCGTCAAACCTTCGTCTCCGGTGGCCGTGATTGGGGTCAGCGCTGCCAGCATGAGCAGTACACAGCCAGCCGACACGAGCACAAGCCAGAACTTTAGCATCAGCAACACGGGTGGCGTGAATCTGAATTGGAACATCTTCGAAGACAATGCAGCCCGCGCCGCCAATGTGGACTGGAGTGAGAACTTCGATAGCTACGCCATTGGCAGTCAGTTGATCGGTCAGGGCGGCTGGGAAGGCTGGGGCGGCAGCGCCGCAGCCGGTGCACTCACCAGCAGCGCACAGGCCAAGAGCGCACCGAATTCGGCCGCGATCCAGGGCAGTTCCGATCTCGTCCATCAGTACAGCGGCTATACCAGCGGCGTGTGGAACTACACAGCCTGGCAGTATATCCCCACCAACTTCAGCGGTGAGACCTACTTCATCCTGCTCAACGAGTACAGCCCCTCCGGCGGCGGTAGCGGTAACTGGTCCAGCGAAGTGAAGTTCCAGAGTAGCTCCAATCAGGTGATCAACAACGGCGGTCAGTCGTTGCCGCTGATCAAGGGGCGCTGGGTGGAGATTCGTGTCGAGATCGATCTGAATAATGACACTCAGACTTTCTTCTATGACAATCAGGTGCTGTACACCAGCAGCTGGACCGATGGCGCTTCTGGTGGCGGTTCCCTCAGCATCGCTGCGGTGGACCTGTATGCCAATGGCGCGTCGGTGGTTTACTACGACGACATCAGCCTGATGGCTACCACCGCGACCTGCTCTAGCCCGGAAGACATTCCGTGGGCCAGTGTCAACCCCACATCGGGTAGCACTGCACCGCTAGCCACCTCCAATGTCAACGTAACCTTCAGCACCTTAGGCTTGGCTATGGGGACTTACCACGGTACATTGTGTATTTCAAGCAACGACGCCGCGTCGCCGTTGAAGATGATACCACTGACGTTGGAAGTCACCGAAGCGCTGGCAGGCTTGGTGTGTAACGCACCAGCCGAAGGCTTTGACACAGGTGTGCCACCAGCCAACTGGTCGGTACAGACCAACGAACCGGACGGTCCGCAGTGGAGTATGCTGGCTGACTGCGGTGAAGATAACTACACCAACGGCTCCGGCGAAGCTGCCTGCGTCAGCAGTGATGTTTTCGGTACTGCTGAGTTCGACACATCGCTCGTTTCTCCGCCGCTGGATCTGACCGGCGCGGGCACGGTTACGTTACACTACACGGCCAACTACCAGAACTACGCAGCTCTGGACTTCCTTGATCTTGACATCAGCACCGACGCTGGCGCCACCTGGACCACGCTGTTGAGCTGGAACGAAGATCATGGCACATTCGCCGCTCCTCCAGGCGTTGATGTAAATGTTGACCTGTCGGCTTACGCCGGTACAACAGGCGCATTGTTGCGTTGGCGCTACTACGATCCCAACACCGACGATTGGGACTGGTACGCCCAAGTTGACAACGTCGCTGTGGAATGTGCTGCTGCCCCGCCCAACATTGTGGTTGGCCCCGAAGCAGTATCCGCAGCTTTGGAAGTTGGCGACACCGACACCAGCAGCCTAACCATCAGCAATACTGGTGAAATGACGCTGACCTGGATGATCGAAGAAGAGAATCTGACCTCCACTGGTCTGATTCTACCCACCAAGCCGTCTGCTTACAGTGGCGGCACGGACGCAGCCGACAAGGCCGCCAAGCAGCGCGTCACCATCGGCGACAACACCCTTAGCACCGCACGCGTTGCGGGCGCAAGTGCAGGCCAGACCACCACACCGGTGCGCCAATCCACCCCGGACGCCGTGGTGACGATCACGCACTCTGCTTCTCAAGCTATCACGGCTGCCAATTCCGTGTCATGTAATGACGGTTCGTCGCATACCGATAACAGTTACATCCGCGTCTTCGATCTTGCCTCCTTTGGCTTGAGCAACGGCCTGGATGTCACAGCGGTTGAGTTCGGTATAGAAGATGCCATCGCAGGCGGCACCGATCAGCCCGTCACTGTCAACCTTTACACCAAGACCAACCCGGCAGGCGCGCTGGTCTTTGCCAACCTGACCCCCATCGGCTCGGCCACAGTTAACGTCGCCGATCAGTCAGGCACACTGTTGTCGGTACCCGTTACCGGCAGCGCACCAGCTGGCTCGGTGTTGGTAGTCGAAGTGTTCACGCCTGATGGTAGCGTGGCCGGTAACCTCTTCTTCATTGGTTCGAATAACGGCGGTCAAACTGCGCCCAGCTATCTGGCTGCGGCAGACTGTGGCGTGGACGAGCCAACCGACACAGCGGCTATCGGCTTCCCGGATATGCAGATCGTGATGAACGTCACGGGTGATGCGGATGTCGTTGCACCGGAATGTTCGGTTCTGTCGGACATCCCGTGGCTGACGGTCGCGCCGACCAGCGGCGATACCGCTGCAGGCATGAGCAGCGATGTGGCCCTCGGCTTTGACGCCACCGGTCTGGCCGCCGGCACGTACACGGGCAACCTGTGCGTTACCAGCAACGATCCAGATGCTGGTCCGGCCAATGAAACTGAGATGGTTATCGTACCTGTTTCTCTCACGGTGCGCGAACCTGCCCAAGTCGGCTTCTCGTGCCTCTACCCGCAGGAGAACTTCGAGGCGGGTGTGCCGCCGGTGGGCTGGAGCGTGATCAACAACGTGGTGGGTGGCCCGACCTGGGGCGACCTGGCCGCCTGTGGTCAGGCTGGCAACTACACCGGCAGCACGGGCAATGCCGCCTGCATGAGCCCTGGCACGCTGGTGGAGCAGCCCTTCGATGCTGAGTTGCGCACGCCGGTCTTCGACCTGGTGGGCTACTCTGATGCCACGATCAGCTTCCTGCTGAACTTCCAGGCTTTTGCGGGGATTGACCGCCTGACCCTCGACATCTCCACCGATGCGGGCGGCACATGGTCGAACCTGCACACCTGGACGACAGACCAGGGTGCGTTCCAGAGCACGCCTGGGACCTTCCCGACGATTGATCTGGGGGCGTATGCGGGCATGAGCAACCTGATGCTGCGCTGGCGCTACTACTACCCGGGCGGCAATGGCCTGGGGTGGTATGCCCAGATTGATGAACCGCACCTGAAGTGCACGACTGCGCCGCCGACTGCGGTGACGCTGGCGGGCATCCAGGCGGTTCCGGCGCAGAGCCTGCCGGCTGGCTTGCCGCTGGCGGCCCTGCCGACCGTGGTCACCTTTGCTCTCGGCGCAGCGTATGCCGTGCGCCGCAAGCAGTGACCAGCGACGTGTGAGTAGTCGGTAAATGAAACGGCCTCCTGCACCATGCAGGGGGCCGTTTTCTATTCTCACCTTACCGCCCGCGCGGTCGTTTTCTGTTCACTCTACACCGAGCCGTTTTCTATTTGCTCCCTTTCAACTCACTCCTTACGACTTACTCTTCACGCCTCGCTGCACTCTTGGCGTCCAGCCCACTTTCGGTTAAGATATAATGGTTAGAAAATGTTATTCGGTCTTAGTCGTATCCACATATTCACTGCCAAGACCAGCAGCAGCCTTGGCTCGCTTCTGTTGGCCTTGAGGAGGCTCTATGGCGTTTGTCCGTTCTTCCGGTATTTTAGTGCATCCAACCTCATTTCCTGGTCGCTACGGCATTGGCGATCTGGGCGATGCGGCCTATCGGTTTGTTGACTTCTTGCACGGCGCGGGGCAAAGCTTGTGGCAGGTGCTGCCTCTTGGCCCAACTGGCTACGGCGATTCGCCCTATCAATGCTTTTCCGCTTTCGCGGGTAATCCGCTGTTGATTGATCCGGAACAACTGGTGGGCGACGGGCTGTTGACCTGGGACGAGTTGAACGGCAGTCTGCCAGCCTTTTCCAACGATCTAATTGACTACGGCGCTGTGATCAACTGGAAGATCCCGCTGCTGAAATACACCTACGCACGCTTCAGCCAGGCCGCCAGCATGGAACTGGAGCTGGAATTCAAGGTTTTCTGCGCAGAACAAGCGGAGTGGCTGGATGATTATGCGCTGTTTATGGCGTTGAAAGACGCGCACGGTGGCGCGGCTTGGAATACCTGGGAACTGGACATCCGCACGCGGCAGCCAGAAGCATTGACTCATTGGCGCGCAGAGCTGGCCGAAGCCATTAACGTTCACAAATATTTACAGTGGCTTTTCTTCCGCCAATGGAGCCGAGTTCGCGCCTACGCTAACGCGCAGGGCATCCAGATCATCGGTGATATTCCGATCTTCGTCGCCGCGGACAGCGCCGATGCCTGGTCGCACCCCGAAGCATTTTACATGGACGAAGAGAACCAACTAACCGTCGTGGCGGGCGTTCCGCCGGATTATTTCAGCGAAACGGGCCAGCTTTGGGGCAACCCGCTCTATCGCTGGGACGCGATGGCGGCAGATGGCTATTCCTGGTGGATTGCTCGCTTCCGCGGCATTCTGAACCTGGTGGACATCATCAGGGTTGATCACTTCCGCGGCTTCTATAACTATTGGGAAATTCCGGCTGGCGAGCCGACCGCGGTCAATGGCCGCTGGGTGCTCGGCCCCGGCGGCGGCCTGTTCGATGCCGTCAAAGCAACGCTGGGCGATGTACCGATTATTGCCGAAGACCTCGGCTATTTTGAGCCAGATGCCAAGGCAGGGATGGACGCGATCATGCGCAAGTTCGACCTGCCGGGCATGAAGGTGTTGCAGTTTGCCTTTCTGAGTACGCCGGATGACCAGTTTTTGCCACACAACTACGAATCGCCTGATCTGGTGGTGTATCCGGGCACGCACGACAACGACACGACCGTGGGCTGGTGGCAGAATTCCTCGCTGCCAGACGAACGAACCTTCGCCTTGCTGTATCTGAATCGCCAGGACGGTAACGACATTGCCTGGGATTTGATCCGCGTGGCCTGGGCATCCATCGCCAAGCTGGCGATTGCCACGGTGCAAGACCTGCTGAGCCGCGGCACTGAAGCGCGCATGAACCTGCCGGGACGCCCCGGCGGTAACTGGCAATGGCGTTATCAGACAGGTGACCTTGACGCCACCCTGCAACATCGCCTGCTGGAACTGACAGCGATCTTTGGTCGCTTACCGAAGGCGGCTGATGCGGACAGCACCGACGCAGCCAACTAACAATACCCCGCGGGGGCGCGCCTGCGTCCCCGCGCTTTCACTGCTTGTCCAGCCCCGCGCCTGAAAGCTAAACCTTTTGTGAACGGTTCTCCGATGCAGTTGCCGCCGTTGCAGCAGCTTTTTGATCTGCTGGCCAACGCCGGCAATCTTCTCATTTTACCCCACAACGACCCCGATCCCGATGCAATTGCCAGCGCGGTCGGCCTGCGCTATCTGTTGCAGCAACGCCTGCAACTGGACGTACACATCGCGTATCAGGGCATTATTGGCCGCGCTGAAAACAAAGCCCTGGTGCGTTATCTGGGCAAGCCGCTCAAACCGCTGACCGAAGCCGATCTGCGCCGTGCAACGCACGTTGCTCTGGTAGATACGCAGCCGGGGACAGGCAACAATCCTTTGCCCGCGGACCGCATCCCTTCGATTGTCCTTGATCATCATGCCTGGCGCGACGAATCGGCTCAAGTTGCCTATTGCGACGTACGGCCGGATCAAGGAGCCACTTCAACCATTGTAACTGAATATCTGGAAGCTTCGGCGATTGATTTGCCTGCCTGGCTGGCCACCGCGCTCTTTTACGGCATCAAAACTGACACGATGGGGCTGGGCCGCGGTGCTGGTCTGGGCGATGTGGCCGCGTACTACTATTTGCAACCGCTGGTGGAGATCGAGGACCTTGTCGAGATCGAACGCGCCCAGGTCCCTGCCAGTTATTTCAAAAGCTATGTCACGGCGATTCAGGCCGCGCGCGTGTACGATCAGGTGGCACTGTCCTACATCGGCGCGATGAATTACCCCGACCAGGCCGCGGAAATGGCCGATCTGCTTTCGCGGCTGGAAGGGGTGCAGTGGGTGATGTGTACAGGGACGTATAACAACAGCTTGATGCTGGCTGTGCGCAGCCGCAGTCGCCGCACTGGCGCCGGTAAGTTGGTGCAGGCTGTGGTCGGCAACCTGGGTATGGCCGGCGGACACGGACGTATGGCGGGCGGGCAGGTGCCGCTAAATGGCGCCGATCCCGCGCTGCTTGCAGAGCGGCTGGGGCGGCAAATGCTCGTCTCCTTAAAAGTTCCCGCGGCCACCGTTGGTATCCCGCTAATCGCTTGAGGTTGACTATGACAAACTCGCCGTTGCGTCGTTCTCACAAATCGGGCTTGCCCCCCGGCACTGTGGTACATATCGGCGACCAGGCAAGCGGCCCGGCTGTCTTATCAGTGATCCATTTCGACGAAATCACCTACGTTGAAAAGGTGGTTGAAAGCGTTGAGGAGGCGCTATCTTATCTCGCGCAACCCGGCGTTACCTGGATCAACTTTGCCGGTGTGCATGACACTGAACGCATCGAAAGCCTCGGCCACGCGCTGGGCTTGCATCCGCTGGTGCTGGAAGATATTGCCAACACCAACCAACGCCCCAAGGTGGAGAGCTATGACGATTACTTCTATATCGTCGTCAAGATGCTCGAATATCTGGAGGAAGATCGGTCAGTCGGTGTTGAGCAGGTTAGCTTGATATTAGGGCAAAATTATCTGGTATCGTTTCAAGAAGACAACGACGACGTGTTCAATCCTGTGCGCGTGCGTCTGCGTAGTGCGGCCGCGCGCCTGCGCAAGCTTGGCTCGGACGGCTTGAATTATGTGCTACTTGATGCAATTGTAGACCACTATTTCGTCATTCTCGAACGCATCGGTGATGAAGTCGAGGATGTGGAAGAGCAAGTGACCGGGCAAAAACGTGCACACCCTTTGCAAGAGGTTTATCGCCTGCGCCGCGAGGTGATCGCGCTGCGCCGTGCGGTGTGGCCCTTGCGCGAAGTGATCGCCGCCTTGCAACACAGTGACTCGTCGCTGATCCAACCGGGCACGGTCATTTACCTGCGCGACGTGTACGATCATACGATCCAGATCATGGATACCATCGAGGGGATGCGTGATATCTTGTCAGGTCTGTTGGATGTCCATTTGTCGGTGCTGAGTAACCGGATGAATGAGATCATCAAAGTTTTGACGATCTTCTCGACGATTTTTATTCCATTAACCTTCCTGGCCGGCGTATACGGCATGAATTTTCATTATTTCCCCGAAATCACCTGGCGCTATGGCTATTTGTTTTTCTGGCTGATCTGCGCTGTAATTGCCGCCTTGATGCTCGCTTATTTCCGCCGCAAACACTGGCTGTAACAGCAACGGACGAAAGAAAACGTTTAAGACTTGCATTTGGGCCTGTTTAAGGGTATAAACAGGCAAAACTTACTCTTTATCACAATACCCGTAAGTTGAGGAAGAAGACGTGACAATAATAGATGAAGAAAGCCGCACGACGGTTTTGGTGCGTCCAACCAACTACAAACCGCCGCGCTCTTTAAGCACCTGGTTGCTGGGAAGGCCACTTCCCACTGCTGATGCGCCCCATCAAACCATCAGCAAAAAGGTTGGTTTGGCTGTCTTTGCCAGCGATGCCTTGTCATCAACGGCTTATGCTACTCAGGAAATGATGGTGATGCTCGCCAGTGCGGGAGTCGCCGCCTTTAGCTTTGCGTTTCCTATCTCGATCGCCATCGTGGCCTTGCTCGCGATCGTAACCATATCCTACGAACAAACCATTCACGCCTATCCCAACGGCGGCGGTTCCTACATTGTCTCTTTTGACAATCTGGGAGAGTGGCCGGCGATGGTAGCCGGCGCCGCATTATTGACAGATTACATCCTCACGGTTGCCGTGTCGGTGTCATCCGGTGTGGCCCAGATTACGTCCGCGTTTCCCGATTTATTCCCGTGGCGTGTCGTCATCGCTCTGGTGCTAGTCTTCTTTGTAATGCTCGTCAATCTACGCGGTGTCAAGGAATCAGGTACTCTTTTTGCAATTCCCACCTATTTCTTTGTGGTGATGATGTTTGCCACTGTCGGCATCGGGCTTTTTCGCTACTTCACCGGCACGCTGGGCCAGGTGGTGAACCCGCCTGAGATGGAGGTTATTCACGGCGCACAGGCGCTTACCTTCTTCTTGCTCTTAAAAGCATTCTCCAGTGGCACCAGCGCGCTCACAGGTGTTGAAGCGATTTCCAACGGTATTCCAGCCTTCTCTGAGCCAAAAAGCCGCAACGCCGGTATCACCCTGATCTGGATGTCAACGATTTTGGGGATACTGCTGCTTGCCATTACCTTTTTGAGTTACAAGATTGGCGCTGTACCCTCCGCAGTCGAAACTGTCATCTCACAGTTGGCGCGAACCGTGTATGACGGCTCCGGCCTGTTGTATTTCTTGATGATAGCCGCTACCACCGTGATTTTGATCATGGCGACCAACACCTCATTCGCGGACTTTCCTCGTTTGAGCGCGTTGCTCGCCGGTGACGGCTTCCTGCCGCGCTATCTGGCATTCCGTGGCAGTCGGCTGGTTTTCTCGCGCGGTATCTTGTTCCTGGCTTTCGTTGCCGCGATCCTGATTATCATCTTCCGTGCCAGTGTCACATCCTTAATCCCCCTGTATGCCATCGGCGTCTTCCTGTCGTTTACCCTTTCTCAGGCGGGCATGGCCCGTCGCTGGTGGAAAACGGGCAAGCTCACACGCGGAGAGCCGGTAGAGGAGGTGCATGCCCATGCCACACCCCTGCACCCCGATCCAAGCTGGCAGATCAAGATGGCAATCAATACCTTCGGTGCCGTTCTAACGGCTATCATCGCCGTCATTTTTGCGGTCACCAAATTCAGCGATGGCGCCTGGGTGGTGCTGATTTTGATCCCAGCGATTGTTTTCGTCTTCCGCATCATCAACAAGCACTATCGCACGATTGCCAGCAGCCTGTCACTCAATTCCTATGCAGCTCCGCCCGGTATTATGCGCAAGCGCGTCATCTTACCAGTCAGCGGCGTACACCAGGGCACTTTGCAGGCATTGCGCTTTGCGCGGTCGCTCTCGAATGACGTGACCGCAGTCCACGTATCGGTAGACCCCGAACAAATGGAGCGCATCAAGCAAAAATGGGATGTCTGGGGTGAAGGCGTTCGCTTGGTCATTCTCGAATCGCCCTACCGCCTGCTCCACGAACCCTTGATGGATTATATCGCCAGCGTTGCCGAGCACCGCCAGCCCAATGAACTGATCGTTGTCGCTGTGCCTGAATTTGTGCCGCAACACTGGTGGCAAAACTTGTTACACACACAGGCAGCCCTGACCCTGCGCTTCGCCTTCCGCTCCATGCCTGGCGTGGTCATCATGGATGTCCCTTACCAAATCAACACTGATCAGCTTCAACAAGAGAACTCACTTCCTCCCAAGGAGGCTACAAACTAATTATGAACGTCATCGTTGTCGGTTGTGGCCGTGTCGGGTCTGAACTGGCCCACCGGCTTTTCCTCAACGGTCATCGCGTTTGCGTCATTGACCGTTCGCAAGAAGCTTTCAAGAACCTGCCGCCCGATTTTCGCGGGCGCACACTGGAAGGCGACGTGCTGTCAGAAGCCGTGTTGCATCGCGCCGGCATTGCAGATGCGCACGCCTTAGCCGCTGTCACCAGCTCCGATTCACTAAACGGTGTCGTGGGACGCACGGCCGCCGAAGTTTACAACATCCACCGCGTGGCTGTGCGTAACTACAACCCGCGTTGGCGCGGCTTGCTGGAGACCTTTGGCTTGCAGGTGGTCGGTTCCAGCAGTTGGGGCGCACAACGCATGGAAGAATTGCTGGAAGGTGGCACGGTTCATCCGTTGGTATCGGCAGGCAATGGCGAAGTCGAGATCTGCGATCTGATGATTCCCACGTCATGGAATGGCAAGACCGTGCAAGAGTTAGCAACTGTCGGGCCGTGCATCGTCGCTGCCGTCACGCGCGCCGGACGCGGCTTCTTGCCCACACCAGACACTGTGCTGCAAACCGGTGATGTCGTTCATGTCAGCACCAGCACCGCGGGTATGACACCCCTGCGCGAAAAGATCGTCTGATCCATCGCTACCTGCCTACCTGTATACTTACTTGTATACTTGTTAACTCGGCCTAAATGAGGTTTTTACTATGTTTGTTATCGTTGCTGGCGGCGGACGTACCGGCACTCAGCTTGCCAACTTGCTGATGGCGCAAGATCACCGGGTTCATCTAGTGGACAACCGTCCCGACATCCTGGCACGTATTCACTACGAATTGCCCACCGAAGCGATCTTCGAGGGTAGCCCGACTGATCCTAACGTCCTGGAACAGGCGGGCATCCGCGAAGCGGACGTTGTCGCGGCCACCACAGACAACGACGCGGACAATCTGGCTATCTGCTTTATAGCGCGCCAGCGTTACAACATCGGTCGCACCATCGCCCGCATCAACAACCCGCGCGCAGCCTGGCTATTCGATAAAAAATTCCACGTAGACGTTGCCTTCAACAACGCCGAGGTCATGGCCAGCCTGATCATGGAAGAAATGTCCATGGGCGACATGATGACCCTGCTCAAGCTGCGCCGCGGCCGCTACGCGCTCGTGGAAGAAAAAATAGACGCCGATGCCAAGGTGATCGGCAAGGCGCTCAAGGATATTCAATTCCCCGATCAGTGCGTTATCGCTGCCATAATTCGCGACGGCGAAATCGTTGTGCCGCGCGGCTCCACAACCTTTGAAGCAGGCGACGAGGTCCTAGCTGTCACCGACAGCCCCGGCGCTGCCCAGCTTGCCAAGCTATTCGAACCGATGTAAACAAAAAGGCCTGTCCGTGTGGACAGGCCTTTTTTGACTCGCAGATGACTCAAGCATAATCCCAGCGAATATCTATATCCTCGTTGCCGCCCAGCGCCTTACGCAGCAGACTTACCAGCGCCGGACTAGCCTTTTGTTCCTCGAACATATCCACGGTTGCCTGATTGATGTAGTAATTATTGTCGGTAGACGATTCTTCTTCCAGATCACCCTGCAACAAAGCGAAATCTGCTTCGCTAATCTCACCGATCAGGGCATTGGTTGCATCATTGTAGAGTCGAATCACAAGGAACCTCCTTTTCCAAACGCAGTTATCGTCGTCAAGGTACAAAAAAGCCTTCCATCACCTTCTTACCCCCATTGGCGCGAAAAGTCAAGCAGAGAACAAGACAAGTATTTGCAGCGCACTAGTCAGCGCGCTACAATAGCCGCATGAAAAAAGGTCTACTTACCGCGGCTGTCGCTTACTTCTTCTGGGGCATCCTGCCCATCTATTGGCATAGTCTGCACGCTGTTTCCGCCACGGAAATCTTGCTGCACCGCATCGTCTGGTCACTGATGGTCGTCCTGCTGTTGCTGGCAGTACGCCGCAACGGACGCTGGCTCCACGAAGCACGCCAACATCCAGCAATTTTGCGTGTTTTCTTCGTCACAGCATTGCTGCTGGCTATAAACTGGCTGGTTTACATCTGGGCCAACAACAACAGCCACATCGTGGAAGCCAGCCTCGGCTACTTCATCAACCCGCTGGTGAATGTGGTGCTGGGGTTGGTGGTCTTGCATGAACACCTGCGCGGCGGGCAATGGCTGGCGGTGGGCATCGCCGCGGCCGGCGTCCTCTTTTTGATGGTCGCCGCTGGCGGCTGGCTGTGGATCTCCTTTGCCCTGGCCCTCAGCTTTGGTTTCTACGGCTTGCTGCGCAAAACCGCCCATTTAGGATCGCTGGAAGGTCTGACCGTCGAAATGTCCATCCTTTTCCTGCCCGCGCTGGCCGGGCTACTCTGGTTGGGCAGCCGCGGTGAAGTTGCTTTTGGCATCGCCGGGCCACAAACCACCCTCCTACTAGCCTTTTCCGGCGTCGTCACCGCCGTGCCCCTATTACTCTTTGCCACCGGCGCGCGCCAAGTTCCCCTCAGCACGCTTGGCCTGTTGCAATACATCGCTCCCACCTTGCAGTTCAGCATCGGTGTTTTCCTGTACCACGAGCCATTCGACCATGTGCGCCTGATCGGCTTCAGCATTGTCTGGCTGGCATTGGCCGTCTACTGGATCGAAGGCTACCAGCATCGCCGCGCCACCCTGGCCGCAGCCTAGCCCCGCCGCACGCGGTTAATCAGCCAGCCGAGCAGCGCCACCACCAGCAGAATACCGCCTGCAATGGTCATCGAAGGCTGATTGGCGAATAAACCAATCGCCAAAAAGACCACCCCCAGTGTGCTGATCACGCGGTCTTGCATCACCAGCACCACCCGATCCAGCAGCGTCGCCGGGCTGATCGTATAACCCAGCCCTTGCAGCTTGTTACTCAACTCAGCCAGTTTGGGTTCGGTAAGGGTGCTGCCATCGGCAAACACCAACGTCGGCACGCTGGCGTTGCCATTATTGATCGCCTGCACACGCGCGCGCGCCTCGCTGTTGCGACTAATACTGATATATTCATACGGCGCGCCCGCGCGGTCCAGCAGATCGCGCACCGGCGGCACCATTCCACACGTTTCATTGCCGTAAACCACGATAGGTTGTGACATAGTAGGTAGCCTTATAACTCGTAACAGGGATAAGCGCCAACGGTATTTCCGACGCTGGCAGCTATCATACCATACCGGCTTAGCGCGTCACGAATTCACCCGCTCTGAACCAACAAGAATCGCCACGCACAGACGATTGTCAGTCCGTCGCGCTGCCATGTTATAATCGCACGAAATACTGATCTCTGAAGAGCGTTACAACCCATCATGTCCCGCCGCTTCACCACCGACCACCTCCTCGCCGCCGCGCTGGGCCTCGCCGCCCTGACGCTGTACGTCGTAACGCTCGCGCCTTCCGTCGCCACTGTCTTCGACGACAGCCTCGAATTCCAGGTGGTCTTGCCCAGCCTCGGCATTGCCCATCCCACCGGCTACCCGCTTTATACCCTGCTCGGCTGGCTGTGGAGCCACCTGCTCCCCGTGGGCGATCTGGCGCACCGCGTCAATTTACTGTCCGCGCTGGCAGCCGCACTCACCATCAGCCTGCTCTACCTGGCCGCGCGGCGGTTAGACAGCGGCCGGCTCCCCGCAGCCGCAGCCGCCAGCGTCTTCGCGGTCGGCCCGGTCTGGTGGTCGCAGGCCACCGTCGCCGAAGTCTACGCGCTGCACGGCCTTTTCGTCGCGTTGATCCTGCTGCTAACGCTCGACCAACACCGCGGCGCACTGCTGCTAACCTGTGGCCTGGCCCTGACCCATCACCGCATGACCTTGCTGCTAGCCCCCGGCGTCGCCGTCTACCTGCTGTGGAGCGATCCCGGCCTGCTGCGCCACCCGCGCGCCCTGCTGAAGCTGGCGCTGGCCTTTCTCGCGCCGCTGCTGCTCTACCTCTACCTGCCCCTGCGCGGCCAGACAGTTGCCTCGCTCGCCGGTGCACATGTCAACACCTGGGACGCTTTCTGGCGGCATGTGCTCGCCAGCGATTACGGTACTTTTTTCAGCGCCAATCCACTGGCGGTAGAACGCCCCGCCATCTTCCCGCTACAACTGCTGCACAGCCAGATCGGACTGGCCGCGCTGCTTTTTGGTCTACTCGGCTGGCTGGCGCTGCTCAAACAGCCGCGCCGCTGGGTGCTGCTGGCCCTGCTCTTCGCAGCGAATTTCCTTTTTGCGCTCAATTACAAGACCGCCGATGTCGAAGTCTTTTACCTGCCCGCGCTGCTGATCTGGCTGGTGGTGGCTGCACAAGGCTTCACCACGCTGCTGCGCTGGCGCACATGGCCCACGGCCGGTCGCGTCCTCCTGCCCGCGGCCCTCGCAGGTCTTTTCATCGCCCAACCGCTGCGCACCGCCTGGCAAGCCATGCAAATAACCTCACCGCCGCAAACTTGTGTTGACGTGTTGCAGGTCGGCCAGCCCGCCAGCCTGGTGCCCCAGCGCCGCGCGACCTGGAGCGCGCTCAACTGTGGCCGCGCCATGCTGGAGCAGCCGCTGGCCTCCCCTGCCACGGTGATCGGCTTGCAGGGCGAAACCACGCTGCTGCGCTACATGCAGATGGATCGCGGCCTTCAGCCTGACCTGCACCTGCTTGACGCTGACGAGGAAAGCACGCGGCTGGCCGCAGTCGCCGCGCAACTAGCTGCCGGACGCACGGTGTATCTGACGCGCGAGTTGCCTGGCCTGCCCCAGCAATACAGCCTCCGCGCCGCCGGCCCGCTGGTGCAGGTGTTGCGGCCAGAGCAAGCCACGCAGCCGGCGCAGTTGCCAGCCGTGGATCTGCCGTTTGGCAACGCAGTGCGGTTGACCGGTTTTCGTTTCGCGCCTGTGCCGGCCACCGGGGCCACCTGGCTACGCCTCGAAGCCGCCTGGCATGTGCTGGCGCCGGTGGATGAGGAGCTAAAAGTTGCGGTGCGGCTGTTGCAGCCGGATGGCAGCGTGCTGGCTTCCATTGACGCCGTGCCCGTGCATTGGGCCTACCCCACCACCGCCTGGCGTACCGGGGAAACTATCCTTGATGCCTACGATTTTGCTTTGCCTGCGGACACTGACACCGCCGCGCTGACGCCGCTGCTGATCCTGTATCGCGCCGCGGACGGCACCGAAGTGGGCCGCTACCAACCCTAACGCTGGAGGCTTGCCATGACCTACTCCTCACACAACGGACGATCTGTGCGTATTCTCGGCGTGCCGATGGACCTGGGCCAGCAGCGCCGCGGCGTGGACATGGGGCCAAGCGCCATGCGCTATGCCGGCCTGTTCGAGCGCCTAAGTCGCCTCGGCTATCACGTCGAAGATGCCGGCAACATCCTGGTGCCGGGCCGCGACGAAAGCTCGGTGCGCGCCCACCAGTGGATGGAAGGCGAAGGCGGCGGTATGCGCCACCTGCCAGAGGTGGTATCCGCATGTGAGGCGATCTATCAGGTTGCCAAAGACTGTTCGACCACGCCAGAAATTCCGATCTTTCTGGGCGGCGATCATTCCATCGCGATTGGCACGGTGGGCGGCACGACCTGCGGTGGCCCGCTGGGCCTGCTATGGATTGACGCGCACGGCGACTTCAACACACCCCACACCTCGCCCTCCGGCAACGTTCACGGCATGCCTGTGGCCGCGCTGGTGGGGCTGGGCGCTTCGGCACTGGTTGACCTGGGGCACCCCGGCCCGAAACTGCGCCCGCAGGAAATCGCCATGATCGGCATCCGCGATCTGGACAGCGACGAACGCAGCGCGCTGGCCGCGGCGGGCGTGCATGTCTACACCATGCGCGATATTGACGAACTGGGCATGGCGATGGTGGCACGGCGGGCATTGAGCCACCTGAATCACCTGCCGCGCATCCACGTCAGCCTGGACATGGACTCGATTGACCCCACCGTGGCCGCTGGCGTCGGCACCCCCGTCCCCGGTGGCCTGACCTACCGCGAGGCACACCTGCTGATGGAGATCATTGCCGAAGCAGGCAAGACCGCTTCAATTGACGTGGTCGAAATCAATCCCATCCTCGACGACGGCAATCACACCGCGGAATTGGCCGTGGAACTGGTGGCTTCGCTGCTCGGCCAGCGCATTTTGTAAGGTAACAGATGAATAAAATTGCACTGCAAAGACGGTATCAATACCTTTGGACGGGCGAGGTCCTGTCTGCAACGCTATTTGTGGCGATTTTGCTTTGGTCAGCCTGGCGGGATGGTGTTTGGCAGTCTTGGATCGTACGCACCTACAGCCTCGCTGTGGTGATATTGATTCTCATTCAGGGTGCGGTATGGTGGCGCTGGAAGCTGCGCGTCCTGGCAAACGACCAACGTCACATGCCCACCCCGGTCCTGGCCGCGTTTCGGCGCTGGCGGCGTATCAACTGGTGGCTAATCGGTGCTTTTCCTCTGGTAGTCGTAGTTGCGCAGCGATTGACCGGGCAGGCGTTGATCTCCGTTGATGCTGTGGTTGGTCTGCTGATCTGGATTGGCGCAATCCTTGAACAAATTAATTATTACTACACCCAGTTGATGTATGATAGTGCGTATGATTGGGCTTATCTGCGAACCCATCGCCAGTTGCGGCGTGGTACGATTGCCAAAGCGTTTGATGCACAGGAAGCAAAAGTATGACACCATTGCCCATCCTTGACAATGCAATGCTGTGGCGGCAGTTCGGCGCGGCAATTGATATGCTGCACGATTGCGTGCATGACTGCCCAGACGAACTTTGGGAGGCGCCGCTGTGGCAAGACCAGCCCGATCAGTGGGCTGCGGTTGGTTTTTCACAGTTTTGGTATCTCGTCTATCACACGCTGTTCTGGCTAGACCTGTACCTGACTGGCACAGAAGAAGGCTTTGCCCCGCCGCCCCCCTTTGATCTGGTGGAGATGGAAGCAAACGAAACGCTGCCGCGCGTCTACGCGCGCGCCGAGTTGCTGGCGTATGGGGCCTCGTGCCGCGCGCGCTGCGAAGCCACGATCCTCGGCATGTCCAGCGAGCAGGCGCAGCAGATGTGCCTATTTTCGTGGGGCCAGTTGCCCTTCGCTGAATTGCAGCTTTACAATCTGCGCCATGTGCAAGAACACGGCGCACAACTGCGCATGTTTCTCGGCCAGCAAGCCGGTCAGGCTGCGCGCTGGCGGGTACGACCTGACGCTTGAAAAGCAGTTAAAGGGTGTCAAAAAATTGGGTGATGGGCGGCGTGAACTACCACTGCCCAGCTCAAACGCGAACTCGTCCCCAACCTTTCGGGATGTTTTGCGCGCGTTTGGGCCTGTGGTATAATTTCCCTTGTTCAACGTTTCCAAATCTGCACCGACAGCGACTTATTGTGAGGAGATCGTTCGATGATCGAAGTGACTATTGACAGCGTGCGCGTCAGCTTGATGTCGAATAATCGGGTGGTCGTCCTGAAAGAAGTGGACGGCGAGCGTTTTCTGCCCATCTGGATCGGCCCCTTCGAAGCAGATTCCATCACGATCGAGCTGCAAGGCCGCGAAGTCTCGCGCCCGCTTACGCACGACCTGCTGAAGTCTACGATCTACATGCTCGGCGCAGAAGTAACCCAGGTGATCATCAACGACTTGAACAACGACACCTTCTATGCTCGCATTATGCTGGAAGCAGAGGGCGAACGGATCGAAATTGACGCGCGCCCCAGCGATGCGATTGCGCTGGCTATTCGTTGCGATGTGACGATCCAGGTGGCTGATCATGTCATGGAACGCGCCGGCATCGTGCCGGAAGATGACACCAACACTGGTGCCGGAAGCAGTACCGTTGACGCGGTCAGTGATGATGACCTTGATGCCTTCCGCGATTTCGTCGAGGGGCTTGACCTGGAAGGACTAGGCTAGCCCGCTTAGCCAGCCCCGTACAGCATGATATGCATCAGCAAACGGCGAGGCGATTGACCTCGCCGTTTTTTCCCAACCGCACGTTGTGGTGGAGCTTTTTGTGGATACAGCCTACTTGGAAACCTCGTCCTCTGCGCGTGATCGTCTCGTACCGGCCAACCCCGAAGCCGAGCAAGCTGTGCTGGGTTCGGTGCTGATTGACCCAGACGCGGTGATTCGCATTGCAGCGTTCCTGCACGCCGATGACTTTTATCAGGAAAAGAACGGTTGGATTTATCAAGCGATTCTCGACCTGCACGAACGCCGCGAGCCAGCCGACTTTCTGACCGTCACCGACGAACTGGAACGCCGTCGGCAGTTGGACGAAGTGGGCGGCCCGGCATATGTCATGGACTTGATCAATGCCGTGCCGACCGCGATCCACATCGAACACTACGCGCGCATCGTGGAGCGTACCTCGGTGCTGCGCAAGCTGATCCGCGCGGCCGGGCAGATTGCGCAAATCGCCTACGAAGAGACCACCGAGGACGTGAATGAAGTGGTTGACCGCGCCGAGCAGATCGTGTTTAGCGTGGCCGAACGCCGCGCCCAGCGCGATTTGGTGGCCGTGCGCACGATCATGGGCGACGTGGTGGATCGCATTGACTTTTTGTATCACCACCGCGGCGAAATTCTCGGCGTACCGACCGGCTTCAAACTACTGGACAAGGTGCTGGGCGGCCTGCAAAAAAGCGATCTGCTGATTTTGGCCGCACGGCCGGGCATGGGCAAAACTTCTTTCTCCACCAGCTTGGCGCAAAGCGCGGCGCGCAAATACGGTAAGCGCGTGGCGATCTTCAGCCTGGAGATGTCCAGCGAGCAACTGGTGCAGCGTATGTTGTCCGCCGAAACCGGCATTGACTCGCAACGACTGCGCCTCGGCGACATCCAGGGTGAAGAAGAATGGCACAAGCTGATGGAAGCTGCGGGAGCGCTGTCGGAAGCGCCGATCTACATTGATGATACCCCGGCGGTATCCACGATGGAACTGCGCACCAAGGCGCGGCGGCTGTACGCCGAACACGACCTTGATCTGATCGTGGTGGACTATCTTCAGCTCATGCAGGGTGACCGGCGCTCAGAAAACCGCGTGCAGGAGATCAGCAACATCTCGCGTAGCCTGAAAGGGCTGGCGCGCGAGCTGAACATCCCTGTGCTGGCGCTCAGCCAGCTTTCGCGCGCCGTGGAAAGCCGCCAGGACAAGCGGCCAATCCTTTCCGATTTGCGCGAATCCGGATCCATCGAGCAGGACGCGGACGTGGTGTTGTTTATCTACCGTGAAGATATGTACAACGAAGACTCGGACCGGCAAAACGTGGCCGACATCATTATCGCCAAGCACCGCAATGGCCCGACCGGCTCGGTGTCGCTCTTCTTCCGCAAGGAATTGACACAATTCCGCGATCTCGACCTCAGCCGCGAGGATTTAGAGAAAACAGAGTAACAAGTAGACACGTATCTAAGGGACAAGGAGAAACAAAAAACCTCACCCTACCTACTTGTTTACTTGCCCACCCACCACGCTCTTATGAACGCATTTGCTGGTTTTCCCGCAGGCAAGCAACCATTGGTCAAAGTGCCCGGCGCCTTCTGGACCGAGCTGCTACCTGCCATTAACGACCTGGCCGAGTTGAAGGTCACGCTGCATTGCCTCTGGCTGCTCAACCAGAAGCAGGGCGACCTGCGCTACACGCGCTTGGTAGAGATGGCCGCGGACGACCGTTTTATGGCTGGTCTGGCCGCACGATCAGAAGACGCGCTGGCGGCGCTGCGTCACGGCCTGGAGCTGGCCGAAGCACGCGGCACGTTGCTGCGCGTTAAGGTACTGCAAAGCGGCACTGAGGAAGCGTGGTATTTCCTGAACAGTGAACTGGGCCGCGCGGCAGTCGAACGCATCCAGCGTGGCGAGCTGCACACACTGGCCGCGCCGCTGCCGGACGGCATCAGCCTGCAAACGCAACGGCCCCATATTTTCCTGCTGTACGAGCAGAACATCGGCATGATCCAGCCGATGCTGGCCGAGGAGCTGCGCGAGGCCGAACGCACCTACCCGCAAAGCTGGCTGGAAGAGGCATTTCGCATCGCGGTCGAGTTGAACGTGCGCAACTGGAAATACATCCGCACGATTTTAGAGCGTTGGGCCGCCGAAGGCAAGGATGATGGAATCGATAAACGAGACGCTGCAGAAGATGACAGCTACGAAGCGCTCAAACGACGCTATGTCCCCGAAGAATACGAAGACATCATCGAACACTGAGCCGCCGGGCGTCTGCCCCTTTTGTCACGGCCAGAAATTCGTGGTGCTGGATGTACCGGTTGGGCATCCAAATTTTGGGCGCGCCATGCCCTGCCGTTGCCAGCAAGCTGATCTGGCTTTACGACGGCAGGCCGACCTGACGCAGGTCAGCAACCTGAGCCAGTTGCGCCACATGACCTTTGAAACCTTCCTGCCCGATGGCGTCAGTCTGAACGACGACCAACGCTACAACCTGCGGCGCGCCTTCGACAAGGCGCGCCTGTACGCCGAGCATCCCGAAGGCTGGCTGGTGCTGACCGGCACATACGGTTGCGGCAAGACGCATCTGGCCGTGGCGATTGCCCAGGCGGTGTTGCGCCGCGGCGAAGCCGCGCTGTTCGTGGTCGTTCCCGACTTACTTGATCACCTGCGCGCCGCCTTTGGCCCCAGTTCGGAAACCAGCTTCGATGAACGTTTCGAAACGGTGCGGCAAAGCCCGCTGCTGATTCTGGATGACTTCGGTGCGCAAAGCGCCACACCCTGGGCCAAAGAAAAGCTCTTCCAGTTGCTTAACCACCGTTATATGGCACACCTGCCCACGGTGATTACCACCAACCTGCGCCTGACGGAAATTGAGCCGCGGCTGCGTTCGCGGTTGGGCGATCCCGACATTTCCACCGTGGTGCCGATCACCGCGGCTGATTTTCGCTCCAGTGGCGACTCGTCCACGCAAGAACTAAGCACGCTGGCCCTGCACGCGGACCAAACCTTTGAAAATTTCGATCTGCGCCGCGAGGAATTGAACGAAGAAGCCGCCAAAAGCCTCGCGCACGCCAAGGCACTCGCCGCAGGCTTCACCCTCGACCCGAGCGGCTGGCTGGTGCTGACCGGCCCCTACGGCAGCGGCAAAACGCACCTTGCCGCAGCCATCGCCAACCGCCGCTTGCAGGAACAACACGAACGTACCATGTTTGTGGTCGTGCCCGATCTGCTGGATTATCTGCGTGCGGCCTTCAGCCCCAACAGCGGCGCGTCGCTGGATGCCCGCTTCGAGGAAGTGCGGCGTGCGCCCCTGTTGATTCTTGACGATCTGGGCACAGAAAGCGCCACGCCCTGGGCCAGGGAAAAGCTCTTTCAACTGCTGAACTACCGCTACGCCGCCCGTCTGCCTACGGTCATCACCAGCAGCACGCCGGTGGAAGAGCTGGACCCGCGGCTAGCCAGCCGGATGCTGGACACTACTCGCTGTGTGGTCGTTTCTGTGCTCGCTCCCAGCTACCGCGGCAGCAAGGCACAACGCCAGCAAAAGCGCGTTGCCAAAGGCCGCGTCTAGCCGCGGATCAATTTGACGCTCATTTTTCTGCCCGTGCGTGAACTATGCTATACTCACGCACGTGTAATGGCTGGCTACACGGCTCGCCGTGTCTGGCCGAAGTCTTTTTGAGGTGAAATTTCATGCGTCGTAACAAGATTATGCTGTTGGCTGTGGCCGCGCTGGTGTTGATGATCATGCCCGCCTGTGCGCTGACTAACCTGGTCGCCCGCGAGGAAACCGGCCCCGCCCCCACGCCCAGCTTTACGCCTAAACCGACCTTTACCCCAACCGCAGTCGTGACCGAAGCGCCGGTGGTTGCGCCTACGTTCACGCCCACCGCGGCCCCGACTGATACCCCCACGCCGGAAGCATCACCTACGCCTGCGGAATCGCCCACAGCGGAAGCGACTGCCGCCGCCCAAGGTGCGCGCGTAGTGATCAATAACCCCACGCTGAACGTGCGCGGCGGTCCCGGCACCAACTACGGTGTCGTCGGGCAGGTGCGCAACGGCGAACGCTACGACGTCACCGGCAAGAATCCGGCGGGCAACTGGTACCAGATCAATTTCAACGGCCAGACCGGCTGGGTATCGGGCGATTTCACCGCAGTGGAAGGGGACGCTGCTGCCATTCCGGTTGCCGCCGACATCCCCGCGCCACCTGTTGCCGTACAGCCTACGGCGACGCCGCGCCCGGTGGTCGTCGTTCAGCCGACCCCGCGCCCGCAGCCGACTGCCGCACCGCAACCCACCGTGGCCCCTGTGCCGACGACACCCCCCGCGCCCACCGCGCCGCCCGCGCCAGCCTATCCCTTCTCGTTGGTGCAAGGGTCCTACCGCTGTGATCCGAATGCCGCCACCACCTATTTCAACGGCTTTGTACGCCGCCGCGATAATTCACCGGTGAATGGTGTATGCGTCCACGTGGCTTACTACGGCCCGCGCAACACCAAGTGTACTGGCTGCGATGGCGTTGGTGATGGGGTTTGGGGCTTTTCACCCTTTGGCGGACCGGCACCAGCCGGTACAACGGTGGAAATTTATGTGGTGTCCTGCCCCGGCAGTATGCCCGCCGGTGGACAAACGTTGGAAACCGGCTTTGGTAATCTAACCCCGCAATCAGATAAATGGGTGCATACCGTGAATGCTTCAGAACAGTGTACCGGTATCACTTTTGTTGCCAATTAACAGCGCGGGCTAAACGGCCCATCACTGAGTTATCTTGCGCACAAAACTTCTGCGTCTGATTTCCCTGCTATTCCTTGCCAGCCTGCTCCTCGTGAGCGGGCTGGCTGTTTTTGCTACCCTACAGCAAACACAAGGCAGCGCGGGCATGGCCGGCTCCGGGTTGTTCAACTTGACCGGCGAAGAGGCGCTGCTGCCGCAAATCAAGGGACTCACCGACCTGGCCGCAGACGCCATGCGCCCGCGCGTGCGTACCGATGACACACTTCCCATCGCGCACACGGGCGTCAACCCCTTCGGCGTCAACGTCTTTTTGGAACAGGAAGTAGACCCCGCCAAGCGCGAGCTGGCCGTACAGATGGCGCATGATGCAGGCTTTCGCTGGCTGCGTCAGGAATTTCCCTGGGAAGACATCGAAATCCACGGCAAGGGCGACTTTGAAGACCGCCGCCATGAGCCATATCGCTCGGCCTGGGAGAAGTACGATCAGATTGTTGCGCTGGCAGAGAAGTACGACATGCAATTGATCGTGCGGCTCAGCAATCCGCCGGACTGGACGCGCGCCGCGGGCGACACCGTGGGCACGTTCGCGCCCCCCGATAATCTGAACGATTACGGTGACTTTGTCGAGGCGGTGGTCAGCCGTTACCGCGGCCGCGTGCGCTACTATCAAATCTGGAACGAACCGAACATCTATCCCGAATGGGGCGAGGCCACCATCAGCCCGGAAGCCTACACCGAGCTGCTGAAAGTCGGGGCCACGCGTGCCCGCGCGGCAGATCCTGACGTGGTGATTATCTCCGGCGCGCTGGCCAGCACGATTGACCTGGATGGTATCAGCGTGCCGGGCCGCAACTTCAACGACCTTACCTTCTTGCAGCGCATGTACGATGCCGGCGCAGCCCCCTGGTTCGACATCCTGGCGATGCAGGGCTACGGCCTGTGGTCGGGACCGACTGACCAACGCATGAATCCGCGCGTGATCAATTTCAGTCGCCCGCTATTTGTGCGTGATGTGATGGTGCGCAACGGCGACGCGGGCAAAGCGATCTGGATCAGTGAAATGAACTGGAACGCCGTGCCGAACGAAATCGCCGACAAACGCTACGGCCAGGTCAGCCCGCAGCAGCAAGCCGCGTATCTGCCGCTCGCTTATGAACGACTGCAACGCGACTGGCCCTGGCTGGGCGTCGCTAATACCTGGTATTTGAAACGCGCCACCGATGCGTGGGAACAGAACGGCCAGCCAGAAGCGTATTTTCGCCTGCTCGCGCCCGACTTCACGCCGCAACCGGTCTACACCAGCCTGCAAGCCTACACAACCAAGTTGCAGCCGACACTTTACCGCGGCTATCACCAGGAAGATCACTGGGCCTTGCACTATACCGGCAACTGGCAGCCAGTGATTGCAGCGGACGCGGTGCTGGGGCAGTATCGTCAAACCACCGACGCGCAGGCTGGGCTGTCTTTCCAATTCCAGGGCAGCGATTTGATCCTGATCGCACCGAAAGGGCCGGGCATGGGGCGCTGGATCGTGACAGTGGACGGACGCGAGCGGGCGCGCATCAATCTGGATGCTAACCAGCCAACCCCCGCCCGCCCCACCACCATTGCACGCAGCCTGAGCAGCACGCGCGTGCATGAGGTAACCATGCGCCCAGAGCTGGACGCGGCGGGCGCACTGGTCGGGCCGGTGGCGGTAGATGGGCTGCTGGTGCAAAGCCGCAACATGCTCTGGGTGAACGGCCTGTACTGCCTGACGACCCTGATCTTCCTCGGCATTGCGGGTTTTGTCTTCTCGCTGTGGCAAGCCAGCAAGCGTAACCTGCCCCAGCAGGCTGGCTGGCAGGAATAAACCAACCGGACGCCCCGCGAAAGCATTTTTCGTGCAGTGAACTTGACACCTCTCCCCCGATACCTTACACTCTCCCTATGAGTTCACCCCCTCGTCGTCCACGCAGCACCGCTGATCCGATTTTGTTCTGGCTGATTTGGCTAATCGCGGCCGGATTGCGTTTCTTTCGCATCGGGCAGCAAAGTTTCTGGTCGGACGAAGGTAACAGCGCGGCCATGACCGGACGCAGTCTGGCCGAGATCAGTGCACGCGCCGCGGCTGACATCCACCCGCCCGGCTATTACTGGCTACTTAACGTATGGAGCAAGCTGTTTGGCGACAGCGAAATCGCTCTGCGCGCGCTGTCGGCTTTGTGGGGGCTGTTGCTGGTTTGGCTGGTATTTCAGATCGTGCTACGTCTGTTTGACCGTCGTACTGCCTGGATCGCCGCCTTTTTCGTCGCCATTAACCCCTTCCTGATCTATTACAGTCAGGAAGCGCGCATGTATGCACAACTAGCTGCGCTGGCGGCCCTGCTCTTCTATGGGCTGGTGCGCTTTGTGTTGCACGAATCGATCGTGCTGCCTGCTGATGGCAGCGGGCGCAGCATCAGCTTTTCCCGGCCAGCTACGATCCTTCTTGTGCTGGCCGGCCTCGGCGGGTTGTACACACATTACACCTTTCCCGCCCTGATCGCCGTCGCCACGCTGCTCTATCTGTTCTGGATATTCAACTCGCGACGGCGCGGCTTTGTGCAGGTACGTCTACTGCATTGGGGCCTGCTGCTGATGGTGATGGCCTTTTTCTTCCTGCCCTGGGCGCGCACAGCCATCACGCAGTTGACGCAGTGGCCGCGCAGCGGGCAAACTGCCTCGTGGAGCGCGGGCTTTGCCCAGATGCTCGACACGCTGGCACTAGGGCCAGCAACACCCATTACCCCCACCAGCCTATGGCTTACCCCCTTCTTGGGGTTGTTCATCCTCGGCTTGTGGCCGTGGGCACGCAGCCGCGGCCGCCGGGCACACTGGCTGAGCTGGGGGCTGCCGCTGTTGTGGCTGACCGCGCCCATGCTGTTGGTTTGGCTGGGTGGCCTGTACAAACCTGCTTACCTCAAGTTCTTGCTGGTCGGCGCAGCGCCATTTATCATCCTGCTCAGTCGCGGCATTACCGGCTTTATGACCGCGCTAGAACGCGGGCAATGGTGGCGCGCGCGCGCCACCGCGCCGGCAGGTGAACAAGCCGCGCCAACTGCGAACACCGTTGGCCGCCTGCTGGCGGTGTTATGGTTGCTGCTTGCGCTGGCGTTGGTCATCGTACCGAGTGCCCGCACCTTGTCGGCCTATTATTTCGATCCAGCGGTCGCACGCGATGACTACCGCTCTGCCGCGGCTTATATCAACGCAGTGGCCGGACCAAACGACGCCATCATCCTGAACGCACCCGGCCAGCGCGAGGTTTTCGATTATTACTACCAAGGGCCATTGCCGGTTTATGGTATGCCAGAGCAGCGGCCACCCGATGAAGCAGCCACTGTCCAGCGTTTGCAGCAAATCGCCGCCGAACATCCCCAGTTGTACGTCCTTTACTGGGGCGCGAATGAAAGCGATCCCAACCAGATCATCGAAAGCTGGCTGGGCAAACACGCCTACAAGGCGGAAGATCGCTGGCAAGGCACCATGCGCTTTGTCATTTATGCCACGCAGCAGGCAACCGATCAATGGCCGGTGCAGTCCAGCGATGTGCTGCTGGGCGAACAAATACGCCTGATGCGCTATGCGCTGTCCAGCAATGCTATCGCCTCCGGCAACGTATTGCAGTTGCAGATGATCTGGCGCGCGCAGCGGCAGCCTGACGCCGATTACACTGTTTTTGTGCAGTTACTCGACCCGCGCGATCAGGTGGTGGCACAGCGCGACGCCCCCCCCGGCAGCGGCGAAAGCCCGACCAGCAGTTGGCAGGTAGACAGTGAGATCGTGGACAACCACGGTTTATTGATTCCCGCAGGGACGCCGCCCGGCGAATACCGCTTGATCGCAGGATTGTACAACTCGACCAGCGGCGAGCGTTTATCCAGTGGCACGCAGAACTATATTCAGTTGGGCGTCTTACGAGTGGATCAACCGGTTTCTCCGTTACCGGTCGCGGCGCTGCACATGCAAAACGCCAAATCCTTCAAGTTCGACGAGATCACCCTGCTGGGGCACGACCGCTACAAGCGCGGCTTTGCTTTTAATCCCGACGAACCGCTGCACAAGAATGATCTGCTGCACCTGACCTTCTACTGGCGTGCCGATGTGCAGCCAACCACTGCCTGGTGGTTCACCGCCCGGCTGGTGAGCGGCGCAGACACGGAAGTGGCGGCTGTGAGCGGCCCCCTGGTCAGCGATTTATACCCGACATTGAACTGGCAAGCGGGCGAAATCGTGCGCGGCGAGCACGATCTGCTCATCCCCGACTATGTAGAGCCGGGGCGTTATCAACTCCAAATTTTTCTACACACCGGCAACCCCTCCGACGGTATTGACCGCGTTAATCTGGGCTGGGTAACGGTGAGCAAATAGGCGCAGACGAGGTAGTCCGATGATTGTCAAGCACCTGGTCGTGGGTATGTTGCAAGTCAACTGTTTCGTGTTGGGTTGCGAGGAAACCGGCGAGGGAGTGGTAATTGACCCCGGCGACAATGGCCCGCGTGTGGTAGACTTGATCCAGCGCACCGGCCTGAAGATCGTTGCGATCCCCAACACTCATGCTCATTTCGACCACGTTTTGGGCGTTAACGCGGTGCGTGCAGCCACCGGCGCGCCTTTCTGGCTACACGCCGCCGACGAACCGGTACTGGCACGCGGACGGCAAACGGTGCAAAACTGGATGGGCTACGACCCCGGCCCGATGCCGACGGTGGACGGCTACTTGCAAGCGGGCGATGTCGTGCGCTTTGGCCGCGAGGAACTGGAAATCCGTCTCGCTCCGGGTCATTCACCCGGCTCGCTGGTCTATATTCACCGCGCCAGCCAGCAAGTTTGGGGCGGCGATGTACTGTTTCAGGGCGGCGTCGGGCGCTTCGACCTACCCGGCGCGGACGGCCCCACGCTGCTGCGCTCGCTTCAGGAGCAATTGCTAACGCTGCCGGATGATTACACACTCTATCCGGGCCACGGCGCTTTTACCACCATCGGACGCGAGCGGCGCAGCAATCCCTACCTGCAAGCAGGCGCGGCCGAGCTGTTCGAGCTGTAAACCAGCATGACACCAGCCAGGCTGCGGCTGCCCCCCGTCATACGGGACGAGATCATCGCCCACGCGCGCGCGGGTGCGCCGGAGGAAGTATGCGGTTTACTGGGGGGACAGTCAGGCCACGTCACCACCCTCATACGCGGGCATAATGAAGCCGCTAATCGGCTCACGCGCTATCAACTGGACGGGGAGACGCTCTTACAGCAGTTTGTATTGGAAGAACGGGGCGAGACGTTGCTGGCCTTGTATCATTCACACCCAACGGACGCGGCCTACCCATCGGCATTGGACGCGGCCTATGCGTTTTACCCTGATGCGGTGTACGTAATTTGCTCGCTGCAAGAGCCGGAAAGCCCCGTGGTGCGCGGCTACCGGCTGGTGCAGCACGCGCTGACGAAGCCACCAGCGGGCGTCAAGCCAGTTGCGGGTGAACCTGGGCTGGCCGCGCGGCAACACGCCACAGGGTACGATCTGATATGGCAGGAAACGGGTAGCCGCGCGCGCTGGCTGCGCGTGACGGTGGACGAAATAACGCTGGATTAGTTCTCGCCAATGCGCGACCGGCTGAGGATGTAGAATTCCTCCTGACTAGCCTGCCAGCCCTTTTCCAGTGGGGGAAAGTCGAGATCGAAAGCCTCGGCCTGCTCGCTGTCCAGCGCATAAACGGCGCTTTCGTAGTACGTCCACGGGCCGCTGCCCAGCGCGCCTGCTGTCAGTTCCTTCGCCAGCAGCGCACTGGGGTAGATACCACCGGCCAGTGCCACGCCGTACTTGTGGCTGCTCTTGAAGCCCAGCCCGACATAGTTGGCAGGATTACCAAAGATGACCACTGCATCAAAGCCGAGGTCTTTAGCCGCGGCAAAGGAATGTTCTATCAGCCGCTTGCCATAGCCCCGGCGTTGCCAGGCGGGCAAGATGCTTACCGGCCCGAAGGTAAGGATTGACTTGCGCTCGCCGTGCACGTCGTGCAGCCAGGCGCGCGTGTACATGATGTTGCCGATGATGCGCCCATCTTGCTCGATGACCAAGTCCAGTTCGGGCACAAAGTCCGGGTGTTGGCGCATCACATGCACCAGATAATGTTCACTGCAACCAGGCGTATACACGTTCCAGAAGGCCAGACGGGTTACTTCTTCAACAGTGCGTTGATCGGCGCTTCGTTCCCGCCGAATTGTATAATTCATCATATGCTCCTAACGCTGCTAGTACTGGGAAAGTTGCCGTGTGTAAAACTCTGATACGCCAACTCTTAAAACTGTGTTAAAGATTCATCTTATCTTGATAATTTCTTCACAACAGTTTGTGATAATTGTAGCCATATATTCGCAAAAGGAGAAGGTTATGAAACAAGTTGCATCCAAACTCTTTATTCCCGTATTGCTGTTAAGCCTGCTGGTTGCCGTGGGGTGTAGCACGCCGACTGCCACAGAACCGGCCGCTCCCGCCGCGACGGACAGCGTCGCCGCGCCCGCGCCCACAGTGGCCGCGACTGAAACCGCTGCCACCGCACCAACTGAAGCCCCGACCAGCGCAGCGACAACAGCCAGTCCGGCAAGCACCTCCGGCGCGCTTGCTTTCAACAACGCGGCCTGGAATTACGACGCCGACAACGATGTTTACTGGCAGATCGGTGTGCAGTACTGCACCACACCCGCAACCACTGAATATGAAACGCTCGGCATCTATGTGCCCGGCGCGTACATGACCGCCACGGCTAACGGCGACGGTACCTATACGGCTACCCTGAACGCAGATGGCACGATCAATGGCTTTACTGCCCAGACCGCGCCCGTAGTCATGCCGGTGAATACACCTGGCTACTCGGCACAGGCTGCACCGACCGCTTACAGCTACGATGAGGTTTCCAGTTATATGCAAGCAGGCTTCATCTACGTGGCCGCGGGGATGCGTGGGCGTGCCAACGGCTATGATGCCAGCGGCAACCTGACCTACAGCGGCGGCGCTCCCTGGGGTGTCACCGACTTCAAGGCCGCGGTACGCTATCTGCGCTACAACAAAGAGGTGCTCCCCGGCAACAGCGACGGCATCTTCGCTTTTGGCATGAGTGGCGGCGGCGCGCAGACCGCGATCATTGGCGCTTCCGGCGACAGCGACCTGTACACGCCATATCTGGAAGCGATTGGCGCGGCTATGACCGACGCCCAGGGCCAGCCGCTTAGTGATGCGGTGACCGGCGCGATGGCGTGGTGTCCGATCACCAGCCTCGATTATGCCGATGCCGCCTACGAGTGGAATATGGGGCAATTTGCGGCCACCGGCACGCGCGCGGAGGGGACGTTCACCGCGGCGCTCTCGGCTGACCTAGCGCAGGCTTATGCGGATTACATCAACCAGCTTGGCTTGCAGGACGAAAACGGCCATGCGCTGGTATTGACAGCCACTGACAGCGGTGTTTACACCGCAGGCAGTTATTACGACTACCTTGTCAGCACCGTTGAAACATCGCTGAATAATTTCCTGCTCGACACCACCTTCCCGTATACACCTACCATCAGCGGTTTCCCAGGTGGCGGTATGCGCCCTGGCGGCGGCACGCCTCCACAGGGTGGTACGCCTCCACAGGGTGGTATGCCACCAGCGGGTGCGCTGCCGGGCGGCATGGATCCGTCCTCTTCTGGCAGTGCCACCACCTATGCAACCGTTGAGGATTATATTGCATCGCTGAATGAAAGCAGCGAATGGGTGGTTTATGATGCGGCGACCAACACCGCGCAAGTGAGCAGTCTGGCCGGCTTCGTCAACAGCCAAAAACCCCCTACCAAGACCGTAGGCGCGTTTGACGCTCTCGATCGTAGTGCTGCAGAAAACGATGTTTTTGGCAACGACGAAAGCGATGCCCTGCACTTTGATCCCACACTGGCCGGGCTGCTGGCTGCCAACCAGGCCACCTATGCGGCCTATTCCGACTGGAACGCAGCGTATGTAGAGGCGTATGCCACGGACCTGACCGCGCTCGACAAGCTGGGCAGCAGCATCGCCACCCGCATGGATGCCTACAACCCCATGTATTACCTGCTACCTTACTATAAGGGCTACCAGACTGCGACGGTGGCTCCGTACTGGCGTATCAACACCGGCATCCAGCAGGGCGACACAGCCAACACAGTGGAAATGAACCTGGCACTGGCGTTGAACATGTATCCGTCCGTAAACGATGTTGAATTCACTACGGTGTGGGGCCAAGGCCACACCAAGGCTGAGCGCACAGGCAGCAGCGATGCCAACTTCATTGCCTGGGTCACCGGGCTGATGCAGCAATAGCCTGACAAAAGCCATGAAAAAGCCGGACGACCCATAAGCCGTCCGGCTTTTTGTTGAGAGAATTCGGAAGTAGCACAAAGACATCGTGCCGCTTCCGAATTCTAATTTTTTACTGCAAGTGCGCAGTCAGCCACTGGCTAAGCGCGTTGAGGAACTCGGCCATCAGGTGGGGATTGAGCGTGGGGTATTCATCCACACCGCCGGTTTTGGCTTCCTGGAACAGATGATTAGCGGTCGGCAACACCTGAATGGTCACATCCAGATTGCCTGCCGCGTCCAGTGCGGTTTGCAACGCCTCGGTATTGGCAGTCGCGTCCACCTGAGTATCCTTACCGCCGTACAACCCCAGCACCGGCACGCCTACTTGCGTCCAGTCCGTGGCCGGATCGTACTTCAGGAAGAATTGATACCACGGGCTGCGGAAAATTTGCATCTGCGTCTCAACCTGTTGTTGTACCGCCGCGTCCAGATCACCGATGGCATCCTGTTGTGCCTGCGGCAGATCGGCCACCTGCTTTTGCAATGCCTCGGTTAGCAGCGTTTGCAGGGCAGTCCAGTCCTGAGCCAACGCCAGATCGAGAACCTGCTTTTGCTGTATGGCCGCGGCCGCGGCTTCTTCCGCCGTGCCGCCGCCCGCCAGCGTCAGCCGTTCAGCCTGCTGCGCAATGACCTCGCTACCCGGAATGGCTGTGCCAGCCATTGACACGACAAACGCAACCTCAGGATTACGCGCCGCGAGCATCGCTGCAATCAAACCACCTTCGCTGTGGCCCAGTAAGCCCACTTGTTTGGCATCAATATCAGCGCGGCCTTGCAAATAGACAAAGCCCGCTTCTGCGTCATCGGCAAAGTCCGCGCTGGTGGCCGCGGTGGGATCACCAGTCGATTCGCCCACGCCGCGGTCGTCATAGCGCAGCACGGCAATGCCGCGGCGGGTCAACACATCCGCGATTTCTGCGAAGGGTTTGTAGCCAGGCACCGTGGGGATCGCCTCATCACGATTCTGCTGGCCGCTGCCGGTGATCAGCAACAGAGCCGGGAAGGGGCCGTCCCCTGCCGGCAATGTCAACGTACCGGCCAGGGTACTATCGCCATTAGTGAAGGTTATCGGCTCCTGCGCATAAGGCAGCGGTGCGGCTGCGGCTTCTTCAGATGGCCGCGCCAACTCAAAAGTTCCTTCGTATCCACTTTGCTTGAACGTGCCGGCGATGCTGCCGTCAGCCTGGGTCTGGCCGGCGAAAGTCGCCTGCTGCGCGCCTTCCAGCATGGCAAAGCTTACTGCATCGCCGTTGACCGCGACATCGTGCAGCGCAATGCCGGTCGCGCCTTGGGCGGGAATATCAATCGTGCCGCTCCACTGGCCGTCAGCCTCAGCCAGATTGACCAGAATCTCCAGTCCGGTGCCTGCGACCACGAGCTTGCCCTGCCACGCGCCGGCGAGAGGCGCGGCTGCAGGAGCCGTTATGGAGGTAGCCGCAGTTGGCTCGATGGCCGGCTGCGCGGTCGGGGTGGACTTTTCGCGGTTGCAGGCTGCCAGCAGCAGCAACGCCACCAACAACACCAACTGACTCGCCCGCTTGAACGTGCGGAAAGAATACATCTTCGTCTCCTTATTGGACCGGCAACCAGTAAATAGGAACCAACGAACGCCGGTCATCCTAGCCGAATTATAGTCCTGCCTCAAGGCTTCTCCAAAGTCTGTTTCCAGGCCATCGTGTGCGCAGACGTTTGCCGCGACTCCCGCGCCATGTTACAATACCGCCCCATTCGGTCGCGTCCGTGTTCATTGACCCAAGCTAAACTACCGTGGTACGTTTTCTTCTGCGTCGCTTGCTGATCCTGCCGTTTGCGTTGTTAGTGATTAACTTCATCGCGTTCAGCTACGCGCACGTCGCGCAGCGCATACAGCAAACGCAAAACCCCTTTGGCAGCGCGGTAGACACCTCCGTGCCGCTGCTCTCGCTCTACCGCACTTACATCAGCCATCTGGCCCGCGGGGATTGGGGCACGTTGCCACAGGTCGGCAGCGCCGCGCAGACTGTACAAGAAGTGGTGCTGCCCGCGGCCGCAGTCAGCCTGCTGCTGGTCGCCATCGCCTTCACCCTCAGCGTCGTGATCGGTTTGTTGCTGGGGCTGGCCGCCGTGCGCGCCATTCCCCCCACTCTCAAAGAATGGCTACCGCCGCTCGCCTCTGTTGGATTGGCCGCACCCAGCTTCTTCATCGGTGCGCTCGGCATCACGCTGGTGCTGGCCTGGTCGCTGCACAGCGGCGACCAACGCCTGCTCTTGCCGCTGAACGGCTACGGCCTGGATGCGCATCTGCTGCTGCCGGTGCTGGCCCTCAGCATCCGCCCGGCCATGCAGATTGCACAGACCACTGCCAGCGTACTGGTAGACGAACTGGGCAAACAGCATGTCGTCACTGCGCGCAGCCTCGGCATTCCCCTGCGCACGATCCGCACCAAGCACGCGCTGCGCAACGCACTCCCCACCATCATCCTTTCAGTCGCGGCCTCGCTGCGTCTGCTGATCGGCGAATTGATCCTGGTCGAATGGCTGTTTGGCTGGCCGGGGCTGGGCCGTCTCCTCAGCACCACCCTGCTGCCCCCAACCATCGCCTCTATCGGTGGAGTGACCAGCGGCGCGGCCCGCATTTTTTTGCACCCCGAATTGTTGGCTGCCATTCTGACCCTGTTCGGCCTCATCTTCCTGCTGATTGACTTCATCAGCTCGCTCGCAGCTTTTGCTATTGACCCGCGGCTGCGCGGCTCGCTGGAGCGCGGCCATGAATGAACGTCCCCCGCACAGCTGGCAACCCGCGCGCAACTGGCCGCTGTGGATCGGCCTGCTGCTGCTGGCCGTTTTGCTGATCCTGGCCTGGCTGGGGCCGACCATTGCCCCGCACGATCCGGTGAAGCCGGTGTACATCGTGCGCGACCCGGCCACGGGAACCTTCGTCAAGCCGCCGTTTCGCCCCGGCCAGATGCCCGGCTACCCGTTGGGCACCGACCTGCTGGGCCGCGACACCTGGAGCCAACTGTTGTGGGCGTTACAACCGACCCTGACGCTGGTGCTGGTGGCCGCGGCAGTACGTCTGCTGATCGGTCTGCTAATCGGTCTGGCGTCAGGCTGGGGCACGGGCCGCCGCGCGCGCCTGCTGGAGGGGCTGACCACGATGGCGGTCTCCATTCCGGTGCTGCTGATCGCGTTGGCGCTGGTGGCCGCGTTCGGCCCGCGCTGGGGAGTGTGGGCCTTTATCCTCGGCCTTTGTCTGACTGGCTGGGCGGAAACCGCGCGCATGGCGCACGACCAAACCAGCCTGATTAAGACGCAGCCCTATGTTGAGGCCGCGCGCGCACTGGGCGGCAGCGAACTGAGTATGGTGTTCAAGCATGTGCTGCCCCATGTGTTGCCGCTGGCCTGGATCATGCTACCCTTTGAGATCAGCACGGCGCTGCTGGTAACGGCCGGGCTGGGCTTCCTTGGCTATTACGTCAACGCGATCTGGATTCCGCTGGGTGACTGGACCGCAGTGCGCGCAGCGGGCAAGCCGGAGCTGGGGCAAATGCTGGCCAGCGGCGCAACGATGGCGCAGCAACACCCGTGGCTGTTGCTGGTGACAGGCGCGGCGATCTTTTTGCTGATTCTGGGCTTCAATCTAGTTGGCGAAGGACTGCGGCGACAGGCCGACCCCGCACGCGTGCGACGACGACGGGGGCGCGTGGGCGCAGCCCTTGAGCAGGCCAGCGCCGGATTGAACGCAATGTTGCAAGAACGGTTGGCTGTAGGTCGCGGGGGGGTGGTGACGGCCATCGGGCTGGGCGCGCTGCTGCTGCTGTTGCTGGGCAGCACGCTGGCATTACTGAATGCCACGCGCGTGCCCGCGGCGGCCTCTGCAATCGCAGTGCCGGGCGGACAGTTATGGCCGACCACGCGCCACGACGCGCAGGGAACTTTCTGGGCCAACAGCAACGGCCCGACAAAACCGCTCGTCGTCTGGCAAGTTGCGCGCGCAGAGGGATTCATCGGTGGCCCGGTGGTGGCTGCCGACGGCACACTCTATGTCAACACCGCTGACAGCCGCGTGCTGGCTGTCACCCCGGCGGGCCAAACGCGCTGGGAAGTGAAGTTGCCGGAGCCGCTTTTTGGTGCGCCCGCGCTGGATGCGCAGGGTAACATCGCCGTGGTGGATGAGCAGGGCGCGCTCTATGTATTGACGCCACAGGGCGACCTGTTGTGGTCGCTGCAACTGGATGGCGCCGGGCTACCGCTCGCCAGCCCGCTGATAAACGCGGACGGGGTGGTGTATCTGGCGACAGAACGTCGGCTGTTGGCCGCACGCGCGCCGGGGGAACTGGTCTGGCAAACGGGCCTGCCGACCTACAGCTACATTTCGCCACAGCCGACTCTGTCACCGGATGGCCGCTTCCTGCTGTTTGAAGATATTCTGATAGACGCGGCCAGCGGCCAAATTGCCGTGGATGCCACTGACCCATTAATGGATCGCTACGTGGTGGGCGCAGATGGTAAGCTGTATCTGGCCGCGCAGGATAACATCGCTGTGGTAGAAATAACCGGCGACACGCTGCACATCGAACCACAGGCACAACTGGATGTGCTGTCACTGGCGCTGGGGTTCCGCTTCCCCAGCCACACCAGCATAACGCCCGATGGCCGCATCTGGTCGTTTTATGGCACACTGTTCGACTATGCCAAGCTGCTGTGGACGGAGGCGGACGGCAGCACGCTGAACGTGGTGGATTATCCGTGGACGGGACCAACCAGCCGCGTGCTGGCGCTGGACGAGCGCGCGACGATGTATGTGTGCGGCAACAATGCCAGCGCGCAGCGCGGCGGCCTGTTGGAGTGTGGCGCATATTCGGTGAACCGCCCCGCGGCCACCTGGAAACTGAGCATTGAGCCGGGCGGGCTGCCACTCGGCGGTGCGCTGGTGAACGGCCGTCTGTACCTGTTGAGCGAAAAGGCGCTGTATGCCATTGCGGACGGGGAGCCGTGACCGGCTGATTGTCCAAAAGGAATTCGTAATTCCCCATTGTTCCCCGCGGGGCATCTTGTGTTACAATTGAGGACGTGACGACGACCCTACCCCTGGACGAGATCATACTGGGCGATTGTGTGGACACGCTGAACAGCCTGCCTGCGCAGTCGGTGGATGTGATCTTCGCAGACCCACCGTATAACCTGCAATTGCATCAACCGCTCTGGCGGCCCAACATGACGCGCGTGGACGCGGTGGATGACGCTTGGGATCAGTTTGCCAGCTTTGCGGACTATGACGCGTTCACGCGCGCGTGGCTGAGCGCGTGCCGTCGGGTCCTCAAGGAGACCGGCACGATCTGGGTGATCGGCGCGTATCATAACATTTACCGCGTCGGCATGGCTATGCAAGACCTCGGCTTCTGGTTCCTCAACGATGTAGTGTGGATCAAGCACAACCCCACGCCCAATTTCCGCGGGGTGCGCTTCACCAATGCGCACGAAACCCTGCTGTGGGCCAGCAAAAGCCAGGGTAGTCGCTATACTTTTAACCACCACGCGGCCAAGGCGCTCAACGACGATGTACAAATGCGCAGCGACTGGTATTTGCCGATTTGCTCCGGTGCGGAACGGCTGCGCGACGCGGACGGGCGCAAGCTGCACTCCACGCAGAAACCGGAGGCGCTGCTTTACCGCGTGTTATTAACCAGCAGCCAGCCGGGCGATGTGGTACTTGATCCCTTCTTTGGCAGCGGCACCACCGGCGCAGTCGCCAAAAAGCTGCACCGCCGCTGGATCGGTATCGAGCGCGAACCGGCCTATGTGAATGCGGCCCGACAACGTCTTGCGGCGATCACGCCCCTTGTACTGGACGCTACTTTGCTGGATGTGCGCGATCAACGCCATCACCAGCCGCGCATTGCCTTTGGCAGCCTGCTGGAGCAAGGCTTGCTGTACGCCGGCCAGGAAGTACGCTTCCAACGCAATAAACAACAGCCGCCCACCCAATCTGCGCACATCAAGCCGGATGGCCGCTTGCGTCTGGATGCGGACGGCTTTGAAGGTTCCATTCATCAGGTTGGCAAACACGTAATGAACGGCAGCCCCTGCAATGGCTGGGACCACTGGTGCTACGCCGCTGATGGTGCATGGCACCCCATTGACGAGCTGCGCCACCTGGTGCGTGCTCGCCTGGAGCAGCCGGACGGAGCAAACGACGATGAGTGAATTTCTGCAACTGGCCCTGGCGCTGGCAGTTTTGATTACCGCAGCCAAGGCAGGCGGCTATCTCAGCCTGCGGCTGGGACAACCTTCGGTGCTGGGTGAGATTATCGCCGGGCTACTGCTTGGCCCCTCGGTGCTGAACGTGCTGCATCATGCCCCCTTTACTAGTGAACACCTCGCCGAAACCATCCACTTGCTGGCCGAATTGGGCGTACTGCTGCTCATGTTTCTGGCCGGGCTAGAGCTACACATCGAAGACCTGCTGAAGTCGAGCAAGGTGGCGGCGCTGGCCGGAACGATGGGCGTGGTGCTGCCCATCGCGATGGGCTACGGCATTGGCGCAGCGTTCGGCATGGCTGGTCTGCCTGCGCTGTTTATCGGTATGGTGCTGGCCGCCACCAGTGTCAGCATCTCCGCACAAACCCTGATGGAACTGCGCGTGCTGCGCAGCCGCGTTGGCATCGGTTTGCTGGGCGCGGCTGTTTTTGATGACGTGCTGGTGATCCTTGGCCTGTCGGTCATCACCGCGCTAAGCAGCGAAGGCGGCGGCGGGCTGGCGAGCGTGGCGCTGGTGCTGCTGCGCATGGTCGTCTACCTGGCGGTGGCGATTGTGGTCGGGCTGTTTGTGCTGCCGCGCCTGACGCGGCGCGTGGACCGGTTGCCGATCAGCCAGGGGCTGACTGCGTTTGTGCTGGTGACACTGCTGCTGTTTGCCTGGGCCGGTGAGGCGCTGGGCAGCATGGCCGCGATCACCGGTGCATTTCTGGCCGGTCTGTTTTTCTCCCGCACATCGCTGCGCGAGCACGTTCAGGCGCATATCGCAGTGATCGCTTACGGCCTGTTCGTGCCGGTGTTCTTTATCAATGTCGGACTGATCGCCAACCTGCGCATGTTGGCCGGGTCGGGGCTGTGGCTGATTGTGGCGATGATCGTGGTGGCCGTTGTCAGCAAGATTCTGGGCGCCGGACTGGGCGCGCGGCTGGCCGGTTTTAACAATCAGGAGGCGCTGCAACTGGGCGTCGGCATGATGTCGCGCGGCGAGGTGGGGCTGATCGTCGCTACACTGGGCGTCAACCAGGGCTTACTCGATGCGCAGGTCTTTGCCGGGGTGGTGGGGGTGGTGATCGTGACGACCCTGTTGACCCCGCCCGCGCTGCGCAGTTTGTTTACCCGTCCAGCCCCGCAAGCGGCTTGAACTACTCTGCAAGGAGTTAACCATGAATTATCTGGTTTTTCTGGTATTGAACGATCCTGATCTGAGCGATGCGGTGCTGAACGCCTGGGAAGCCGCGGGCGTGCGCGGTGTGACGATTCTGGAAAGCAGCGGCATTGGCCGCTATCGCCAGGCGTCGCTGCGCGATGATATGCCACTGATGCCAAGCCTGCGCGATCTGCTGCGCGGCCGCGAGACACATCACCGCACCTTCTTCTCGGTGGTGGAAGGGGATGCGCAGGTGGAGCAGTTGGCGCGGGTGACACAGGCGGTCACGGGCGATTTCAGCCAGCCCAACACGGGCGTGCTGTTCGCGATGCCGCTGTCACATGTGTATGGCCTGAACAAGACAAGCGCCCGGTAGCGATTTACAGAACGAGGAACCCATGCTGGTACTAATCCCTGCTTATAATGAAGCGAAACGCATTGCACCGGTGATTGCAGGCGCACTGACATCGGATTTGCCGGTGCTGGTGGTGGATGACGGCTCGCGCGATGACACGGTAGCGGTGGCCGAGCAAGCGGGCGCAACGGTGCTGCGGCAAACGCCCAATCAGGGCAAAGGCGCGGCGCTGCGCGCGGGGATGCGCTGGGCGCTGGAGCGTGGCCACAATGGCGTCATCACACTGGACGCAGACGGCCAGCACGATCCGGCGCAAATCCTGGGCTTTGTCGTGCGCCACTCCATCACACAGTCCGATCTGATCATCGGTGCGCGCAACTTCGACGAGATGCCGACGACGCGACGCATTGCCAACGAACTGGGACGGCGCAGCTTTTCCTGGGCCGTGGGGGAATACGTCGAGGATAACCAGTCGGGCTATCGCCTGCTGAGCAAACGCATGATGGAAGCAGTGTTGGACAGCGATGAGCAGGGCTTTGAATTTGAGGTCGAAATGATCGTGATCTGCCTGCAAAAGGGGTACACACTGGACTGGATCCCGATCCGCACGATCTATGGCGACCAGGGCAGCCACATCAACCCGGTGAAACACATGGTGAACTGGGTGCGTATCGTGCTGAAAACGCGGCGAGCCATGAGAAAAAAGCCGACAAGCGATCAATAGACAAGGGGGCACACGTGCCCCTTACATCCTGATTTACTGTACACTGGAAAAATGACCGTGCAAGCGCAATTGGAAACACTCAAACAAAATCTGACCGAGGTCAATAATATTCAATCAGCGACTTCGGTGCTGTATTGGGACCAAACGACGTACATGCCGGATGGTGGCGCGGCAGGACGAGGCAAGCAAATGGCAACGCTGAGCAAGCTGGCGCAGGAAAAGTTCACCGCGCCGGCTGTAGGCGAGCTGCTGGATGCGCTGCAACCGCTGGAAGCCAGCCTGCCCTATGACGATGACGATGCCAGCCTGGTGCGGGTGACGCGCCGCCAGTACGAGCGGGCGGTCAAGCTGCCTGCGGAGCTGGTAGCGGAGCTAAGCAACCATGCGGCGCTTTCCTATCATGCCTGGACGCAGGCACGACCCGCCAACGACTTTGCCACAATGGCGCCGTTGCTGGAAAAAACACTCTCGCTTAGTCGGCGTGTTGCTGAAGCCTATGGCTGGCCTGCCGGTGGACACATTGCCGATCCGTTGATTGCCGAGATGGACTATGGCATGACCGTGGCAACGTTGCGCCCACTGTTTGCAGCACTACGCGAAGAACTGACGCCACTGGTGGCAGCGATCAGTGAACGCCCTGCGCCGGACGCTGCGTTTCTGTATCGCCACTATCCAGAGCAGCCGCAGTGGGACTTTGGCGTGGATGTCATCAAGCAATTCGGTTATGACTTTACGCGCGGGCGACAGGACAAGACGCACCACCCGTACATGATTCGTTTTTCCGCGGGCGACATCCGCATCACCACCCGCTTCCAGGAAAACGATGTGACCGACGGGCTGTTTTCCACCCTGCACGAGGCTGGCCACGCCATGTATGAACAAGGGATTAACCCAGCCTATGACGGCACACCGCTGGGGCATGGTGCGTCTGCGGGCGTACACGAAAGCCAGTCGCGCATGTGGGAAAACCTGGTTGGACGCAGTCGCCCCTTCTGGCAGCACTTCTACCCGCGGCTGCAAGGGCAGTTCCCGGCGCAATTGGCTGCTGTGTCGCCAGAGACATTCTATCGCGCGATCAACAAGGTGCAGCCCAGCTTGATCCGGGTGGACGCCGATGAAGTGACCTACAACCTGCACATTATCATCCGTTTCGAATTGGAGTTGGCACTGCTGGAAGGGTCGTTGGCGGTGCGCGATCTGCCAGAAGCTTGGCGTGCCAGCTACGCCACTTACCTGGGTGTGACGCCACCAGACGACACGACCGGTGTGCTGCAAGATATGCACTGGTATATCGGCGGCATTGGCGGCGCGTTCCAGGGCTATACGCTTGGGAACATCATGAGCGCGGCTTTCTGGGACAAAGCCAGCACTGCGCACCCGGAGATCCTGAACGAGATGGCCGAAGGGCGCTTTACGACGCTGCTGAACTGGCTGCGCGAAAACGTCCACCAGCATGGCAGCAAATATACCGCGGCCGAGTTGGTGCAGCGCATCACCGGTCACCCATTGAGCATCGCGCCGTATCTCGCTTATCTCAGAGGGAAATTCGGCGAATTGTACGATTTGTAAACGGACAGCGTTCAAACCCGCTGTCTACATTTCATCTTTCAAAATCTAAACAAGGACTTGACACATGACTAACAGCAAGAAATACACCGCGCCACCTGCGATGCAGATTGACACCAACAAGCAATACACCGCCACGATCCACACGAACCGCGGCGATATTGTAATCGCGCTTGACGCCAAGAATGCCCCGAAGACCGTCAACAACTTCGTATTCCTGGCTCAGGATGGCTTTTATGACGGCGTCACCTTCCATCGTGTGATCCGCGACTTCATGATCCAGGGTGGCGATCCCAGCGGCACGGGCATGGGTGGCCCCGGCTATAAGTTCGAGGATGAAGTGCGCACCAATCCGCTCAAACACGAGACGGGTGTGCTGTCTATGGCGAATGCCGGGCCGAATACCAACGGCAGTCAGTTCTTCATCACGCACTCGCCGCAGCCGCACCTCAATGGTCGCCACACCGTTTTCGGCAAGGTGACGAGCGGCATGGACGTGGTCAATGCTATCCGACAGGGTGATGTGATGACCCGCGTAGAGATCAGCGAAAGCTGATCCTTCTCGTCAATTGCTTCCATACAGCGCAAAAGGCGGTACTGCTTTCACAGTACCGCCTTTTGCGTACCAATATCTTTCACGTTGTAACCGTTTTGTAAGGATAAGCTATTGACCTCGGAAGTTATATTTTATACAATGAGTTCAGTGCAGTAAAACGTTTTCCTTTTATCTGTTTTTAAATTCAAAGCATGTTGACAGATAAAAGACTGCGCGGTATTGATACAAAGTGTTGATGGACTTTGCAAGACCAAATGTCGCAACATTCTAGTGTTCGTCTTGCAACCATCTCACTTTGACCGCGCCTCGCAGGAGTACAGTGTGTTCGATCTACAAGCGGTTTCTGGTTCATACCGAAGTGGAATGGCGTCTTTTTTTTCTTTGATCGGAACGCCATCCTCAGTAGCAGTTTCAAACAAACTTACTATCAACACAGCATCTGCTGAACAACAAACTTTCTGGTTCATTGTCCTTCTGGCCTTTTTGGCGCTGGCGACGATCCTTATCCTCCATCATCACATCAGTACGCGTTAGTCCACTTTTTATCTCCCTTGTGCGAGCGCCGCTGCGTATGCAGCGGCGCTTTGCGTTTCCGGTCCATTGACGCCCTCTGTGTCAGGTGCAAGTGAAGTTTTAGTTTGATAGTTGTGCAAAACAATTATCATTTCGCAAGAAATTATAGTACAATAAACGAACAATCCTGAACACGATCAGAGTTGTTTATCGGAAGCGAATTTCGTTGGGCAGCCTTACAAGCAACTATTCTCCTCATTCGTCACGAGCAAGCTGGGGAGCTTGTGCCAGCAAGTCGTGACCAAACCGCTTGCAAATTCTTGTTTACCAAATTGAATATCGGAGAGAGGCTTTAGGCCCTCACTCCATCGCTAAGGCATCTGTTCCGAAGACACACCAAGGTCTTGGCAGTTGCCGACTACAAACAACTGAACAGGAGGAGACACAACCATGCATCGGTTCAAATGGGTGGTATTTGCAGGGGTGATTCTTGGGCTATCTGCCTTGAGTGGGTTGCGCCTGGCTTCATCCACACCGGCAAGAGTAGTACAGGTTCAGCCGGAACCTAATCCGGAAGGCTTCAAGCAGATAGCCGCACCGCCATCAGACTTCCTGAATGGCCTGTTACAACTGCCCGATCCCGCCAGCCTGGGATTACGTTCAGCCTATGCCATGCTACCGGTAACACTGGAAGCCAGCACCACGGGGACTGCATGGAATGCAGAGATTGCCGTTGACGACACATCCAACCTGCAATGGATCTTGCTGGCCCCGCCAGGCAGCAACTGGCATCTCAGCCTGACCCCGCCACAGCAATCTGCCATCAACGTATTAGAGGATAACTTGCCGACAGATGTACACCGTTCGCAGCAAAGCCTGGGCATGGGAGAAGAACAATACCCTGCGACGGTTATCAGCTTTACCGCTGCTGAGCCAGGGCTTTGGCGCGCCCGCATCACCGGCAATCAGACAGACCCAACACAAGGCTTTCTTGTGGTCAGCAGCGCCTCACCCTATCGTTTGTACACCGCACTCAATCGTCTGGGGATGATAGCAGGCCAACCCGCTGAACTAACAGCCTACCTATATCACCACAGCGCGGATGAACAGAAAGAGAAGTCGCCCACACCTTTAGCGGCCACCGTCACCCGCGTCGAAGCTTCGCTGACAGATCTGCAAGACCCGCGCAGACTCTCATCCCTGGTATTTACGCAAGAAACCGCTACCACGTATCGCGGTATTATTCCTGCGCTTACGCCGGGCAACTACAGCGTACAGGTGCGCATGTGGGGTATCACACCCGATGGCCGTGACTTTGTACGCACAGCCGAGCATCTTATAGCCGTCGTAGAGGGCGGTCTGGCACTGGGCAAACAAGCACAGGCTGCGCCGCAGGACGCAGTACGCTTGCGCATCGAAGTACCTGTCACCGGCAAGGAGAAAGATGTCGTTGTTCGAGCCTCCGCCGAAGTTTGGGCAGTAAATGCACAAGGAACTGCCGTTCCCATAGCGTGGATCAGTGGTTTGGCAGCGATTACCCAGGCACAGCTCAGTCGTGGTCTGGTGGTGCCTCTGGTGCTGGATGGTCATTGGATCGCGTTGGCACGGGCGCAGGCCCCCTTTGAATTGCGCAATGTCCGCCTGCAAGACCGTTCACAGCATGTGCCGCTGGCAACAGTCGAACGCATGCCTTTAGCTGTGCAAGCGCTGCCAGACGCGGCGCACGAAGTGCTGGATGCACCCACACAAGAAATGTTGCAGGGACAACGGCCCGTCGGAATGCCTGACACAATACGGCCCACCTCGCCTGAAGTCAGTGGCGTGAACCACAAGCTCATGCTGGTACACGGCTACTGTTCCACAGATGTATGGGCAGATGCCCAGAATGCCAGTCAGTTCACCGGCGCGCTACGCTTTCTCGATCTCAACCAAAATCGCACTCATGATGCATTCGCCTTGCTGATACGCAATTTTGGTCTTGCCAATCTCAAAACCTATGGCATCGTGGCGCACAGTCAGGGTGGTGCAGCCTCATTGCACCTTTACAGTACCTACTGGAGCGGGTTGGACTGGGTAGATTTTGACGTAGCAAATGGCACGCGGCTGATCCAGTCGCTCGGCACGCCCTATCAAGGAACAGCACTGGCCGGTAGCCTGGCCTGGATCGGCAACATCTTCGGTGTCGGCTGTGGCGAAAACACCGACCTGACCTACGACGGCGCGGCAGCCTGGCTGGCGAACATACCCAGCTGGGCACGCGGCCAGGTGTCTTACTACACCACTGGCGAAGATTCGATTTGGGGATGGAACTCCTGTACCGGCGCGGACTTTCTGCTGGATGATCCCAATGATGGTGTCACTGAAAACAACTATGCCCAACTCAGCGGAGCCAACAACCTGGGATACACGGATGAACAATGCCACATCACTGGCGGCCCTTACATGGCACAATACCACGATGCCAGTCGTAACATCATCATGAACGCAGCAGCCAAGCGTTAACGGAGCACTCTCATGAAAACTCTTTTCTCCTGGTTACTACCCCGCTTGCTGGTCAGTGCTTTAACGGTGATCCTGCTTTCCCGACTGCCAGCCTGGGCAGCCTGGCCTGCATCCCAACCATCCCTGCCACGTGCTGGCATGACACAGCCCGATGACCAAACTATCCGCGTTTGTGGCGGCAGCGGACAATCATTCAGTGAAGACACAGCACCTTTGCAGGAGACAATCAACATAACAGGGCTACCGACTGGTTCGAAGGTGTCAAATGTCACTGTAGATCTGAACATTCTGCACAGTTGGAGCGGTGATGTAGTCGCCACGCTGACGCACAACTCGACCACGGTAACCTTGATCAACCGCCCCGGCACTACCAACACCAACTTCAACTGCAATTGTGGCTGTCCTTATGATAATCTGGTCGGCACCTTTGCTGACAGCGCCGTCACCAACGCTGATCGCTGTGTACTCGGCGACAGCGGCATTAATGCGGCCAACAGCCCCTATAAACCTCTCGGGCCGGGCACCTTGGCCGGTTTTAACGGCAGCGATGCCAATGGCAGTTGGACACTAACCTTGCAAGACCGCGCAGATGACGAAAGCGGGTCATTGCCTGCCGACGGCGTGTGTCTGAATATCACCTATCTCGTACCCACGGCTGTTGATCTAGCTGCTTTTGCTGCCGAACAGAGGGATACGCGTATTCAGGTCATTTGGCAAACCACTAACGAACTCGATAACCGCGGGTTTAACCTCTATCGGGGCAACACAGCCGACACATGGGATCGTCAACTGAACACAACCTTGATCCCTGCCCAGGGAGAGGGCGGCAGTGGGGCTGAATACGTTTGGGAGGATCAAGCCGATCTCGTATACGGCCAAACCTACTCCTACTGGCTGGAGACGGTGGATGTTCATGGCGGAACTATTTTGCACGGGCCTGTCAGCGCCACCTATCAACTACCTACGGCTGTACGTCTGCGCGATCTGCGCACGGCTGTACCTGTTCAGGCCGCGTCGCCCTGGCTCTGGATCGGCACCAGCTTCGGTATAGCCGCCTGGGGTATCAGGCGCTTCAAACAGCGCAGATAACAAAAAGAGTGGGGCCTGGCTTGATCTCAGGTCCCACTCTTTTTAGTTCATACTCGCCATCCTTTGCCAAGCTCAGGATGAGGCAACGGCCTGCTTAACCATGGCCAACGTGCTTGCGCCCAGCTCTGGCCCCTGGTAACTGCCCACCACCTTGCCGGTGGCGTCCATCACCACGACCGCTCCTTGTTTGCTGGTATCCCGCACCTTGAAGGCTTTGGTCACCTCACCCTTCCAGTCGGGCAATAAAAAGACGAAGTCTGCCGGATTGTACCCCTGGGGGATTTGCTGCGCGCCCTGCTCATAAGCCTGTTCCAGCATCGGCTTGACCGCGCCCTGAAACAAGCGTGGCACAATGCTCAGATCGAGTACGCTGGCCAGCAAGACAGCTTTCGGATCGCCGTACTCCGGGCGCACCGCGGTATTGACATCCACCGCAGCCTGCACCGTCTCGCGGCCGTGAAAGATTAGCACGACCACCTGTCCCTTGTTTTCCTGGTTGCTGACTACACGTCCAGATTTAACCGCGGTCAGCGAATAGGCCGGCGCCGGGCCGCCCGCCGGATAGAATTCCGTTGCCTGATTAGCCATCTTTTTCGTTCACTCCTTCAATTTCGAAGCCCGCCAGGGCCTCCAATGCTTTCACCAGTGCGTGATTACCGTCGCCGCCCAAGCCCTTGGCCTCCAGCGTGCGATAAAGTTGAAAGATCAGCGCAGTGCCTGGTAACGGCACACCTTGCTGATCGGCTGTTTCCAACACCAAACGCAGGTCTTTCTGCTGTAACGATACGGTAAAACCGGGTCGCCAGTCGCGCGCGAGGATCTGCGGGCCGCGATTGCTCAGCATCCAACTGCCCGCCGCGCCGCCGCTCACCGCTTCCAGTGCCTTTTGCAGGTCAACACCACCCGCCTGTGCCAGCAGCAAGCCTTCAGCCATTGCCAGACAATTACCAACCACCATCACCTGATTGACCAGCTTCACCGTCTGGCCTGCACCGTGCGGTCCGACGTGCGTGATGCGCTGCCCCATCGTTTGCAACACCGGCATGGCCCGCTTCAGTGCCGCCGCGTTGCCACCGACCATGATGCTCAACGTACCGCGCGCTGCGCCTTCGCTGCCACCGCTTACCGGCGCATCGAGCATGTCTACGCCGCGCTCAGCCAGTGCCGCAGCCAGTTTTTGTGTCGCCGCGGGGCTGATCGTGCTCATATCAATGACCAGACTGCCGGCGCGTGCGCCCTGCAGCACGCCGGTGTCATCCAGAATCACCCTTTCCACGTCGGGGGTATCGCTGACGCAGATGATGATGATGTCACTGACAGCGGCGAGCGCGGCCGGGCTGGCAGCCGCCGTTGCACCGGCGCCGATTAAAGCGTCCATGCGCTCTGGTGTACGATTCCAGATTGTCAAAGAAAAGCCTGCTGCCAGGATATTAGCTGCCATGCCGCGGCCCATAATGCCGAGGCCGATAAAGCCGATCCGTTCTTGCATGATGACCATCTTTCTTTCAAGGTTACCAAACACTGGACGCCCATTGTATGCTACACGCACCGGAAGGACAAGCCTTGCCTGTTTTATTTTTGATAATTTTCGCAGGATTATTTGACGAAATTAAAAAAAATCATATAATAGACCCATTAGAAAATCTCGATTGATGGCAAAAGGTTTGACGCATGACGAATTTAAGTACGCAAAACAGTTCAAGCCCTGCCGGGCAAATCCTTGAATTCCTGTTACGCAACGGCCCAGCCAGCATCAAAGAGCTGGAATTGGCTGCCGGAGTAACGGCTACCGCGGTGCGACAACAGCTTGCCAGCCTGACCACCGAAGGATTGGTGATTATGACCCGCGAGCGGCAAGGTGTTGGCAGGCCACGCAACCTGTACCAGTTGACAGAACGCTCGCACAGTTTGTTTGCCTATTACAGCGACGAACTGGCCCTGGGCTTGATCCAGGAATTGCTGGAAACGGAAGGAACCGACAAGCTACGCTACTTGCTCAGCCGCGTCGGTGACAAGCTGGCCGGGCAATATCGCCGCCAGATCAAGGGTGAAGCGATGGGAGATCGCGTGCGCGAGCTATCCACGCTGTTGGATCGTCGCGGTATTCGCGTGGACCTGGAGCACGGCGATGATGTGATCATCCTGCGCGAATACAATTGCCCGTATCACGATCTAGCTTCAGTACACCGTGACGTGTGCGAAATGGAACGGGATGTCTTTTCGCAGACGCTTAACGCAGATGTGGCGCTGGTGGACTGCATTCAGGACGGCCATCACAGTTGCCAATTCGTGGTGAGCAATCGAGTCTTGTTCGACCCCAACCAGTTACCACTAACAACTGGCTAAGCTATTCCTATACATTTTACGAGGCCACCGGGCTTCGTTCCCCTATAAAGATAAATCAACCAAAGGAGTTTTCCTGTATGACCAGCGAGTTAATAATTCAAGACCTGCATGTCGCCGTGAACGATGGTGAAAAAGAGGTTTTGAAGGGCGTCAATATGACGATCCGCCAGGGCGAAGTCCATGCCCTGATGGGGCCGAACGGCTCCGGCAAAAGCACGCTTTCCTATGCCATTATGGGCCACCCCCATTACACCGTGACCAGCGGCGATATTTTGCTGGATGGCGAAAGCATTCTGGAGATGGAACCAAATGAGCGCGCTCGCCGTGGCCTGTTCCTGGCCTTCCAATACCCGGTGGCTGTGCCTGGCGTCAGTATGGCAAACTTCCTGCGCACCGCAGTCAGCAATGTGCGCGGCTACACCGATCAGCCCGCGCCGACCACAGAAGGACGCGCCGGCGTAGTTGGCTCGAACCTGATGCCGATGCGCGAATTCCGCAAGGAAATGCTGGACAAGATGGATGAATTCCACGTAGACCGCGATTTCGCCAAGCGCTATCTGAACGAAGGCTTCAGCGGCGGCGAAAAGAAGCGTGTGGAAATTCTGCAAATGGCCATGCTGCAACCCAAGATCGCCATCATGGACGAAACCGACAGCGGACTGGACATTGATGCGCTGCGTGTAGTATCGGACGGCGTGAACAAGCTGGCTGGCCCCGGCCTCGGCATCATGCTGATCACCCACTACCAGCGTATTCTGAACTACGTCCGCCCCGACTTCGTTCACGTTTTCTACAATGGGCGCGTGGTGATGAGCGGTGGCCCTGAACTGGCACACGAACTGGAGCAGAAGGGCTACCAGTGGGTGAAGGATCAGTTCGGCGCGAACGGAGACCAGTAATCAGTCAGTGGTAAGTAGTAAGGCGAACCAAGTGTCCAACACCTTACGCGTTACTACTTACGCTTAACGAGGAGTATTGTATGGCAACTGCAAGCGATCGCGAAGCACTGTCTGGCGTCAAAGACGAATACCAATACGGGTTCAGCATGCCTGAGGACTACGTCTTTAAGGCACGCAAGGGCCTGGATCATGAAGTCATTGACCAGATCAGCGATTTAAAAAATGAACCCGACTGGATGCGCGAATTTCGCCATCGGTCGTTGGATATTTTCCTCGCCAAGCCGCTGCCCACCTGGGGCGCAGACCTGAGCGAGATTGATTTCGACGATATTTACTACTATATCAAGCCGGTCGAAAAGCAAGGCAAAACCTGGGACGACATCCCCAGCGACATCAAGGACACCTTCGACCGCCTGGGCATCCCCGAAGCTGAACGCAACTTCCTGGCCGGCGTAGGCGCGCAGTACGAATCCGAAGTGGTCTATCACTCGCTGCAAGAGCAGTGGACCAAGCTGGGCGTCATCTTCCTGGACACCGATACCGCCTTGCGCGAACATGAAGATGTATTCAAGGAATACTTCGGCTCGGTGATTCCCCCGTCAGACAACAAATTTGCCGCACTGAACTCGGCGGTGTGGTCGGGCGGCAGCTACGTCTACGTGCCAAAGGGTGTGCATGTAGACATCCCGCTGCAAGCCTACTTCCGCATCAACGCCCAGAACATGGGCCAGTTCGAGCGCACATTGATCATCGTGGAAGAGGGCGCCAGCGTTCACTACGTAGAAGGCTGCACAGCGCCGATCTACGCCTCGGATTCGCTGCACAGCGCCGTGGTCGAGATTATCATCAAGGAAAATGGCCGCTGCCGCTACAGCACGATTCAAAACTGGTCAAACAACGTCTATAACCTGGTAACCAAGCGGGCCACCGCTGCCGCCGGGGCGACCATGGAATGGATTGACGCCAATCTCGGCTCCAAAGTGACCATGAAATACCCCGCGGTCTACATGCTCGGTCCGAAGGCCCACGGCGAGATTCTCTCCATCGCCTTCGCCGGCCACGGTCAGACCCTGGACGCGGGTGGCAAGGTGGTGCATGGCGCGCCCAACACCTCGTCCAAGATCATCTCCAAATCTATCAGCAAGAACGGCGGGCGGGCCTCCTATCGCGGCCTGCTCAAAGTAGCCAAGGGTGCAACCGGCTCCAAGTCCACTGTGGTGTGCGATGCCCTGCTGCTGGATGATCGTAGCCGCTCCGATACCTACCCCTACATCGAAATTGATGAGCAGGATGTACAAGTCGGCCACGAAGCCAGCGTCAGCAAAGTCAACGAAGAGCAAATCTTCTATCTGATGAGCCGCGGCCTGGGCGAAGAAGAAGCTGCCAGCATGATCGTCAGCGGCTTCATCGAGCCGATGGTCAAAGAGCTACCGATGGAATACGCCGTTGAGATGAACCGGCTGATCCAGTTGCAGATGGAAGGGAGTATTGGGTAAGGAAGGAAACAAGTACACAAGTACATAAGGAGGCAAGTCAGCAGAATTTCCTTGTGTACCTGTCTAGTTGTCTACCTCTCAACACTTATCCCAGGCAACACTATGACCGTGAAAACCTTAACTTCAAGTGAGTTGCAACTCAATCAAGCCGGTGTGCAGGCACTGTCGGCGCAGAAGCACGAGCCGACTTGGTTCCTTGATCTTCGCCTGCGCGCCTGGCGTTTCTTTGAAGAAATCGCCTGGCCTACGGGCGAAGAAGAAGAATGGCGACGCACGCGCCTAACTGGCCTCAATATCAACGATTTTCACCTGGCGCAGCCCAGCCAAACGGGGCGCGTCAGTCAGGCCGAGCTGCCAGCTTATTTGCAGCAAGAGATGGAAGCGATTGAGGCCGCCGGCACGCTGGTCACCGAAAACGGCTCTGTGCGCCATCATGCCCTGAGCGCGGCGCTGGCTGACCGCGGTGTCATCTTCACCGACCTCGACACCGCCATCCAGCAGCATCCCGAGCTGATCCAGCGCTACTTCATGACAGACAACGTAGCCGTAGATGCCAACAAGTTCACCGCGCTGCACGCCGCGCTGGTGACGGGCGGCGCGGTGCTCTACGTGCCGCGCAACGTGCAGATTGAATTACCGCTGTACGGCATCACCGGCACGCGCGCGGGCGTGGCCGACTTCGCCCACACGCTAATCATCGCCGAAGAAAATGCCCAGGTCTCCTACATTGACGAAATGGTTAGTGACGGCGACGGCGCATCCTTCCACAGTGGCGTGGTCGAAATCTTTGCCCAGCCCGGCGCAGTGGTGCGCTACATGCACGGCCAGGACTGGAACACCAACACCTGGCACTTCAGCACGCAGCAAGCCCAGATGCGCCGCGACGCACAGTGCAACTGGATCATCAGCTCCTGGGGCAGCCGCCTCAGCAAGATCAACCTGGAGATGCAGTTGCTGGAGCGCGGCGGCCACGGTGAGTTGCTGGGCCTCTACTTCCCCAGCGGCAAGCAACACCTTGACCATCACACGATGCAAAATCACTTTGCCGATCACTGCACCAGCGACCTATTGTTCAAGGGGGCACTGCGCGGCCGCTCGCGCTCGGTCTACTCCGGCAGCATCAAGGTCTGGCCAGATGCGCAGAAGACCGACGCCTACCAAAAGAACGAAAACCTGGTGCTCGACAAGCGCGCCCGCGCCGACAGCATCCCCGGCCTGGAGATCGAAGCAGACGACGTGCGCTGCACGCATGGCGCTACCGTCAGCAAGATCGAACCGGAATACCTGTTTTACCTGATGGCGCGCGGTCTGACCCAGTATCAAGCCGAGCAGATGATCGTCACCGGTTTCTTTGAAGAAGTGCTGAACCGCGTGCCCGTGGAGGCTGTACGCCGCAAGCTGGAACGCATTATCGCCCGCAAAGTGCTGGCAGACTGGTAATAGAAGATACAGGTACACAAGTACACAGGTAGACAAGTATACAAGTACGCAGGTATACAAGTACGCAAGTATACAAGTAAGCAGGTATACAAGTACACATGGGATAAGTAGACAAGTACGCAGGTATACAGGTTGTTTTCTACATCCTTGTTTACTTGTCTACTTCCCTCCTTCCCTCCTTGTTTACTTGTCTACTTGTCTCCTTGTTTACTTCCCTCCTTGTTTACTTCCCTACTTGTCTCCTTCCCTACTTGTCCCCCCACAGGAGCATCTTATGACCAACAAAGGCTATGTCCGTCCTGACGTTCTGGTATCTACCGAGTGGGTAGCTGACCATTTGAACGATCCGACGGTGCGCATTGTCGAGTCTAATGAAGATATTTTACTGTATGACCTGGGTCATATTCCCGGCGCGGTGCAAATTGACTGGCAAAAAGACTTGAACGACGCTGTACGCCGCGATTATCTCAGCCGCGAGGACTTTGAGGCGCTGCTGTCAGCCAACGGAATCAGTAACGACACCACCGTGGTCTTCTATGGCGACAAAAACAACTGGTGGGCCACCTACGCTTTTTGGGTGTTCCAGTTGTTCGGCCACACCAAGGCCAAAGTGATGGACGGTGGCCGCGCCAAATGGGAGGCCGAGGGTCGCGCCTGGACGCGCGAGGTACCGAGCTATCCGCGCACCGAGTATCACGCACATGCACGCACCGACTACAAGATCCGTGCCATGCGCGATCAGGTGCTGGCACATGTCAACGCGGGGCTGCCGCTGGTGGATGTGCGTTCGCCGGGCGAGTACAGCGGCGAATTGCTGCACATGGCGAACTACCCACAGGAGGGCGCGCTGCGCGGCGGACACATCCCCGGTGCCAAAAACGTGCCCTGGGCGCGGGCGGCCAACGCCGACGGAACCTTCAAGAGCGCGGCCGAGCTGCGCGCAATCTATGAAGAAGAGCAGGGCCTCAAGCCCGATGACAATGTCGTGGCCTACTGCCGCATCGGCGAGCGTTCCAGCCACACCTGGTTTGTGCTGACCTACCTACTCGGCTATAACAGCGTACGTAACTACGATGGCAGTTGGACCGAATGGGGCAACCTGGTCGGCGTCCCCATCGAGAAGTAGCGTCATTTGCCGCTCCTTTCGTCTGGCGCGATAATGGCCCCTAACTCGTAATTCGCAACCCGCAACTCATCCGTTGCGGGTTATCTTTGCACATATCATGAACCGTCAGCAGCACATCAATCTGATCCTTGACCATTTCCAGCACCCGCGCCATCAGGGCGCGCTGGCCGAGGCGCTTGTCGCCTATACCAGCAGCAACCCCGGCTGTGGCGACGTGGTGACCGTTTATCTGCGCAGCGCCGGCGCTGGTCAACCCGTCACCTTCACCTTCGAGGGGCAAGGCTGCACCATCAGCCAGGCCGCCGCGTCCATGATGATGGAAATGTTGCAAGACAAGACCCTGGCCGAGATCGAGGACGCATCGGTCGAACCGCTGCTGGCTCTGGTTGGCCCCGACATTGCCAGCGCGCGGCGGCGCTGTGTCACCCTCTCCTTTGATGCGGTCAAACATGCCGCCAGCGAGTTAGCGGCCATTTACAGAACTGAGCGTTTATCTTGACGACTTTGCAAGCCCTGCGCGCCGATTTTCCTGCCTTGCAGCGGGAAGTACACAACCAACCGCTCGCTTATCTCGACAACGCCGCCACTTCACAAAAGCCGCTCTCGGTGTTACAGGCGATGGACGACTATTACCGCCGTCACAATGCCAACGTACATCGCGGGGTACACACCCTGAGCGAAGAAGCCACCGCGCTGTACGAGGGTGCCCGTGGCCGCATTGCCCGCTTCATCAACGCTGCCAGCAGCAAACAGGTCATTTTCACCCGCAACGCCACCGAAGCAGTCAATCTGGTGGCGTATAGCTGGGGCTTGAACACCCTGCGCCCCGGCGACGAAGTGCTGATCACGCAGATGGAACATCACGCCAACATCGTGCCGTGGCAGCTCATCGCCGACCGCACCGGCGCGACCCTGCGTTATGTGCCGGTGACGCCAGAAGGCATGCTACGGCTGGACTTGCTGGATGAGTTGCTGACCGAACGCACACGGCTATTCGCCTTTACGGCCATGTCCAACGTGCTGGGAACAATTAATCCGGCCGCGGAGCTGGTCCAGCGCGCCCATGCGGTTGGCGCGCTGGCACTGGTGGACGGCGCACAAAGCGTCCCCCACCTGCCGGTGGACGTGCAGGCGCTGGACGGCGATTTCCTGGTCTTCTCCAGCCATAAAATGTGCGGCCCCACCGGCATCGGTGTGCTTTATGGCCGCCGCGAGCTGCTGGAGGCCATGCCCCCCTTCATGGGTGGCGGCGACATGATCCGCGAGGTGCGCCTGGAGCGTTCACGCTGGAACAGCCTGCCCTGGAAATTCGAGGCAGGTACACCCGCTATCGCGGAGGCCATTGGCTTGGGCGCGGCGGTGGATTATCTCACCAACCTCGGTATGGACTGGGTGCAACGCCGTGAGCACGAGTTGGTGGCCTATGCCATGCAGCAAATGAGCCGCGTTGAAGGCTTGCGCATCCTCGGCCCCGATGCAACCGCGCGCGGCGGTGCAGTAGCATTCACGCTGGGCAACGTGCATCCGCACGACATTGCCGCAATTTTGGACGCCGAGGGCATCGCCATCCGCGCTGGACATCACTGTGCGCAGCCGATCCACGATTTTTACGACATTCCAGCCAGCGCGCGCGCCAGCTTCTATTTCTACAACACGTTTGAAGAAATAGATCGGCTGGTCGCCGCACTGGAAACAGCCCAGCACTTGCTCGGCTAAAGAATAACACGGTTGCACTTCCATCATGGACGCACTTTATCGCGAGGCTATCCTCGATCACTACCGACATCCACGGCACAAAGGCCATCTGGAACACGCTGACATCAGCCATTTCGATCACAACCCCTTCTGCGGCGATGAAATCACGCTGGAGCTGAAGATCGTAGACGGCATCGTGACAGACGCGGCCTTTGATGGCCGCGGCTGCGCCATCAGCCAGGCATCTGCCTCGATGATGACCGAAGAGATCATCGGCAAATCGCTAGACGAGTTGAAAGGCTGGACCAAGGACGACATCCTTGACCTGCTGGGCATCGAGATCGGCCCCGTGCGGCTAAAATGCGCGCTGCTGCCGCTCAAGGCGCTCAAGGCCGGCGTATGGGGAGTGGATGAGGAATTGTAACGAGCTGCGTATTACAGTACGCAGTACTTTTTTCGTCTGTAAAGGATTCTCTTTTCCCATGCCCAACTTAATCAAAGTGGCCCAACGTACCGACATCCCCCAGGGTGGGCGGATTGTCGTAACAGTGGATGATACAGAAATCGCCGTGTTCAATGTGGACAACGAACAATTTTATGCCGTCGAAAACATTTGCAGCCACGATAGTGGTTCACTAGACGAAGGCGAGTTAATCAATGGCTACGAAGTGGAATGTCCACGCCACGGCGCACGCTTCGACATCCGCACCGGCCGCGCGCTGGTTATGCCAGCCTTCGAGCCGATTGAAGCATTTCCTGTCACGGTGCGTGACAACACGATCTATTTAACGGTGGATTGGTAAACATTGGAGGACACAATGGCTGTTACTGAACAAGACGTACGCGAGCGCATCCGCACCAGCGTGGTAGACCCGGAAATTGGGCTAAACATCGTTGATCTTGGCTTGATCTACGGCGTCACCACTGACGAAGACAGCATTGACATTGACATGACCCTAACCAGCCCCGGTTGCCCGGCCGGGCCGCAGATCATTTACGATGTCAAAAACGCGGTCAAAAATGCCTTTCCTGAAGTCAGCCACGTCGCGGTAAACATCGTTTGGCAGCCCTTCTGGTCGCCAGAGATGATGAGCGAATGGGCTAAGGAAGAATTGGGCATCTTCTAAGCGCCTGTCTTACATTGAGCGCACAAAACCGGAAACAGCCAGCTGTGACTGCTTCCGGTTTTTGCTTTCCGACAGCACAAGATGGTTCAGCCTTCTGTGCTCAGCTAAAAATTTTGAATTCTGGGGGGCTGGTGCTATGCTTGCCTGCGTGGCGCGGGCCTGCCCGCCGCCAACTTTCTGACCGGAGGCCCCCGTGGGCAGTGCATTCAACATCATGGCCTGGCGCGAAATCCTGGCCAAAACCATGCAAGATTTTACCGTCGAGGAAGATGTCAGCCCCGATTGGCTGATCAACCCCGCCACCCGCCGCCGCCTGAAGCTCGACCTCCTCTACCCCCAAGTGGGACTGGCCGTGCGCTTTGTGGGCATGACCGCCAAAGGTCAGCCCAAGCAAAGCGATTGGGAATTGCTGGAAGAAACGCAGCGCGATCAAACGCGCGAAGAACTGTGCCGCCAGCACGGCATCGAATTATTCCTGCTGGATGCCGATGACGCCTATCCCAACGAGCAACTGCAACGGCTGCGTCTGCTACTGACCCGCCTCGCCGCCAATCTCGATCAAAGCAAGCTGGCTAAGCGGGACCGTGCAGGTCTGTCCGCGCAACTGACAGACGCGCGCAGCCGGTTGGATGGCATTACACGTCGCGTCAAAAGCCCGGACGACCTGGCGACCTTCGCTGAACTTTGGCGCGACCGCGAGATGAATAGCATCGTCACCCCGCGCCCCGTCGCCCCATCCACCAGCACGCGCCCGCTCAAGCTGGCCGAGGGCGCACGCGTCCAGCACAACCGCTTCGGTCCAGGCACCATCAGCGCCCTGACGCCCCACAGCACCGATCCCCAACTCACGATCCTTTTCGACAGCGGTGAGCAGCGCACCTTCCTGGCCAGCCTGGTCAGCGACAAGCTGCAAGCGATGTAATCATGAGCAACTCTCCTTCCCCCTATATAATTTTGAACGGCGAGCTGATACTGGCCCGTGAAAACGGCTTTCCTGTGTCCAGCCAATCGCTAGTGGACGCATTCGGCATCTACGAGACGATTTTGATCGAACAAGGGCGCTTTTTCCACCTTCAGCAGCACTTGCTGCGGCTCGAGCAGTCGGCGCAACTTCTCAACCTGGATCTGCCTGCACCCGTAGCCGAGATCGGCAATTGGGCACGCCGCCTGGCTGCCACCATGACCAGCCCCTGCGGCCTGCTGCGTATCGTTTCCTACGGCAGTGACGGCGTCCATGGCCCGGTGGGCGCGTTGTACCTCAAGCCCTGCCCCACGCACGGCCCCGAATTTTACGCCGAAGGGGTTGCCGTGGTCAGCAGCGAGGGGGAACGGTTCCGTCCGCTGGCCAAGTCTACCAACTGCCTCGCGCAGACCATGGCACGCTTCAAGGCGAACGCCGTGGGCGCACACGAAGGCTTGATTGTAGATCGTCACGGCCACATTACCGAAGGCACCACCTGCAACGTGTTGGCCGTGCGCAATGGTCAGGTATTGCGCCCGCTGGCCGGCACCGCGCTGGACGGGATCACCGAAGAGATCACATTGCAACTAGCAGGCGAGCTGGGTATCCCTGTCACCTACACCGCGCTGCCGCTGGCCGAAGTAGATACCTGGGACGAGGCGTTCATCACCAGCACCCACCGGCGCATTGTGCCAATCAGCCATGTGGATCACATCGCGCTGCCCGCCAGCCCCGGCCCGATCACCCGCCGATTGATCGCCGCCTATCGCGCCTACGAAGCCAAGCAGGGATGGGAAGTGTAAGTAGCCAAGTAGCCAGCCTGTCCCCCACCGTGCCACCTGCTTCCGTCACTCTTGTACATTCCTTGCTGTCATGTTACAATGCGGCAAATTGACGCACTGCGTTACAAAACTTTCGAACGCCAGCCCACACAGGAGGCATTGCCATGCTTAACTTCGAGTTCAACGACGAACAACGAATGCTGCGCGACCTGGCCCACCAGTTCGCCGAAAAGGAAATGAAGCCGCAAGCCGAACACTACGACACCAGCGGCGAATATCCGTGGCCTATTCTCAAAAAAGCCAGCCAGCTTGGGCTGATGAACCTCAACATCCCCGAAGAATACGGCGGCCCCGGCGTAGATGTCTTGGGTGAATGTATTACCAACGAAGAGCTGGCTTGGGGCTGCTCCGGCATCCAGACCGCGATGATGCTCAATAGCCTCGCCTCCTGGCCGATTATTCTGGGCGGCAACGAAGCACAAAAGCGCAAGTATCTGGGCGAATGGCTGATGGACAAGGGCAAGATGGCCGCCTACGGCCTGACCGAGCCAGCAGCCGGCTCCGACGTGGCCGGTATCAAAACCACCGCGGTCAAGCAAGGGGATCATTACATCCTCAACGGCAGCAAAACCTGGATCACCAACGCGCCTATTGCCGACTTCTTTGTGATCTTTGCCAAGACTGATCCGGCAGCCCGCCACCGCGGCATGTCCGTTTTCGTTGTCGAGCGTGGCTGGAAGGGCGTGAGCACCGGCAAGCCGATTCACAAGATGGGCCAGCACGCAGCCTGGACCGGCGAAGTATTCATGGAAGACGTCGAAGTGCCCGCGGAAAACCTGCTGGGCCGCGAAGGCGATGGCTTCATGATCGCCATGAAGGTCTTTGATCGCTCCCGCCCCTCGGTAGCCGCGGCAGCCACCGGCGTTGCCCGCCGCGCGATGGAAGAAGCGATCCAGTATGCCAACGAGCGGCACGCGTTCGGTCGCCCGATCAGCCACAACCAAGCGATTGGTTTTATGGTGGCCGATATGGCGATGACGATTGAAGCAGCCCGCTTGCTGGTCTATAAGTCCGCCTGGCTGATTGACCGCGGCGAATCCAACGTCAAAGAAGCAGCCTACGCCAAAGCCTTTGCTTCCGATGTCGCCATGAAAACCACCACCGATGCCGTGCAGATTTTTGGCGGCTACGGCTATAGTGCCGAGTATCCGGTCGAAAAGTTGATGCGCGACGCCAAGATTTACCAGATTTACGAAGGCACGTCGCAAATTCAGCGGGTGATTATCTCGCGCGAACTACTGAAGTAAGCACAACCTCACGCTTTTACCGACCGTCGCTGGCGCGTTTTGCATCAGCGACGGTTTTTTTTGATAGCCTCCTTACCGTCAGGGTATGCTGCTCATGCTAAAATAGTTCCGCACAAATCAGGTACAAAGGAGGTTTTATGCGATTCCGTTGGCCCTTACTCGCTCTCGGCATGTTGCTATGGCTGGCGACAGCTTGCGCAAGCGCGGCTCAACCGACGCCTACCGTGGCGCAACCGGCTGCAACCCTGCCACCGACGCTGCCCCCCACCACAATGCCGACCGCCGCACCCTTGCCGGAAGCAGAAACACCGACGGCACTGGCCGTTCCATCCGCCACTGCGCTGCCCGCTCCCGTCGCCACAGACAGCCCGACAGCCATCCCCACGCTGGCTCCCCAATCAGTCTTTGGCGTCACCGAAGAGGGGCTTTACTTCCGCGGCAGTCCCGATCCAGCCGCGTTGGTGGTCACAGACTATTCCGACTTCCTCTGAAGTGCTTGCCGTGGATACGTGCTATCCACTGAACCGCAAGTGCTGGCCGACTACGCGGATACCGGCAAGATTCGCTACGTCTATTACCCCGTTCTTGATCACACGCCTACCCAAAAAACCTACGAAGCCGCGGTTTGTGCAGGAACGCAGGGGGCTGAATACTTCTGGACCTTGCACGATATTTTCTACGCCGAACAGAACCGCCTGTTCAGTGCTGACACGGCTTTGTACAACGAACTCGCCACCCAAGCCGGTGTACCTGACTTAACCGCGTTCAGTCAATGCCTGGAAAGCGGCCAGTTTGCGGCCCAAACCCTGGAGTTGGATCGCGTACGCCGCGCCAACGGCATCCGGCTCCGCCCCACCTTCATCATTGGCGAGCAACTGATCCCCGGCGCACAGTCGTATGAACAGCTTGCCCAACTCATCGAAGCCAACCTGACGCAGTGACAGGCTGGCTGAAAAACGCTTCTTTCCACTCCCCTGTAAAGCTAAACAACAAAACGCCGCGGTGGTCGGTTTCTGACCACCGCGGCGTTTTGTTATCTGTCTTGACAAAAGCCTATTCAGGAATCGGCTTGCCTTCAGTCGTTACATCCTCGCCTGGCGTCAGCGCCATGCGATATAGCACATTTTTCAAACCGTACCACCACTGCTTCTTCGGGCGGCCTGCATCAGAATCGAGTTGTGCCATCGCATCAGCCAGCGGGGTAATGCGGATTTTCTTACCCACCAGCCCCACCACGCCCGCGCTGTTGTCTTCTTCCTTGATCTGTTCCAGCAGTGTTTGGATGGCAACATTGGCAAAGCGGCTGGCCTGAATGCGGTCGAACGGGGTGGGAGCGCCGCCGCGCTGCACATGACCAAGGATGCACGCGCGCACATCGAATTCGTCGTGGCCCTCTTCCTGCATCACGCGGCGAATCACGTCGGTGTTGTAGTGGCGTGACGCTTCTTCGCCCATCATGAAGATGCCCAACGTCTTGCCTGCACGGAAGCCATCGCGCAAATCTTTCACATCCGCTTCCAGGTTGTCCAGGCTGATGCCATCTTCAGGGATATAAGCCTGCTCGGCGCCGCAAGCCAGCGCGCTCATCAACGGCAGATAGCCACATTCGTCGCCCATCACCTCGATGATAAACGCCCGATGCGTCGAACTGGCTGTATCCTTGATCTTGTCTACCGCTTCTACGATGTTGTTCAGCGCCGTGTCCGCACCTACGCAGTAATCCGTGGCCGGCACGCTGTTGTCAATGGTAGCGGGCAGGCAAATGATCGGGATATTGAAGCCGGGGTAGCGATTGCGCCGCCGCACCAGCTCGTTGACGTTTTCCAATGCGTTCAGGCCGCCCAGCACCAGCATGGCGCGCACTTCGTTCTGTTGCAACACCTTTTCCAGCTGGCTGAAATCGTCCGGCTCGAAATCATAGCGACCAGAGCCAAGATGCGTGCCTCCCTGGCCGACCCAGCCGCTGACTGACATCCAATTCATCTCCTCGACTTGACCGCGTACCATGCCGCGGAAGCCGTTGATACCACCAACCACGCGCGCACCTGCGTTGAGCGCCAGGCGCACAGCCACGCGTACCGCCGCGTTCATGCCCGGCGCATCCGCACCGGCCGTAACAACGGCAATCGTGCCCAGCGACTTGTCGGGCTTTTCCGGTACAGCCTGTGTCATCACCTTGAGCAGGTTCAACTGGTCGCGGAAGCTGGTGCCGCGCAGCGAAAGCACCGTAGAGTAAACGCCTTCATCAATCGCCTTGCCCACTGCCTGGCTTTTGGTAATCACTTCATCCAGCGGCGTGGCAGTCGGTTCGTTGTTGATCATACCGATCATGCGCGGCGGTGTATCCGCGGGCATGTCCAGCAGGTTATCAATCGCGGCCACCCCCAGACGGGTTGCCAGGATACGGTCATAGGCGCTGGCTGCGCCGCCGCGCTGCACATGACCCAGCACCGTCACACGCGCTTCGACACCCATCTGCTTTTGTAAAATCTGTTGAATGGTTTCTGCGCGGATCGGCAAGCCGTCAGGATGCCGTGCGCCTTCGGCCACGACCACGGTCATATGGCGGCGTCCGGCCTCGCGGCCGCGCTGCAACGCCTTCACCATCTTCTGATGCCAGCGCGGATCCATCTCTTCTTCAGGGATCAACACCCAGTGACCGCCGCTGGACAGGGCGCTGGTCAGCGCCAAATACCCACAGTTGCGCCCCATCACTTCCACAATAAAGGTGCGTTGGTGCGCGGCGGCCGTCGATTCCAGTTGGTCAACGGCGCGCACAATCGTTTGCAGGGCAGTATCTGCGCCGATGGAAATATCAGAACCGAACAGATCGTTGTCAATCGAGCCAGGCAGGCCGACCACACGCAATGGCGGCACGCCTGCGCCCTCCGGCAGTGTCAGAGCGCCTTCCTTAACCAACTCGGTGATTAAGTCGTTCCATTCGTTGCACAAAATCAAAGCGCCCGTCAACGAACCATCGCCGCCGATTACCACCAGGCCCGAAATGCCGCGGCTAAATAAATTGAATGCGGCCTTTTTACGCCCTTCACGCGTGCGAAAATCCACTGAGCGAGCGGTGCCGAGCATGGTGCCGCCCTTTTGTAAAATACCGCCGACCGAGCGCCAGCCGAGCGGTTCAAGTTTTTCGCCGCCGTCCACTGCGCCCTGCCAGCCTTCGTAGATGCCGTAGGCTTCAGCGCCGCGGCTAAGCGCGCCGCGCACGACCGCGCGCACCGCCGCGTTCATGCCTGGCGAGTCGCCGCCGCTGGTCAATACACCAACTTTAATCATCGCCATAACTCCTTCTAAGGTCTGGGTGCGCCGCAGTTGCGACAAAACTTGTCACTATCCGCAAATTTCTGCCCGCACTGAGAACAGAATTTATTTTGCGTCCCCGCCGCAGCCGTCACTTTGGGCTGCGGTGAAGGACGGGTGTTGCCATCTTGGGTGCGCTCGCGGGCAGTGCGCCGCCGTGCCTGACGCGACATTGTGGCAGCAGCCCGGCGTTGGCTGAACACATAGGCCAGCAAAGCGCCTGCACCCGCCAAAGCGGCCAGCGCAGCCAGCCACGGCAGCCAGTTTTGCTGTACCGGTTCAGCCGCAACAACGGCATTGGTCGTCGCGGGCGTCTGCGCCTGGGCCACCACAGACGGATTGGCGTCGGCTTTGGTGTAACTCACCTGCACAGGGAACGTCTGACCGGCGGTTTGTGCGCCCAGATTCAGGGTATACGTAGGATTGCCTAATTCGTCCACCGCATTCGAGGCAATCGCAGGGGAGCTTTTCCAGTTGCTGGCACGCGCCGGCTGCCGCAGCATCAGAGTAGCTTGCTGCGTGGCGTACGGTGTCACCAGATTCAGGGCAAAGCTACGGTCCGGCGCAGGGGTAAGGATATCCGCATAGAACTCAATGACAAACTTGGGCTGATCGAGTTCAAAGGAAACAGTCTTGCCGTCGGCAGTTGCTTGTGTATCGGCAGCCAGCGTCAACAAATTGCCAGTTGCATCAGGATAAGCCACAGCATGGATTTCCGCCTCGGCTGGCAAGGGGATATGCACCGACACGGGATAAGCCGCCCCATCTGCTATCGTGCCGTTCAAAATCACCAGCACTGACGGTTGATCATATTCCGGCCACACCTGCACATCCCAGCCAGCCAGTTGGACGGGAGTCGCGGTCTGTGCAGCAGCAGGGAGAAAAGCCGTCGCCAACAAGGCAACGACGAGAATCACTACAAGGGATAGTCGCATAAAAGCTTCCTGAGGACGTGTTCTAAATGGTGCAATCACCGCCCCTATTGTACTCATTGTTGAAGGGTTGTGCAACCCTTTAGGCCGGAATGCAGATTCGGCACAAAAAGAATCTTTTTCATTTTGTTTATATAAATTTATATCGTCGTAGCAGTAGGGAGTGTGGAAATGTGGAGAACGCCGATTGACAAGCGCAGCAAGACCAGTGTTAGGGCAGAAGCGTGGCTTCTCCCCCTAGCCCTAGTGGTAAGGAGTTGGCTGGCTTGTCAGTGGATGACGGTGGATAACCGTGCGAAAACCTGCTTGAGGCGGTGAATTGCGCTACAGGTGGGTTTGACGGTGTTTGTGCGGCACGGTACACATTCAGCGGGTGCGTGGCACGCGCGCCCTAGATGTAGGGGCGGCCTTGGCAGAGGGGTTATGGGCGGGGAATTGCCAACAGAAGTTTTCGCTCGCTTTTGCAGAGTTTTGCAGGGCGCGCTGTGGAAAACTGCGCAGACGGGTCAAGCCAGCAGCACGGCCGGATCAGCTTCGGCAAAGAAGCGCCGAAAAGCCGCGGTTTCTGCCAGCGTCGCGCGCAGGGCACTATCCAGCGCGGGATCAGTCGGGGCCGGGCGTCCTGTGCCCGGCAGCAACGTGACGATATCACCCTGCATCGCCACGATCTGCACATGCCCGCGACCAGCCAGCCAATGCAGTCCCAGTCGGGCCGCGGCCACGCTTTGCGCGGTCGCCGCGGCCAGCCAAACGAGGCTTGTTGGCTGATCTGGGGTGCGCAAAACATATTTCACCAGTCCGGCCAGCCGTTGCAGGAACCCTTCCGGCTCAGTCAGCCCCGGATCAAAAGCAAACACAGCCACTTGCTGCGGCTGCACTTGGGCAAGCGCGGCTTGCAGCACCGCCCGGCTGGGGGGCGTCGTCCAGATTACCAGCGTAGCTGCCGGGGTCAGCTCGGTGCGATCCTGTCCCTGCCACAGTCGCCGCGCCTCTGCCTCGCACCAGACCTGCGTTGCTGGATCGGCGCGCAAGGCCGCCAGCGCGGCCCGTGGCTCCGGCTCACGGCGATAATCCAGCACGGTCGCCTGATGCGCTGCGGGCCGGTTATTTTCTTGTGCGCGGCTGCGCGCATCTACCCATTCGACTTGTACCTGGCGCTGACCGCGGTACGTGGTGGCGCGCGCCGTATAAGCCAGATCGAAGCGGCCGGCCGGCCGTGGCCAGCCAGCCCCCTGCCACCATAGCACCTCGCGGCTGGCGCCGTTTTCGTCTTCGATCAGCAGGGCGCTGTGTTCGCGCCCGCGGCCAATGGTGCGGTCACGCAGCAGGGCATGGTCGAAGCTGACGAGCGTCAGCCGTGGGTTGCCCGGCCCGAACGGGGCCAGACGTTCTAGATCGGTCACCAGCTCCAGCGACAGTTCAGCCAGCGAAATGGCCGCGTCAATCTGGATCGTTGGTTCCGCGGGGGTATCGCCCACCTGCATAGCCACCGCGCGCGCCAGGCGTCGGCGAAACAGGTCCACGTACTCCGGTTCCATTGCCACCCCGGCGGCCATCGGATGTCCGCCGAAGCTGACAAGGAGATCGCTGCAGGTGGCAATGGCCGCGGTAATGTTGCACCCCTCTACCGAACGGGCCGAACCGCGCGCAAGGTGTCCTGGTGGCGCAGCGAGCAACAACGTGGGCCGGTGAAAATGCTCCACCAGGCGGCTGGCAACGATGCCGATCACCCCCGGCTCCCAGGCAGGATGAGCTAACACCAGCGCGGCATGGCTCAAAAGCGAGCGGTCTTGCTCCAGTTGCGCCAGCGCGCCTTGAAAAATTTGGTCGGTCAGGCGTTTCCGTTCGGCGTTTAGTCCGTCCAGCGTGACCGCCAGCAGCCGCGCGCGCTCCGTATCCTCGGTGGTCAGAAATTCCACCGCGACGTTGGCATCGCTCAATCGTCCCAGCGCGTTCAAACGCGGGGCCAATTCAAAGCCAATATGGTCTTCGTTTAGCTGATCGGGGATGACCTGGGTCAGTTTTAGGAGTTCTTGCAGCCCCAGCCGCGGCGTTTGGCGTAATTGGGCTAGCCCGCGTTGCAATAAATAGCGGGTATCGCCAGTTTGCAGGGCGACATCGGCCACAATGCCCAGAGCGACGAGGTCGAGCCAGGCGGACGCGCGCGGATACAAGGCTTCGGCCAGTTTGTAGGCGACTCCCACGCCGGGTAGCGTTGCCAGCGGATGTGTGGTGGACAATTGCTTGGGGTTGACTACGGCCACGGCGTCCGGCAGTGTGGCGGGCAGGTCGTGGTGATCGGTGATGACGAAATCCACGTCACGCGTGCGGGCGAAGCTGACCGCGGCCTGCGCGTCAATGCCGGTGTCGCAGGTGATGATGAGTTGCGCGCCGGCGTCCAACAGGCGTGTTAGCGCGGGCAGGTGTACGCCGTGGCCTTCGCTGGCGCGTATGGGAATGTGATACAGCACGTCACCGCCGAGGGCGCGCAGCGTTTGCACCAGTAACGTGGTGGCGGTTTGGCCGTCTACGTCGAAATCGCCCCAAACGGCGATGCGTTCGCCGTGCTGCAAGGCTTGCTGGATGCGTTCCACCGCCGCGGCCATGCCGGGCAGCTCGTAGGGAGAGGTGGGGGTGTAGCGCGCGGGGTCGAGGAAGGCGTGGGCGCTGTCGGGATCAAGGATGCCGCGCTGGGCAAGGGTGTGCGCCACCAACCAGTGGCCGCCGGCAGCTTGTTGCAGAGCTGGCGGCACGGAAATGGGGGTGGGTTCTTGCCAGAGGGCCATGAAGGGTTAAAATTCAGAATTCGGAAGCAGCAAAACAGCACTGCTTCCGAATTCTCTGGTCATTTGTAACAGTTGTTAACTTTCGATTTGTGCAGGCAGCGCGGCAGGTGTGGCCGCGCCGGTCAGCTCGCGGTAGGCCAGCGTCCAGGCACTCGAATTAAACACTTCGAAGATACCGTTCAAAATGGCGGAAGGCAGCAGGAAGATGATGAGCGCGGGCGGCAGGCCGACCAGCACGCCGATTAGTTCGGAATTGGTGGCGGCGTAGGCTGCGTAGCCCAGCCCTGCGCCAATCGCGCCGGCTGCGGCCAGCAGTACCAGCACTATCGGAAGCAAGACGATACCGATGCCGATGCCGATACCGGCCATCAGCAGCCAGAAAACGCCGACGTTGGCCGCGTTCTTGCGCGCGAGCTGTACGCTGTTCGAGATGGCTTCGCCGACAGAGCGATCATGCAGCGCGATTTCGCGGTGCCAGAAGTTGCTCAGTAGGCTGATTAGAGCGGCGGCGACCAGGAAGATCAGAAAAGCCAGCAGTTCGAGAAGTACAGTCAGTACAATGCCGATGGTGCTCAGCACTTCGTTGTCCACGACGCGTAAGAACAATGGGGTCGCGCCGAGTAGAAAAAGCAGCATGGCCGCGATGAGGAAGATGAGACCAACCACCAGATCGGCCAGGAAGATGCGCACGGAGCGCTGATTCCAACCCAACCGCAGCGCGGCGCGCCAGGTGGGGGCAACGCCCGTTTCTTCGATTTTGTCTACCGAGCGGTAGAGGCCAGTGCGTGCGACCGTGCTGACCACGACCATCACAAGAAATAGCAGGAATAGTACAACACAGACCAGCAACAAAATGGCCCCGAAGTTGTCTGGCAGGGACATGCCGTTCTCGAAGCCGCCGAAACCATCGCCACTGGAGCCGAACGAATTGCTGAATCGGCTGCCAGAACCACCACCACCGCCCGATGTGAGGGCAACTAAAAAGCCCAATATCCATAATACTTTGTAGCGCCAGGTTAACTTGGCAGCTCTCTTGACTAACTCAACGTGATTCATCTGTTTTTTCTCCTTTGTTGGAACGCCGGGCACGCAAAGCGCGCTTGACGCGTTCCCAAATAGATTTTACCTGCTGTGATTGATCTGCGCTAACTTCTGCCACATCGTAACGCGCGGCCACAAACGCAGCGGTCAAGCTCTGCACGTCCAGTTCGGCGTCAGGCCACGTCTGTTCCAGCTCGTGCATGAATTCCAGCGGTGTTTGGCTTGGCTGGCGTTTCACGCCTTGCTCGGCGGCGCGGCGTACCACGGTCAGGTAAAAATAGCGTATTTGCTCGCGCGGGGACAGCGCATTCACCCGCACGAAACGCCACGGCACTGGGGAGGGCGCGTCTGTGGTTGGTTTTTGTCCTGACCGTGCGACGGAAACGCTCTGAAGCGCTTGCCTTGCGGCACGGGTCCATTGTTTTAGATACGACCGGAGCGCGGCTAATGTCGCGGCCAGCTTGGCGCGGGTGACTGCCAGCCCCTGCCCGCCGAACAGGAACCACACGGCCAGCAGCACAGCCAGCACCACGATCATCCACAGGCTGGCTCCGCCTAGCCAGGCCGGCGTGCTGGCGACCGCGGGCGGCGGCTCTAGTGGTGGCTGTACAGGTAGCGGCTGTTGCGGCATTTCAGGCATAGGTTGCGGCTCGCCGAATAGTCGCATCAGCAGCGCAAAGGCGTATGCCACCAAAAAAGCCAAAAAGATACCGATTTGGGCTACTACCACCACCAGAGCATTGATGATATCGCTGATGCGACCCGTGGAGCCGAGCGGCAACACCGCCGCCACCATGCCAACAACCAAAATCAACAGCGTTGCCAGTCGGTTCCAGCGTGTCGGCAGCCCGTCTGCCATGTCCACCCCCTCTTGTAGCCATTGGGCGCGCAGCATGGCAAAGCGTGCCTGGCTGGTGAGGATCAGCCCGATCAAAAAGTAGAAGATGCCCGCGACCACGATCTGCGGCGGCACGCCGATAGCCAGCACGTTCAGGTGGAGCGCACTGTCCACGCTCACGCGCGCGGCCGCTGCGCACAGGGCCAGCAGCACCCCGCCCACCAGCCATTGCCCGGTGTATTGCTCTACCAGATCGAGGCGCGAAATCAGCACCCGCTCGCTCGGTCGCCTCATGCGCCACAAGCCGCGGCGCTTATCCTCGGCATAGACCAACTCGCCGGGTGTCAGCGCCAACCGAGCAAAGATGCTGCCGACGACCACGCCGCGATGCCAGGCCAACGCGGCCAGCAGCCCCCCCAGCACAAACGAGGCATCGAAGAAACGGCCGGGTTCATAAAGCCAGGTGCGCAGGTCGGCCAGCGATGGCCACGCGCCGCCGAGCATCCAAGTGAGCGCCCGCACGAGAGCGAAGACCATAATTAACTGCGCTATCTGAAAGGTACTCTTGTTCAAGTGGCGTTGGGCCGGTTTTTCCAGCCATTGTGCGCTGGCAATGCCGATCAATGCCAGGAAAAAAGCCAACGGCGGTACGAAGCTCCAAGGATAAATAGAACGAATGTTCTGCATGATTACCCACAGGCCGGTGATTAAACAGGTGATTTGCAGTGCGATCAGCAGCGGGCGCGCCAGTTGACGCTGCCAGGCCGCGTCTTGCAGGCTATCCAGCCGGTGGGTGTCAGGTTGATCGGGGCGCAGCTGGCTCATGCTGGGCCTCGCTGGCCTTGCGCCTGCAAGCGGTGCAATTCGTCTTCGTTGGCGACCGGGTACGCAGCAATGCCCAGCAAGCGGGCGCGCTGCTGGACGATCTCGAAACGGTGATACGGCTCCACCACCAGCATCACCACGTTTAAGCCCTTGCGCACGAGATGGTGCAAGCCCTGTGTGGTGGCCTCGTTGCCGTTGGGTGTCACCACCAACGCCGTAGACCCCCATGCCAGCGGCGCGGCCGCACGCTGCGCCCAGGTGATGAAAGGGGCGCGGGTGTCTAGCAGCTCGGAGCGAGCCAATACCTCCAAGACCTTCATTAAATGGGGCCTTCCCGGCCGCGCCGGAACCTTAAATAATGATGATTCCACTGGATTTAAGATTTCTAAGGGTGTGGTCGTGGCAGAATCCGCGGCGAAGACGGCCAGCCCGACGGCCTGCCGCACGCTTTCGAGCCAGACGGCCAGCGAGGCGGCCACCGTAACAGCCCATTCGCTGGCACTGTAACGCCATTGCCGTTCGTATTCGTGAATGCTCAGGTTGAGCAGGATCGTGCTTTCCAGCGAAATGGCCGGGGAGTACTGCCGAATCAGCAAGGCGTCGCTGTGCGCGCTGGCCTTCCAGTTGATGCGACGCTGCGAATCGCCGGGTGTGTAGGCGCGCACTCCGCGCGGGCGTGCTGGGTCCTCGAAGATGCGTTCATGGCTGGCCAATGTTCCAAAGGGCAGGCGGGCTGGCAGCCCCAGCGCGGTGAGGGGGACGATGCGCGGGTAAACGGTGATCGCTTGGCCCGTTTCCTGCCGATGGTGTATCGGTGCGAAACCAAACAGGTCGCCGGTGGTCAATTGCAATGGCCCGACCGGGTAATAGCCGCGGCGCGTGCAGTGCAGGTCGTAGCTGATTTGCAAGGCGCTGCGCGGGCGCAAGCTGTAAACGCGCTTGAGCTGTGCCGCGGTAGCCAGTTCGACAGGCAAGGCTTCGGTGACGCGCAGCCACGGGAGAGGCAAGCGACTGGGATTTTCGATTTCGATGGTAACCGGGATAGTCTCACCTAAAAACGCGTGATCAGTGAATTGGCGTTGTACCTGTACCGCGGCCAGGCTGCGCGGTGTGCCCCAACGCGCCAGCGCCCAGATCGCTCCCACAACATAAATAATGTAGAAAACAAAGTCTAGCCGCAAGAACAGGGCCAGCAGGAAAAGCAACCCCAAAATATAGGGCAGGTCGTTCATCGGGTTATCCCTGGCCGATATCAAGCGGGGTTTCCGCGACAATCTCCTGAATGATCCATTCGGCTGTGCGCCCGCGCAGCGCGCTTTCTGGCCGTATCAGGCAGCGATGCGCCAGCGTTAGTGGAGCCAATAGCTTGATGTCGTCGGGTAGCACGAAGGTACGTCCACGCAACGCAGCCAACGCCTGGCTGGTCTTGTAAAGCGCCAGCGAGCCGCGCGGGCTGGCTCCCAGCAATACATCGGGATGGGTGCGCGTGGCCTGCACCAGCCGCACAATGTAATCGCGTAAAGTATCATCCACATGAACGGCCCACACCTGTTCGGCTAGCGCCAGAATTTGTTCGGCGCTGGCGACCGGTTGCAACGTTTCTATGGGGTGTTGACGACGCAAATGCAGCAAAAGGTTGCTTTCTTCGGTTGAATCAAGGTAGCCGAGACGAATTTTGAGCAAAAAACGGTCAAGTTGTGCTTCGGGCAACGGGAATGTGCCCTCGTACTCCACCGGATTCTGTGTCGCCAGCACCAGGAAAGGCCGCGCCAGTGGCCGCGTGATGCCATCCACCGTTATCTGGCGTTCACCCATTGCCTCCAGCAGGGCGGATTGTGTGCGCGGTGTGGCGCGGTTGATTTCGTCAGCCAGCAAAATGTGAGCGAACGCGGGGCCGGGGATGAATTCAAACTGCCGCGTTTGCTGGTTAAAGACGGAAACGCCGGTCACGTCGTTGGGCAGCAGGTCGGGAGTGCATTGCAGTCGCTTGAAGGATGTGCCCAAACTCACTGCGAGCGCGCGGGCCAGCATGGTTTTGCCAACACCGGGAACATCTTCCAGCAGGACATGCCCCTCGCAGAGCAGCGCGGCCAATAGCAGCTCAACAATAGCTGTCTTGCCGAGCATGACTTTTTCGATGTTTTGCGTGACTGTTTGAGCGAATGATTGGATGGAGTTCATGCGAATTGTCCCGGGTTGTGAAGGGTATGCTTTTGATTGTACCGCAGGGGGCCGACATTGGCAAAGCCACCTGAAAACCGGCCTGGCGCGCCGCCTATATGCCGCTTGGAGCCATTGCCAGAGCGTGTTATAATGGTTTAGCCGCTTTATGTAGAATGGAAGGGTTGATAGCACCACTTCATTCTCGATACTTATCGAGCGATGCTTGACGATAAACGTGTTTCACGTGAAACATGAATTCACTGTAAAAGGCAAAAATCGAAATGGCAGGTTCAGTTCGTCAGGGGCAGCAACCCCCCCAGGTAATGGACTACGAAGGCTCCGATTATCAGCAACGTTTTTGGGAGCAAGGCGGGCGCGCGTATGAGGATTTGGCTGAGCGCATTGCTGTACGCAAGCTTTTGCCGCCAACCGGGCGCCGGTTGGTTGAGTTCGGTGCGGCATTTGGTCGCTTGACCGATTTGTATGACGGTTATGAGCAGGTGATCTTGCTGGACTATTCGCGCTCGTTGTTGCGACAGGCGCAGCAACGCTTGGGCGTTGGTGGCCGGTTCACCTATGTTGCGGCGAATTTGTATAAACTACCGCTGGCTGCTGGTATTGTAGACAGCGCGGTGATGATCCGAGTGATGCACCACTTGGCGGATGTGCCGGCTGCTTTGGCGCAAATTCGTCGTTCTATTGCTTCTGGTGGCGTTTTTGTGGTCGAATATGCCAGCAAACGGCATCTGAAGTCTATTGCGCGCTATGCTTTGCGCCGTCAGGACTGGAATCCGTTCGACCAACAGCCCTACGAGTTTGTGCCGCTGAACTTCGATTTTCACCCAACCTGGATGACGCAGCAATTGCGCAGCGCCAACTTTACCGTCAATCGGGAACTGGCGGTGTCGCATTTCCGTGCGCCGTTCTTGAAGCGAGTGGCTCCGGCCAGCGCGCTGGCGGCGGCGGATGGAGCGATTCAGGAGGTTGGTGCGATCTGGAAGCTGACACCGAGCATTTTTGTTCAGTGTGGCGTGGCTGGCGCCCGCCCTGCGCAGCTGCCAAGCGTGCTTTTCCAATGTCCTGAATGTGCCGGCGCACTGGTAGACCAGACTGACGCCATGGCTTGTGTGGATTGTGGTCGTCGCTGGCCAGTTAAAGATGGCCTTTATGATTTTAAAGAACCCCTCGCTATCACATAAACGCTGGCGTGTGCAGCCAGAAGGATGAATGCCCATGTCACACTCCCCTGTTTCGCCAACGCCACCCCGGGAAGTACCAGCGACTTCATCGCGCTTTGCTCGAAATAACGTGTTGTTATTTCCTCTTTTATTGGTGGCTGCGGGGTTGATATTTATTTTGCTGGGGCGCGGAGGCCAAACTTCTACATCTGAACGCACCGACGCTGACTGGGAGACGGCATTATTAACCCCTGCGGCTGCATTGTCACCGGAAAGTGCGGCTACGGCTACGGCCATAGCTAATGCGGTTTTAGCCACGCCAACTGTTGCGCCTGATCCCGATATTATCGAAACCTATTGCTTATGGCCGGGGGATACGATTTCGACCATTGCCGAAAATGCAGGCGTGTCTACCGACGATTTGCTGGCTATGAATCCCAACTGGTCGGGACAGGCAGGAACAGTTATTCGGTTACCGCAGGGTAGTATTCCCCCCGCGCAATGGACTTCACCTCTACCCGCGGTTTCCCGCCTTGAAGATTTGCCCTTTGGTATTTCAGGGTATTACATTGGCCGCAATAACCGCGAAAAGAAAGTCGCACTGTCTTTTGATGTTGGCTATGCCGAGGGTAATCTTGAGCGGATGGAAATGCTGGCTAAACGCGGGATCCGCGGCACATTCTTTGTTCTGGGTGGCGCGTTGGACAATCACCCCGATATTATCAGCCAGATTCTCGACAACGGACATGAATTGGGCAACCATTCCTATACTCACGAGAATATGTTGTATATGACCCCAGACAATGTCGCATGGGAGTTGCAAATCACCGAGCAGCTCACTCAAAAGGCGCTCCCCGGTTCGACGACCAAGCCGCTCTTTCGTGCGCCGTTTGGTGCGATTAACGAGAGTGTGGTGAACGTAGCCAATCGCGAGGGGTATCATGTGATTGGTTGGACAGTGGACAGCCGCGACTGGACCGAAGAGATCACCGCCGATGACTTGTATCAGCGTGTGGTGGAGCATGTTTGCCCGGGTGCGATTATCGCATTCCATGATGTGAACGCGGCGAATGGCCCCGCTTTGCCCCGCTTGCTGGATTATTTGGACCGCAACGGCTATAAATATGTCACGGTGTCGCAGATTCTGGCACCTTAACGGGATTGTTTTTCTAAAAAAGGCGGCGTGTCTGTTTGCAGACACGCCGCCTTTTTTTAACTAAAAAACGATTTTAATCTTCCACCCGCGTCACATCCGAAATCTCTCTGCTGTTAGGCTCCGGCACTGGCCTGGAAATATATTTCTTCGTATGGCTGCAATACCACCCAACCATTGCCGCTGAATTTAAACTGTACTGCTTCGCCGCTGCCGCGGCCAATCAGGGTGCGGAAAGTTACATTGGTCACGATCTCTGGCGACAACGAACCCGACCAAGCAACAGTTGCGTTGGGATCGGTAAAAACCGGCTGATCGGGGCGTACTTGCAGTGTCAGCGGCTCGTAGTGGGTGGTGATGGCTACCAATCCGTTGCCGGAAAGCTTGACGTTGAACAGGCCGCCGGCCAGAACACCGGCCATCCGACGCATCATAGTGATATCGAATGTAACGCTATCTTGCAGCGCCAGCAAGTCATTGCCGTTGACAAAGATTGTCTCGTTGCGCAGATCAAGAATACGAATTTTCTTGCCGCGCTCCGCCAGATAAACGCGTCCCTTGCCATCCATCTTCATCAGCGCGGTTCCTTCACCGGAAACCGCGCGCTTGAGCAGGGTTCCGACACCATGTTCCAGTAGACCCTCACGCACGAAGTTGACTTTGCCCGTATACGCGACCATAGCACCCACTTTGGCCCAAACGCGGCCGTCGAGGTTGACTTCGAGCAGATAAGGATTCTCCAACTCAAAGGGATCATTCTCGGCGTCCTGCTGCGCCGTCGCCTGCACAAATTGGTCGAGGGTGTACTGTGACATGGGAACTCCTATAATTGTATATAAAATGTAACAAAACAACGTATAACTTATGTTGTATTAGATATTACAAACCGATATATATTTTTTATACGAGCGGTACTCATGAAAAGTTGCGGGATTCCGATGAATGACTCTTTTGGGTGCTGGCTGCCTGTTTTATTCGACATGACTTGCTATACTGTACCCAGCAAGGCCATCCTTTTCTTCACAGGTCAATTCCATGCATACTGCCCCAACACCGAATCGTCTAATCCACGAAACCAGCCCCTACCTGCGCCAGCACGCCCATAATCCGGTGGACTGGTATCCGTGGAGCGAGGAGGCACTGGCCCGCGCCCGCGCCGAGGACAAGCCGATCTTCCTCAGTATCGGCTACTCGGCCTGTCATTGGTGCCACGTCATGGCGCACGAATCTTTTGAAGATCCGCAAACCGCCAAGATTATGAATGAGCTGTTCATCAACATCAAGGTGGATCGCGAGGAACGCCCCGATCTGGACGGCATCTACATGGCCGCGGTGCAGGCGATGACCGGTCAGGGCGGCTGGCCGATGAGCGTTTGGCTGTTGCCGGACGGTTCCCCTTACTACGGCGGCACCTATTTCCCCCCCTTTGATCGCTACGGCATGCCTGGCTTTCGTCGTTTGCTCGTCGCAACCGCGGACGCTTATCACACACGGCGCGCACAGGTGCAGGAAAGCGCCGCGCGCATGACCGCGGCCCTGCAAAGCGACGCCTTAAACGGCTGGTTAGGCTCCAGCGAGGGGGCACTAGACGCTTGGGTGGCCGATCAGGCGGTGCAGGGGCTGAGCAGAGCCTACGATTCCTTCTACGGCGGCTTTGGGCATGCACCGAAGTTCCCGCAGCCGGTCAATCTCAGCTTCTTGCTGCGCTACGCTGCACGCACGGGTGACGCACACGCGCGCGACATGGTCCTCCATACGTTGCGGCGGATGGCGCGCGGGGGCATGTATGATCAGCTCGGCGGCGGTTTTCATCGCTATTCGGTAGACGAACGCTGGCTGGTGCCGCACTTCGAAAAAATGCTGTACGACAATGCGCAATTGGCGCGGCTGTACGTGGAGGCATGGCAGGTAAGCGGCGATGGCGAGTTGCGCCGCGTGGCCGAAGAAACATTCGACTATATCGTGCGCGAGATGACCGACCCCGCCGGCGCGTTCTATTCCAGCCAGGATGCCGACAGCGAAGGTGAGGAGGGCAAGTTCTTCCTGTGGACGCCGGAGGAATTGGCGGCCCTGCTGGGCGCAGCCGATGCGCGGCTGGTGGCGGGCTATTACGATGTGACGCGCACGGGCAATTTCGAGGGCAGGAATATTCTGCACGTCGAGCAGGATGTGGCGACCGCCGCGCGGCAGCTTCAGGTTAGCGCCGATGAACTGGCCGCGGCGTTGGCCCGCAGTCATCCCGTTCTGCTGGCCGCGCGCGGCCAGCGCATCAAGCCCGGCCGCGATGACAAGGCGCTGGCCGAGTGGAATGGCATGACCCTGCGCGCTTTCGCCTATGCCGCGGGTGTCTTTGACCGTGCGGATTATCGTCGGGTGGCCGAAGCCAACGCGCACTTCCTGCTGCACGAAATGGCCGCGCCTTCACCGCTCACAACTGGCGATTTATCCCTTACCGGCCTGCACCGCACCTGGGCCCCTGCCAGTCTCACCGGCGGCGTGCCTGTGGCGCGGCTGAACGGCTATCTGGAGGACTATGCCAACGTGGCCGACGGGTTGATCGAGCTGTATCAACTGACCTTTGAGCTGCGCTGGCTGCGCGCGGCGCGTCAATTGGCCGATGCAATGCTGACGCAGTTTTGGGACGACGAGCACGGCGGCTTCTTTCAAACCAGCCGCGATCATGAAACCCTGTTGACGCGTCCGAAGGAGTTGCTGGACAACGCCACCCCATCCGGCAATTCCGTAGCCGCGGACGTTTTGCTGCGTCTGCACGCGCTTACCGGCGAAGAACGTTATCTGACCCATGCCGAAGCGCTGCTTTTGCTGCTGCGCGACGCGATGGCACGCCAGCCGCTGGCCTTCGGGCACATGCTGGCAGTGCTGGAACGACTGCTGGGGCGGGCGCAAGAGGTGGTGATCGTCGGTGATCCCGCTTCTGCGGCCACGCAAAGATTATTGACCGTGGTCAGAAAGCGCTTTTTGCCACATACCGTACTGGCCGGGGCCGCTTCAGACGCGGCTGCGCAGGCGGCGGCGGCGGAAATTCCGCTGCTGGCAGGCCGCTCGCAACTCAACGGCGCGCCTACGTCCTACGTGTGCGAAAACTTTGCTTGCCAGTTACCCACGACCGACCCCACGATCCTGGCCGGGCAGCTGGCAGCGCGCGAATGAGCTTTTTATGGTAACTGGCCCATCGCGAACTTGTGTGCTAGCCCGTTTGTGTGGTATAATCTTACCAAATTGTGCTGGGGTATGCGCCTTGGTAATCCAGCGGTACCTCGGCTCTTTGTGTAGCGAGACTAAGGAGATTTAACGTGCCACTTTCGAAAACGGAGAAGGATACCATCACCCGGGACTACCAGGTGCACAACAGCGACACCGGTTCCCCTGAAGTGCAGGTTGCTCTGCTCACCACGCGGATCAACCAGCTCATCGAACACCTGAAGACGCACAAGCACGATGAGGCTTCCCGCCGGGGCCTGTTGAAGCTGGTGGGTCAGCGCAGGCGCCATTTGGCTTACCTCAGCCGCAAAGATCAGCAGCGCTACAAGCAATTGATCGAGCGCTTGGGCTTGCGCAAGTAAGCAAGGTTTGCCGTCATACGTCGGGTAGCAGGCGTTCAGTCGGCTACCCGATCTGTTTGTTTACGACGCTCGCCCTTCAGGAGTGAGCAGTCTCCGGCTCAACGCCGTGACC